>CALUTU010000036.1 GCA_944323785.1 uncultured Bacteroidales bacterium | reverse complement strand
CCGAAGGTCTTCATGAACTGGACGCGCTCGTACAAGGCCGGATCGGCTATGGTGGAGTAGTCCAGACGGCCACGGATCTGGGAAAGGCTTCCGACATTGTTGTCCTCCAAGAATTTCTGAATCCTGTCGTTGAAGCCGGCAATCACATCCACGCCTTTCTGATATATCACCGAACAGATCTGCACTGCAGCGGCCCCGGCCAGTATCATCTTTATGGCCGTCTCCGGAGTATGGATGCCGGTGGTGACAGCTATATCGGTATTGACCACCGACGAGAGTATAGCCGTCCAGCGCAGCGTCTCTCCGTACTCTCCCTCGTGGGACAGGGGCGCCGCCGGCACGAGCCTGAAGTTCTCTATATCGATATCGGGTCTGAAAAAACGGTTGAATATCACCACTCCTTTCGCGCCGCAGGAAGCCAGACGGTCTGCGAAATTGACTATGCTGGTATAGTGCTGGCCTATCTTTACGGCCACGGGGATGCGCAGCTCAGACACGATGGAGCGTATCACGCTGATATATCCCTCCTCTATGGAGGATGGAGAGGTCCTGGGGTCTACTGCCGGATCGTAAAGATTGATCTCCAGGGCATCCGCGCCTGCAGCCTCGACCTGGCGGGCATACTCGACCCATTCTCCGGGGCTGTAGCAGTTGATGCTGGCGATGACAGGTATAGTCACGGCCTGTTTGAGGGCCTTTACCTTCTCGGCGTACTGGGCTATGGAATTGCTGCGGATATAGGCGTGGAGATAGTCGTCCATCTCCGGATAGGAGTGTCCGGCCGAGGCCATAAACTCCACCTCGCCGCGGATCTGCTCCTCGAAGAGAGACTTCATCACCACGGCACCTGCTCCGGCACGCTGCATTTCCTTTACTTTGTCCACATCAGCGGTCAATGAGCAACTGCTGACGATCACCGGACTCTTAAGGTCCAGTCCGAGATACTTTACTTCCGTCGTAGCCATAATGTTATCCTATTTTATTCAATTTCCGTAATACTGGCTTGTAATCCGTTCTCTCCCTGATGATACGCTCGACCTCGGCGATGGGGATGCGCTCCTGGACCATGGTGTCGCGGTCGCGGATGGTCACGCAGTTGTCTTCCAGGGTCTGGTGATCCACCGTGATGCAGTAAGGCGTGCCTATCGCATCCTGGCGGCGGTAACGCTTGCCGATGCTGTCCTTCTCGTCGTACTGGCAGTTGAAGTCAAACTTAAGGTCATCGATGATGGCCCTGGCCCTCTCAGGCAGACCGTCTTTCTTGACCAGCGGCAATACGGCCAGCTTGACAGGGGCCAATACGGGCGGAATACGGAGAACCACTCTCTCCTCTCCGTTGTCCAGCTTCTCCTCGCAGTAGGATGCGGAGAGCACGGCCAGGAACATCCTGTCCAGACCGATGGATGTCTCGATGACGTAGGGAGTATAGCTTTCGCCGGTCTCAGGGTCAAAATACTGTATCTTGCGGCCGGAGAATTTCTGGTGATTGCTCAGGTCAAAATCCGTACGGGAATGGATGCCCTCAAGCTCCTTGAAGCCGAAGGGGAACTCAAACTCGATGTCGGTGGCGGCGTTGGCATAGTGGGCCAGTTTCTCGTGGTCATGGAAGCGGTACTTCTCATCGCCCAGTCCGAGAGCCTTGTGCCACTGCAGACGGGCCTCCTTCCATTTGGAGAACCACTCCAGCTCCGAGCCGGGACGCACGAAGAACTGCATCTCCATCTGCTCGAACTCCCTCATGCGGAAGATGAACTGACGGGCCACTATCTCGTTGCGGAATGCCTTGCCTATCTGGGCAATACCGAATGGAATCTTCATGCGGCCGGTCTTCTGGACATTGAGGAAATTGACAAAAATGCCCTGGGCCGTCTCGGGACGGAGGTAGATGATGCCGTCCTCTCCGGAGATGTTGCCGAGCTGAGTGGAGAACATCAGGTTGAACTGACGCACCTCAGTCCAGTTCTTGGTACCGGAGATGGGGCAGACGATGCCACAGTCGATGATGATGTCACGCAGCCCCTGCAGGTCGTTGGCATTCAACGCCTCCGTCATGCGGGAGCGAACCTCGTCCATCTTCTGCCGGTTGCGCAGCACGTTGGGATTGGTGGCGCGGAACTGCTCCTCGTTGAAGCTCTCGCCGAACTTGCGGCGGCCTTTCTCCACATCCTTGGCTATCTTCTCCTCCAGTTTTGCGATGTAGTCCTCGATAAGCACGTCGGCACGGTAACGCTTCTTGGAGTCCTTGTTGTCGATAAGCGGGTCATTGAAGGCACCCACATGGCCGGAGGCCTGCCATATCTTGGGATGCATGAATATGGCCGAGTCGATGCCGACGATATTCTCGTTGAGACGCACCATGGCGTCCCACCAGTATTTCTTTATGTTGTTCTTGAGCTCGACGCCCATCTGGCCGTAGTCATATACGGCGCTGAGACCGTCATATATCTCGCTTGACTGGAATACAAAGCCGTACTCCTTGGCATGGGCTGTAAGTTGCTTGAATACTTCTTCCTGTGTCATCGCATCATTGATTTATCATGCAAAAATAAGAAACTGTTTTGATTTTTTCTACAGAAAAATTGAGATATGTCACCCACCTGACATAATTGACTTCTGCACCACACCTTCTTCCCGACTCTGCATCTGTCAGCTCTGCCCCCACAACCGTCACCAGCAAAACAGCAGGCCGGGCAAGCTGATAAATTACAACGCGCTCATTATCAAATTATTGCATTTTACAAAGGTGCCCTGTCCGGCTTTCAAACCCGGACGGTGCACCTTTGTGCGAGGTTAAGTCCCTAACAGTCAGCGGAATTATACTTCGGCTAGAGTCCCTGTCGCGAGCCTCCGGATGTCAGGATTTTCCGGCAGCTCATAAAGGAAGGCCGCCCCTCCAGATCAGACTGTCTTGATAGTGCGGATGGCGGCCCTTCCTTGTATTAAGACTTATTGCGTCTTAGCGTCATGGTTCTGTCCGCTTTGATGTCGTGCGGTGTAAAATTCCTTTACCATATTGAATATGCAGGCGATTATCCCGATTATCAATAGTGACAATGGAATTGCTCCCCAGATACTGTCAAAACGTACTCCGAAAATAACATAGAGGACCAGGAAGAATAATACTAGCGTCAACAATCTTCCGATAGCTGATTTCGTTGTGTTCTTTATAGCTGGTTGTACCATAGGCATGGACTTTCAGATGCAACACTAAAAGAAGATATCAATGCTGATTTTTCGTCTTCAGTTAAAAATGCTGCGGGTGCTTGGGTCTGTTTTTTGAAAGTGGATGATTTTTGTTAAACTATTATCTCCTGATGCAGGAAAAGGAGATGACAGAAACAGAGACGCGGCTATAAGAGCCGTTGCAAGGATAGATGTAAATTTTTTCATTTGCAGTTAATTTTTTGTTAGCGACAGCAAACATAGCATCAGTCTGTCTTT
>CALUTU010000035.1 GCA_944323785.1 uncultured Bacteroidales bacterium | reverse complement strand
TAAACTATCTTAATCCTCCAGAAAATCTTTATTTATCTTTACACTTTATTTAATCCGAGTACAATGGACAATAAACTGAAGCAGCTGATAAAGATGGAGGGGAACTTCAATCCTTCTGATGAGATTATTGAGGAATTCCTCGGCAGAATGGAGGAAATTCACCTAAAACCGAAAGAGCGCCTTATAGACTACGATCGGGTCAATACTGACATCTACTGCCTTAAAGAAGGCATTATCAGAATTTTCCACATTGAGGAATACCGTGAGAGCACTTTCGGTTTCGCGACACCGGGAACCATCATTCTCTCCCCGCACTCCTATTATATGCGGACTCCGGCATTTCTCATAGCCGAAAACTGCAAGACTTCAGCCTCCGTTATGAGAATGGACAAAAACACTTTCGACGGCATGTTGAAAGACTATCCCGAATTCTCGCAATGGATGTTCAACCTCGCCATGGGACAACTGTTTACATGCGAGCACAAGCTGTTCCTGATCAACGGTGCCGCCAAGGACCGCTACCTGTCCATTCTGAAAAACCGTCCCGAAATCATAGACGCCGTTCCGGGCAAGGTTCTGGCCTCTTATCTGGGGGTCACCCCGCAGTATCTGTGCAATCTTAAGAAAAAGCTGATGAACAAGGGAAAATAATTATTCATACTTTTGCATTTCAAACAAACATTAACTGTGTACTTATATGACTGAAAAGAAAAACTATGCGCTCCCGATAGCGATGATGTTCGCACTGTTCTTCATGATCGCTTTCGTCACGGGCCTGCAGAACCCCCTCGGAGTAATCGTCAAATCCCAATTCGAACTGTCCAACTTCCAGTCCCAGCTGGGCAACCTCATGAACTTCCTGGCCTACCTATGTATGGGTATTCCCGCCGGAATCCTGCTGCAGCGTATCGGCTATAAGAAGACAGCCCTTACGGCAGTGGCTGTAGGATTCATCGGTGTGAGCGTCACTTTCCTCTCCGGAACAGTTGACAGCTTTCCTGTATATCTTACAGGTGCATTCATATCCGGTTTCTCGATGTGTATGCTCAACACTGTGGTCAATCCGATGCTCAACACCCTCGGAGGCGGCGGAAACAGAGGCAACCAACTGATACAGTTCGGAGGCGTGTTCAACTCCACGGCAGCCACTCTGGCCCCAGTACTCGGCGGTTATCTGATCGGTGATATCGCCGGTGCCAGAATATCAAACGCAGACCCCGTACTGTTCCTGGCAATGGGCATATTCGCGCTGGCTTTCATCGTGCTGCTGCTGTCCAGGATCCCGGAGCCGTTCGTAGTCCGCAAAGAGAAAGACGCTGTCAAGGACAAATACAGCGCATGGTCGTTCAGACACTTCAAGCTCGGAATCATCTGCATATTCATCTATGTGGGAGTCGAGGTCGGCATCCCCAACATCATGAATCTGTTCATGACCGACCCCATTATGGGCAAGGGCATCGACACCACTGTCGCTGGCAGCGTAGTCGGAACATACTGGCTGCTGATGCTTGTAGGCCGTCTGATAGGCGGACTTTTCGGTGGAAGAGTATCCAGCAAGGCTATGCTTACCACTGTAGCAAGCTGCGGCATCATCCTAATGCTCCTGGCAATCTTCATGCCGGACAGCAATATCGTCAAGATGCCCGTAATGAACTCCAATCTCAGTTTTGGATTCGCTGAAGTACCCGTCAACTGCCTGTTCCTGGTGCTCTGCGGTCTCTGCACATCCGTGATGTGGGGAGTGATATTCAATCTGGCAGTAGAGGGTCTGGGTAAATACACCTCGGCAGCATCCGGCATCTTCATGATGATGGTGTGCGGCGGCGGCATTATCCCGGCCATCCAAGGAGCCATTGCCGACAGCATAGGATTCCTCAACAGCTACTGGCTGCTCATCGCCGGCTTCGCATATATGCTTTATTATGCGCTGCTCGGCTCCAGAAACGTA
Source organism: uncultured Bacteroidales bacterium (assembly GCA_944323785.1). Classification (GTDB taxonomy): domain Bacteria; phylum Bacteroidota; class Bacteroidia; order Bacteroidales; family UBA932; genus Coprenecus. The sequence continues at coordinate 2,105 of CALUTU010000035.1, read as the reverse complement.
AACACCGATATTAAAACAGAATAACCATGGCAAAACAGGCTTTAGTAATGGGCATCGATGTCGGAGGACAGACCACCAAGCTGGGGGTCGTGGATGCCCGCGGCAACATACTTTATCAGAGCGTCATCTCATCTCTCCAGAGAGAGCTGTCATCCTATGTGGAGGATCTCACCACCGCCATCAAGGACCTCATCAGACAGTCCGAGAATGACGGAGAGATAAAGGGCATCGGCATCGGTGCCCCGAACGGCAACTACTACAAGGGCACCATAGAATTCGCACCCAATCTCAAGTGGGCCTACGACGAGAACGACAAGCCCATGGTTATCTTCTTCGCCAAGATGATACGCGACATAGTCGGTATACCGGTGGCCATCACCAATGACGCCAATGCGGCCGCCGTCGGCGAGATGACCTACGGCATAGCCAAGGGGATGAAGGACTTCATCATGATTACCCTCGGCACCGGAGTCGGCAGCGGCATCGTGATAGACGGCAAGATAGTGTACGGCCATGACGGATTCGCAGGAGAGCTCGGCCATACCACCATCATACGCGGAGGACGGCAGTGCAACTGCGGACGCAAGGGCTGTCTGGAGACCTACACCTCCGCGACAGGCGTGGCCCGCACAGCAAGGGAGTTCCTGACCGAAAGGGACGAGCCCAGTCTGCTGCGCAATCTGGATCCGGAGAAGATTACCTCTAAGGACATCTACGATGCCGCCACAAAGGGCGACAAGCTGGCCATCGAGATATTCCACTACACCGGCAAGATTATGGGAGAGGCCTTCGCCGACTTCGTGGCATTCAGCGCACCCGAGGCCATAATCCTCTTCGGCGGTCTGGCCAGGTCCAAGGAGTTCCTGACCGAATCCATCCTCGAGAGCATGAACGACAATCTGCTGAACATCTGGAAAGGCAAGATCCGCCTGCTTTACTCTACCCTAAAGGACTCGGACGCAGCCATCCTCGGTGCCTCCGCCCTCGCCTGGGAACTCTAGTCCTACACCTGACCGCTTTCCATGAGGAATTTCTTCATGAAGGCGTTGAGGTCACCGTCCAGGACTCCCTGCGTATCGGATGTCTCGTAGCCGGTACGCAGGTCCTTGACCATCTTGTAGGGATGCAGGACGTAGCTGCGGATCTGCGAGCCCCACTCTATCTTCTTTTTCTTGCCCTCCAGTTCTGCCTGCTTCTCCTGACGCTTCTTGAGCTCCAGGTCGTAAAGATGGGATTTCAATATACGCAAGGCTCTCTGACGGTTGTCGAGCTGGGAGCGGGTCTCGGTATTCTCGACCACGATGCCGGTCGGGATGTGGCGCACGCGAACACCGGTCTCGACCTTGTTGACGTTCTGGCCGCCGGCTCCGGACGAGCGGTAGGTGTCCCACTCCAAGTCGGCCGGATTGATCTCTATCTCGATGGTGTCGTCCACGAGAGGATAGACGAAGACGGAAGAGAATGTAGTCTGCCGCTTGCCCTGGGCATTGAACGGGGAGATTCGCACCAGGCGATGTACTCCGCTCTCACCCTTGAGGTAGCCGAAAGCATAGTCCCCCTCGAACTCGATGGTCACCGATTTGATGCCGGCCTCGTCCCCCTCGATGAGGTCGCTGACCGCCACCTTGTAGCCGTTGCGCTCGCCCCAGCGGACGTACATGCGCATCAGCATGGACGACCAGTCATTGCTCTCGGTGCCGCCGGCTCCCGAATTGATCTTCAGGATTGCCCCGAGATTGTCTCCTTCCTCGCCGAGCATATTGCGCAGTTCCAGATCCTCGACCTTTCCGACAAGGGCCTCGAACTGAGCATCCACATCTTTCTGAGCCGCCTCGTCTTCTTTGGCGAACTCCAGCAGAACCTCCAGATCCTCATCCATTTTCTTAATCCCGTCGTAGGCATCGGTCCAGAACTTCACGCCCGACATTTTCTTAAGATATGCCTCGGCCTCCTTCGGGTCATCCCAGAATCCGGCTCCGGCACTGTGCTGCTGCATCGCAGCTACCTGCTCCTTCTTAGAAGCGATGTCAAAGACACCTCCCCAGCGTATCGATACGCTGACGCAAGTCTCTCACCTGTTCCGTGGTAATCATCTTCCGTAGTTA
>CALUTU010000034.1 GCA_944323785.1 uncultured Bacteroidales bacterium | reverse complement strand
ATTTTGTTGAGCTACCAGGAGTCGAACCTAGATTTACAGAGCCAGAATCTGTCGTGCTGCCATTACACCATAGCTCAGTGGAATCGGAGCGCAAAGGTATATAATTTTTGGAAAATACAAAAATTTTTTGCGCAAACCGATTATGCGGACAGGCAGGGACTATTCCCGGATGACCTGTACTTCGTTGTGCAGGCCGAGCTTGATGATGGAGGATGCCTTGCCGGTGGCGTTCTGCTCGCTGGAAGGATCGACTGCGAAGTCCACTGCGGCCTTGATGTCCTCGGTGATTTCCATATATTTTTTCGGGGCAGGAGTGCCTGAGACGTTGGCAGATGTGGATACTATAGGCCTGTGCAGGGTGCGGAGCAGTTCAAGGCAGAACTCGTTTTTGGGAATCCTTATGGCAATGCTGCCGTCTTCAGCTGTTACGTTGGAGGCCAGGTTGATACCCTCCGGATAGATGATGGTGAGGGGTTTGTCGCTGAGAGACTCTACCGTGACGGCCATCTCCGGAATCTCCCGGACGTAGCGGCCTACCATGTTCATATCTCCTGCCAGAATAATCAGACTCTTGGAGTCAGATCTCTGTTTTATCTTGAATATTTTTTCAACGGCCGCCTCATTGGTGGCATCACAGCCGATTCCCCATATAGTGTCAGTGGGGTAGAGTATGACACCTCCTGCTTTCAGTACGGCGACGGCTTTTTCAATCTGTTCTTTCTGTATCATAGTTCTTGTGTTATTCATTCATACTTATCTCCGCTATTACCGGATAATGGTCCGAGCAGTCCAGGCGTAGTGTCCTGTGTGCCAATACACCGGCGCTTTCTGGAACAAATACGTAATCAATTCTCAGCAGGGGCCATAGTATGCGGTAGGTGGCACCGAATCCCTTGCCTGCTTCCCGGAAGGTGTCCTTGCGCCCGTGTCTGAGGCTGCGGAAACAATAGGAAACGGGGGTGTCATTGACGTCTCCGCAGATTACGGCCGGTAATCCGCTCTCTGAAATATTGTCAAGCAAAGCCCGTACCTGACTGCCTCTGCGGGAGGAAGATTTTTTGACTTTTTCGTGAGCCTGGGCAAATTCGTGCGAGAATTCGTCATATCCTCGTCCGATTTTCTTTATGATGGATACGATGGAGATGTTGTTGGACTCCAGATGCACGTTGTATAGACGGAACATGCGGCCGGACAGCTCCATGTCCGCATACAGCGCCATGTTGGTGCTTCGGGGAAAATATATGTGTCCGCTTTCTCTCATGGGCAGTGTGCTGAGGGTTACGTTACCGACGAAATCTCCGTTGCGCAGACGGTAGAAATGGTGCGTGCGGTACCGGTATCCGGGGAAGAGTTCAGGAATAGACGCAGTGTCCCGGACCCGGAACTCCTGAAAGGACACTATCTGCGGCATCTCGGTCTCAATCAGCGAGACGACATCCTCCAGGTTCTGTTGGGGAGTGCCGTCTCCGGCCCTGAAACCGCCCACGTTCCAGGTCAGGACTTTAATACCGTCGGTGTCCGTGATATCCGGTTCATGTCCGCCAATACGGAAGAATGAGCCGGCGAAGGCAAATGCCGGCGCTATGGCCGCAAGGGATATCCATGCGGCAGAGGACTTTCTGAAAAGGGCGATGATAAGAAGCAGGATGTTGAGCAGCAGTACGGGTATAAAGTAAAGTCCGAAGAAACCGGCTATCGGCAGGACCGCCGGATCAATCAGTACCGATGCGTAGCTCAGGTAGAGCAACAGGCAGAATACTGTCGCGACTACCTTGTAGGATATGCTGAGAAATGTCGTTTTCCCCTTGCTCATCAGGAGTACAACCGGTTCTTTTTCTTCCAGTAAAGAATCATTATAAGGCCGAAGATCATGCCTCCGAGATGGGCGAAGTGGGCTACGCCGCTGTTTGTGCCGGAGAGGCCTGAGAGCAGTTCGATGGCTCCGAAGATGATGACCATCCATTTGGCCTTAAGGGCGATAGGTGGAAATATGAACTGCAGTACGTTGTTTGGGAACATCATTCCGTAGGCCAGCAGCAGACCGTAGATGGCACCGGAGGCCCCCACGGTAGGTACTCTGTTGATGGCGGCTTCTACAAGGCCCGGAGTCTCTGCGAAAGCAATCTGCAGGTACATTACCAGCTCGTTGATGAGTCCCGCACCTATGCCGCAGACCATATAGTACAGGAAAAATTTCTTTCCTCCCCAATAGTTCTCCAGTACGCTTCCGAACATGTACAGCGAGAACATATTGAAGAATATGTGCCAGAAGCCGCCGTGCATGAACATGTAGGTTATCAGCTGGAACGGCTTGAAGAACGGAGATGTGAAATAGAACAGCGAGAATGTCTGATACATGAACTGCTGGGCGAACAGAGTCACCACAAACACTATCGCGTTGATGATTATAAGATTCTTGACTACAAATGGCAGTCCGGGGCGGTAATATCCGTAATTGTTCATAAAATCCTTTCTATATCTTCTTCAGTAAGTACTGACATGCATCTTTTGCCTCCTGGCGACGTCTCCGGCTCCGCACAGGAGAACAATGTATCTACCAAAAGTCGTGCCTCGTCTGCAGAAAGCCTGCCGTTTCCGGCTGATGCGGCAGCTGCTCCTGCCAGCCTGCGGGCCATGGCTTCCCTGTTGTCAGCCCTTATAAGATCTATCGAACCGGTCTCCATAAGGGAGGCGAGCAGGTTGTCGATGGCTGTCCTTACTGAGCTTTCATCAGTGCCGAACTCTTCCGGAAGACCGTTTACGGATATGGAGTTCTCCTCCTGAGGCCCGATGTCGAATCCAAGTAGCCTCAGCTGTTCCCTGTTCTCTGTCAGCAGGGAGTATTTCTCCGGAGAAAGCTGTATCACGCAGGGAAACAGCACCTGGTGCGAGATGGGTGCGGAGTTGTCCAGCTGTCGGAGGTATTTTTCGTATAGAATCCTCTCTCTGGCCCTCCGTATGTCCACTATCATCATGCCGGAGCGGAGTGTTGTGACCAGGTATCTTCCGGATATCTGCAGTATGCCGCTGCCGGAAGAGGATGTGCCGCTGTCCTCGAAGATTTCACCGTAGCCGTTTACAGCAGCGGACGGTCTTTCCGCAGACTCGATTGCGGAGTAGTGTCTGGAAGGACTTGTGTCCGGCAGAATGGTCTCATAGGGGATATGCTGCGGTCTGGCTGGTTGAGGGCGGCTGTAGCTTCCCGTATAGTTGAAACGTGACGGAGCAGGGATATCCGGGAGGGTGTCGTGGTCGAAATCAATAGTAGGTATGAATGAGTTACGTCCCAGGGATTCTTTCACGGCGGCGGTAAGAATCTCGAAGATCTCGGTCTCGTTCTCGAATTTTACCTCAGTTTTCGCCGGATGTATGTTGACGTCAACATTTTCCGGGGTGGTCTCGAAGAAGATGTAGTATGACGGATATGCTCCTTCCGGTATCAGTTTGTCATAGGCCTTCATGACGGCCTTATGGAAATATGAGGAGCGGAAGTATCGGCCGTTGACGAAGAAGAACTGGTTGCCGGCGCTTTTACGCGCATCCGAAGGATTGCCGATGAATCCGGAGATATTGATGATTCTGGTGGAAGTCCGTACATCTATCAGCTCTTTCACCATGTCCTTTCCCTCTATCTCCAGTATTCTTTGCTTTAAGGTGTTGGCTTTTTTGAGGTTGTATATGTCCTTGCCGTTATGGACCAGTCTGACGCTGATTTCGGGACGGCACAGGGCCACGTGGGAGAATTCCGAGACTATCTGCCGGAACTCGGTGCTGTCGGACTTGAGGAATTTCCTTCTGGCCGGCAGGCTGTAGAAGATGTTTCTTACCGCGATATTGGTGCCCTCGGGCATGGCTGCCTCCTCCTGCCCGGAGAATCCCGATGGGGTGAAGACGGTCTCGGAACCGGTATCGGAGCCCTTTTTGCGGGTTCTGAGAGTGACTTCAGCCACGGCCGCTATTGACGGCAGGGCCTCGCCCCTGAAACCGTATGTCATGATTGAGGACAGGTCGGAGGCTTCCGAGATTTTCGATGTGGCGTGCCGCTCGAAGCATAGCCTGGCTTCCTCCGGTGTCATGCCGCAGCCGTCATCGATGACCTGAATAAGAGTTTTGCCAGAGTCCTCGATGATGACGCTGATATTTCCGGCTCCGGCATCGACTGCGTTTTCCAGCAGCTCTTTCATAGCGGACGCCGGTCTCTGCACGACCTCTCCGGCAGCGATCAGATTCGATATGTTTGAAGGTAGAATCTTCAGCATGCTGCAATTATCTCATAGACTCCAGAAAGACTGTGAAGTATTTTGCAAAATAAATGAGAAATGCGAAAAATATGGCGACAGATACCAGTCCTATTATACGGGTGAGGTTCTTGTTGAGGGAGCCTTTCCTGCTGTTGCGGGCCTGCTCCTGCAGCTTTCCCTTTATGTATTTTCCTGGCTGATAGCTTTCGTCTTTCCATTCCTTGCCCTCTCTCAGGGCCTTTTCCCTAAGGGCGTCCTGTCTGACTTGCTCGCGTCTTTCCTTTCTCTCATCCCAGTAGCGGGGCTCGTA
>CALUTU010000033.1 GCA_944323785.1 uncultured Bacteroidales bacterium | reverse complement strand
ATACAGCAGAGCTTCAACATGGGTCTTATCACCAACAACGAGCGCTACAACCAGATCATCGATATCTGGACCACCACCAACTCGCGTCTGACCAATATGGTGACCAAGAACATCGAGGCCGACCAGCAGGGATTCAATCCTATCTTCATGATGCTTGACTCCGGAGCCCGTGGTTCCAAGGAGCAGATCCGTCAGCTCTGCGGTATGCGTGGTCTGATGGCCAAGCCCCAGAAGTCAGGTTCGACCGGAGCGGAGATCATCGAGAACCCTATCCTCTCCAACTTCAAGGAGGGCCTCTCGGTGCTCGAGTACTTCATCTCCACACACGGTGCCCGTAAGGGTCTGGCCGATACCGCGCTGAAGACAGCCGACGCCGGTTATCTGACCCGTAGGCTCGTGGACGTGTCCCACGACGTGATCATCAACGAGGAGGACTGCAAGACCCTCCGCGGTATCGTGGCCACGGCCATCAAGAACAAGGACGAGATCGTCGAGTCCCTCTACGACCGTATCCTGGGCCGTACTTCGGTACACGACATATACAACCCTCTTACCGGAGAGCTCATCCTCCCGGCCAACGAGGAGATTACGGAGGACATCGCCGCCAAGATATCCGCCCTGCCCATCGAGCAGGTCGAGATCCGCTCGGTGCTCACCTGCGAGTCCCGTAAGGGAGTCTGCGCCAAATGTTACGGACGTAACCTTGCCACAGGCCGTATGGTCGAGAAAGGCGAGGTGGTCGGCGTCATCGCCGCACAGTCCATCGGAGAGCCCGGTACACAGCTGACCCTGCGTACATTCCACGTCGGAGGTACCGCATCCAGCATCGCATCCGAGTCCGAGATCATCGCCCGCTATGACGGCCGCCTGGAGTTCGAGGAGCTCCGTACCGTCACAAAGCACGAGGATGAGGGAGACTTCGAGGTAGTCATCGGACGTACTGCCGAGATGCGCATCGTCGATGTCAACACCGGCATCACCCTGTCGCAGCACAACATTCCCTACGGAGCCAAGCTTTTCCAGAAAGACGGATCCAACATCTCCAAGGGTGACAAGATATGCGAGTGGGACGCCTACAATGCAGTCACCATCACCGAGCTTTCAGGTACTGTCTCCTATGACAGCCTCATCGAGGGCGTGACCTTCAGGGAGGAGGCTACGGATGAATACTCACTCCACCGTGAGAAAGTGATCATAGAGTCCAGGGACAAATCCAAGAACCCTACGATACACATCATGCAGAACGGAGTCGAGGTCAAACAGTACAACCTGCCTGTAGGCGCTCACCTTATGGTAGAGGACGGAGAGGAAGTCAAGGCTGGAGAGGTCATCGTCAAGATACCGCGCGCCATCGGTAAGTCAGGCGATATCACCGGAGGTCTTCCCCGCGTCACCGAGCTCTTCGAGGCCCGCAATCCTTCCAACCCCGCCATCGTCGCCGAGATCAACGGTGAGGTTCAGATGGGTAAGGTAAAACGCGGTAACAGGGAGATCATCATCCGCTCCAAGAGCGGTGACGAGAAACGTTACCTCGTGCCTCTGTCCAAGCAGATTCTCGTACAGGAGAACGACTACATACGCGCAGGTATGCCCCTGTCCGACGGTGCCGTATCTCCCGCCGATATCCTGGCCATCCAGGGTCCCATCAAGGTGCAGGAGTACATCGTCAACGAGATTCAGGAAGTCTACCGTATGCAGGGCGTGAAGATCAACGACAAGCATTTCGAGATCATCGTACGCCAGATGATGCGCAAGGTTCAGATCGTGGATCCGGGTGACACCCGCTTCCTGCCCGAGCAGCTGGTGGACAAATGGGAGTTCAACGAGGAGAATGACTCCATGTTCGGCAAGAAAGTCGTACAGGATGCAGGAGACTCCACAGAACTCAGACCGGGACAGATCGTCACCACACGCCGGCTCAGAGACGAGAACTCCGCTCTCAAGCGTCAGGATCTCAAGCTCGTACAGGCCCGCGATGCCATCCCCGCGACATCCAACCAGATACTCCAGGGTATTACCCGCGCCGCATTGAGGACCAACAGCTTCATGTCCGCCGCCTCCTTCCAGGAGACCACCAAGGTGCTCAGCGAGGCTGCCATCCGCGGCAAGGTCGATACTCTTGAAGGTCTGAAGGAGAACGTCATCTGCGGTCACCTCATCCCCGCCGGCACAGGCCAGAGGGACTTCGACCGCATCATCGTAGCCTCCATGGACGACTACAACAAGATGGCCGCAGCAGCTCCCCGCCGCAAGGAAGAGTAATACTCACCCTATAACACCCAATGAGGATGACTGTGCTTATACAATAACCAGTCATCCTCTTTTTTCATAAACAAACATCAATATGAGAACCATCCTGAGACTTATCTTATGCACGGCCGCGGCCCTGAGTACATTGTGCTCTTACGCCACGCCCTCCTGGAGAGATTCACTGATATCACAGTTGGGATACTACAGCCGCACCGGAAGACACGACTCCGTAATAGCCGTCTCCCATCAAGGAATACGGACTGCCCTGGAACGGGGAGACACACTTGCGGCCCTGTATTCCGAGATTTTCACAGCGCAGTCCTACCTGTTCATGGATCTGGCCGACTCGGTCAAATACTATGCGGACAGAGTTGCCCGTTACCGGGACTCCGGATACGATGATCCCAGACTCTGGCTCATATTCAACAATGTCATGGGAAGCTGGTCATTACGGGTCAGTATGGACTACTCTGAGGCATATCAATACTTCTCAGAGGGCGTCGTACTGGCCGAGGCCAGTTCAGACACGGCCAGTATGATATCCATGCTTCTCAACATCATGGACATATACTACTACCGAGGCAGCGCGGACGGTATGAGCTATGCGGAAAGAGCCTGGAGACTGGCGCAGAATACCGATACAGACAGCTTCGGCTATTACAGATGCGTTGCCGACATAGGCATGGCCAAGATGCTGCTGCTGTCCGGTAACGCTGACTCTGCATCCGTATACCTGGACGAAGCCCTGAAAACAGCCGAGAGCAGCAACTCCGCATCGCAGTACGCGCAGATATATCTGCTGAAAGCCGGCATAAGTGTTCTGCGACAAGATGACACACGCGCTGAGGAATACTACAATAAGGCCATAAGTCACATTGCATTCTCCGACTACACCACTCACATTCAGCTGCTGCTGCACTACGGAGAGTTCCTGGAGCGGCACGGACGCAATGCCCAGGCGATGCAGATGTACATCTCGGCGCTCGAAGTATCCGAAAGGAGCAAGAGCATTGAACTCAAACACCTCGTTCTTTCCAAGGCCGCAGACCTGGCCTACCGCCTTGGAAAGAAAAACAAGGCCCTGGAATACTACCGCATGGCCCGGCTGCAGACAGACAGTCTGGTCGGACTCAGAAACAACGAGTTCAGCAAGCTCCTGTTTATGAATCAGGATATCCGGCATTCGCAGGATATGCTGGCAAAGGAGCTGGACAGACAGAAAGCTTATGAATACCTGAAGTTATCCACACTGACCGCCATACTGGTACTTGCCATAGCTGCAATGCTTATAATCCTGTACATCCGACAGAAGAGGATGTACAGAACTCTTGTGGAACAGCACCGGAACAATATGCAGCGGCTGGATATGAGACTTGAGGAAAGCAACAGCGGGACGGACGGAGACGACAGACACCTATACCGTCAGATAGAACGACTTATGAGAGAAGAGAAATTCTACCTCAATAAGGATATCTCCCTGGACTCCCTGGCCAAAAAGCTCGGTACGAACCGGACTTACTGCTCCAATGCCATCAACACCTGCGCCGGTATGAACTTCTACCGCTACATCGATGTCTTCAGGATAGAGGAAGCCACCAGACGTCTCGTCCAGGGAGGGAAAGGAGTCATGCTCAAGGAACTGGCCCAGGATCTGGGCTACAATTCACTGACGGTGTTCTCAAAGGCCTTTGTAAGGGAAGTCGGCTGTCCGCCCTCCGTTTACCGCAACAATGTCAACAGACATCCGGAGCTAAAAGGCGAAGCCCAGGCCGAGTGAGAATGTATTAGTCAAAGGTGAATCCTTATCAGTTCCTATAAGGTATGCCGCGTTGAATAAAATACCTATCACTTTTACACCGATACCTACGGACGCATATGAACCGTAGAACTGAGTCGCCTGATCACCGTAATGATATCCTGCACTGACCCGCAGCATGTCATTCCAGGCGTACTGCGCACCGACTCCGACGAAAAACGAAGTCTGACTGAACAGCATTCCGCCTTCCAGATTGACGGATAAAGTATGCTTGTCATCGTTACCGAAACGCTGCTCCGTCCCCACCCCTATCTTTAGATTGGCAGGAAGCTCATTGGGACCTGTCCCGTAATCCAAGCCGGAGCCTATATTGGAGGCAGTAACACCTACTCTCATAAACTTAAGATCAAGCAGGGCACCGAAGTCAGCCGACACGGCACCGGCCTTTCCGTCCTTACTCAGAACACTGTGTACATAGCTTACATTCGCACCAAGTGAGAACATCGGCAGGATTCTGAAACCGAGCCCGATTCCGGCCTGCAGATTGACCGGGGTAAAAGTCCCCGATATCACTCCCGTCGCACCGTCTACAATATCGTAAGGATTACCGCCGAAATACCTGACGCCCGCCGACACAGTCATAAACTTCGCCACACGTCCGTAACCGGCTACGGCTGCGATATTATATGGTCCGGGAGCGTTTGCCGACTCGGCTGAAACATTCCACATAGTGTATGATCCCCCTACCTGGAACTTCCCGTCTCCCAGTACAGCACCCGCAGCATTGTTCCACATAGCGTAGGGAGTCTCTTAGATGACCGTTCCCGTTCCGGCCATACCAAGGGACACCGGATCAGGATTAATATCCAGAAAACCCGCCTGACCGTAAAGACAGACAGGAAAAACACCGGCAGCCACCAACAGAATTACACACTTTGAAAACTTCATCTCAAAAAAATTAATTTATTGCACAGAACTCAAACAGAGAAGCCAGATCCGGCTGACTGTTGAAATTGATTTTATTTTCCTTAACGTAAGCCTTTATCTCCTTCTTCTTATCGGGGAAAAGACGTGTAAACGCAGACTGCTTGGCAGGATAGATCTTGTCACCGCTAACCAGGACGAAGTCCCTCTCATGCTTATAGGAATAATCCGCCTTCGTATCCAGGCTCCGGGAAGGATCCAGTCTGCCGACATTGGCCGATACCGCCGTCGAAGTTGCCGGCAACGAGGAGTAACCTGCATCGTCCTTCTCCTCTGAAAGAGTAAGACGGAAACGCTGGGCCAGCAGACTCCCGTCCGATTCAGAGATGACCTTGATGACACAACTGCTCATACACCGGTACGATGTGTCGGCCAGTACAAGCTCACGGACATCATTCTGATTGAGTATCCGCAGGGTATCTCCGTTCTCCACATACCTTAGCGTCCGGTCCAGCAGACATATGTTGAGACAGCCGTTTGAGAACCTGTCATCCTTGTAATACACAGTGGCATCCGAAAACTCGGGGAAAATATACGCAATATCCTTCGGGAGTCTGTTGACTACATTCTCCCTGGCCGATACCGATATTGTACCCTCCTTTACCTGCGCCGGCAGAGGAAGAGCGATAACGGCCACGATCATCATAAACAAGAATCTTTTCATAAAACCATATTTGACTGTCCTACAAAAGTAGTATTTTTTTTGAATCGGCAGTCAAAAATATAAAAAAGGGCTGCCGGATTACCGGCAACCCCTTTGAATACAACCGCAGTACAGTACTACGGCAGAGGCTCCACGGGCGATGAGGCACCTGCGGTGACCACAGTCGTCACCTCCCATCCTCCAGAGCTGGTCTTCCTACCGAAGAAGAATCCGTTGTTGAAGGAGACTCCGTTCGGTGAGAAAGTCAGTACGGGGACCTCGCCGGGCTGGGGATTGCCGGATGAGAGGGCACCGAGCTCGTGATTCTCCAGGCCAGAGGCGAGGCTGTGCTGCTCGATGGGTATCCTCATGGTGACACCGTCGATGTCGAGCTCGCCGTAGAGGCTTCTGAT
>CALUTU010000032.1 GCA_944323785.1 uncultured Bacteroidales bacterium | reverse complement strand
CGCGCCTTCACAATCAAGGACTGCTTGTGATAATTGGATTCTGCCTGACTTGCATACTGGCCTCAATTAGTTACTACATAATGAAATACTGATATTATGGATCTTTTGTTAACAGCGATGATTGTTGCTCTTGGAATAGCAATCATCTTCTATGCCTGGTTAAGGACCAAACGCGGGCAGAGATGGCTCGACGGAAAATGAAAGCAGCCGGAGTGTCGTGACGACAGCCCGGCTGTTTCATTTCTGCGCAAGATCGATCCGCTGTTACAGAGAATTGTCGGCCATCTCGCGCTCCACATCCTCTGTGGTGATGGGAAGACGCTTGGAGCCGAGCAGACGGCAGCCCTTCTCGGTGATGAGGATATCGTCCTCCAGACGGATACCGCCGAAATCGTAATACTCTTTCTCCAGCAAAGGGAAGTTGATATACTGAGTGTTGATACCCTCTTTCTTCCATTTCTCAATCAGGGCAGGTATGAAGTAGATACCCGGCTCGTCTGTAACCACATGACCGGGCTCGAGCATCTTGCCCATGCGGAGCGAACCGAGACCGAACTGCTTGCTGCGCCTGTAAGTATCGTCATAACCTACGTAATCCTCTCCGAGATCCTCCATATCGTGTACGTCCATACCCATATTGTGGCCCAGACCGTGAGGCATGAACACCGAGTGCGCTCCGGCCGCCACTATCTCGTCCGGATCGCCCTTGAGAATACCGAGATTGATCAGCCCCTGAGCCATCAGACGGGACACTGCCTGATGTACCTCAGTGTAGGTGATGCCGGGCCGCGCCACGCTCTGCGCCAGATTATTGGCTGCCGACACTATGTCATATATCTCCTTCTGCTTCGTGGTAAACTTGCCTGAAGACGGTATAGTCCTGGTAAAATCCGAACAGTAATTGGTATTGGACTCAGCACCCGCATCTATGACTATCAGTTTCCCGTCTGTCAGGACACCGTCATGCTTGTGGTTGTGCAGGGTCTCGCCGTGCTGCGAGAGAATCGTCGGGAAAGACGGCATAAGTCCCTCGGAGACAGCGATGCCCTCCATCACACCGACCAGCTGCTGCTCCACCATGCCCAGCCTGGCCATCTTCATGGCCGTAAAGTGCATCGCATAGCCGATGTTGCAGGCCTTGTCTATCTCCTCTATCTCGCGCTGCTCTTTGATGAGCCTCATGGACACCACCGCCTTGATGAACTCCTCCGAAGCCTCTGCACGCATCCTGTCGAAAGGCACTCCGAGCATCTGGTTGAGCAGGATCATATTGCGGTAACGGTACGGGGGCAGGAAATGCACCCTGCGGCCCTGAGCCTTCGCCCTGGAGACATATTTCTCCAGTTCCGCGAACGGGAATGACTTGGAGACACCCACCGACGCAGCCTTGTCGCTGATCAGCGGCTGAGGTCCCATCCAGATGATATCGTCGATATCGACATCGTTGCCGAAAATAATCTCCTCTCCGGACTCCAGGTCGATAATGGCGGCCAGATCAGGATCCGTCAGGCCGAAATAATAATTAAAGGTACTGTCCTGACGGTAGCGGTAGGCATTGCCGGCATAGTTTACGGCCGCCTCGCCTGTGCCCAGGAATAAAAGAATACCGGAGCCGACCTTGGTCTTCAGGACATTCCTCCGGTTGATATAAACTTCTTTTGCGAACATTTTGCTGTGGCTTTTTAAAATTCAATCGTCAAAATTAACTCATATTCCCCACAAAAACAACCCCAATTTATTGCGATTAAAGTACCGGCACTAAAAAAGGTCAGTTGAAAACGAAACTCGAACTTTGATATCTGAGCACCCACAAAAGCATGTTCTATCAAAAGGCTATGACGACATATCCCTTAGAAAAGCAGGCACAACGGTAACCATAAGCGCAGAGCTATTTTGCAAACAGCTAATAATCATAGACTTGCAAAAACATAGTGTTCCTGCCGCCCCTTAAATATCGTCCAAAATCTCGCACCCAATTCACAACTATCACATATTCAACGCATTGCATTTGCAGGGTGCTCTTCTACTTACCGTTCCCGCTCTCCAGACAGCGCTAGCGCCTCCTTATTTTTTGATTATCACTCATTAGATGAAATGCATTTCATCTAATTTCGATATATTACACTATTTTAGCAACTTATAACAACTTCGCCAACCATTTTTGGCAATTATACCGGGAATGAAAAAAGGTCAGCGGGAAACTGACCTTTAGAGCGGAAAACGAGACTCGAACCCACGTCTGCGACGTGGATACGCGCACTCTCATATCCTCCCCGGCCCTCCGACGGAGGGTGACCCGGGGCCGCGAGTTCGAGGAACAGCCCGGAAGGTCAGGGCACGAAAAAAGGTCAGCGGGAAACTGACCTTTAGAGCGGAAAACGAGACTCGAACCCACGTCTGCGACGTGGATACGCGCACTCTCATATCCTCCCCGGCCCTCCGACGGAGGGTGACCCGGGGCCGCGAGTTCGAGGAACAGCCCGGAAGGTCAGGGCACGAAAAAAGGTCAGCGGGAAACTGACCTTTAGAGCGGAAAACGAGACTCGAACTCGCGACCCCGACCTTGGCAAGGTCGTGCTCTACCAACTGAGCTATTTCCGCGATTGGGACGGCAAAGATAGGCATTAATTTTTTATTTCCAAACTTTTTGACAACATTTTTAAAATTTTGGCAATCGGGCTGCGGATAGAAGTATTTTGGTTATCTTTGTGCGATATTATAAAAATAAGGAGAGGATGAGGCGTAGGAACAGAATGCAGAGGCCCGTCAACATAGGCGGGACAGGACGGGAAAGGAAATCCGGGCGTAGAGCCGGAACGCCGCATGACGGCAGAGCCGGACGAGGTGATACAAGGTGCGGGCACATGAAGAGAGAGGCAAAGCGCGTAGACAATGCCGGTGACTGCACACAGGAAGATGACAAGACCGCAAGCAGCAATGTCGGCATAGGAAGAGCAGGCGAGAACGCGGCTTTGGAATACCTTTTGCAGAACGGATATAAGTTGCTTGAAAGAAACTGGCATTGCAGGCATAAGGAAGTTGACCTGATAGTCGGGCATGAAGACGGCATCCATATCGTCGAGGTGAAAACGAGGACCGGACCGACATGCCTGGAGCCTGAGCGGGCTGTGAACTACAGAAAACAGCGCAACCTGAAAGCTGCGGCAGGAGCCTACCTCCGGGCACGGAAGATGCAGGCAGACATCCACTTCGACATCGTATCCGTCATACTTGACAGAGAGCGCAGTATCCGCCGTATAAGTTTCATCAAGGACGCATTCTTTCCAATTGAGAATGAGAGACAGAGCATAACTATATAAAAGAACCTGATATGGACAAGAACTTCTATTGCGTGATTATGGCCGGAGGGGTCGGAAGCCGTTTCTGGCCTATAAGCAGAAACGCATTACCCAAACAGTTCCTCGACATTCTGGGAATAGGAAAGAGTTTTCTACAGCTCACATACGACCGTTTCACAAAGATTGTCCCTAAAGAGAATATCATAGTGGTGACCTCAGCCGCCTACGCCGACCTGGTACAGCAGCATCTGCCCGACCTTCCGTCCGAGAACATCCTGGCGGAGCCCTACAGGCGCAACACTGCCCCGTGCATAGCCTATGCGGCCACGAAGATACGTCACCAGAACCCGAATGCCACGATGGTCGTGGCTCCCTCGGATCATTTCATATCCAATGACTCGCTTTTCATTGACACCATCTCGACGGCCATGAAATATGCCTCCGGCAAGGACGAACTCTTTACCCTGGGGATCGACCCTACCCGTCCCGAGACCGGCTACGGATACATCCAGTGCAACATGAAGCAGTCCAAGACCATTGACGGCAACATAGCATACAAGGTGAAGACTTTCACCGAGAAGCCCAACGAAGATCTGGCAAAGGTCTTCGTCGAGAGCGGAGAGTTTCTCTGGAACTCCGGCATATTCGTCTGGAACGTATCGGCCATCTGCTCTGCTCTGGAGAAATGGCTTCCCGAAGTGTACTCCCTGTTCAAGGACGGAGACGCCTACTACAACACCCCGAAAGAGCAGGATTTCATAACGAGGATATACGAGGACTGCCCCGCCATCTCGATAGACTACGGAGTGATGGAGAAGACCAGCCGCGCCTGGGTGTTCCAGGCCTCGTTCGGATGGTCCGACCTTGGTACGTGGGAATCTCTTTACCTCCATGCAGAGAAGGACGCCAACGGCAATCTGATCAAATGCGGAGACAGTCTGATAGACTCGACATCAGGCAGCGTCATCATCTCGCACGAGAAAGACAAGCTGGTGGTAGTCAAAGGCATGAAGGACTATCTCATCATCAACACCGACGATGTTCTGATGATATGCCCCAGAGACGGAGCCAAGTTCAAGGAGGTAATCACGGACCTGGCCGTCAATGAGAAATCAAGATATATGTAAACTCAAAGGAAAAACTATATGACAGACAAGAAACCACTGAAGATAAACATCCAGTCCGAGATAGGAGATCTTGAGGCCGTGTTGCTCCATACACCAGGAGCGGAAGTTGAGAACATGACTCCCAAAATGGCCCAGAGAGCCCTTTACAGCGACATTCTCAACCTCTCGATCGCACAGGAAGAATACAGGCAGCTCAGCGGTGTGCTGTCCCGGCTCGCGAAAGTCTACAGCGTCCACGACCTGCTTGTAAAAGTGCTTGACAACGAAGTTGAGAGACAGGCACTTGTCGGCAAGATCTGCGTTATGGAGCAGGTCACCGACTACTTCGACATGCTCATGGAGATGTCATCCGCCAGACTGGCCAAGGTTCTCATCGAGGGACTTCCGGCCAAGATCAACACCCTGACATCGTTCCTCAACGAGGACTATTACGCCCTCTTCCCTCTCTATAACTTCTATTTCACCCGCGACGCGGCTGTGACAATAGGCGACAACGCCCTCATCTGCAAGATGGCCAACAAGGTGAGAATGCGCGAGTCCCTGATTATGGAGGCCATCTACAAGGGCAGCGGTGAGTTTGAGTGCGGCATCATCAACGCATACGACCACCAGCCGGGCAACACCAATCCATATATGGAAGGCGGTGACATACTCATTGCCAGAGATGACATTCTGCTGATAGGCAACGGCATGAGAACCAGCACCCAGGGCATAGACATGCTGGCGTCAAGACTGGGAGCACTCGCACCCGAAGGACGGCGACATATCATCGTGCAGCAGCTTCCTCACTCCCCTGAGTCGTTTATCCATCTCGACATGGTATTCACCCTGCTCGACAGGGACAAATGTATGGTGTTCGAGCCTCTTATCCTGGGAGACAACCAGTATCAGACCGTCCACATCACCATGGAGAACGGCAAGGTGGTCAAGATCAACAGCGTATCCAACATCCTCTCCGTCCTGCGCAGGCTCGGCATGGATCTGGAGCCGATCATCTGCGGCGGTGAGGCAGACGAATGGGATCAGGAGAGGGAGCAGTGGCACAGCGGTGCGAACTTCTTCGCATTCGCACCCGGCAAGGTCATATCCTATGCCCGCAACACGCATACCCTCGACGAGCTGGCAAAGCACGGTTTCGAGATCATCCCCGCATGGGATTTCATCGACGGGAAGGCATCCGTGGAAGGCGACAAAAGATGCGTCATCACCATCGAAGGCTCGGAGCTGCCCCGTGGAGGCGGCGGAGCACGCTGCATGACCATGCCCCTGTCCCGTAAGGCGGTAAAATGGGAATAATACATAACTCACAGTCATATACGATAAACGATGCTCAACGAGAAGATTGAAAGCATCCTGAAAGAGATTCAGGAAGCCAAAGCCAAGAGTGAAAAGGAAATAGAAGAGTTAAGGGTCCATCTTCTGGGAAAGAAGGGCGAGATTACCCAGCTTTTCGACGAGTTCAGGACCATCTCGGCCGACCGCAAGAGGGAGTTCGGACAGAAGCTGAACAACCTCAAAAACATGGCGGCCGCCAAGATTGAGGAACTCAGGGCAAAGGCGGACGAGTCCGCCGAAGGCTCCGCGCCCTCATTCGACATGACCATGCCCGGAGACCATTTCGAGCTGGGAACCCGTCACCCGATATCCATTACCCGCGAGGAGATCATATCCATCTTCCGCAAGCAGGGCTATGCCCTGGCGGAAGGCCCCGAGATAGAGGACGACCATCACGTCTTCGAGGCCCTCAACTTCCCTCCGGACCATCCGGCCAGGGACATGCAGGACACATTCTTCATCTCATCAGGAGTCAATCCGATACTGCTGCGCACCCACACCAGCTCAGTGCAGGTGAGGACCATGGAGACCCGCAAGCCCCCGATCAGGGTTATCTGCCCGGGCAGAGTATTCCGCAACGAGGCCATCTCCGCCCGCGCCCACTGCATCTTCCATCAGGTGGAAGGCCTTTACGTAGACAAGAACGTCTCATTCGCTGACCTCAAGCAGACCATCCTGATCTTCGTAAGGGAGATGTTCGGGCCGGACACCAAGATCCGTATGCGTCCCTCCTACTTCCCCTTCACCGAGCCGAGCACCGAGGTTGACATCAGCTGCAACATCTGCGGCGGCAAGGGCTGCAATATCTGCAAGGGCACCGGCTGGCTGGAGATTATGGGTGCCGGCATGGTTGACCCCAACGTACTGGAAGCCTGCGGCATCGACCCCAAGGAGTACACCGGATTCGCTTTCGGAATGGGTGTGGAGCGCATCGCCATGCTCAAATGGCAGGTCAAGGATCTCCGCCTCTACTTTGAGAACGATATCCGCTTCCTCCGCGAATTCGAGACTGC
>CALUTU010000031.1 GCA_944323785.1 uncultured Bacteroidales bacterium | reverse complement strand
TATTGGTTTTCATGCTGATGAGCGGACTGCTCACTCCTATATCCTCCATGCCTGAATGGGCACAGGTTATCACCTGGTTTAACCCTCCGAGATACTTCATTGAGATGATGAGAGGGGTCTATCTGCAGGGATGCTCTTTAGCAGACCTCGGCCATCAGTTTTTTGCATTGCTGGGCTTTGACATTTTCTTCGGTACTTGGGCCGTCATGAGCTACAGGAAGACATATTAAAAAAAGGATATTTTTTTCTACATTTCAGCAGACCTTCTTGAAACCAAAACTGCGACAGCTGTCGCAGTTTGCATGTGGAAGAATTTACTTGCTGGTAGAATATCAATAACATTTTGTATTTTTGTATTGAGAAATATTTGTGGGCAAATGCGACAGATAAAACACATACAGGATTATGAAAAATTCAGGTCGATACTTGCCGGAAAACTTATTGACGGAAATAAGTTCTGGTCATACGACCGGGAGTCTGTCCTACGCAATATCTCAGATGAGGATATAATAGAAAACACCCTTATATATCTTGATATAGACGATATAAACATTCTGTTTAGAATATATCCGATACGGAAAATCAAAAAAGTCTGGGCCACGACAATGGCTTTGCAGGACAATCGCTACAAAGATTTGAACCGGTTCATAGCCGGCTGTTATTTCGGTGTAAAGAATCCGGATTCTTATGTGAGGAGAGTCAGGTTGCATGAGTTGAACAATAGGTGTCGATGACTGGTATTACAGATTATATAGAAAAGATTTTACCCGTCCTTTCAGAAGCCGAGTGTCTGAAAGGTTGGACTTTGGTCGGGGGCACTGCTCTTGCTATACAGATAGGCCATCGTGAAAGTGAGGATCTTGATTTCATGAAATGGAATTTCAAAGGCGACTGTTCCGTTGACTGGCCAGTGATAAGAAAGGAACTTACTGCAATCTTCGGCAGCGAGCCAGAAATGGATTTGCTGGGACATGATCAGGTTCAGTTTTTCGTAAATGGTGTCAAACTGTCTTTTTTTATAGCAGATTGCCGGAATCCATTAAAAGACACAGTTCCGTTCACGGGCAACATTATCCTTGCAGATATAGATTCCATTGCCATAATGAAAATGGAACTTGCTCTGACACGTGGAAAGTACCGGGATTATTACGATCTTTACTGCATATTCAAAGACAGGCAGGACATTGTTCCGATGGCAGCCGAAACGAGCAGATACACTGGTCATACAATTAAAAGTAAATTCATTCTTTCAATTTTGACCAATAAGGAAAGATTTGCCAAGGATATGAGATTTCAGCAGTTAAATCCCAAGTATGATGTCGATGCAGTGCAGATTGAACAATTTTTCAGGACTGAAATCGCTTCAGAGCTGGGAAAGTTCAATGAAAAAGAAATGATAAACTTGTAGCTGCGCATTGAACGACACGATGTATTTTTGTCGCATGTTAGCACGGAACAGTGAAATCCATTAGGAGGACTATTAGTTTCATCTTCCGTCCGCACCGCAGAAAGCCCCGAAAATCATCGGGGCTTTTTTCATGCACTGCCTCAATTTGGTGCTGTCGCTGAGATTTAATGAATCGGTAATATTGTTGAAAGATATCTGTAACTGTACTGAAATACGGCCAGTATACTTTTGCGGCCGTAAACAGAAGCAGGTATGTATAGGAAATTGACAGCGGCGCTTGCCGCATCAGCCGCAGCTCTCCTGAGCCTGTCTGTTCCGGTCTCCGGGCAGATGAGGGATTCGGTAAGTCTGACATCGGACGGCAATGAATCAAAAGCAAGTGTGTATTTCAAGGACGGCAAGTTCAACGTCAGGTCCAGGGACGGCAAGTTCCATCTGTGGCTGGACAACCGTATCTACACAGATGCATCGTTCTATTTCCCGACGGAGCCTGTGGACGGACTTGTGTCCAAGGTCAATAAGGACCTGGAGGAGGACGACGGAGTGTTCCGTTTCAGCAACGGGGTGAGTATACGCCGGGCCCGATTCGCCATCAAGGCCGAGCTTTACGACAGGTGGTTCGCCGAGTTTGACCTGGATTTCGCCTACAATGAAGTAGAGATAAAGGACATGTATCTCGGGTATAAGTTCAGCGAGCATCTTTCCATTCAGGCCGGTCATTTCAAGGAGCCGATGAGTATGGAGAGGGTGACCAGCTCGCGCTATATCATGGCCAATGAGCGTCCTATGGTAGTGGATGCCCTTGCCGGCGGACGCCGTCTGGGAGTGGCGGTGACCTGGTGGGGCAAGTACTGGTGGGTCTCCGGCGGTGTCTTCGGACAGCAGGTGGACCTGATTCAGAAGGAACGCAACAGAGGCAGCGACGGTTACGGATTTACCGGCAGGGTGGCGGTTCCTATTATAAATAACGATGATATTACGCTGCATATAGGCGGTTATGCCAGCTGGCGCAGACCGGACGCCGGCGGAGAGGAGGACCGGATCGCCCTTTTCAGGACATTCCCGGAGAGCCGGACCGACCGCAGGCGTTTCGTGCAGGCCGAGGTGGGCAATGTGAACCATTACACCACATACGGAGCCGAACTTGCCTTCAGGTGGAACAAGCTGCTTATGTACGGCGAGTATCTCTTTACGGATCTGAGCAGGTACAAGAAGAACGGAGAGATACATGAGCCTCTTAAGAACGCTGAGTTCATGGGCTGGTACGCCACCGCCTCGTATATGATAATAGGCGAGCAGCGCCGCTACAGTCCTGAGGATGCCGAGTTCGGTGGTGTGAAGGTCAACCGCAAGGGCGGCAACCTGGAGGTCAGTGCCAGGGTAAGCCATTTGAATCTCAATGATTTCCATGACATGTCATCACCTATAACGGGCGGCAGCGCATACTCCTACAGTGCGAACCTGAACTGGTATCCTGTGAGCAATGTGCTGATCGGTCTCAATTACCTCTTCATGGACAATGACAAGTACGCTGATTCCAAGGGGCAGATAACTGTCAATACTCCTTCCGGCAACAAGGCCCTCAGCGAGGCCCGTCCCGGCGGTATAGACTTTCATGTACTCCAGCTCAGACTTATGGTGTCATTCTAAGCACGGACAGAAAACAATTAAAACATTCAGGATATGAGAATCAGAACATTTTTCTTATGTGCGGCTTCATTTGCCGCAGCGGTACTTGCCTCCGGGTGCAAGGACGATGTGGAACCCGGTGTAGAGCCTTCTGACGTACAGGGGCTGTTTGTCAACGAAGTGTGCTCCGGAGGTACGGACTGGATTGAGCTGTACAACGCTTCGGACGAGGCAATGGACCTGGCCGGCTATCATGTGCAGGACAGCAAGGGAACAGACGAGGAATATACATTCCCTTCCGGCTCCAGCATTGCAGCAAAAGGCTTTCTGGTACTGGAGGAGGGTACGTTTGAGTTCGGAATATCCGGCGGCGGAGATGAGATAAAGGTGCTGGACGAGAACTATTCCGTAATAGATGACGTGAATGTTCCCGAGATGGAGGACGGCTTCACTTATGCCCGTACAGAGGACGGCGGTTCCTCCTGGGAGATAGTCGAGGGCGGAACAAAGGGCCGCAGCAACGGCGGTACTCCTGATGAGAGGCCCGAGGATCCCGATGACGGAAACCAGCCTTCCGGAGTGGATTATTCGGCATTGAGGCTCAATGAACTGAACGGAAATGACAAGTTCATCGAACTTTACAACTCGTCCGATGCGGACATCGACATAGCCGGTGTGTATTTTACAAAAGACGATGAGGATACATTTACCGCAGCCGAAGGTACTGTGGTGCCGGCCAAAGGATTTCTGACGGTGTGGTCGGAGAAGGCCGATGCCCTTGAGGAGAATCCAGGTCTGGCTCCGGTGTTCAAGTTCGGCTTGTCAGCCGACAAGTCGGTGAAGATTGAGCTCTTCGCACCGGACGGTACGTCTCTGGATGTGTTTAAGAACCTGAGCGTGTCTTTAGGTGAGACCTGGGGTGAGGACGACGGTATGTATGACAGTAAGGACAAAGGGTCGTTTGCCCGCGAGACAGACGGTACGGGTGACTGGTATATCATGACCGCTACGGAAGGAGAGAGCAATGCGTCGGCTGAGAAAGTAGAGGACGATAAGATAGAATGGTAAAAAGGTTCATATTAGTGTTGGTGGGCGTTTCCCTGTTCTGCGGCTCTGTGTGGGCGCAGGGCGGGGAAATTCTCCGTTTTATCTATTGCTCTGACCTGCATTACGGTCTGGAGCGGGATTTCCGGGGAGAGGAGGATGTGCCTGCGGATTCGGTCAGCAGGGCCATGATAGCCTCGTTCGGGATTCTGGAGAAAACGGCATTGCCGCTGGACGGAGGAGTGGGGCAGGGACAGGTGTTCGGTGAGCCGGAGTTTATCATATGCACCGGTGATATCGCCAACAGGATGCAGCATGGAGTGCAGACAGCATCGGAATCATGGACGCAGTTCTGCCGCGACTGGGAGGAGTATCTGGACAGGATGTGTCTGGTTCCGGGCAATCATGACATATCGAACGCCATAGGTTATCCGAAGCCCATGAGTCCTGATAAGGATGCCGCGAGTGCTGCGGGCATTTATGATATGATGATGTCTCCGGATACGGTGGTCACGGCGGATGATTTTGATTACGCAGTGCATAAGACGCACTATACCTTTGTGGCGGACAGTATCCGCTTTGTCTTTATGGGTATGTGGCCCGACTCGCACATGCGGGAGTGGTACAGCGGTACTGTGGATGCCGGAGAGGATATTCCCGTCCTGCTTTTCACGCACGATCCTCCGGAAGCGGACGCGAAGCATTTTACCAATCCATGGAAACCTCATGATATCAATTCTGCCGATAAGTTCGAGAACCTGCTGACCGATACGTGCTCGGTACGCAGCATAGACAGGGCTCCGAAGGACAACTGGCGGTCACTGGAGCGATTCCTTTCCTCGCATCCTGAGATAAAGGCCTGGTTTCACGGTGACTGGAACTACAATGAATTCTATACCTGGACGGGAGTGGACGGCACTGTCAGCCTGCCTGTCTTCAGGGTGGATTCTCCGATGAAGGGGGATTATTCGTCCGTGGACGAGACCCTGCTGTCCTACATAGTGGTGACTGTGGATGCTGACTCCCGTCTGCTGACCGCCAGAGAGTGCCTGTGGAATCCGGACGGAGCAGCCGGTATCCGCTGGGGCGCATCCTGTACTATTGCACTGTGATGTAAAAGAGATTATATTTGTGCAGTGAATCTATGAGAAAGTTTACTGCATATATCTTGATCTGTCTGTCCTTGACCTGCCTTGTGCCTGTCGTAGCGCCGGCTCAGGACGAGGGGCGTATATCTCCTCTGTATTTCGGTCCCAATGCCCTGCCTGTGCCCGACATGCTGGACGGACGTGTGTCGGAACGGTTCTATGTGGAACTGGATTACGACTGTCACTCGGGCTTTTACGGAGACTTGACCCAGACCGTGTTCGCAAAGGCCCATATACCTCTGTTCTCGCCCAGGGTCAACCTGTCGGTGTGGATGCCGGTCGTGGAGTTTTACCGCAATACTCCGGCTTCCATCGCGCACAGCCGTCCGCCGGAAGTCAGCTACAGCGGATATCAGATCGGCAACGTGTATGTGTCGGTGGACTTTCAGGTGCTGAAGGAGGGACGTTTCATGCCCGATATGTCAGTCAGGGCGGCTATTGTCACGGCTTCGGGGGACGGAGACGAGTATTTCCGCAACTTTGACGCGCCGGGCTACTTCTTTGATGCATCCATAGGTAAGTCCGTCAAGTTTCAGGGCGATTTTTTCCAAAGTCTGCGTCTGGCGGCCAACGCCGGCTTCCTATGCTGGCAGGTGAGCGCCAATACTCAGAATGACGCATATATGTACGGGGTGAAGGCGGTGCTGGAGACCAGGCTGCTGGATGTCTCCTGTGCCTGGCAGGGGTATACAGGCTGGATAGGGGACGGGGACGCTCCGATGGTCATCAAGGCTTCGGCGGTGTTCCGGGCCGGGCAGTTCAGGCCGCTGATAGCCTATGAGTACGGTCTAAGGGATTATCCTTTTCATCATTTCCGTGTCGGAGTAGGCTTTGTTTTCGGGCAGGCCGAGGCTCTTTTCCGAATAAAGAGACAGAGATAATTACTATATTCGCATTTTATGCGTGTTCAGAAAAATATATTTACAATGGCCTTTGTCAGGAATGCGGTGCTGTCGCTGCTCCTGCTGCTGTCTTCATGGACGCTCAGGGCGCAGTATGACACTGATCATTTTTTCTTCAGGGGGCAGCTGGCTCTCAATGAAGGCCGCTATCTGGATGCTCTGAACAGTTTCAGTGTTATCATAAGGATTGATGATTCTTTCTACGAGGCTTATTTCTTCAGGGGCATAGCGAAATACAATCTCGGAGATTTCGGAGGGGCCGAGTCGGATTTTGACAGAGCAATAGATCTTAATCCGGTTTATACTCTGGCATATCATTACAGGGCGATAACGCTCAGCCGGATGGGAGAATATGATCGTGCTTTGAATGATTTGAAACGGGCTATAGAACTTAGACCCGGTTATTATGGCCTGTATTTCAGCCGAGGTGTGACTTATTTCCTTTCGCAGCAGTTTGAGAAGGCTGTAGAGGACTTTGACCGTTTTATCATGCGCGAGCCGAAGGATCCGGCCGCTTATCTCAATCGCGGAGCCTCTTATCTGTTTCTTGGAGACACCGTCAATGCCCTCAAGGACTATGACCGTGCTATTGTTCTGGACTGTTTTGACCCGGAGGGATATATCCGTCGCTCCAGAATATACTATTCCCAGCATAGACTGGAAGATGCTCTTTCCGACCTGGATCATGCGATAGACCTGGATACGGCCAATACATTCGCTTATTTCAACCGTGCCCTTATCCGTTACGAGATGAAGGACGTGCAGGGGACGCTGGCAGACTTGGACAAAGTGCTGGCCCGGGAGCCTGGCAATTCCCTGACTCTGTACAACAGAGCTCTGATCCTGTCTCAGCTCGGAGATTATGACAATGCGCTGAGTGATTATGACAGAGTGCTGAATATCAATCCGGAGAATGTTCTGGCATATTACAACCGCTCTATTCTCTTTACAGAGATGGGGCGTTATAAGGATGCGGAGGAGGATCTGACGAAGGCGATAGAACTGTATCCAGATTTCGCCAACGCCTATATGAACCGCTCCTATGTCAAGAATCAGATGGGGCAGTATGCTTCGGCGGAGGAGGATTACCGGACGGCGCAGAGTAAGATAGCGATGTACAGGAGTCTGACGTCGGACAGTGCCGGCCGGGCCGCTTTTGCGGATACATCCCGTAAGTATGACCGGCTTATAGCACTGGATTCGGATTTTGCCAGGAGTGATTTCAATGATGAGCAGATGCTTCAGAACCGCAACGTGAGTATCGAGTTGAAGCCGATGTACCGTTTTGTCGTGGCATCCGACAAGCGTGTGGATGAGGACGGAATGCCTATTACGTTGACGAACCGCTATCAGGACGAAAGGGTGGATCAGTTTGCCGGCGAAGTGCCTCTGGACGTCGAGATATCCTGCCGGCCTGCAGCTGCTGCGGCTGTGGACAACTCCCGTTTGCTGGAGGTAGTGGACAGGATGGTCGAGAAGACTGGAAATGACCGGGTCCTTTTTGCAAAGGCACTGATAGAAAGTGATAATAAGCACTTCAACTCGGCCATGTCCTGCTATGATGAGGCGATAGACAAGCATCCTTCGGAAGTATTCTATTATATTAACCGTGGAGCTCTCCGTGCGGAGATGATAGATTTTATCTCTTCGATAGAGAGCAATGTGCAGGTGCTTACCATAGACAATGCCGGTACGGCTAAGGCAAGGGTTCGGGACGGATCGTCGTCGGCCGGTTACGATTATTCCGAGGCCATATCAGATATGCGCAAGGCGTCTATGCTGTATCCGGATTTCCCCTATACCTACTACAATCTTGGTAACCTGTACTGTCTCTCCGGTGATATGCCGGAGGCCATTACGCAGTACTCCAGGGCTATTGACCTGTATCCGGGCCTCGCGGAGGCTTATTACAACCGTGGTCTGGTGCTTATCTATGTCAAGGACAGGGAGAAAGGCTGTCTGGATATGAGCAAGGCCGGTGAACTCGGTATTGAGGACGCCTACAGCGTAATCAAGAAGTACTGCGATGCCGAATGATGCTCTGTTGTCTTTTTATTGATTAAACTGTAACTTCCGATGATTTACGGTATACACGAAGGCGAGGCTCCGGATATTTCGGAGGCTCGCCTTCAATT
>CALUTU010000030.1 GCA_944323785.1 uncultured Bacteroidales bacterium | reverse complement strand
AAAAAGCCCTATCTTTGTCGGAATTAAGGATGACTCACATGAAAGAACAGCTTCTAAAGAAAATCTCTGATAAAAGCATAACAGCCGGAGTTGTCGGCCTTGGATATGTAGGACTTCCACTTGCGGTGGAAATAGCCAAAGCAGGTTTCAAAACCATAGGTTTCGATCTGCTCGATGACAAAGTCAATAAAATCAACAGAGGCGAGAACTATATATCCGATGTTGACGGTGCTGCGCTCAGGGCACTCACCGACAACGGAAGGCTCGAAGCGACAACGGATTTCCGCAGGATATCCGAGATGGACTTCATCGCCATCTGCGTTCCTACGCCGCTTGACTCCCATCAACAGCCGGACCTTTCATACATAGAGCACTCATCGATACAGATAGCTGAGCATCTAAAAAAAGACACTATGGTGGTGCTGGAGTCCACGACGTTCCCCGGCACCACTTCCGACATAGTCCGTCCTATCCTGGAAAAAGGCTCCGGTCTCGTATGCGGGAAAGATTTCTACCTGGCCTTCTCCCCTGAAAGAGTAGACCCCGGCAATGTACACTACAAGACCCATAACACACCTAAGGTTGTAGGGGCCATAGGACAGGATGCAGAAGATGTCATCAAGACCATGTACGAGAGTTTCCTGGAAGGAGGGGTATATCCCGTATCTTCTCCGGCAATTGCCGAGATGGAGAAAATTCTTGAGAACACATACCGCAACATCAATATTGGCCTCATCAATGAGATGGCCATGCTCTGCGACAGAATGAAGATAAATATCTGGGAAGTGATTGACGCTGCCAGGACCAAGCCATACGGATTCCAGGCATTCTATCCCGGCCCAGGTCTGGGAGGCCATTGCATACCGCTGGACCCCTACTATCTGAGCTGGAAGGTACGGGAATATGCATTCCACACCTCCATGATCGAGACCTCCATGATGATCAACGACCGGATGCCTGAATATTGCGTGCAGCGTATCGCCAACATTCTGAATGAATTTTCCAAATCCTTAAAAGGCTCGGACATCCTGGTGCTTGGAGTGGCCTACAAGGCTGACATAGATGACTGTCGGGAGAGTCCAGCCATAAGAGTTATTAATGTATTGCGCAAAAAGGGAGCAAACATACGCTTCTATGATCCATATGTAAAGGAATATCACGACAAAGGAGTTACATATACCGGAGAAACCGAACTAAGCCGATCACTTTTGTCTGATTCTGACATCACTGTCATTACTACCGCCCACACTTGTATTGACTACAATATAGTGCAGCAATATGCCCGATTCGTATTTGACACAAGGAATGCCATGAAGGATGTCAAGGAGAGAAACAACATCGAGCTGCTATAAAAATTCACTGGGCCACTATCCTTCAGATCGGACGCGGCCCAGCTACTTAACCTAAACTTAAACTATGAAAAACTTCACTGAAATTTATTACAATTCCCGTGCCAAGATTGTAGCATATTTGTAATTATTATTAATAAAACTTATACTTTTTGCAATCTGGCGAACTTCAGCAGCAAAGTCTTCTCTCCGGCTGCGTCAAACCTGACAACGGCCTTGATGTCCGGGACTGATCCGGATACCGATATTACCACCCCGATACCGAACTTGTCATGCCGTACCTTATCCCCCGCCGAGACCGATTCCGCTATCGGCCCGGAGAAAGTCCTGGCTTTCTCTACCGGCTTAAACCTGGACATATCGGGTCTGACACTGACCGCTTCCTGCCGGGCCTGCACCTGATTATGGATCTGAGGCTGGCTCCGATGCTGCCGCCAACCGTTCCATCCGCTGTCGTCATCCCCGTAGTCATCTCCTCCTACCGAGGAGAAATCCTCCACAGTCCCGTTCAGGTATCTTGGGTCTATCTCCTTGAGAAAGCGGCTCGGACGGCAGGCCGAGGTCTTGCCGTTCAGAAAACGGCTGCCGGCATACGAGAGTGTCACGGCCTTCTCTGCCCTGGTCAGAGCCACATAGAAGAGCCGTCTTTCCTCTTCCACATTCTCCGCAGTGGAGGACATGGACGACGGAAACAGATTCTCCTCCATCCCGGCGATATACACATACGGGAACTCCAGCCCCTTCGATGCGTGGACGGTCATCAGCTTCACCCGGTTGTTCTCATCCTCGTCCTCAGCCTTGTCGGCATCGGTAAGCAGGGCCACATTCTCCATATAGGCCTCCAGAGTCGGTATCTTGCCGTGCTCTCCCATCTGCTCCGCCGTCTCCACTTCATTGGCCACAAATTCCTGAACTCCGTTGAGCAGCTCTGTCACATTGCCCAGAGCCGACATACCCTCCACCGACATGTCGGCCCTCAGCGACGGAAGCAGCCCGAAGCCTTCGGCTATGGCCACGGCCAGAGTATATGCGTCGTCCGTCCATATGCGGGCCTTGAAACTGTCTATCATATCCGCGAACATCCGCAGCTTGGCGGCAGCCGCTTCCTTGATGTCCCAACGGCCAAGTTCCGTACTCCGGCACATTTCCCATAACGACGCCCCTGAAGCTGCCGCCGCCTCAGAGAGCCTTGTCAGCGACGTCTGTCCTATGCCCCTGGCCGGCAGATTGACTACCCGGCGGAAAGCCTCGTTATCACTGTGATTGAGCACAAGCCTCATATAGGCCAGCATATCCTTGACCTCCTTGCGCTCATAGAACGAATGTCCGGCATATATTATATAAGGTATATTCTTCTTGCGCAGGGCCTCCTCCAGCACCCTGGACTGGGAATTGACACGGTAGAGTACCGAGAAGGAGTCGTAAGAAGCTTTTGTGGAATAGATCCGTCTCATGATGGAAGATACGATGGAGGCCGCCTCCTCCCTGTCGTCATATGCACGTATCAGCTCTATCTTCTCGCCTTTGTCTCCCTCCGAGAAGCACTCTTTCTTCAGACGGTTCGTATTGTGCGCGATGACTGAGTTGGCAGCGTTGACTATGGTCTGCGTGGAGCGGTAATTCTGCTCCAGGCGGAACTCCCTGGCCTCTGGATAATCCCGTTTGAAATTGAGGATGTTCTGTATCCTGGCACCTCGGAATGCGTAGATACTCTGGGAGTCATCCCCGACCACAGTGATGTTGTGGTTACGGGCCGCAAGTATCCTCACTATCCGGTACTGTGCCATGTTGGTATCCTGATACTCATCCACCAGTATGTGCGAGATGACACTCCTTAGACTTTCCGCCACTTCCGGATGCTTGTTGAGCAGGATATTGGTATACAGGAGTATGTCATCGAAGTCCATTACCCCCTCGGCCTTACATTTCTCCGCATAGAGCTTATAGACATCGCATATCCGGCCCTTGCGCATCTGGGTGTCCTTGCGTATCGCCTCATGGTTGTTCATATAGTCCGATGCTGTCACCAGGTAGTTCTTGGCCGTGGATATGCGGGAAAGCACCTCGCCCGGCTTGTATATCTTGTCATCCAGCTGAAGTTCCCTGATGCATGACTTTACCGCGTTCTTGGCATCGGATGCATCGTAGATGGTGAATGCCTTCGGAAATCCGAGAAGTCCGGCATTGTCCCTCAATATGCGGGCAAATATGGAATGGAAAGTACCCATCCACAGGCGGCGGGCCTTGTCCCTGCCGACTATGGCCGCGACACGCTCCTTCATCTCCCTGGCCGCCTTGTTGGTAAAGGTCAGGGCCATGATGGAGGAAGGCTCGATTCCGCTCTCGATTATGGCCGCAATCTTCCATGTAAGCACACGAGTTTTCCCGGAACCGGCTCCCGCGATAATCATCGAAGCTCCGCTCACGCACTTAACTGCCTCTTGCTGAGCACTATTCAAACCCGACAAATTCATTTCACATTCTTTTTAAATTGGAGCACAAATCTACAAAAGTTTTATCTATATTTGCACCCAAATTTTTGTTTTACATAAAAGGATATGGTTGACTATATAAAATTGAAACAAGGGCTGGACATACCTGTAGAGGGTGTGCCGGAAGCCCGTATCCTCAAGAGTATAGTTTCGGAGACAGTGGCTGTAAAGCCCACCGATTTCAGAGGCCTTATTCCAAAGCTCGCAGTAAAGGAAGGTGACGCCGTAAAGGCCGGATCCGTCCTTTTCTTCGATAAGAAGAGACCTGAAGTCAGATTCACCTCTCCGGTGAGCGGAACTGTCTGCGGAATTATCCGAGGTGAGAAGAGAAAGCTTCTCGAGGTCAGAGTCAAGGCTGATCCGGAAATGGAGTACGCCAGGTTTGATCTTCCCAAGCCCGAGGCCATCACTGCGGAGCAGGTGATCAGCGCCCTCCTCGAGAGCGGACTGTGGCCCTGCATCAAGCAGCGTCCCTACGGTATCATCCCCAATCCGGAAGTACGCCCCCAGGCACTCTACATCTCCGGATTCGACTCCGCTCCTCTGGCTGCGGACTATGACTACATCCTGAAGGATGAGGTGGAGAATATACAGACAGCTATCAGTGTACTGTCCAAGATTACTCCCAAGATACATTTCGGTCTGAATGCCAAGACACATGCCTGCACTCCGTTCCACAGACTCAGCGGAGTGGAGTTCCATGTATTCGACGGGCCCCATCCCGCCGGCAACGTAGGTGTGCAGATCAATCACATCTGCCCTGTAAACAAGGGTGATATGGTCTGGACTGTCAATCTCCAGATGCTGGCCATCATCGGCCGCTTCTTCGCCACAGGCAAGGTGGACATGCGCAAGACCGTCGCAGTAGGAGGTCCCCGCGTAAGCACTCCCGGCTACGTGAAGTGCATCAGCGGCATGTGCATGAGCGGCATCGCCGACATGACCAACGACAATGTCGAGAAACTCCAGAAAGGCTGTGAAGTGCGCTTCATCAGCGGCAACATACTCACCGGCACCAATGTCGGCAAGGAAGGCTATCTGGGATTCTACGACGACTGCGTGTCACTTATTACCGAGGGCAACTACTACGAGACATTCGGTTGGGCCAAGATATTCAGACCCAAGAAGTTCAGTTTCGCATCCACCTATTTCTCATGGCTTACTCCCAGGAAAAAGTATAAGGTGGACTCCAACCTCAACGGCGGTGTTAGGGCTTTCGTGATGACCAGCAAATACGCCAAGGTGTTCCCCATGAACATCTATCCCGTGTATCTGCTCAAGGCCATCCTCGCCGAGGACATCGACAAGATGGAGCAGCTCGGCATCTACGAGGTGGTCGAGGAGGACTTCGCACTCTGCGAGTACATAGACCCTTCCAAGATAGACATCCAGGCTATCGTGTCCAAGGGTATTGACATCATGATTAAAGAAATGGCATAGCAATATGGAAAAGAAAGAGAAAAAAGGTTCAATATTTGATTCCACCATCGAGGCTTTCCAGTCATTCCTGAGAGTGCCCAATACCGTCACCAGACGGGGCTCGCATGTCAGGGACTGCAACGACCTCAAGAGAGTCATGATCATCGTGGTGGTCGCACTGATCCCCACCCTCCTCTTCGGTATCTATAACATCGGCTACCAGCACAACCTCGCCGCAGGCACGGATATGAGCTTCTGGCAGATGGTATGGTACGGTTTCCTCAAGATACTTCCCCTCTACCTGGTATCCTACATCGTAGGTCTGGGCATAGAGTTCGCATCGGCCCAGATACGCGGCCATGAGGTCAACGAGGGCTACCTGGTCACAGGTATGATTATCCCGCTGATCGTTCCCATCAACATTCCCCTTTGGATCCTGGCCCTCGCAGTGGCTTTCGCAGTCATCCTCGGCAAGGAAGTATTCGGCGGCACCGGCATGAATATCTGGAACCCCGCGCTGATCGCCAGGGCTTTCCTCTTCTTCGCCTACCCCAGCCATATGTCAGGTGACAAGGTATGGGTGGCCGGCGTGGACGGATATTCCGGAGCGACTCCTCTTGCAGAGGCCGCCATCGGCAATTTCCCCACAATGGCCAACGGCAGCGACAGCATACTGAACATGTTCATCGGCCTGATGCCCGGATGTCCCGGCGAGACCTCCACGATAGCCATACTCATCGGTGCTGCGATACTGATTTTCACCGGTGTGGCAAGCTGGAAGATCATGCTGTCCACCGTTGTCGGCGGTCTTGCAATGGGTTATCTCTGCAACGCCATTGCGCCTGATCCCACTTCCTACCTGGCCATGCCCGCATGGGAGCACCTGATCATGGGCGGATTCGCCTTCGGAGCCGTATTCATGGCCACCGACCCCGTCACCTCGGCTCAGACCGAGACCGGCAAATGGATCTACGGTTTTCTGATCGGAGCATTCACCATCATCCTCAGAGTGTTCAACCCCGGATATCCCGAGGGAATGATGCTCTCGATCCTGCTTATGAACACATTTGCTCCGCTGATTGACTACTGCGTAGTGCAGAGGAACATCAAGAACCGTCTCAAAAGGGCACAAATCAATCAATAAGATACAGCACTATGAATACCAACAGTAACACATATACCGTCATCTACTCCATCATACTTGTGGTGGTAGTGGCAGCTGTCCTGGCTTTCGTGTCCGTATCCCTGAGCGACAGGCAGAACGCCAACGTGGCCACAGAGACCCGTCAGAGCATCCTGTACTCAGTCAATCTGGCTCAGGAAGCCGATCAGGCAAAGGACAAGAACAGCTACATCGAAGCAGAATACAACAAATACATTACCGACTCCTATCTCGTGAACGTCAAAGGCGACAAGGTTGAGGGCGAGGCTTTCCCGATGGCTCTCGCATCCGGACTGAAGTCCCAGTACGACATCATGAAGCAGGCCAATCCCGATGTATCGAAGCTCACCCTGCCCGTATTCGTCTGCACTCTGGACGACGGCAGCAGAGTCGAGATCTTCCCTATCTACGGAGCAGGTCTGTGGGGACCTATCTGGGGCTACATCTCCCTTAAGGACGACTACAACACCGTCTACGGAGCCACATTCCTCCACAAGGGAGAGACTCCGGGTCTCGGTGCCGAGATAGCCACACCGCACTTCAGCAACCAGTTCGCCGGCAAGACTATCTTCGAGGGCGACAACATGGTATCCATCTCGGTAGTAAAGGGCGGAGTGCCTGAAGGTGACATGCACGGAGTGGACGCCATCTCCGGCGGAACCATCACCAGCCGCGCACTGGAGAACGCCATCAGACAGTGGCTCACGGACTACGAGCCCTATTTCGAAAAACAGCTGGCCGCCAAAGCTCAGGCAGCCGCAGATTCAACAACCAATACTGTGGACAATCATGAAGAAGGAAATCTATAAAAACCCGTTTTTCAAGGCCAACCCGGTAACGGTCTTAGTCTTGGGTATCTGCTCTTCGCTGGCAGTTACCGTAAAGCTTGAGCCTGCCTGCGTAATGGCTCTCTCGGTTACCCTCGTAACCGGATTCTCAAGCTTGTTCGCATCACTTCTCAGAAATACGATTCCCAACCGTATCCGTATCATCGTACAGCTGGTGCTCGTATCCCTGTTCGTGATTCTCATCGACCAGTTCCTCAAGGCCTTCGCCTACGAGGTCAGCAAGCAGCTCTCCGTATACGTCGGTCTTATCATCACCAACTGTATCGTCATGGGACGTATCGAGGCATTCGCCCTCGGCAACAAGCCCTGGCCCTCATTCGTTGACGGTATCGCCAACGGTCTCGGCTACGGTATGATACTCGTCGTACTGGCCTTCTTCCGCGAGCTGCTCGGCTCCGGCTGTCTCTTCGGACATCAGATCATCCCTGACAGCTGGTATGCAGCAGGATACATGAACAACGGCCTGATCATCATGCCTCCCATGGCACTGATTCTCGTCGGACTCATCATCTGGATACAGAGAAGCTACCAGAAAGAGCTCATTGAAGAAAAATAATAAAGACACATCGCTATGGAATATTTAAATCTATTCGTCAAGTCGATTTTCATCGACAACATGGTTTTCGCATACTTCTTGGGGATGTGTTCGTTCCTGGCTGTATCGAAGAACGTCAAGACAGCCTTCGGTCTGGGTATCGCCGTGATCTTCGTGATCCTCGTGACCCTGCCCATCAACTACCTCCTCAATAAGTTCTTCCTCACCCCCGGAGCCATGGACTGGATCAGCCCGGCATTCGCCAATCTGGACCTGAGCTTCCTGAGTTTCATCATCTTCATAGCCGTTATCGCGGCAGTGACCCAGCTCGTCGAGATGATTGTGGAGAAATTCTCTCCCTCACTCTACTCCTCGCTCGGTATCTTCCTGCCCCTTATCGCTGTGAACTGCGCCGTGATGGGAGCGTCGCTCTTCATGCAGGAGAGGGATTTCGCCAACCTCGGCTATGCCACGGTATATGCCCTCGGTTCCGGCATCGGCTGGTTCCTGGCCATCGTGACCATCGCCGCCATCCGCGAGAAACTCGCCTATTCCAACGTGCCCAAGCCTCTCAAGGGTCTCGGTATATCATTCATCATCACCGGTCTCATGGGCCTGGCATTCATGAGCTTCATGGGTATTCAATTATAGGAGGACACGACTATGTCATTGACAACAATACTTATACTTTCGATCGTCACATTCCTCATAGTGACACTCATCCTGGTCGCCCTTCTGCTGGTGGCCAAGGCCAAGCTGACCCCTCAGGGCAACGTCAAGATTGACATCAACAACGGGGAGAGAGTCCTCGATGTCAATCCCGGATCGTCCCTGCTGGCAACCCTTTCCAACGAGAAAATATTCCTGCCCTCTGCCTGCGGAGGCGGCGGAAGCTGCGGCATGTGCAAATGCCAGGTGCTCTCCGGCGGCGGCAGCATCCTGCCCACCGAGGTGGGATTCTTCACCCGCAAGCAGCAGCAGAACAACTGGAGGCTCGGATGCCAGGTAAAGGTGCGCGAGGACCTCAAGATCCTCGTTCCCCAGAGCATCCTCGGTATCAAGAAACTCGAGTGTGAGGTGGTAAGCAACAAGAACGTGGCCACCTTCATCAAGGAGTTCGTAGTGAAGCTCCCCGCAGGCGAGCACCTCAACTTCCGCTCCGGCGGCTATATCCAGATCGATATCCCCAAATACGACATCGACTACAAGGATATGGACATCGAGGAGCCTTACAGGACCGACTGGGAGAAGATGGGAGTGTTCAAGCTGCACGCCCACAACTCCGAGCCTACCTTCAAGGCCTACTCCATGGCCAATCACCCTGCCGAGGGCGACATCATCATGCTCAACGTCCGTATCGCCACCCCTCCTTTCGACAAGGCCAAGGGCGGCTTCATGAACGTGCCTCCCGGAATCAGCTCGTCCTACATCTTCTCCCGCAA
>CALUTU010000029.1 GCA_944323785.1 uncultured Bacteroidales bacterium | reverse complement strand
ATTCCATAGTAGTAGAGGTTGCCGTCCGGATAAAAGCCCTCAATCAGCAGAGACCTTCTGGATCTCTTGACCTCGGCAGCCACATCCTGAGGCGACGACACAGGGGTATTATTAATATAGGTAATGATAAAGCCTTCCTTTATGCCTGCATCCCGGATCTTTCCCTTCTCTATGGACGCCACCTTGACTCCTGCCTCCAGACCCAGTTTCTCCAGTTCCTCCTTGGGTGCCGGAACGAGCTGTGCTCCGAAGAGATTGACATTGCCCTGACGGTTATAGGCATTCATCTCCTGAGTGTCCTTGCCTATAAGGGTCACGTCCATCTTCAGGGTCTTGTCTCCCCTCTTCACCTCCACCTGGATCCTGTCACCGGGACGGTGGGCGTTGATTATCTCCTGCACTGCCGTACCCTTTGACACCTCAGCTCCGTCGATAGACAGAAGGACATCTCCCTTCTCTATCCCGGCGGCCTCGGCGGCACCGCCTTTCACTACCTCAGCTATATATACGCCTTCAGTCGTGGAAAGTTTCATTTTCTCCTTCAAAGTTTCATTATTATCCTGCATGGTGATGCCGAGCATGGCTCTCTGAACCGAGCCGTATTCCTTGAAGTCAGAGACAATCTTCTTTACGATATTGACCGGCACGGCGAATGAATATCCGGCATAAGAGCCTGTTTGTGAGATAATAGCAGTATTGATACCCACCAGTTCGCCCTTGATGTTTACCAGCGCTCCGCCACTGTTGCCGGGATTGACGGCGGCATCGGTCTGGATAAATGACTCAATCTTGAACTCCCCGGAATAATTGGGCATCGAGCGTCCCTTCGCGCTCACGATACCGGCAGTGATAGTCGATGTAAGTCCGTAAGGGCTTCCTATGGCGAGCACCCACTCGCCGAGCCGGAGCTTGTCCGAGTCACCCATAGGTATTGTGGGCAGTCCCTTGGCGTCGATCTTGAGCAACGCCACATCGGTAGCCGGATCCGTACCTATTATCTCCGCGTCAAATGTCTTCTTGTCGCCTATAGTCACCTCTATCTCGGTGGCTCCGGAGACTACATGGTTGTTGGTCACGATAAAGCCGTCCTCGGATATGATCACACCAGAGCCGGTACCGACCTGCTCCCGGGGCATCGAGTCTCCGAATCCGAAGAAATACTCAAACAGCGAGGACGGTCCCTGAGGCTGCTCGCTCCTCTTGACCACCTTTACAAACACCACGGCGTTGACCGAAGACTCCGCCGCATATGTGAAATCCGGATATTCCCCGGATATGCTTACGTTCCTGACGACAGCCCCAGCATTTCCGGGATCGTACACGTAAGTCTGCTGCCCGTTATCAGAGGCAGTCATTCTGACAGTAATGTAACCTGCAAGTCCGCCGGCTATTACGGCGGCAAGCACTATCAGCCAATTTTTCTTTCTCATATTCTGTCAATTTTTTTGGGTTTTGAACAGGATTAACTCAAATTATATGCCAAATTTTTTATACATTTGTGTCCTCAAAAGATCAAAATTATCACGCAAATGAATTTTACGATATCGAGTACAGAACTTCTCCACGGCCTGCTTTCCGGACTGAGAGTGATTTCCAACAAGACCACTACCCCCATACTGGACAACTTCCTGTTTGTCCTCAGGGGAAGTTCCCTGGAAGTGACCGCATCGGATTCAGAAACTACATTGAAGACAGTCATCCCCGTTGACGAAGTCAGGGAGGAAGGAGCCGCGGCTGTCCCCGCCAAGATTCTCACAGACTCCCTGAAGGAGTTCCCGGACATGCCGATAGAGTTCAAGACACTCGAGGACAATACCACCCTGCAGATAAGCTGGGCAACAGGAGCG
Source organism: uncultured Bacteroidales bacterium (assembly GCA_944323785.1). Taxonomy (GTDB): domain Bacteria; phylum Bacteroidota; class Bacteroidia; order Bacteroidales; family UBA932; genus Coprenecus. The sequence continues at coordinate 9,004 of CALUTU010000029.1, read as the reverse complement.
CAGAAGATACCTTTCTTCCCCGCCGACTATTATCCCGAACTGCCGGCCATGGACGAGACCGCAGTCTCTGTGAGGATCTCCGCCGAGTCCCTTTCGGCAGGACTGGGATACACACTCTACGCTACGGCAGACGAGGTGCTTAGACCCGTCATGAACGGCGTGCTTTTCGACCTGTCACCCGAGTCCACCTCTCTCGTGGCATCCGACTCCCACAAGCTTGTCTGCTACACCAGGACTGACATAAAGTCCGAGAACAAGTCCGCATTCATCCTGCCCAAGAAACCGGCGGCCATACTCAGGGGACTTCTGGCCAAGTCCGACAGCGACGTCACCGTGACGTTTGACGGAAAGAACGCGCATTTTGAGTTCGACGGCTACGTGATGATCGGACGGCTCGTGGACGGCACATACCCGGCATACAGGACGGTGATTCCCAAGAACAACCAGAACAAGATGATCATCGGAAGGACTACCCTGCTCAACGCCGCCAAGCGCGTCTCGGTATGCTCCAACCAGGCCACTTCCAGCATGAAGCTGTCACTGTCATTCAACAGCCTGACCATATCGGCACAGGATACAGGATTCTCCATCTCCGCCCATGAGACACTGCCCTGCCAGTATGACGGAGACCCCATGGACATAGGCTTCAAGTCCACGTTCCTCATCGAGATTCTCTCCAACCTGCCCTATGAGGAGATATGCTTTGAGCTTGCCGACCCGGCCAGAGCCGCCCTGATAGTCGCAGCCGAGGACCACAATCCCGACGAGGACATCTGCTCGCTCCTGATGCCCATACGTATCCCCAACTAATTTCAGACAATGAGACTCAATCTTAAAAACCCGATTATATTCTTCGACATAGAGAGCACAGGCCTCAACGTCGCCACTGACCGTATTGTCGAGATTTCCATGGTAAAGGTGATGCCGGACGGCTCCACTGAGGTCAAGACCCGGAGGATCAACCCCACCATACACATTTCCGAAGAATCCACCAGAATACACGGCATACACGACGAGGACGTCAAGGACTGCCCCACATTCAACCAGATAGCGAAATCCCTGGCAAAATGGATGGAAGGCTGCGACATCGCCGGATACAACTCCAACAAGTTCGACATCCCGGTACTGTACGAGGAGTTCCTGAGAGCCGGAGTGGACTTTGATTTCCGCAAGAGAAAACTGGTGGACGTGCAGAACATCTTCCACAAGATGGAGCAGAGGACCCTCTCGGCGGCATACAAGTTCTACTGCCACAAGGACCTCAACAACGCCCACTCCGCAGAGGCCGACACCATGGCCACATACGAGATACTCCAGGCCCAGCTGGACAAATATCAGGACACACTGCAGAACGACATCACCTTCCTGTCCGACTTCTCGTCCAAGACCAAGTTCGCCGACTATGCCGGACGCATCATCTACAACGACCAGGACGTACCGGTGTTCAACTTCGGCAAGCACAAGGGGAAACCTGTGGAGGAAGTCCTGAAGAAAGAACCCAGCTACTACTCCTGGATGATGAACGGAGACTTTACTCTGGACACCAAGAAAGTACTTACCGAGATTAAGATCAAGTCCTCCTCACGGTGAACATATTAGTCTCTCCATATCGGAACGGCAGTTTCTATTTCCGGTCAGACTCTACCATGATCAGAGCTCTGACCGACTTTTATATCCCGGATTACATAGACAGCATCTCGGCGGTACCCGTTCTATGCATCAGGTCAGAGAGATCCGGCAAGTCCGTTCCTGCCAGATTCGCCGACAGATATCTCGGGCCGTTCACCTGTGGCCTGCTGATTAAAGCTGAGCTGAACAAGGATGCGGTATCGCCGGAGGACCTCATCTTCGTAGAGAACGCCCTGGACTACTCCACTGTCATACCGTATGACCTCCTGCCCGCTGACAGGCTGAGCGGATTCATCTCGGAACAGAGACCCCTGACGATAAAGATTAACGGACATCCGGCTGTTTCCGTATCCAGTACTCCCGGGAAGGATGAACTGAGCAGAAGGTTCGCGGAGATAAGCCGTTACTGCTCCCTTAGGACGGGAGATTTCCTGGCTTTCGAACTGGCAGATGCCGTACCTGTCCCCAAAGACAGCCGGCTCACCTGCACATTCGGTGTTGAAGGGAATATCAGCATCATCGTCCACTAGCCATCGCCGCATTGACTGCCGCTGCCGCCGTAGAAAACGCAATCTGAAGATTGTAGCCGCCGGTATCTCCGTCAAGGTCCATCACCTCGCCCGCGAAATAAAGTCCCGGAACCACCTTGGACTCCATGGTCTTTCGGGAGATTTCCTTAAGACTCACTCCGCCGGATGTGACTACCGCCCTGCTGTAATCCACATAGCTTTTAATGGAGAACCGCCAGTGCTTGAGCCGTACCGGGAGATTGCTGACCGTCAGGGATGAATCCGAGTCCATGAACGGCTTTACCGCCTGCAGGGGCAGCAACCGCTCAAGGTACCTGGACAGTTTCATGTCCTTACGGTATTCCCTCTGGATACGGTCCCTCAGCTCTGTCTCCGGCACGGCCGGCTTCAGGTCTATCACCACCTCCACTTTGCGGCCGGCTTCCAGCGCATGTACAGCCTTGCGGCTCACCCGGAATCCCAGAGCACCCTCCAGACCTCCCGTCGTAAATGTCAGTTCCCCGAACTCCTGCTGCACCTGCCCGCCGTCCACCTCCAAGGTCAGGGAGACGTTGCGCAGCGTCAGTCCGACAAGACTGAAATTGTAATTATATGGAATAAGCGCAGTGAGGGACGGCATCGTCTCCACTATGGTATGGCCCAACTTGGATGCGAACTTATATCCGTCGCCGGTAGAACCTGTTGAGGGATACGAAAGCCCGCCTGTGGCGACTATCACATTACGCGCATGGATGCACTCAACCCGCATCCTGTCCTCCAGTCTCAACACAGCTACATCAAAGCCGACGGCTCCGCGGGATATGGAGATTACCTCCGACTTACAGCACAGTTCCACGTTCCCGGCCCTGCTTATGTATGACACCATGGCATTCCGCACGTCCACGCTGCGCCCCGAGATCGGAAATATCCTCATACCGCGTTCCTCCACTGTCGCCAGTCCGAGCCTGCCCAACAAAGAGACCGTATCGGTATTGGAAAAGGCCATGAAAGACGGACGGAAGAACCCTGAATCGGGATGAATATGCTCCTTAAACTCGTCCCATCTGCGGCTGTTGGTTATATTGCACCTGCCTTTGCCGGTTATCAGCATCTTCTTGCCACACTGATCGTTCTTCTCTATCACAGCTACCCGGCAGTCCTTTCCTACTGCCAGTACCGCAGCCATCAATCCGGCCGCGCCTCCGCCTACTATCACTATATCATATTCACAGGAAGACATATCGCTACATGTTTATTTTACAAAATTAAGAAAGTGTTTCAATTTTTTCTAAAATTATTTTTCTATATTTGCAGCCGCAAATAAAAAGCCTCTTTAGCTCAGCTGGTAGAGCAGCTCATTCGTAATGAGCAGGTCGTGGGTTCGAGTCCCATGAGAGGCTCTTTCTCATTTTTATCCATCATTTTCCTGACTGTCACAGTCCCGCGGATATTTCCGGTCGGTCTGCGGTGCAGTGATTTTCACACGATGCCGCAATGAATTCAAAATCTGAGTCCGGCTGCGAGTCCTATCCAGCCCGCGGCATGGAGTCCGTCAAAGGAGGCTGTCCACATTGTCCACGGGGCCAATTGCGAGTCTTGTTCCCGGATGTCCTGGAGTCCCATGTTTATAGTAGGTCCGAAAAATATTTTGAAATGCTTTGCAAAGGTCTTGGATACAGGCAGCCTCAACATGACAGATCCGGGGAATGACTTGTCAGCCATTCTGCTGTTGTCCGTACAAATTCAGTGACGCCGGTTTGTCTGTAATGAAGGGTAAATTGACGATTATAACCAGAAACACGGCTATGAGCACTACGGCGCCCCCTTCTACCAGCAACTTACCGGGCAGGTTGAGTTTTCTGGTCCGGGAGCTGTTCATCAGCATGGCCACACAGCAATTGCAGACAATGCTCAGCAGTATGAACGGGAACGATACTGCATAATGCACACTAAAGCTCGGGATTGAGAACAGCGGCCGTGACGTGAACAGCTCTATTGCGTAGGAAACGGCCGCGACGGCAGTCAGAACGGCTATAATGCCGATGTATAATTTTCTGTATGTGACCCGCCGGTTATTCATTGTTACCTCTGAACCCGAGGTAGTAGACGAGGGAGGCCAGGGCACTGAGGGCTGCGACGAGGTAGGTGCGGGCGGCCCAGCGGAGGGTCGTGCGGGCCTGGTCCAGCTCAACGGTTGAAAGGGTGTTGGAGCGTTCCAGCCATGCTAAGGCGCGGGCCGATGCGTTATACTCCACCGGCAGGGTGATGGCGCTGAAGAGGAATATCATGAAGAACATGGCGATGCCGATCCAGTACAGGGAGGGGAATACGTTCATCATGACGAGTCCCAGAATGATCACTATCTGGGCGAACATCGACGAGAACTGCACTATGGGCACGAGGGCGGAGCGCATCTTCAGGAAGGCATAGCCCTCGGCGTGCTGCACGGCGTGTCCGCATTCGTGCGCTGCCACTGCCGCCGCCGCAACGCTGTTGCTGTTGTATACCGAGTCGGAGAGGTTCAGGGTCTTGTTGGCCGGGTTGTAGTGGTCGGTGAGATGGCCGCTTACATTGGTTACCCGCACGTCGCGGATACCGTGGTCACGCAGCATCTTCTCTGCCACCTCCCGTCCCGTAAGCCCTCCGTGGAACATTACACGTGAATATTTTGCGAATACTTTCTGCAGTCTGCCCTGCACTATCATGCCGGCAATGGCGATGACGATGATAAGTAGTAGTTCTAAACCCATTTAAACTCTGTTTAATAAATCAATGCCTGACAGTATTGAAAAAATCATGCCGAACTCAGTGTGGCAGTTTCGACAGGCAGGCCTGCCTGCCATGCATGTCAGTCCTTGCGGAGGGCTGTGGACGGATTGGTGTTCATCAGCTGTACGGCCCGGTACGTGATGGTCACGACGGCTATGGCCGCCACAATCAGCAGGGCCAGCAGGTAGATCCACCAATAGTTGCCGATGCGGTAGCTGTAGGTCTGCAGCCAGCGTCCTGTGAAGGTATATATCAGCGGTACGGCAATGACGGCTGCGATAAGTGAGGCTGACAGGAAGCTGACGAGGGTATGGGTGTATATCTCGCCCCTGGGGCAGCCCATGATCTTGCGTATGGCCGCGCTCCTGGCCCTCTGGCGGGCGTAGTAGGTGCTCATGGCGGCCATGGCCATGACCGTCAGGACGATGGTTAGCAGGGCGAAGACGCCGATGAGCTTCAGGCTGCGGTTCTCGGCGCTATATGTCTGGCGGTAGATGTTCTCGTAGGTATCGACGATTACTTTCAACTCCGGCTTTTCCGCTGCGTAGAATTCGCTGATGGCGCGGACGGCATCGTCCGGATCGCCGTTGGCTTTCACAACTAATGACCGCATATTGACGAGCTGCTCCGGTCTGGAGGACTGTACGGCCCATACCAGCAGGTCGTTGTCGGTGGAGTTGGCATTGCCCATCCACAGGTCGTCTATGACGCCGCATACATTCATGCTGCCAAAGTCGTATTCGAACAGTGTCGCATCCATATCCATGCCTAATGCTATGGCCGTCCTGCGGGTGAAATAGAAGGAGCCCGGCAAGGGGTCCGAATTCTGGCTGAGAACCTTTACCCCGAGCAGTCTCATGGCCGTGGTGTCCCCGTCAAACAGGATTACCGCATACCGGTTGCCATTGAGTTCCATTCCCCAGCTGGACCTGCTGCTCCCGGCAGGGCATCCCTGTATCAGACCGGCATCCGCCACGCACGGCAGGGATTTCAGCCTGTCTATGAGAAAATCCTCGTAATCCTGGGTATTGGTTGCAGTTACATTGACAAGTGAGTCCCGGACATAACCCATGGGCTTCTCCACCATGTGGCGGAGCTGGAGGAACATGGCTATGGCAATGGCTACGGCTCCTATGGCGGTGACGTTCTGCACCACGAGGAATATCCGTCCGAGTATCATCTTGCTGGCCTTGGTGAACTCTCCCCGGACTATGTCGAGCGGCCTGTAGCGGGAAACCATCAGGGCGGGTATGATACCGGCCAGAACGGAGAGCAGCACTATGACTCCGGCCCACATTGCGGCTGTCCCCCAGGTGAGGGACGAGAGCGGGCTGTAGGTCTTGCCTATGAGAGCACTGAACCAGGGCGCGGTAGCCTCGGCCAGCAGGAAGCCGAGAATGAACGATACGGCAGTCACGGTGAAGGACTCCTCGATGTAGCGCAGTACGATGCCTCCGCGGGAGGAGCCTATCAGCCTGCGGGTGGCCATCTCCCTTACCCTGAATCCGACCTGGGCTGTGGTGAGGGAAATGTAGTTGAGCAGGGCAAATACCAGCAGCAGCACTCCGGCAGCTGTGAATATCCGCAACATATCCCGGTTGACAATGTTCTCGAAAGGGAAGGGGAAGGAGGAGCCTATGCCATAGTGTATCTCCTTGAACGGTACCAGGTTGTATTCGGTGCAGATGCCGGACATATACAGCGCGTCGCTCTCCTTCAGGATGCCGAGTATTCCGCTGGAAATGGCGTTGATATCGGCTCCCGGCCTGATTTTGTATAGGGTGGCTGTGGTGCCGTTGCCGTTGCGGGTGATGTACGGTGCGTGCCTCTCCAGCATTTCCAGCCGGTATATCATGTCGCACTGCGGCAGTACCGTCCGTTCCATATCCTCGAAGATGCCTGTGACAGTCAGGCTGGCCTTTCCATTGTCTATCGTGATATCCAGCGTATTGCCTATGGCATTACCATCCGGAAACCACTTGTCGGCGAATGACTGCGAGATAATGACTGAGCTAATGGTCTCAAGTACGCTGTTCCTGTCCCCGACGGCCATGGGTATGGGGATGAGGGACATGAAGCTGGAGTCTACGCACAGGGCATTCTGGGCCATGGTCTCATCGCCTATGGTAACGCTCTGCTCCATCCCGCTGAGGAATTTGAGGCCTATAAGGCGGCATATGGCCTCAATGTCGGGATAACGGCCTTCCACAGAACCTTTGATGCTGCCGCTGAGACCGAAGAATTCGGAATCCGAGCCGACGTACACATCGTCACTGACGAAAGTGTCGTAACTGCTCTCCTGAGTCACGTATGTACCTATGAAAACGATAAAGGCAAGGGCAATGGCCATACCTGCCACCTCTATCACCGTATAGAGGCGGTTGCGGGAGATGAATCTGAGGAAAGATTTCATAAGTTTCACATTACTTGGTAATCGTTCTTCTCATATCCAAAACCATACCATTTCCACTAATATACTGATTTACAAAGATATCAACTCAGCCCTCAAAATCATTTCTGTAAAAATTTCATACACCTGTGTCTATTTTTTTGGAAATCAATTACCTTGGCCGTGGAGAATACATCAGCGGAGCTTCCCCCGTATGCGGCTGAGAGAGGCCGGGGTAATGCCGAGCCAGGAGGCCAGGTGCTCCAAAGGCAAGCGTTGCAGCAACTCCGGAGCATGCCGCAGAAGATGCTCGTAGCGACGCGTAGCAGTAGTACACAGCATCGGGATGAGACGCTCCTCCGTAAGCAGAAACTGCTGTTCCGCAAACCTACGGCCCCAGTTGGCGATATGTACATCCTCCCTGAAAAGACGGTGCAAATCATCACGGTGCAGACGGTACAGCCGCGAGTCCTCCATAAGCTGAATGTTCTCGTAACCGGGACTGTCCTGGACATAGCTGCGTAGGGACAGGAGAGCCGTCCCCTCCGCTCCTATCCAGAATGTGACCTCACGTCCCTGGTCGCTGAGCACGAAAGCCCTCGCTATTCCATTCGCAATAAAGAAAATATCCGTCTCGACACGTCCGGCCTCCACGACCATCGCGCCTTTCGGCAGCAGTACCGTCTCCGCACACTCCGCAATCCTGGCCGCCGGCACCTCCGGCAACGGACATATTCTTCCTATTATATCGTTCAAATCCATATCTGTCCATATCGATTCACAACGGCAAATATAGTCGATTGTACCTAAACCGACACAGCCCTCCTGACAAAAGCATAAAAACAGTTTTTTTTTGTCAAATGATAAATGATTTCAGGCGAGAAAAGGATAATTTTGCAGCCTCAAAACACAATGCATAAAATGAGACTTGATATGAACTGGGTGATTCTGATTATAGCCGGCCTTTGCGAGACCGGCTTCGCATTCTGCCTGGGCAAGATGAAAGGGCTGACAGGCTTGGAACACTGGCTGTGGGGCGCCGGCTTCCTGCTGTTTCTCACTGCAAGTATGCTGTTGCTGGCCAAGGCCGTACAGACAATACCCATAGGCACGGCCTACCCGGTGTGGACGGGCATAGGTGCCGTCGGGACAGTGGTAGTCGGGATAATCTTCTTCCACGAGCCGGTCACATTCGCCCGCATCTTCTTCATCTGCACGCTCATCGCATCCATTGTCGGCCTGAAAATGTCCTGATTCAGCTGATATTCCAGTTTTTACCACTACTCCACATACCATATTCTGCCTTTAAAAACAGTTTGTCGAATATGAACAGATTGAAGTCTTGCATTTTGGAAAACTGATTGGTATTTTTGTACGGAAATACATTTTCAGCGATGATGACAGAATATGAGAAATGCATGGCGGGAGAGCCTTTCATCGGCAGCTGGACGGCATAAACTATAAGACAGGCCGAGGGGAAATGCAGTGTTAATCCCAAAGAATGCGGTTTGAGAAATGCAGGGCATTTTGCAAGTACTTCATAGTCAGCCAGTTTAAAAAAGAGGTGCATTTTTCGGGTACTTTTGGGGCAGCGAAAATTGCAGGACAATTTGTAACAATCTGGTTTATAGCTACTTGTAAAACGACATGCAATTCTCAATGGAGTAATTATACCATGATATCAGTCCTGACGATGTTTCTGCACGTA
>CALUTU010000028.1 GCA_944323785.1 uncultured Bacteroidales bacterium | reverse complement strand
GGTTTTGGTCTGCCCCAAACACAAACTTGCTACCCTCCCGTTGGCATCGTTTATAATCTCATGCCCTTGTCTCTCCTTGTCGAATTGCATATCTGATTATCAAGAAGTTACAAAACACACTGCACATTTGGCCGGTTTGAAACTGGTCAAATGTGCAGCATGCTATCACAATATATTGATTATCAATCACTCTCTTTTACATACTGCACCGCCGCTTCCAAAATACGGTATGTCGGGACATGAAGTGGAAACAGATTTCAAAAAACACAACACGGCGATACACATACGTGAGACGTGAATCAGGCCGTTCTGCTTGATGCCGAAATCCACGAATCCCTGAAACGGATCAGCCGATGAGCTCGAGGGCGATGCGGCCACGCTTGAGGTCCACCTCGACGACGCGGACGCGGACGTGCTGGTGGACTTTGAGGACATCGGAGGGACGGGAGACCCGGCGGCGGCGTCCGTCAGAACCGGCGGCACCCATACGTGAGACGTGAATCAGGCCGTTCTGCTTGATGCCGAAGTCCACGAAGGCCCCGAAGTCAGTCACATTGGTCACGATACCGGGCAGCTCCATGCCGGTCTGAAGGTCCTCTATCGTGTGGATGTCCTCAGCGAACTCCAGCACCTTATAGGAGGCGCGGGGGTCGCGGCCCGGCTTGTCCAGCTCCTGCATGATGTCTGTAAGGGTAGGCATACCGACCTCTTCGGACACGTAGGCTTTCAGGTCGACGGCATCGCGCAGGTCCTTGCGGGCTATCAGCTCGGCCACACTCACGCCGGCATCCGCGGCCATCCTCTTCACCAGAGCATACCGTTCCGGATGCACGGCAGTGTTGTCCAGCGGGTCAGCCGCCCCCGGTATGCGCAGAAAACCGGCGCACTGCTCGAAGGCCTTCTCGCCTAACCTCTTGACGTGCAGCAGATCACGGCGCGATGCAAAGGCCCCGTGCTCGTCCCGGTACTCCACGATGTTGCGGGCCATAGCAGGGCCGACACCGGAGACGTATGCCAGCAGGTGCCGGGAAGCGGTATTGAGATTGACCCCCACACTGTTGACGCAGTTCTCCACCACCTCGTCCAGACGTTCTTTCAAAAGCCCCTGATCCACATCGTGCTGGTACTGCCCCACCCCTATCGACTTGGGGTCTATCTTCACCAGCTCGGCCAGCGGGTCCATTATGCGCCGTCCGATGGACACGGCTCCACGCACGGTCACATCGTACTCCGGGAACTCCTCCCGTCCCACCGGCGAGGCCGAATAGACCGATGCCCCGTCCTCGCTCACCGAGTAGACACGGACACCCTCGGGCAGGGCAATCTTCTTGATGAACGCCTCGGTCTCGCGGCCTGCCGTGCCGTTGCCGATGGCTATCACCTCTATCCTGTAGGTCTCCACCATATTGGAGATCTTCTTCATCGCCATGGTGCGCTCATTGCGCGGCGGATGGGGATATATCGTATCGTTGTGCAGCAGCGCTCCCTGCGCGTCCAGGCAGACCACCTTGCAGCCGGTGCGGAAACCGGGGTCGATGGCCAACACCCGCTTCTGTCCGAGAGGCGGGGCCATCAGAAGCTGCCGCAGATTGTCCCCGAAAACCCGTATCGACTCAATATCTGCCCTTTCCTTGGCCGCCTTCAGGGTCTCGTTCTCAATCGAGGGATGCAGCAGGCGTTTGAAAGAATCCTCCACGGCGTAGTCAATCTCCAGTGCGACGGCATCAGAGGGAGAGGGCTTGCCGCGCAGTACCGAGGAATATATCCGGTCCAGCGTACGGTCCTTGTCCACATCCACCTTGACGCTCAACACCCCCTCACGCGCCCCGCGCAGCACAGCCAGCACCCGGTGCGAGGGTGCCCGCGAGATATCTTCCGAGAAATTGAAATAATTGCGGTATTTCGAGGCCTCCTCGCTCTCCTCATCTACGCCCTGAGCAACCTTCGCCGACAGCCGTCCGTACTTCGAATAGGAACGCCGCATCATCTCCCTTACCGGCACCGACTCGGAAATCCACTCGGCCATGATGTCCCGGGCTCCGGAAAGGGCCTCCTCGGACGATGGAACGGCATCATTGAGGAATTTTCCCGCCTCGACGGCAGGATCCTTCACCTTGCAGGCAAACACAGCCGCAGCCAGAGGCTCCAGCCCCTTTTCCTTGGCAACGGAGGCACGGGTGCGCCGCTTGGGCCGGTAAGGCAGATAAAGGTCCTCCAAGGCCACTGGGTCAAGACACTCCCGGATCCGCTTCTCAAGTTCCGGAGTCAGCTTCTCCTGCGAGGCAATGGTCTCCAGGACCGACACCTTGCGCTTCTCCAGTTCCTCGAATTTCGCGCTGTAGTGCTTGATTTCAGCCACCTGGGCCTCATCCAGGCCTCCGGTACGCTCCTTGCGGTAACGGGATATGAAGGGCACGGTCGCCCCTTCGGCTATCAGTTCGACACAGTGCTCCACCCTCCAGGGCGCAACGGACATAAGTTCCGCGATATGATTGACATATATACTTTCCATACAGCTAATATTTTTACGAAAATAAGAAAAAATCCCCGAACTGAATATGCGTTAGAATGGGTAAAATGCAAGGCATTGAGGTTCAGGGCGAAGGAGTTTACTGACGTAAATGACTGAGCCATGATACCGATAATGCCGCAGCAGTTTGCCCGTTATAACGCATATTTAATCGCAGGAGACATCCTGCAGACGCTGCCGATACGACGAGAATATCTTGGACTTGGAGACATAACCGACATAGCGGCCGTCCTCGTCCACCACCGGCAGATTCCAAGCCTTGGTCGTATCGAACTTATCCATCACGCTGTCCATACGGTCGGTAGACAGGACGGTAGCGGGAGCGTTCTTCATCAGGGTATATACCTTAGTTGTCTCGTACTGGTCCTTGTCGAACATGATCTTGCGGATATCATCCAGACCGATGTAGCCACGATAGACCCCGGCATCGTCCAGGACGGGATAGAGGTTGCGGGTGGAACGGGCCACTGCCTTGACCAGATCTCCCAGAGTGTCATCCAGCCGGACGGAAGTGAAGTCCGTCTCCACCAGATCCGAGGTCTGGAGAAGGGTCAGGACGGCCCGGTCGCTGTTGTGGGTAATCAGGTCTCCACTCTTGGCGAGACGCTTGGAATATATGGAGAACGGCTCAAAGGCCCTCATCGTGGCAAATGATATGGCGGAGACGATAATCAACGGCAACAGAAGCGAATAACCGCCGGTAATCTCAGCAATCAGGAAGATAGCCGTCATCGGAGCCTGCATCACACCGGCCATGAGTCCAGCCATGCCCACGAGAGCGAAATTGGCCTCCGGCAGGGCATGGAAGCCCATCAGGTTGATGGTCCTGGCCAGGATGAAGCCGGCAATACCTCCGACAATCAGAGTCGGGCCGAAAGTACCTCCGACACCTCCCCCGGCATTGGTGAAGGACATGGCGAAGACCTTCAGAATCAATGCCAGCGCGAAATATATGGGAATGACCCACTTATATTGGAATATGGCGGCAAATACGGAGTTCTCCAGCACCGAATCCGGATGACCCTGGAGCATATGTCCGAGAGAGCCGTACCCTTCGCCGAACAACGGCGGGAAAAGGAAGATCAGCACACCCAGCATCGAGGCGCATACAGCCCACCTCTTGAAAGGATTCTGTATCTTCTTTATCCTGTCTTCCAGAGAGAGGGTCGTCCTGAGGAAATACAGGGACACAAAACCGCAGAGCACTCCAAGCAGGATATAATACGGGATGTTGCCCATAGCGAACGCATCCACCGTACTGGTAAAGGGCACCTCGCGGCCCAGGAACAGATATGAGACCGTCGTTGCGGTCACAGACGAGAGCAGCAGCGGCAGGATGGAAGACATGGATATGTTGAACAGCAGTATCTCCAGACAGAACAGGATACCGGCCATCGGAGCCTTGAATATGCCTGCGACCGCCCCTGCGGCACCGCAGCACAGCAGGATGGTCATCTGCCGGTATGACAGCCCTAGAGAGCGGGCCACATTGGAGCCGATGGCCGCGCCGGTGTACACAATGGGAGCCTCCGCTCCTACCGAGCCGCCGAAGCCTATGGTGACGGAGCTGGACAGGAGGGAAGACCACATATTGTGGCTTTTAATACGCGAATTATTGCGGGATATGGAGAACAGAACCTTTGTCACACCGTGTCCGATATCGTCCCTGACGACATACCGGACAAAGAGCAGGGATAAAAGCATTCCTACTCCCGGATAGACCAGGAGCAGGAGATTGTTCCACGAGGCATCGAACCATCCGGTCAGAAGCCCCCCGATAAGTTCTATGAGTTTCTTGAGTATTACGGCCGCGGCTCCGCTTCCCAGACCGACGACGATGGCCAGGATTATCATCAGCCTCTGCTCAGGCTGACGCTTGAGCCACGCGAGCGGCTTAGTCATCCAGCCGGTCATCGTCCTCCTGCATCTCCTCCGCCTCACCGGGGAATACGTCTCCCTCTATCTCGGGAACCACCGTATCGTCCACAACATCCTCGTCGAAGAGATCATTCTCAGCTTTCTCGTAATCGTCTATATCCACGTCTATCTTCACAAGATATACCGCATCGGGAATATCCACCTCCACGGCATAGAAGAAAGTACCGTCAGGCTTGTCCACCTTGAAGATATCGCCCATATAATCCGCATATCCTCTGGGATACTTCTCCTTAAACGCCGCCTGAAGTTCAGGTGACATATTGTCGTAACTTATTACGGCTCTCTTCTTAGGACGCTGAGCCGAAGGTTTCACGTTCTGTGCCATACATTCAATTGCTAAAAACGCTGCAATTATAATGTATTTTTTCTAAAAAAAAGAGATTTTTGGATTTTCTTTCCCCTGATGCTTCTTTCTATGAAAACAGGACGCTTGGAAAGGTCCTTTCCGGTGTAGAACATCACCGACGAGGCCGTCATGGGCGTCGGAGTGAAATCCTGCACCTGCTCCAAGCGTATACCCCTGAGTTCCTTATTCTTAGACAATGCTTTCATATCCTGCAGCGTACAGCCGGGGTGAGAGGATATGAAATACGGGACTATACGGTACGGAAGCCTATCCTGTGCGGCAATCCTGTCAAACTCCCTTCGAAGTACGGCAAACAACTCAAAGGAAGGTTTCGACATGAGCTTCAGGACATGGTCCTCGGTATGCTCCGGTGCGACCTTGAACCATCCCGAGGTATGGTTGACGACCACCTCCCGGAGGTATTTCCGGGAATACTCGTCCAGAAAACCGTCCCGGTCGAGGAAAAGGTCATACCTGATACCGCTTCCTATAAAGGCCTTTCTCACCCCGGGAACCTCCGTTATCCTGCGGTACAGTTCCAGCAGGCGACGGTGCGAATGTTCCATATTAGGACATCTGGAAGGGAAAAGACAGGACTTGCGGGCACATACGGCACAGCGGCGACTGTCCCGGCCATGAAGTCCGTACATATTGGCGGTAGGAGCTCCAACATCCGATATCACACCCTTGAACTGAGGCATCCCCGTCAGCAGGCGCACCTCAGCAAGTATCGATTCCTCGCTGCGGCTGCGGATAAACTTGCCCTGATGTGCGGCTATGGTGCAGAAACTGCATCCGCCGAAACAGCCCCGGTGGATGGTCAGGGAATTCTTTATCATCTCATAGGCCGGTATCTCCTTGCCCTTGTAACGCGGATGGGGCTGCTTAGTGAAGGGCAGGCTGTAATAAGAGTCCATCTCCTCTTCTGTCTCAGGCGGGAACGGAGGATTGACCCGCACATATCCGTCCCCGTAGGGTTCGATGAGAGTGGAGGCGTGGAGCCGGTTGGCCTCCTTCTCCTCTATATTGAAATTGTCTATGAATGCGTCGGAATCAGCCAGGACACGCTCGAAGGAATTGAGCAGGACACTGCCTTCCGGCAGATGCTCCGGCTTGCCTTGGACAAAATACGCTGTCTGCGGAATATCTCTCAGACTCTGCCCCGCCTCTATGGCCCTGGCCACCGCTGTGACGGGACGCTCGCCCATACCGTAGATAAGACAGTCCGCCCCGCTGTCCACCAGCACGGACGGAAACAACCGGTCCTGCCAATAGTCATAATGGGCGAGCCTTCTTAGCGAGGCCTCTATGCCGCCTATGATCACAGGGACATGCGGATAAAGCCGCTTGAGTATGCGGGTATAGACGGTCACGGCATAGTCGGGACGGTGTCCGGCCTGGCCTCCGGGAGTATAGGCATCGTCACTGCGCAGACGCTTGGCGGCGGTGTAATGGTTGACCATCGAGTCCATGGCTCCGGAATTGACTCCGAAAAACAGACGCGGGGCTCCCAGTTTACGGAAGTCCCGCAGATCGTCCTGCCAGTTGGGCTGAGGGACGACCGCCACACGGTAGCCCTCCCTCTGCAGCACTCTGGCTATCATTGCCGTCCCGGATGAAGGGTGATCTATGAAGGCATCCCCTGAGAAGAGAATGATATCGATCCACTCCCATCCGAGCCGCTCCACCTCCTTGACCGAGGTGGGAAACATATAGGCCTGTTCTGTGTCCGCGCCCATATACTACATCCTCTCTGGAAGACGGATGCCCAGAATGTCCATGGCCTTGACCAGAACGGATGCGATGGTGGCGATAAGAGACAGCCTTGCATCCCGCAGGCTCCGGTTCTCCTCCTTCAGTATGGACACGTCGTGATAATACTGATTGAACTCCTTCGCCAGGTCATAGGCGTAGTTGGCTATCAGGGCCGGAGACAGAGCCGCTCCCGCCTCGGCCACTTTCTGAGGATACAGGTTGAGCAGCTTGATAATGCTTATCTCCTTCTCGTTGAAATCCACGTCTTCCGTCACTGAGGGCACATATCCGGCCTCTGCCGCCTTGCGCAGGATGGAGCGTATACGGGCATGGGTGTACTGGATGAACGGACCGGTATTGCCGTTGAAGTCGATGGATTCCTTGGGATTGAAGAGCATGGTCTTCTTGGGGTCCACCTTGATGATGAAATATTTCAAGGCTCCCAGACTGAGCGTGCGGAAGAGCTCGTCCTGCTCCTGAGCGCTCATGTCGGCCAGCTTGCCGAGCTCCAACGAGGTCTCTTTTGCTGTGTTGTACATCTTCTCCAGCAGATCGTCCGCATCCACGACAGTCCCCTCGCGGGACTTCATCTTACCCTCAGGCAGCTCCACCATACCGTATGACAGATGGTAGATATGGTCCGCCCACGCGAAGCCCAGCTTCTTAAGTATCAGCTTGAGTACCTGGAAATGGTAGTTCTGCTCATTGCCCACCACATAGACATGCTCGTCCAGATGGTACTCGGTAAATCTCTCCACGGCCGTACCCAGATCCTGGGTGATATACACTGAGGTGCCGTCCTTGCGCAGTACTAGCTTGCGGTCCAGTCCGTCGGCTGTCAGGTCGCACCATACCGAGCCGTCCTCCATGCGCTCGAAGACTCCCTTGCGCAGACCGTCCTCCACCAGCGACTTGCCGTGCAGATATGTCTGGGACTCGTAATAGATCCTGTCAAATGACACTCCAAGAGCCTTGTATGTCTCGTCAAAACCGGCATAGACCCATGAGTTCATCATCTTCCACAGGTCTACGGTCTCCTTGTCGCCCTGTTCCCATTTGACCAGCATCTGACGGGCCTCCTGAAGGATGGGAGCCTTTTCCTCGGCCTCCTCCTTGCTCATCCCTTTCGCCTCAAGCTCCGCCACCTCTGCCTTATAGAGGTCGTTGAACTTCACATAAAAATCCCCGACCAGATGGTCTCCTTTCTTGCCGGAAGACTCCGGAGTAACTCCGTTGCCTGCCTTCTTCCATGCTATCATGGACTTGCAGATATGGATACCGCGGTCATTTACGATATTGGTCTTGATTACCTTATGGCCGTTCTCCTCAAGCAACCTCGACACAGACCATCCCAGAAGAATATTGCGGATATGTCCCAGATGCAACGGTTTGTTGGTATTCGGCGAGGAATATTCCACCATAACTGTCTTGCCAGAAGCCGGCAGACGGCCGAAATCCTTGTCCGCCGCTATGGAGGCATATACCTCCTTCCAGAAAGACGCGGAGAACTTTATATTCAGAAAGCCCTTGACCACATTGAAGCTTTCCACTTCGGGGACATTGGTCTTAAGCCACTCCCCTATCTCCTGAGCAGTGGCCTCGGGAGCCTTGCGGCTGGTCTTCAACAACGGAAAGACCACCAGTGTGATATCGCCCTCAAACTCCTTCCTGGTAGCCTGAAGCTGCAGGGGGACATTAACGCCAGAAGCCCCGTATAGGGCTTCCAGCGCATTCTTAACCTTATCTTGGATAAATATTTCCTGATTCATAAATTATGAGCTATACTATTTAAGACCTCTGTTCTCAAGCAGGGGCTCGATTGACGGCTCCTGACCGCGGAAATTGACATACAGAGTCATGGCGTCATCCTCACCGCCCTTTTCCAGTATATCCTCGCGGAACTTGCGGGCCACCTCCGGATTGAAGATATCACCGGTCTCCTTAAAAGCCTGATATGCATCGGCATCAAGCACTTCGGCCCAGATATAGCTGTAATAGCCTACGGTATATCCGCCTCCGAAAACATGCGCGAAGTAAGTAGAGCGATAGCGGGGAGGTATCTGCGGAAGCAGTCCCCTGTCACCTAGAGTCCTGGCCTCAAATTCATTGACATCCAGATCTGCAGGAACATCGTTCATAATAAAATAATCCATATCAAGCAGGGACGCAGCCAGATACTCGGTAGTGGCGAAGCCCTGACCGTACTTACCGGACTTGTCGAGCTTGTCCACCAGTTCCTGGGGAATCACCTCTCCGGTCTGATAATGCTTTGCGTACACCTTCAAGACCTCCGGCTCGAATGCCCAGTGCTCGTTGATCTGCGAGGGCAGTTCCACGAAATCCCTCGTCATCGGGGCATTGCCCTTATATCTCACATCCTGCAACAGTGACTGCAGGGCGTGTCCGAACTCGTGGAAGAATGTCTCGGTCTCATCTGGGCTGAGAAGCGCGGGTGTGTCTCCATGACCACGGGTAAAATTGCCCACAATCGACACTATTGGGATGACTCTCTCCCCGTTCTCGTAACACTGCTCACGATATCCTGTACACCATGCTCCGCCTCTCTTAAGACCGGGACGGGCAAACATATCCATGAATATCACACCCAGTGTCGTACCGTCCGCATCCTTACACAGGAAGGCCTGAGCCTCGGGATCGGGAACTGGCACGTTGTTCAGAGGAGTGAATGTTATACCGTAAAGCCTGTTCGCCACATAGAAGATGCCCCCGCGGACATTCTCGAACTGGAAATAAGGCTTGAGCTCATCCTCGGAGAAATTGAATTTCTGAGTCTTTGCCTTCTCGAAATAATATCTCCAGTCAGCGGCGGTAAGAGCATCTTTCACACCCTCGGCCCTGGCTATTGGCTCCATGTCCGCGAGTTCCTTACGCGCTGAGTTGAGAGCCGGAGTCCAAAGCTGGTCCAGAAGCGCGTACACAGCCTCCGGAGTCTTGGCCATTCTGTCCTCCAGGACATACTGCGCATAATTGTCATAGCCCATGATCTTGGCCTTGCGGTTGCTCAGATTGACCAGTTCTATGACTATGGCCTTGTTGTCGTTGGCGTTGTCATTGTTCCCGCGGTTAAGATAACCGTTGAGAAGCTTCGTCCTCAACTCACGGTTACCGTCGAACTGCAGGAAGGGCATCATACTGGCATTATCCAGGCCGAAAACCCACCAGCCACCCATACCTTTCTCTTCGGCACGACGTGCGGCGGCGTCCACAGCCGCCTTGGGAAGACCTGCGAGATCCTGCTCATTCTCCACGACCAGAGTAAAGTCTGCTGTCTCTTTGAGCACATTCTGCTCGAAAAGCAGCTGAAGCTCGGAGATACGGGAGTTTATCTTCTTCAACTCCTCCTTCCTGTCCGCGGGAAGAGTCGCACCGGCTCTCTCGTAGCTCTTGTAAGTCTCTGTGAGCAGACGCATCTGGTCCGGTTCCAGACCGAGATTGTCCCTGTCATCGTATAGGGTCTTTATACGCGCGAACAGAGCCTCGTTCATGGATATGCTGTTGAAATGGTCGCTGACTATCGGAGCGAGCTCTGTTTCCAGAGCCATGATCTCGGGAGTGGCGTTGATGGAGGCTCCGTTGGAGAATACGGCATATATCCTGTCAAACAGTTCTCCTGAGTTGTCCAGAGCGACAATGGTGTTCTCAAATGTAGGAGCTTCTGGATTGGCCACTATGGCGTCTATCTCCTTGTTGTGCTCCTCAATGGCCTTGAGAACGGCCGGTTTATAATGTTCCGCCCTGATCTCGGAGAATGGAGCTATCCCGAAAGGGGTGTTCCACTCTTCCAGAAGCGGATTCTTACTGTTGCACGATGTCATCATAAGCGCGGTTGCAAATATTGCGGTTGCTGTTAATACTTTCTTCATATTTATTGATAGTGTTCTGTATGTCTGTATCCTGATTATCCGAGATAGCTCTTGAGCAGCTTACTGCGGTTGCTGTGTCTGAGACGGCGGATGGCCTTCTCCTTGATCTGACGCACCCTTTCACGGGTCAGACCGAACTTCTCTCCGATCTCCTCCAGGGTCATCTCCTGGGTACCGATACCGAAAAAGTCCTTCACGATATCCCTCTCCCTCTCAGTAAGTGTGGAGAGGGCTCTCTCTATCTCCTTGTTGAGCGACTCGTTGACCAGTCCCTTGTCGGCGTTGGGCGAGTCGTTGTTGACCAGCACGTCCAGCAGGCTGTTATCCTCACCGTCCACAAACGGGGCGTCAACAGACACATGACGTCCGGAGACTCTGAGCGTATCGGCAATCTTGTCCCTTGGGATATCCAGTATCTCCGCCAGCTCGTCTGGCGAAGGCATCCTCTCGTTGTCCTGCTCGAACTTCTGCAGGGCCTTGTTGATCTTGTTCAGGGAACCTACCTGGTTGAGCGGAAGACGGACTATCCTGGACTGCTCGGCCAGAGCCTGCAGTATTGACTGACGTATCCACCACACAGCGTAGGAGATGAACTTGAAGCCACGGGTCTCGTCAAACTTCTCGGCGGCCTTGATGAGTCCGAGATTTCCCTCATTGATAAGGTCCGGAAGACTCAGACCCTGATTCTGATACTGTTTCGCAACAGAAACGACGAAGCGGAGATTGGCTTTCGTCAGTTTCTCAAGGGCTTTCTGGTCGCCCTTGCGGATTCTCTGCGCCAACTCCACTTCCTCATCAACCCCGATGAGCTCCTCCCTGCCTATCTCCTGGAGATATTTGTCGAGAGAGGCGCTCTCACGGTTGGTAATCGATTTTGTAATCTTTAGTTGTCTCATTATTTTTATAAACCTATTCCATAGTAGTAGAGGTTGCCGTCCGGATAAAAGCCCTCAATCAGCAGAGACCTTCTGGATCTCTTGACCTCGGC
>CALUTU010000027.1 GCA_944323785.1 uncultured Bacteroidales bacterium | reverse complement strand
AACGCCGTGCAGCTCGACAGTCTGTTCACATACGACAGTGTGGCGCTCAACGCAGCGGGTGACGGAGTGGTGATAGTCGACCAGACTCTGTTGCCTGGAGAGGAGCGGTTTCTTACCCTCAGGGATGAGCACGAGGTCTATGAGGCTATCGCCAAATTGCGGGTCAGGGGAGCTCCGGCCATAGGTGTAGCCGCTGCATACGGACTGTATGTCTCGTTGTTCAATAAGAACAGGGCTGTGTCTCTCAGTTGCAGTGAGTTTATCGCGGAATTTTACAGGATAAAGGAATATATCGGCTCCGCCAGGCCTACAGCCGTGAACCTTCCGGCCGCGCTGGAGAGGATGACCCGTTGTCTGGAGTCGCACAAGGACGGTTCGGTTCAGGAGATTCTGTCCGCTCTGCGTCGGGAAGCCGAGGCTGTCAAGGCGGATGATATGGCCATGTGCCGCTCGATAGCCGGCTACGGTGCCTCTCTGATAGACCGTCCCGGCATGGGGATTCTGACACACTGCAATGCCGGGCATTATGCCGTGTCCAGGTACGGTACGGCTCTGGCTCCCGTATATCTGGCTCACAGCCGCGGTATGGCTCCCCGCGTATATGCAGACGAGACCCGTCCTCTGATGCAGGGGGCGCGTATTACCGCTTTCGAGCTTCAGAAGGCAGGGGTGGATGTGACTCTGCAGTGTGACAATATGGCCGCATCCCTGATGGCCTCGGGCAAGATAGACCTGGTCTTCACCGGCTGCGACCGGGTGGCTGCCAACGGAGATACTGCCAACAAGATAGGAACTTCGGCTCTGGCCA
This sequence comes from uncultured Bacteroidales bacterium, assembly GCA_944323785.1. Taxonomy (GTDB): domain Bacteria; phylum Bacteroidota; class Bacteroidia; order Bacteroidales; family UBA932; genus Coprenecus. Next base: position 10,674 of record CALUTU010000027.1, on the reverse strand, counting down.
TACTCGCCTCCTATTACCATATCCCCTTTTATATTCTTGGACCTACATCTTCCATAGACCCTTCTGCGGCTTCCGGGAAGGATATCCCCGTGGAGCAGCGTGAGGCGGAAGAGGTGACGGAACTGTATTTCCGGCACAGGATAGCCCCGGACGGTGTCAAAGTCTACAATCCGGCCTTTGACATCACTCCGGCTTCGCTTATAAGCGGAATAGTGACGGAAAAGGGTATCTTCAGATATCCGTACGATTTTTCAGACTTACAACTTAAAGACTTGACAGTATGATTAAGAATCTGGTTTTTGATCTGGGCGGAGTGATAGTCCCATTGAACCGTGTCGCCTGTATCAGGGCATTCAACGATATAGTCGGCTACCGGGATTTCGGTGAGGTACTCAGGTCTTACCGTCAGATAGGCTTCTTTGAGAAATTCGAGACGGGGCAGATATCAGCGCGTCAGTTCCGGCAGATTATCCGGACACATTCGGCCATTATCAAGGACGGTAAGCCGAAGATAATTTCGGACAGGGAGATAGACTACTCGCTCAACTGTTTTCTCAATGATATACCCCAGGACAAGATAGAGACTCTGCTGTTCTACCGCAATGACTACCGTATGCTGCTGCTCAGCAATACCAATCCCATAGGCATGGCATACTGCCGCAAGCTCTTCAAGGACAAGGGATATGATGTCAAGGAACTCTTTGACAAGCTGTATCTGTCGTATAGGATGAAGCTGGCGAAGCCGGACAAGGCCATATTCCTGAAGATGATAAAGGATTCGGGCATCGTACCCGAAGAGACACTGTATATCGATGATTCTCCGGCCAATATAGAGGCCGGCAAGGCACTGGGCCTGCACACAGTGCTCTATAACCCCAAGGACGATCTGTATGGCAAGATTTCTGAGTATCTCGAGCGGGAGCAACGGTAACTGTTACTATATAGGCAATGAGAGTACGGCCCTGGTAGTGGATGCAGGGATAGGTTTCCGTACCATCAAGCAACGGCTGGCGAAGGCCGGGGTGGATGTGTCGTCGGTGGAGATGATATTCGTGACACACGATCATGTGGACCACATACGGGGCCTGCTGTCACTGGCACAGAGACTGTCTGTGCCGGTATATGCCACGGCCAGGCTGCACGATGCCCTGACCCGTCACAGCGCAGTCGGTCCTGACCTGGCCGGCTCGCGCAGAGTGCTGCGTCCAGGATTTCCGGAACAGATGCGCGGAGTAGGCTGCGTGACATTCGAGGTACCCCACGACGCGACCCAGACCCTGGGTTACTTCCTGGACTTCTTCGGCACACGTTTCGTGTTCATGACCGACCTGGGCCGGGTGCCCGAGTATGCTTATGAATATTGCAGACAGGCTGATTACGTGATAATCGAATCCAATTACGATATAGACATGCTCATCCGGGGCCGCTATACGCCTGAGCTCAAGGCCCGTGTCATGGGTGACAACGGACACCTGAGCAACGATGACTGTGCCTCCGCCCTCAAACGTATCTGGCATCCGGGCCTTAAGGGAGTATTTCTCTGTCATCTAAGTCAGGACAACAACACCCCCGGCCTGGCTTACCGCACCTCGTATTATGCCCTGACCTCCATCGGCCTGACCATACCGGATGACCTCCAGCTCGTCTGCCTGCCCCGCTCCGACATCTTCTCCCTCGACTTTTAGCAGGTATATAAAACATTGAGACTGCACCGGGATCTCCGACGCAGTCTCATAAAGTCGTGCTGTGTCCTTGCGTTTACGGCAGGGCGAGGAAGGCGCAGGCGAACGAGAGGATGGCGTAGAGCTCGGGGAATACGGCGAGAATCATGGTCTTGGAGAAGACGTCGTTGCCGTTGGACATCTCGTTGATACCGTTGCATACGAGGCTGGCCTGCTTGATGGCTGACCACAGGCCCACGAAACCGAGTGCCAGACCGGCTGCGCACATGGCCAGTCCCTGATTCATGGTAAGTACCTGCGAGGCATCCTCCATGCCGCCCAGACTGCTGAGCATGAGGAAGAATGCCGCGAATCCGTACAGACCCTGGGTAGAGGGAAGCACGCAGAGGAGCATGGATTTTCCGAATATCTCAGGTTTCTTTTTGAGAGCGGCTATAGTGGTGTTGCCGCCCATGGTTACACCGATGGCACTTCCAGTGCAGGAGAGGGTAAGCATTACTGCCATGCCCACATAGGCTAAAATCAGTGGTGTTGTCATAAGATTGAGTTGTTTATTTGTTATTGTTATATGATTTCAATGGTTTGTATGCTCTGCCGCCTCCTTCGAAGCCTACGTTCTTGTAGAACTCGACAAAGGTCAGACGGACAGGATGGACAAATGCTCCGAGGCAGGAGAGGCCCATGACGGCCAGGTGCCCGAAGATGAGGAATATCACTGTGACAGGCCAGCCGACATACGGGATGCCGGACAGGCTCATCGCGATAGAGTTGATCACAAGCGCGAGGATACCTCCGGTAGTTCCCAGTCCGAAAAGACGTATGTATGAGAGCATGTCTCCGAAGATGCCTGTGATGTCGTACAGTGATACGATGCCTTTCAGGGGTCTCAGCAGGAAGAACTTGGCCGGTTTACTGCAGAACAGGACGAGCACGAGTCCTCCGAACAGCAGTATCTGTGCGGCGATGGAAGGCAGCAGTCTCGAACCGGTCTGGCTTCCGGCATACGCGCATGCGGCCCAGACAATGACCATGCACCAGCCTACCTCACTCAGCCCCTCGTCCCACTTGTGCCTGGAGAAGGCGAAAACGGCTTTTATCATCCTGGCGAAGACTATCTGGAACAGTCCGAAAATGATGGCGAACCAGAACATCTTCAGGTCGGAGAAGAAGAGGCTCTTTATGTCCTCCCGCATGGGGAAGATGTCGTAGAGTTTCATCCCGAATACTGTTCCCGAGAGGAGGGGCATGATTAGCGAGCCCACTCCGAGCCATGCGATAAGCTTGCCGTATGCCTTGTATTTAGGTAATGCAATAGCTGCGGCTATGCCGGCTATGACCAATATCAGTCCGTAGCCCATGTCTCCCAGGCAGAATCCGAAGAAGAGCATGTAGAACGGGGCGAAGTAGGGGGTAAGGTCCAGCTCATCGTAATTGGGCAGCTCATACAGACTGCCTACAGGCTCGAAAAGCCGTGCGAACCAGTTGTTGTGCAACTTTACTGGAGGGTTGTCCTCGCCCTTGGCGGCTTCGGCCATGTAGTAGACGCTGCATGAGTCGAGGTATTCCTTGACTTTGATGTCGTCCTCTGTGGGAGCGAAGCCTTCCACGATACTTATGGTCCCTTCTCCTTCCTTGACGGAGGATGTCTCTGCAAGATACAGGTCAAGTGAGGCGAATGTTCTGTCGGCAAGCTCCTGCAGTTCGGCAGTCCGTTCCGCATATCCGGCGGCCACAGCCAGCAGTCTGTCCCGTTCGGCTTTAAGCCGGTCTATTTCGGACAGTACAGCGGATGCCGGACGTACGGGAAACTGTGCCTGCTCCATGGGAAAATTGAAATCCTCTTCCGGTCCGGACAGTACGGTGAAATATGTCTTGCCGCCTGTGCGGTTGAGCACCCACAGCGGGTATTCCTCCTCCCACCGGCTCTGGAACTTCTTGTCGCCCGCGCAGTAGAAATGGGGGATAAGCCCGGCTTTCCTGATGCGGCCGAGATCTTCCTGGGCGAATTCTCCCCACGGGAGGGCGTTCTGGTACTCTTTCTCCAGTGAGGCCAGTCCGGTACTTATATCCATGCGGCGGGCAGCATTGCTTTCAAAGTCTGACAGCATCTGCTCTCCTGAGATTTCAGGATGCGCTTCGGCCTTGAGGTCCGGGTTCTCCTTTGTCAGATTGCCAAGGGAGTCCACAGCGTTCCTGCATCTGGTTATAAGGTCGCTCATCTGCTTAGAGGCATCATCGCAGGCTGCGGCGGAGCGGGTGATGTCCACCATACCTAACGACTGAATACCTGACAGGAAGGAGTCCAAGTCTCCCGAAAGGAGGATCATGGAGTATTTTGTCATCTTGGTAATCATAACGCTTCCTCCTCTTCTTCTAAGTTGTGGCGTGTCTTTACTATTTTCTGGGATGCCTTGGAAAGGTTCTCCTCATCCTCCAGATATCTCTTTATCTTCAGGATGGCTTCGTGGTAGCCTGGTATCTGCACTTTCTCGTAGAGGTTGACCTTCTGGGTGGTCTTCTTGCGGGACCAGTCCAGGATGCGGCTCTTCTCCGAACAGATCTCTGATTCGATACCGAGACGTGCCAGGTCCTTCAGTATCTGTACTCCGTCACTGTACCACATGGGCTTGCGGAACAGGTCGAACTCCTTGACCTCGTATATGACGTTCCTGAGCTCCGGAATCTTGACACCTGCAAACTTTGCTGTTTCCAGCTCCACGTCCTTAACGGTTATCAGTCCGGGCTCGAACTCGTTCCACAGACCTGACATGTATCTGTATTTTTCCAGGGATGAGGCCAGCTCTTCCAATAGCTCATCCGAGCGCTTTTTGGCCTTCTTGACCTCTAAGCGCAGGGCCGCCTCCTTGTTTTTCAAGGTGGGCAGGGCGCGTGTACGGACCTTGAGCTGCTTGCCCAGTTCGTTCAGCGATGTCTTGTTGTATTGGAATTTGATAGCCATTGTAAATTATGATTCTTTGCCTTTCCAGTATTTCTGTATCAGCGACTCCTTCAGTCCTGTCTCGGCCTTGGTGAAATACTTGCCGAACAGCTCCCATGCGGTGTCGAGCATCTCGTTGATGGAGATGTTCACGTCGATGGCCAGCAGTCTGGTGGAGTATTCCTTGGCGAATTCGAGACAGCGGTTGTCGTAGTCGCTCAGGTCGAAGCCGTTCTCCAGCTTGGTCCTGGCGTTGGCCGCGTCTGCGTAGAGACGGACGGCGGTGTTCATCACCTGGTTGTGGTCCTCGCGGGTCTGCTTGCCTATAACCAGCTGTTTCAGACGGGACAGTGAGCGGAAAGGGTCTACAATTACCTTGCCGGTGTCGCTGTCCAGACGCAGGAAAAGCTGACCCTCGGTGATGTATCCGGTGTTGTCCGGGATGGCATGTGTGATGTCCCCGTCATTGAGGGTAGTCACTGCGATAATCGTGATCGATCCTCCAGCGGGCAGCTGTACGGCCTTCTCGTAGATCTTCGCCAGGTCGGAGTACAGGGAGCCGGGCATGGAGTCCTTCGAGGGAATCTGGTCCATACGGTTGCTCACTATCGAGAGGGCGTCGGCGTAGAGGGTCATGTCGGTCAGCAGCACGAGGACTTTCTCGTTCTTGTCCACAGCGAAATACTCGGCGGCGGTCAGGGCCATGTCCGGTATCAGCAGACGCTCCACGGGAGGCTGCTCGGTAGTGTTGACGAAGCTGATAATCTTGTCCAATGCACCTGCGCTCTCGAACATGTTCTTGAAGTAGAGGTAGTCGTCGTTGGAGAGTCCCATGCCGCCGAGGATGATCTTGTCCACGTCCGCACGGAGGGCCACCATGGCCATCACCTGGTTGTAGGGCTGGTCAGGGTCGGCGAAGAACGGAATCTTCTGTCCCGATACCAACGTATTGTTCAGGTCGATACCGGCGATACCGGTTGGAATCAGCTGTGATGGCTGTTTTCTTTTATAGGGGTTGACCGACGGGCCTCCGATATAGCGTCTCTCACCCTCCACTTCCGGGCCTCCGTCGATGGGCTGTCCGTATGCGTTGAAAAAACGTCCGGCCAGGTCGTCGCTGACATTGAGGGCGGGCGGCTCGCCGAAAAATGTCACTTCGGCGTTTGTCGGAATGCCGTCTGTGCCTTCGAATACCTGGAGGGTGACGGTATCGTCCTTCATCTTCACCACCTGGGCCAGACGTCCGGCTACAGTGGCGAGCTCGTCATTGGAAACTCCCTGAGCCTTGACTGAGACAGTGGCTTTGGTAATGGCTTCCAACTGAGTGTATATTCTTTGAAATGCTCTATTTGTCATGGCTCATGAATTTATTGATCTGTTCGAGATATTTGTTGAATTCCTCACTCTTGAACTCGGAATAGTTCATCTGACGGAAAATGTTGATGACTTCCTTGTACCATGCCGAGCATTCCTCGAATGTCTCGAAGTCGTGCTCCTGGTCGCAGACTTCCAGTACTTTGGTCAGCATGAATTTCTGACGCTCGATGGGAGATGAGGCGTCTATACTGTCAAATGCGTCCTGCTGCAGGATGATATAGTCTATCAGCTCAGACTTCCAGTATCGCTCGTGGTAGCTTACGGGCACTCCGTCGTCTCCGAGGATGTTAATCTGCTCAAATGCTTCTTTTCCCCTGAGAACAAGAGTTTTGGCTTTCATTACCATGTCAACCCATCCTGGGGCGACCTTTTCGTTGAGGAAAGATACAATCTCCGGGTATTCGAGGTACTTTGAGTATGAGTCTATCGGATCCACTGCGGGGTAGCGTTTCTTGTCCGCACGGTTCTGAGAGAGGGCGTAGAAGCAGCGGGCCGCTTTCTTGGTGGACTCGGTTACCGGCTCTTTCAGGTTACCTCCGGCCGGTGATACCGTACCTATGAAGGTTACTGACCCTGTCTTGCCGTTGTTGAGCGTTACGGCTCCTGCCCTCGCATAGAAATTGGAAATCGTGGACGATAGGTCTACCGGGAATGCGTCGGCTCCGGGAAGCTCCTCCATACGGTTGCTCATCTCCCTGAGGGCCTGTGCCCAGCGGGATGTGGAGTCAGCCAGCAGCAAGACCTTAAGGCCCATCGAGCGGTAGTACTCGCAGATTGTCATAGCCGTGTATACAGATGCCTCACGGGCCGCCACGGGCATGTTGGATGTGTTGCAGACTATGGTAGTCCTCTCCATCAGCGACCGTCCAGTACGAGGGTCGACCAGTTCGGGGAATTCGGTGAATATCTCCACGACCTCGTTGGCACGCTCACCGCAGGCGGCCATCACTATCACGTCAGCCTCACCCTGCTTGGCAATGGCGTGCTGGAGCACGGTCTTGCCGCAGCCGAAAGGGCCGGGGATAAATCCTGTGCCTCCCTCCGCGATGGGGTTGAAGGTGTCGATGCACCTGACTCCGGTCTCCATCACGCGCCAGGGGCGCGGTTTTTCCTTATATGCGGTAATGGCCACTTTCACCGGCCATTTCTGTATCATGGACACGTTGTGATCCTCTCCTGCCTCGTCAGTAAGGACGGCAATGGTCTCTCCTGCCTTGTGCTGTCCGGCAGATACGATGGACTTGACCTTATAAGTGCCCTTGAAGGAGAACGGGACCATAATCTTGTGAGGCAGCCATCCCTCTTTGACTTCTCCAAGCCAGTCAGCGGCCCGTACTTCGTCTCCTTTTTTTGCGATAGGAGTGAAGTCCCATTCCTTATTCACGTCTATGGGCGCGGTGTACTCTCCGCGTTTGAGGAATACTCCCTCCATAGTGGCCAGGTTGTTCTGCAACCCGTCGAAGTTACTTGAGAGCAGTCCCGGACCCAAGGTGGCTTCGAGCATGTGTCCTTCGAACTCCACTTTGTCGCCGCCTCGCAGGCCCCTGGTACTCTCATAGACCTGTACGGACGCCTTCTTTCCCGTCACCTTGATGACCTCGGCCATGAGTCTGGCGTCTCCGAGCTGTATGTAGCAGATCTCGTTCTGCGAGACAGGACCGTCCACTTCTACGGTGACCAGGTTGGAGATGACTCCCGTAACCTTTCCTGCAGTTTTTCTATTAGGATTCATATATTCTTGATGTTTTTATTGTCTTAATGGAAATCCACACCTTTGAATGTGCCTCTGACCTCGTCTACATACTGGCGGAACAGTTGTGTGCCACGCTCCTTGTCGAGTCTGCTCCATCTGTCTACTATCAGGCCTTTGGCCAGAAATGCCAGGATAACATCCATATCGAAATAATGGAACAGGGTCATGCCCGTTATCCTTTCCCAACGGAACATGTCCAGACGATGCTCACGCTCAAACAGGTCTCCGCATTGGAATATTGCCTGAAGCTCAGGAAACTCCTCCTTGTAGGACTCTGTCTCTCCGACTGTGTATTTCCCTGAGTCCCGGCCTTCCTTTTCCGAAAGGAACTCCACCTGCGCGTTGCGCATCTTGCGGTCCATATCGAAGTAGCATTTTAGAAAGCCTGACTTCTGTCTGGACACCGCACGGTAGAAATGTCCGGAGAGGTGGGTTGTGTCAGTTCCGAAATCCAGCCAGTCCACCAGCCTGCGGTCACGTGCCGAGAGCTGCTCCCTTATGGCTGCTTCCAGATCCTTATAGGAGAATCCTTCCGCATGTAAGTCAGGCATCAGCTCTGGCAGTCCGGCTATGATGTAATGGTAGTTGTTCATTATTCCTGACCGAATAGCAGTTTTCTTGCAGTAGGCCTTAGGTACTCGGTGAGAATGTTCTCGAAGTCACCTTCAGCAAAACTAATCATGTAGCCTCCGTCTTTCGGCCCTATCCTGAAGCCACCCTGAATCTGCTTGGAGAAAGTCACGTCGATGCCCTTGTCCATCGCGTCAGAGGCATTCTTCTTGAAATATTCCCGGAGGCTTTCCTGCATGGAGGCGGGAAGGACGGCTTCCAGTCCTGCCGGAGCGGCATCAGCGGCATTGAATGCCTTTGCGACTGTTGTCAGGAGCGACTTGACCAGTTCCGGATCTTCCAGACTGTCCTTGATGCCGGTAGATATGGCCTTGGAGATGATGATGCTCTCAACCTGCTGCCTCACGGCGGAGATGGTCTGGGAAGACGCCATCCTGATGTCATTCTCGACCCTGGTCCGGAGTTCCTCGGCTTCCTTGCGGGCATCAGCGATGATTCTCCCGGCTTCCTTACGTGCGTCTGCTATGATTCTGTCGGATTCCTTTACGGCTGCGGCCTTGAGATCCTCGGCCTCTTTCTTCCCCTTTGACAGCCCTTCATTGTAGAGCTTGTCGGTGAGTTCTTGCAATTTGTTTTGCATATGGTATGATAATTTATTTTATTCCTCAAAGTTAGTAAAAACTTTATTGAAATAAAACAAAAAAGTGCCATCCGAAGATGACACTTTTATTACGATGATATCTTATCAGGCTGTTTAGCCCAGGAATCCAAGCAGGATACCGGCAGCGACGGCTGAGCCGATCACACCGGCTACGTTCGGACCCATGGCGTGCATCAGCAGGTGGTTGGTCTTGTCGTACTGCAGACCGACCAGTTGGGATACACGGGCGGAGTCCGGCACTGCGGATACTCCGGCGTTTCCGATAAGAGGGTTGATCTTGTTGCCTGGTTTCAGGAAGATGTTGAAGATCTTCACGAACATCACACCGCCGAAGGTTGCTACCATGAAGGAGAACGCTCCGAGGATGAAGATGTAGACAGACTTCAGCTGGAGGAACTTGTCGGCCTGGGTGGAGCATCCCACGGTAAGACCGATGAGGATGGTCACTATATCGATCAGCGGTCCGCGTGCGGTCTCGGCCAGACGGCGGGTAACACCACTCTCTTTGAGAAGGTTACCGAAGAAAAGCATACCTAACAGAGGGATACCGGAAGGCACGATGAAAGCGGTTACGAGGAAGCCGATGATAGGGAAGAGCTTCTTCTCTGTAGGAGATACCGGACGGGGCGGTTTCATCCTGATGAGTCTCTCTTTCTTGGTGGTGAGCAGCTTCATGATAGGAGGCTGGATCACGGGAACGAGGGCCATGTAGGAATATGCCGATACGGCGATGGCGCCCATGAGGTCGGGAGCAAGTCTCGAGGAGAGGAAGATGGCGGTAGGACCGTCAGCACCTCCGATGATACCGATTGCACCGGCCTCAGCGGGAGAGAACCCGAGGGCGAGGGCCACGGTGTAGGCTCCGAAGATACCCAACTGGGCGGCAGCTCCGATGAGCAGCAGCTTGGGGTTTGAGATCAGGGCGGAGAAGTCAGTCATCGCACCGATTCCGAGGAAGATCAGAGGCGGGTAGAAGCCCTTGATCACACCATAGTAGAGTATGTTCAGCACAGAGCCTTCCTCGTAGATGCCGACCGACAGGCCGGGAAAGAGGGGGATGTTGCCGATGATGATACCGAATCCTATAGGAACGAGCAGCATGGGCTCCCATTCCTTCTTTATCGCGAGGTAGATGAACACAAGGCCGATGCATATCATCAGCAGGTATGTCCATTCAAAATTCGCGAATCCGGTATATTGCCAGAATTGTCTTAAATTTTCACCAATCATACTATCCTATAATAGCTAAGGGCGTTCCTTCCATTACGGAGTCGCCTTTGTTGACTTTTATACTCTTGATAACACCGTCGGCAGTGGCCTCGATGACGTTCTCCATCTTCATGGCCTCAAGAACCATGATCTTCTGACCGTTCTTTACGGTGTCGCCTTCCTTCACGCACACATCCAGGATAACACCGGGAAGGGGTGAGGATACGGTTGTACCGCCGGCTGTAGGAGCGGGAGCCGCAGAGGGCTTGGGTGTGGCAGCCGATACAGCGGGTGCTGCAGGTGCGGTTTTCACTACTTTGATGGCAGTAGGCTTGACGATGGGCTTCTCAAACTCCACCTTGTAGTTGGAGCCGTTGACCTCTACTGATGCCACTGACTCTTGTACGTCGTTGATGACCACATTGTAGTCATTGCCGTTGATTTTGAGTTTATATTCTTTCATGGTCTGTATTATTATCTTTGG
>CALUTU010000026.1 GCA_944323785.1 uncultured Bacteroidales bacterium | reverse complement strand
CACTCCGTTCCGGTCCTTGGTATTGAACATTCCGAGCCTGGAGAACACATAGGCCGCCCGCAGATACGGATCTCCCTTGCAGACCTGCTCCAGATGTACCCGTATCTCCCCGGAAGTATTCTTCTCGGCCGTGACGATGGCCTTCACCAGCCTGTCCTTGTTCTCCTTCCTTAGCAGATCAGCCGCCGTCATCACTCAAAACTTACGGCAGGTGCCTGTTCCGCTCCCTCAGAAGCCTCGAAATAGCCCTTCTTCTCAAAGCCGAACATACCGGCGAAGATGTTGTTGGGGAACTTACGTATCGTGACATTGTAATTCCGGGCCGCCTCGTTGAACTTCTGCCTTTCCACCGTAATTCTGTTCTCCGTGCCCTCAAGCTGAGCCTGCAGGTCCCTGAAATTCTGATTGGCCTTCAGGTCAGGATAACGCTCCACCGAGACGAGCAGGCGGCCGATTGCCGCACCCAGTTCATCCTGAGCCTCCGTAAACCTTGCGATCTCCGCCTCCGAAAGGCCGGATGGGTCCACCGTCATCTGAGTAGCCTTTGCCCTTGCATTGACCACTGCTTCGAGCGTGGATGATTCATGCTCGGCATAGCCCTTTACCGTAGCCACCAGATTGGGCACAAGATCCGCCCTTCTCTGATAAACATTCTCCACCTGAGCCCAGGCACTTGACACCCCCTCGTCCATCCTGACCATGGAGTTGTACATGCCCTTGACCCAGAAAAACAACACCAGTACTACCGCAACGATAACGATAATCACTACATAACCGCGTTTCATATTCATCTGTTTTTAATTGTTATTCTATCACCTGCACACATCTGACAGAGACTCCGTAAGTATCCTTGTCTGTATAATATACATCGAAAGTATCTGAATCGTAATAAATATAACGGTAAGGAGCCGTTTCCTTATCCAGCTCTGAGGACGACCACCACATACCGTAAGTGGAGATATTCTCAAAATCCCCGTAACTGTCCCTGGAGTTACCGGAAGGGAAACCGTTCCATCTGGAAGAATTTGAATGCCTGTTGTCCGGAGAATAAGGCCACATCGGTATACCTGCCAATGTTATCGCCGCCGACATCTCGACTCCAAGACCGGACCATCTGTCCATAAAGTCGTACTTCTGTCCTCCGACAGCAGCAGCCAGATTCTCCCAGTCCTCATTGGTCGGGACTGACCAGCCCTCCGGACATGCGCCCTGAGGCCCGCCACCAAAACCGCTGCCCGACTCCCCGCCAGTAGCGTCATTCCATGAATACAGCCGGCCGAACACCATGTCAATTCCGTCCGAATTCTCATACAGACACCCGAGCTCCATATCCTCCGTTCCGGCATACCGCAGATTCTGGGTAAACCATTTGAGGTCACCGTATGACCTGACATAATACGTCTCTCCGTCTCTGGGATCGGTGAACTCCTCCTCACCGGGATACATACCGCCGACATCCTTTATATCCGAGGATATAACAGTAACCGTCGTACTGTTGGTCAATGAATAATATTCCGGATGCATGGCGTACACAGTCATGGTATACTCTCCGGGCTCTTCTGGAAGATAAAATGCGATGGACTGACTTCTGACGGTATCAGTCTCGCTTATATTCAGGTCATGCGAAACCCATACATACTCGGGATTTGCCGGGGTGGTAACACCGGATGCATACGATTCTACGTACTGACCGGCTATTGCATAGACAGGAAAGTCGAAATTAACCGCACCGGACATATACTCCCTCGTATCATCTTCATCCTTCTTACAGGAGGCCAGCATAAGCACTGACACCAGCACGGACCATAAAACCGTTTTCAAATACTTGCTGTTCATTTCAATATTTCACTTACAAATACAAAGATGCATTAAATTTTCTTAGTTTTGCAAACAGATAAGAATTTTACTAAAATCATGCCACCATGCGAAGTGTCCTACGTCTTCTTATATCATTGGCTATTGCCCACCTAACATTCTCATGTTCAACACACACCGAATATAGAAGAATAGAAGGCTACGCCCAGGGAGGTACATTCCACATCATATACTCAGCACCCGAAGGACTGCCGGCACCTGCGGATGAGGACAGTATCATCACTTTGGTAAGCAGGCGGCTGCAGGATATCGACTTCTCAATATCCGGCTACAACCGCGGCTCGCTTCTGTCCAGATGGAACCGCGGCGAGGACTGTGTCCCTGACAGGTACTTCCTGGAGCTGTATGAGATGTCCCGGAAACTGTGGGATGAGACCGACGGACTTTTCGATGTGTCCGGAGGACCTCTCTTCGACTTCTGGGGATTCGGATTCAAGTCAGTGGAGACGATGGACAGCATCCGCAACGATGCCCGGACAGCCAGCATAGTAGACTCGCTCAAGACCTTTGTCGGCATGGATCTCATCTGTCTGGAAAACGGCAGGCTCATCAAGAAGGACCCGCGGGTGCAGCTCAACTTCAACGCCATCGCACAAGGCTACACCTGCGACGTAGTAGCGGACCTGCTGGACAGTCTCGGAGTACGGAACTATCTGGTGGAAGTGGGCATGGAGATAGTCTGCAAAGGGGTAAATGCCTCCGGCAGGGAGTGGAGCATCGGTATTGACGCTCCGGTGGACGGCTCGCAGACAGCCGGGGAAAATATTCAGAAAATCGTCTACCTGACCGACTGCGGCATCACCACTTCCGGCAACTACCGCAAGTTCTATATCATCAACGGGAAGAAATACGCCCACTCCATCAACCCAGTCACCGGATATCCAGTTCAGCAGGACCTGCTCAGCGCGACGGTTATCTGCAACGACACCGTCCGCGGCAGCGCGCTCTCCGACGCATACGCCACATACTGCATGGTACTTGGCAAGGAGAAAGCCGCAGAATTCATCTCATCGCGTCCCGACCTGCGCGGCTACCTCATCTACGACGGCGGAGTCATCGACCTTCTATAACGGAGCGACAGAGCCCTTTTTGGAACACCGCAAAAATATGTGCCGCTTCATACGGTCTCATGACGATTATATTCCTTGGAAAAGCAGACACAACGGTAACAACAGGAGCAGGATGATTTTGCAATCATCAGCAAATCAACAATTTGTATAAAGCAGATGTTCTTTACACTCCCCCAGATATCAGCCAAAGTCTCACGCCAAAATCACAACCATCTCATATTCAACATATTGCATTTACAAACTGCTCCTCTACTTACCGTTCCCACGCTATGAAAGCGGAGCGTCACCTCTTCCACGACAAAAGGGCACCGATTGATGCGCCATTAACATGACCGGAGCGGAGCGACAGAGCCCTTTCCTTTGGAGAGGGTCTGGGAGAGGGTCTTGAAAGCGGAGCGTCACCTCTTCTACGACAAAAGGGCACCGATTGATGCGCCATTAACATGACCGGAGCGGAGCGACAGAGCCCTTTCCTTTGGAGAGGGTCTGGGAGAGGGTCTTGAAAGCGGAGCGTCACCTCTTCTACGACAAAAGGGCACCGATTGATGCCCTTTTGTCGGGAAGAGGTGACTCGAACACCCGACCTCTGCGTCCCGAACGCAGCGCGCTAGCCAACTGCGCCACTTCCCGAAACTTTCATATGTATCTCACAAAAAGAGGCCTCCTTTCCGGGAGACCTCTTTTGTCGGGATGAGACGACTCGAACGTCCGACCCCCACGTCCCTAACGTGGTGCGCTAACCAACTGCGCCACATCCCGAATCGGACCGCAAAGATAACAATATTTTCTTATCACCAAATTTTTTAACAAAAAAATATTATTCTTTACGGCTAATATGCTATTCGGTCTCGATAGTCATCTCGTCGATGAGGTGTGAGGCACCGCCAATCTTGTCAATGACAAAAAGGGCATAGCGGATATCAAGGCTGATGTTCCGGCAGAAGTCCGGGTCAAACTCGATGTCGCTCATGGTGCCCTCCCACACTCGGTCGAAGTTGATGCCGATCAGGCGGCCCTTGCCGTCTATGACCGGACTGCCGGAATTACCTCCAGAAGTGTGATTGGTGGCGATGAAGCAGACCGGCACGGAGCCGTCCTGTCCCCAGCGGCCATAGTCGCCGTCAGCCACGATTTCGCGGTACTTCTGCGGAATATTGTAGTCAAATATCTCCGGATTGTCCTTCTGCATGATACCGTCTATGGTCGAGAACGGCAGATAATCCACTCCGTCTGCCGGAGAATAGCCCTTGATGTGGCCGTAGGCTACACGTAATGTCAGATTGGCATCCGGATAAAAGGCCTTGTCCGGCTCAAACTCCATCTGACCGCGCATATAATCCCTGTAAAGCAGAGTTATCTCATTGCCGAGTCTGTCCACATGAGGATATATCTCTGCCTCTGCCCACGAAGAGAACTCGCGGCTGAACTCCACAGCCGGATCGTCATTTAGAACGGATACATCCGCAATCCCCATAGCTGACACGAATTCCCGGTCGGTAAAGGTAGAATGGGCAAACATGTAATCAGCCCAGGCCTCCACACTGCCGTAAGCGGACAAAGTACTGTCAAAATACTCCGGCCTGAAATTCTCTGGAACATGATCCTTATAGTAGTTCATCACCGCTATGAAGGACGCCTTGTCCAATGGCAGATAATAGTCCTTGTAGAAAGCCTCCACAGCAGCTCTGAGAAGCGAGTCCGAGCCACCGTCTTCGGCAATCCTCATAACCTTTGAGGCGAAATTAGTAAGCTCGATTGTCCTCGGAGCCTCATAATAATACTCAAGGGCGCACATATAAGGCACATACAATCCGTAAAGCGAATCCAGAGCGGGGATGATGCCCTCGTATTCCGTGCCTTTCGCCCATTCCATGAAGCGGGCCTCATACGCACGCTTGCGCTCCACAGTGCCGAGACGGTTGATGCCGCGCATCTCGCCCTGCCACTTCTTCCAGGCATTGGCAACACTGGCGTTTTTGGACGAATACTGTATGCGGACAGCCTGGTCAGCGTCCATATACCGTTTCTGAATGTCCAGGCGCATGGTACGCAGGGCTATTTTGAAGGGATTGGACACCTCGGACACATAGCGGACACCCTCGGACATAATGTACTCTCGGGTACTTCCGGGGAAACCGTATACAAAGGTGAAATCACCCTCCTTTATACCGCCGGCAGCGATGTGGAAATAACGCCTGGGCTTATAAGGCACGTTGTCCTCCGAGTAGGGAGCCGGATTGTTGTCCTTGCCGGCGTAGATACGGAAAATGGAAAAGTCTCCGGTATGACGCGGCCACATCCAGTTGTCGGTATCGCCGCCGAACTTGCCTATGGACGAGGGAGGAGCTCCAACCAGACGCACGTCTGAATACTCCCGGTAGACAAACATGTAGTACCTGTTGCCGTAGAACAGGGACTCCACGGAAGCCCTCAGTCCGCCTCCGGCCTCAACTGCCTTCTCTATCAGACGGTCGGCGTTGGCCTCTATCAGTTCCGTCCGCTCCTCCTCGGTCATCCCGGACTCATAACCGTCCAGCACCTGCTCCGTCACGTCCTCCATATACTCCAGAAAGCTGACGGTCAGGCCCGGATTGGGCAGTTCTTCCTCACGTGTCATGGCCCAGAAGCCGTCGCGGAGATAATCGTGCTCCACGGAACTGTGCTGCTGTATCTGGGCATAGCCGCAGTGATGGTTGGTAATCAGCAGTCCCTCCGGGGAAATAAGCTCACCGGTACAGCCTCTGCCGAAAAGCACGACAGCATCCTTCAGGGATGCCTGATTAATGCTGTAAATATCCTCGGCCGAAAGCTCGAAGCCCTTGGCCTGCATGTCCTCTATCCTCTCGGAGATGAGGGACGGAAGCCACATTCCCTCATCCGCGACAGCCGTGCCGCTGATGAGGGAAAGCGCAAATATCAGAATATGTCTTCTGCTCATATCATTCTGTTACTGAAAGTCAGCCATGTCATCCTCGGTGAAGCCGGCGATATAGTCATACCTCTCCTGGTTCCAGGCCCTGGCCTTGCCGATAAAGACGCGGGCCGACTTGGTAAAGTCGGAGCATCTCTGAGCGTCCAACACAAGCAGCCAGCCCATGATAATATGACCGGCCATCTCCACCAGACGGCGGGCATGGAAATCCACATAGTCATTGTCATGTCCGTGAACGAGAGCGCAGGCCTGCTCGTACTGAGCGGTCATGTCCACCAGAGTCTTCTTGAGCACAGCGAACTCGGGAGCCACCTCCTCGGCCTCGTACTCACGTATCTTAGCCAGATATGCGCCGGTGGTCACATAGCGTATGGCAGCCACAGTCTGCAGCTGGGACGTACCTTCATATATAGTGGTGATCCTGGCATCGCGGTAGATACGCTCCACGGGATACTCCTTCATATAGCCGGAACCTCCGTGAATCTGAATCGCATCGTAGGCATTCTGGTTGCAGTACTCGCTGGACATCATCTTGAGCACAGGGGTGAACATATCGGCATAACGCTGATACTTCTTCATCTCCTGACGCTCCTCGGGAGTCAGCTTGCGGGTCTCGGCGATGAAGCCGTAAGACTTGTATATATCCACGAAACGTGTGGTCTCGTACAGAATGGCGCGGGAAGCCTGGAGCTTGGCCTTCATCACGGCCAGCATCTCGTACACAGCCGGGAACTCTATGATTGCCTTGCCGAACTGACGGCGCTCGCAGGCGTACTTGTAAGCCTCACGGTAAGCGGCCTCGGATATACCTGTTGACTGCGCACCCACTCCGAGACGGGCCCCGTTCATCAGAGACATCACGTACTTGATCAATCCCATGCGGCGTTCGCCTATAAGCTTGGCAGGAGCGTTCTTGAACACCAGCTCACAGGTAGGAGAGCCCTTGATACCGAGCTTGTTCTCGATACGACGGACTGTAACGCCGCCCCATTTCTGGTCGTGTACGAAATACGACAGGCCGCGGCCGTCGCGGGTACCTTCCTCTGAGCGGGCCAGGACGAGCTTAATCTGGGCATCGCCGTTGGTGATGAATCTCTTCACGCCATTGAGCATCCACATGCCCTTCTCCTCATTCCACTCCGCCTTGAGCATTGCTGCCTGAAGATCTGAGCCTGCATCGGGTTCAGTCAAGTCCATAGAACAGGTATCACCCTGGGGAATCCTGGGCAGGAATTCTGCCTTAATCTCCTCTGATGCGAACTCATGGATAGTCTCGGCACAGTCCTGAAGACCCCATATGTTTGCAAATCCGGCATCGGCCCTTGAGACCAGTTCCTCAGCCATCACGTAAGGCACGAGAGAAAAGTTAAGTCCACCGTACTGGCGGGGAAGCGACATACCGTACATACCGGCCTGAGTCAGCACTCTCTGGTTCTCAGCCGTACCGGCAGCGTATGTCACCCGGCCGTTCTCACAGACGGGGCCGTCATGGTCCACCTGCTCGGCATTGGCTGCGATGGTGTCGGCGCATATCTCGCCCATGACCTCCATCACCTTGTCGTACGAGTCGATGGCGTCCTCAACGTTGCAGGGAGCATAATCATATACGCCGCTGTCCTTGAAATCCTGTTCCTTCAGCTCCACAATCTTCCTCATCAACGGATGGGAAAGCTGGAACTTCAAATCACTGTTGTCTGTATAAAAGTTTGCCATGACTATTTGCTGTTTTGTTTGTAGAACTTGATGAGTTTGGGAATCACCACATTGAGGTCTCCCACTATGGCATAGTCAGCTATCTTGTGGATAGGAGCCTCAGGGTCGCTGTTGATGGAGATAATCATAGATGACTGGTCCATACCGGCGGTATGCTGTATCTGTCCGGATATACCGCATGAGATGAACAGTTTGGGACGTACTGTAACTCCGGTCTGGCCGATCTGGCGGGCATGGTCCGCAAAGCCTGCGTCCACAGCGGCACGGGATGCTCCCACCTCTCCGCCAAGAGTCCTGGCCAGTTCGAATATCAGGTCGAAATTCTCCTTGCTGCCTACTCCGAATCCTCCGGCCACGATAATCTGGGCGCCCTTGATGTCTATCTTCCTCTCCTCAATCTCCCGGGCAACTATCTCCACTGTCAGGTCACTGTCCTTAACGATGGATGCGACGTCTACCTCGGAAATCCTGCCGGCCACGGGAGACGCTAAAGGAGCCTTCTTCATCACACCCTCGCGGACAGTGGCCATCTGAGGCCTGTGCTCGGGATTGACGATAGTGGCTATGATGTTGCCTCCGAATGCAGGGCGGATCTGGTACAGAAGGTTATGGTACTGCTTCTCCTTGTCCTGATGATCACCGATTTCCAGTGCGGTGCAGTCTGCGGTCAGACCGCTGTGCAGGGCACTTGACACCCTGGGTGCAAGGTCACGGCCCACGGAAGTGGCTCCGAAAAGGGCTATCTGGGGTTTCTCCCTGCGGAAAAGGTCAATGATGATGGCGGCATAAGGCAATGTACGGAAATACTCCAGTCTCGGGTCTTCCGCCAGATGCACGGTCTTTGCGCCGTAAGCATAAAGTTCATCAGCCAGCCCCCTGACATTGTACCCGATAAGAAGGGCCTCCACATCACAGGAAAGCACTGCCGCAAGGTCGCGGGCCTTGGTCAACAGTTCGAGACTCACGTCACAGAGATGTCCTCCGTCTGTCTCGCAATATACTATAATGTTGTTCATGTTCCTTCGTTTTAACAGATTAACCGATTGTATGACTTGATATCAGCTCTTTAACGAGTCCCTCGATGTCGGCATCGGAGTCTGTAAGAGTCCGTGACTCCTTGGCCTGAAGGATGATGTTCTCAATCTTCTTTACCTTCGTAGGAGAGCCGGCCAGACCGTAACTCTTCTCATCCCCGCCTATCTCGGCAAATCCCCATTCTGGAATCTGAAGATGAGCGGTACACTTGCCGGAAGCAGCGTACTCGGAGCCGGACGCCTGCTCCTCGGATACCGTACGCGCACTCTTGTAGCGCATAAGCTGCTTAGCGTTGCGGGGCCTGCAGGGCGCGGCCGAACCGGTTACAGTGATCAGTACAGGAAGAGGTGAGGACACCACCTCAATACCTCTTTCCAGCCTCCGTCTGACAGTTACACGGCTGTTGTCTATATACAATACTTCCTCTGCGTAAGTAATCTGAGGCCAGTCCAGTTTCTCTGCCACCTGAGGGCCTACCTGGGCGGTATCACCGTCGATAGCCTGACGGCCGGCGATAATCATGTCCGGAGCGATCTTGCGGACTGCCTGGGACAGAGCGTATGATGTAGCGAGAGTATCTGCACCGGCAAACTTCCTGTCTGTCAGAAGCACACCTCCGTCAGCACCTCTAAATAGGCCCTCGCGGATGATGTCGGCAGCCCTTCCGGGTCCCATTGTGAGCAGATATACCTCCACGTCCTTCAGACGATCCTTGATTCTGAGAGCCTGCTCAAGGGCGTTCATGTCCTCCGGATTGAAGATAGCAGGTAATGCGGAGCGGTTGACGGTTCCGTCTTCTTTCATCGCATCCTTTCCTACATTTCTGGTGTCCGGCACCTGCTTGGCCAGGACAACGATTTTCAACTTGTCGTTCATTAGGTTTAATACATTTATCCGGGCAAAGTTAGAAATTATTTCTGTAGTTCCAAGGCCTTGTGGATGGCGGCGGCAGCCCGGCGGCCAGCCCCCATGGCCAGAATCACGGTTGCGGCACCTGTTACGGCATCGCCTCCGGCATATACCATAGGACGCGTGGTCATGCCGCTCTCATCAGCCACTATACAGCCTTTTTTATTGATCTCTATTCCATGCGTCGAGCGTGGAAGCATCGGATTGGGAGACGTCCCAAGAGCCATGATGACCGTATCTGCCTCTATGTCGAACTCCGAACCTCCGACAGGCACTGGAGAGCGGCGGCCGGAAGCATCCGGTTCTCCAAGCTCCATACGGATGCAGCGTATTCCGCGCACCCAACCCCTATCGTCTCCAAGTATCTCCACAGGGTTTGTAAGCATTCTGAACTCTATGCCTTCCTCCTTTGCATGATGCACCTCCTCGCGCCTTGCCGGCAATTCATTCTCTGTGCGGCGATATACTATTGTCACCTGCGAGCCCAGACGCAAGGCCGTACGGGCCGCGTCCATGGCCACATTACCGCCACCGACCACCACTACATGCTTTCCTGAGAACACCGGTGTATCATAATCAGGATCATAGCCGTGCATGAGATTGTTACGCGTCAGGAACTCATTGGCCGAAGACACCCCATTGAGATTCTCTCCGGGAATGCCCATGAATCTGGGCAGTCCGGCTCCCGAACCTATAAACATGGCCTTGAAACCCTCCTTGTCAAAAAGTTCGTCCACGGTCACTGTCCTGCCCACAACCACGTCTGTCTCTATCTTGACTCCCAACTTACGAAGATTGTCCACTTCATGCTCCACCACTTTCTGCTTGGGCAGACGGAATTCAGGGATACCGTACTGAAGCACACCTCCTGCCTTATGCAGGGCCTCGAATACGGTCACGTCGTAGCCCCACTTTGCCAGATCGGAAGCACAGGCCAGACCAGACGGGCCACTGCCTATCACTGCCACTTTTATACCATTGGACGGAGCCTTGTCCAGAAAGACCTTGCCGCTTTCCCGACTCCAGTCCGCCACGAAACGCTCCAGTTTCCCTATAGCCACCGGCTCTCCCTTGACTCCCAGCACACAAGAGCCCTCGCACTGAGTCTCCTGGGGGCAGACACGGCCGCATACCGCCGGCAGAGAACTGTCCTGAGCGATGACGCCAGCCGCTCCGTCAAAATCATGCGCCACTATCCTCGCGATAAAGTCAGGTATCTTGATGGAAACCGGACATGCCGCCATACAGCGCGGGTTCTTACAATGCAGGCAGCGGGAAGCCTCCAGCAGAGCTTCCTCCTCATTGTATCCATAGCACACTTCATCAAAATTGTGCGCTCTCACTGCCGGGTCCTGTTCCCTTACCGGCACTCTTGGTATCTTGTTCGCCATTACTTGTTCCTCCCTTTTTAATGCAGACCTATATTACATTTGTGATCCTCTTCCCTCTCTATGTCACGGTACATGCCCTGACGCCTCATGGCCTCGTCGAAGTCCACGTCGTATGCGTTGAACTCAGGACCGTCAACACAGGCGAATTTTGTCCTGCCGGCAATCGTCACGCGACAAGCTCCGCACATACCGGTACCGTCCACCATGAGGGTATTGAGACTGACAACTAGCGGCAGGTTATACTCCTTGGCCTTGAGGGTAGCGAACTTCATCATGATCATAGGTCCTATGGATACGGCCTGGTCATATCTCTCCCCGCCTCCGAGCAGACGGTCCATGACTGCGGTAACGACACCCTTCTCCCCCGCAGAGCCGTCATCCGTACAGATATACAGATGATCGCACACCGCTTTCATCTCATCCTCCATGATGATGAGGTCCTTGTTGCGCGCGCCTATGATTACGTCCACATAAGCGCCTGCATTGTGCAGGTACTTCGCCTGCGGATAGACCGGAGCCGTACCGAGACCGCCGGCTATGAACAGCCAGCGAGTGCCCGCAAGCTCCTGGGGTGTACTGTGTACAAACTCTGAGGGCTGGCCGAGAGGACCTACCACATCGGCGAATGACTCGCCTTCCTCATAATGGCATATCTTCTTGGTCGAGGCGCCTACCTCCTGGGTAACGATGGTCACACTTCCTTTTTCCGTATCATAATCGCAGATAGTCAACGGTATCCGTTCACTTTTCTCCCCGGCCCTCACGATGAGGAACTGTCCGGGACGCGCGGAGTGCGCGATACGCGGCGCCTCCAC
>CALUTU010000025.1 GCA_944323785.1 uncultured Bacteroidales bacterium | reverse complement strand
TACGGTTCCTTCAATGGATATGAACCGGATTTGAAGGAAGGGACGAAGAACAGAATCACAATCGAATGGAGGGACTCAGCTACCATATATAGCGGAAGTAAGGTGAACGATATGGATGCATCAGAATATTAGGAAATAATGTCGTAAAACCGCATAACCTTTCTGATATGGCAAAGCCCTGACTTTCACAAGCCGGGGCTTCGTTTTATATTCACAGGACTTGTCCAGAAGCCGGTCCGTCTTCCGTAGTGGACTGGACACGGTGATTATAAGGCTATGAAGCCGTATGTGAATGTGGCCGGTAGTGTGAGATTGGAGTGTATGAGAAAATTTGATCAGCTGTAGACGGAGTGGCGAAGAATCTCCGGTCAAAGGAGCAGCCTTTATCGCCTTGAATTGCGGAATACGGCTGCTCCTGAATGTGTTAGGAAATTTACCGCGGCACGTCCTCGTATATGATCCGGTCCTGCTCGGCGATTCTCTTCGGTACGGCTCCGATGACCTGATTCAGTTCATCTATGGAAAGAGCATTGAGCGGTTTGCCGAATTTTTTCTGCGAGTAATTGTCCCTGGCGGTGTTGTAGGCCTTGTCCATTGCGTTTCGGATCTGAACGTAGACCTCTGGGGACGAGTCTCTGTTGAATCCGATGCTGAATATTCCCAGGAACTGATCCTCATCTGTATCTGTGCGGATACCCTGTTCCATGATTATCCCGACGGCCTTTTCCGGAATTTCTTCCAATGTCACCTGATATCCGTCCATCATGATCCTGTCGTTGCTGTTCACGTGGATCTGGTGGAAATATTTCCTGTTGGCGGGGGTGACGGGAATGGCTGTCGTGATCTCCTCATTGTCGCTGATGGCCGGAGGCAGTATTTGTACTGATTCAGCGGACAGTACCGCACCTCCGCCAAGGTCTGCCATGTAGCGGACTTTCAGGAGACCGGCCTTCCTGAGGCTGTTTTTTACGTCGGTCACTGCCCCCATGTCGGTGCCGCCGGAGATTTCAATCTCAGCAATGGTGGGCTTGCCGGCAGCGATTTTGTCTGCAATGACTTTGTCTATGTCCTCAGAGCTGTATTGCTGACCGTCGATTGTCAGCATATCTTTCGATACAGTGATGGTCAGTACGCTGTCCTGTGCGGCAGAGACTGCGTCCGGAGAAGTGCTGTGAGTGCCGGCTGCCGTAGCGGAGACGGCACTCTTCTGTGTCTGATCCTTGGTCCCGCAGCCGAACGCGAGGAAGGTGGCGGTGAGCAGCGGGAGGGCGGCGGCCAGCCTCAGTGAGGCGTAGCGGCCGAGTCGTGTCTTTGTCATCATAATAAACCGTTTTTTTGTGAGTGAGTGATTCAACCCGCTGGATATATCCGGATTATAACCAAAGAGTTGCTTGAAGATGGCTGTTCTATATAGAGTCAGGTCATTTCCTTCGTTGAGAACGTCGCGGTCGGCCTCCCATTCCTGTACCTCCTTCAGGTCCTTTTCGGCAATCCACAAGAAGGGGTTGAACCACAGGAGGCTGCGCAGGACGGAGAGGACGAGCCTCTCGTAGGAATGCCGGTGACGGACGTGGCTGACCTCGTGGGAGAGAATCATCCGTCGCTCTGAGGGGCTGTAGTTGAAGCCCATGTAGACCGTCCGCAGGAAGGAGAACGGAGTCTGTATCTTCCCGCTCTCAGCTAAGGTCCAGTCCTCCATAGGGGTCAGCCGTGCGCTCCGGCGCAGGCGGCGGATTTTCGCTATGTTGAAGAGTATAAGAACAATGGATGCTGTGGCAGTCAGGCAGTAGACAGCGGTGATGATATTCAGAATGGCAGTTCTGATGTCTTTATCTGTCTGTCCTTTTTCGGTTGCGGCGGCACTGTCCGTGATATCTGTGGCGGTACTTTCACCGAAATTGTAGACTGTCCCCTTGTCACCGAATAGGTGACTGTCATTGATGATGGCAGCCGGACCGGGTGCCGGAGATGATTGGACAGGAGGGTACAGCGGCACGTCCAGCGCAGGGATGGCGGCTGCCAGCAACATTGTTCCCACTATATATGCCCTGCAGATCCGGTAGCTGACTTTTCCTGCCAGCAGCCACCGGTACAGGACCAGGAACAGGCCGCTGCAGATCAGTACCTCTATTATGTATTCAATTGCCTTCATGTCTTTTATTTGCCTGAGTTCAATATCCTTAGGATCTCGTCGGTCTCCTCCACCGATATGGACTTCTGCGAGGAGAAGAAGTTGACCATCCGGCTGACGGACCCGTCGAAGAAGTTGTCCAGTACCGTGCGCATGTAGGTGCCTGTGTACTCTTCCTTAGCCACGAGCGGGAAGTATTCGTAGGTCCGTCCGTAGGCCTTGTGCGAGACGAAGCCCTTGCTCTCCAGTATCCGCACGATGGTCGATACCGTGTTGTACGCCGGCTTTGGCTCTGACATCTCGTCCAGGATATCATGTACCAGGACCTTGCCTCTTTTCCAGATTACCTGCATGATTTCCAGTTCAGCCTTGGTGAGTTCCTGTCTTCCTTCCTTTATTATTTTAGCCATGGTATATATTATTTTCAGTTTCTGCGTACAAAGCTATAACTAAAAAATTAAAAATGCAACTAAAAATTTAGTTTATTGCTGTTCCGGCCATTTTCTCCAATCTGTAATTTTCATACAATTCTCTGTAAAAACGGTTACGGGCCTCTGATGATTTAAGGCTAATTTTGTCTTGTGAAATTTACAGAATATGGGTACAACAAGGACAATTATCAGAATTTCGATCCTTTTGGGATTGATTATCACAACATTTAGCGTACAATCTATTATGGCACAAGAGAAGATTACCCAGACTGCCGGACATGTGCAGCTGGGAGAGTTCGCTCCCAAGTTCGCGGAGCTCAATGACGACGTACTTTTCGGTCAGGTATGGAACCGTCCGGGCCTGAGCCCGCATGACCGCAGCATGATTACCATTGCCACACTGGTGGGCAAGGGCATCATCGACTCATCACTGACCCATCATCTGCAGTTCGCAAGGCAGAACGGCGTGACCCGTACCGAGATATCCGAGATGCTTACCCACATCGCATTCTATGCCGGATGGCCCAATGCTTGGGGCGCTTTCCGTCTTGCTAAGGACGTGTGGGCCGAGGATACAGAGGCAGACGGTGGAAAGGCCGCTTTCCAGCGCGAGATGATATTCCCGATAGGAGAGCCCAATACCGCATATGCAGAGTACTTCATAGGCAACAGTTACCTGGCGCCTATATCTACGGAGCAGGTCTCTTTCAGTAATGTTACCTTTGAGCCGGGATGTCGCAACAACTGGCACATCCACCGTGCATCCAAGGGAGGCGGACAGATGCTTGTATGTGTGGCAGGCAGAGGCTGGTACCACGAGGAGGGCAAGCCTGCTGTGGAGATGCTTCCCGGTGATGTGATTCATATTCCTGCCAATGTAAAGCACTGGCATGGAGCGGCCGCTGACAGTTGGTTCGCGCATCTGGCATTCGAGATTCCCGGTGAGAACACTTCAAACGAATGGCTGGAGCCTGTGACGGATGAGGAATATGCAGAAGTCAACAAAAAGTAGAACGGAATGAAAAAAGTCCTGACATTATCAGTTGTCGCACTCTTCGCCGGTGTCCTCTGTGCAGGATGCGGGGAGGGACGGCAGAGTGCCGGAAATACAGACAATACAGTGAGCAAAATGGAAGAGCAATTGAATCTTACTCAGGAGTGGGACAAAGTATTCCCCAAGAGCGGCAAGGTGACTCACAGCAAGATCACCTTCCACAACCGATACGGCGTAACACTCGCCGCTGATCTCTACATTCCCAAGAATACGGATGGCGGCAAGTTGCCCGCAATAGCCGTCTGCGGTCCTTTCGGAGCTGTGAAAGAGCAGGCCTCCGGGCTCTATGCGCAGACACTGGCCGAGCGAGGATTTCTGACCATAGCGTTCGACCCTTCATTTACAGGTGAGAGCGGTGGCCAACCTCGTTACGTAGCCTCGCCTGATATCAATACGGAGGATTTCTGTGCTGCGGTTGATTATCTGTCTACACGCGAAGATGTTGATCCGGAACGCATCGGTATCCTCGGCATCTGTGGCTGGGGTGGAATGGCCGTCAATGCCGCCGCCATGGATACCCGCATCAAGGCCACGGTGGCTTCTACGATGTATGACATGAGCCGTGCCACTGCCAACGGTTATTTCGATGCCGCTGACAATGCCGAAGCCCGCAACGGGATCCGCAGGCAACTCAATGCCCAGCGTACGGAGGATTACCGTAACGGCTCCTATGCCCTTGCCGGGGGAGTTGTCGATCCGCTGCCAGATGACGCCCCGCAGTTTGTTAAGGACTACTATGCCTATTACAAGACGCCACGCGGCTATCACAAGCGCTCGCTCAACTCAAACGGTGGATGGAACAGGACATCGTCCCTTTCTTTCCTCAACATGCCTATTCTGGCATATGCCGGTGAGATACAGAGTGCAGTTCTGCTGGTTCATGGTGAGAATGCACATTCCCGCTATTTCAGCGAGGACACCTATAAGAAACTGCAGGGCGACAACAAGGAACTCCTCATAATTCCAGGTGCAGTCCACACCGACCTTTACGACAACATGGAAAAGATTCCTTTCGACAAGATAGAGACTTTCTTCCGCGAGTATCTGAGGTAAATGCGTTTTTTACGGCACTGCATATAATTTGGAATATCTGGAAAAATATCTACATTTGCGACGCTGAAAGTTTCCGTTCCGCCGCTCTGCGGTGGAGGAATCAAAAGGGAACCGGGTGAGAATCCCGGACAGTTCCCGCTGCTGTAATTTCCACGTCCATCCCGGACGGAAGTCACGCGGTCATCTTTAAGCCACTGCCTGAAAGGGTGGGAAGGCTGCCGCGATGAGGAATAAGTCAGAAGACCTGCTTTCAGTTGTGACTGTCTGCCCTGCGGGAGTACGGGTGCGGCATAGCTGAATGATTTTCCTTCTTCAGGACACAGACAGTCCCCATGCTTCAGAACCGTCGGAATGCCGGGTGTCGGCTTGTATTCTGCCGATTCTGGCGCATGGGTATCCCGGGAGATGGAAAATAATTTGGCAATGGATTATTATAGGAAAACTGGTATTGTACTGCCTGTTGTTGCGGTGCTGCTGTCGGTGACGGTTATGCTGCGGGCCCAGGACGGAGTCCCGGAGATGCCTGAGGATACCCTCAGTGAGGTGGTCGTGACAGCTGATCGGATAAGAGAGATTGTTCCGGCGCAAAAACTTGCCGGACAGCAGCTTGAGAGGCTGAGGTCCAATTCGGTGGCCGATGCGCTGCGGTATTTCTCCGGTGTACAGGTCAAGGACTACGGCGGCATCGGGGGATTGAAGACTGTCAATGTGCGCAGTCTGGGAAGCCAGCATGTCGGGGTGTTCTATGACGGCATCCAGATATCCAATGCCCAGAACGGGACGGTGGACCTGGGCAAGTTCTCGATGGACAACATGGAGGTCCTGTCGGTGTACAACGGGCAGAAAAGCGATATTTTCCAGTCGGCCAGGGACTATGCGTCGGCAGCTGCTCTTTATATGGTCTCCCGCCGTCCCAGGTTCCGGGAGGGTAAGCGAAACAATCTCAATTTCAAGGCACGCAGCGGCTCTTTCGACCTTATCGACATCTCGGCCCTGTGGGAGAGCAGGGCGGGACGGTGGCTCAGCACCTCCGCCAATGTCGAGTTTCTCAATACTTCAGGGCGTTACAAGTTCCGGTACAGCCGGGAAGGAGGATATGACACCACGGAAGTACGCAGGAACGGGGATGTAATGTACGTAAGGGCGGAGGCCGGGCTTTTCGGCAACATGCCCCGCACGGATTTTATGGTCAAAGGCTATTTCTACTGGTCGGAACGGGGTTATCCCGGGGCGGCGGTCAAGAAGGACTACGGTATAGCCCTGCTTAACGAGGACCGGCAGAAGGACCGCAATATATTCGTGCAGTCGGCGGTTACGCATAGGGCGGCGGATTTCTACAGCTTCAAGGTTCAGGCTAAATATGCCAATGACTACATGAACTATGTCATGCCTCCGCACAGTACGGTGCAGCCGATGGACAATCATTACTGGCAGCAGGAACTGTATCTGACCACCTCGCATCTGTTTTCCATAAACCGCGTGTGGAGCGCCAGCCTGGCCTGCGACCTGCAGTGGAACAGCCTGGACGCTGACGGCACGGAGATGTTCAATGCCAATTTCATCCAGCCCCGCAGGCTGACCGTCCTCTCGGCGGCGGCCACCTCGGTCAATTTCGATTTCGGTCTCAGTGCCCAGGCCAGCCTGCTGCATACTTACGTCCATGATGTCAGCAAGCGCGGTATGGAGACGGCAGGGGACAAAAGCGAGTGGACTCCCACGGTGATAGTCTCCTATACGCCGTGGAAGAATGCCGGGCTGAGCATCAGGGCCTTCTATAAGAAAATCTTCCGTATGCCCACTTTCAACGACCTGTACTATGTCCAGCTCGGCAACCGTAATCTGAGGCCGGAATACACTGTGCAGTACAATGTGGGCATATCCTACAACAAGACATTCCGGAATGCATGGTTCGCGGGGCTGCGGGCGAGTGTGGACGCCTATTACAATACGGTCAAGGATAAGATTATCGCTACCCCGACATCCAACCAGCTCGTCTGGACGATGGTCAATCTCGGCTATGTGGAGGTGAGGGGCGTGGATGTCGCGCTCATGCCGTCCATGCGTTTCGGGCCTGTCGGAGTGACCGTCATGCTGAACTACACCTGGCAGAAGGCGCAGGATTTTACCGAGACTAAGAAGGACGAGGGGTACGAGGGGGTAATCAGCACTTACGGAGACCAGATACCGTACGTGCCGGTCCACAGCGGTTCCGCCGTGCTGAGTGTGAGTTACGGGACATGGGACTTCCATTACAGCTTTGTCTATACCGGGGAGAGATACATGCTGGGCGGCAATGTGCCGGTGAACTATATCCTGCCGTGGTACACGAGCGACCTCTCGCTCTCCAAGGTGTTCAGCATCGGAAAGACCGAGCTGGGAGTGACTGCGGAGGTCAACAACATCTTCAACCAGCAGTACGAGGTGGTCAAGTGGTACCCCATGCCAGGCACCAATTTCAGGATAACATTAAGTCTTACAATATGAGGATAAGAAACATTTTTCTGCTTATTTCAATACTTCCGCTTGCCGCTGTGCAGGGATGTCGCGGCGAGTTACCTGTGCTGCCCTCTGAGCCGGTGGAGGTCAATCCCTGGGATACGGTCTCAGGTGACATCTGCGGCTTCTACCTGCTCAACGAGGGTAATATGGGCAGCAACAAGGCATCGCTCGACTACTACGACTACACGACCGGGGTCTACACCCGCAACATCTACGGGGAGCGCAACCCCAATGAGGTCAAGGATCTCGGGGATGTGGGCAACGACATCAAGATCTACGGCGGCAAGCTGTGGGCGGTAATCAACTGCTCCAATTACGTGGAAGTCATGGATGTGCAGAGTGTCAGGCATATAACCAAGATAGCCGTGCCCAACTGCCGTTACCTGGCTTTCAAGGACAGGTATGCGTACGTCAGCGCATACGCCGGGCCGGTGAAGATAGACCCGGATGCCCGTATCGGTATGGTGGTAAAGATAGATACGGCCACATTGGAGATAGTGGATTCCTGTATCGTGGGTTACCAGCCCGAGGAGATGGCCGTGGTGGGTAACAAACTGTATGTGGCCAATTCCGGAGGATACAGAGTGCCGGACTACGACAGCACGGTGTCCGTCATAGACCTGGTCAGCTTCGAGGAACTGTACAAGATACCCGTGGGCATCAATCTGCACCGTCTGGAGCCTGACCGCTACGGCAACCTCTATGTCTCCTCGCGCGGAGACTATTACGATGTCCCGTCAAAGACATTCATCATAGATACGAGGACGGATGTCTGCACGGATACGCTCCATCTGCTGCCCAACAGCAACATGACCCTGTGCGGGGATTCCCTGTATATCTACAGCACTGAGTTCAGCTACCTTACCAATGACTGGACTGTCTCTTACGCGATACTCAATACGGTCACCAGGCAGGTCGTCACCCGCAGCTTCATCACTGACGGGACAGACGATAACATCCAGGTACCCTATGGCCTGGCTGTACATCCTGTGACAAAGGAGTTTTTTGTGACGGACGCCAAGGATTATGTCAGTCCCGGCACCCTTCACTGCTTCTCTCCTGACGGCAGACGAAAATGGTCCGTGACCACAGGAGACATACCTGCGCATATAGTATTTACACACAAACCATTAATACCATTGGAAAAATGAAAAGACTTTTTAGAACAGCGCTGACTGCGCTTGTTGCTGCCGCCTTAGGGGCCTGCAGCATGTATGATGACACGGAACTGCGTGACCGGCTTGATGACATTGACGACAGGATCGCGTCCCTTGAGGAGGCTGTGAAAGGCATCAATTCCGACATTGACGCCCTGCAGAGAATCATCGACGCCTTGGAGGCGGAAGTGACGATAGACAAGGTGGAGTCCAATGAGGACGGCTACATTATTTATTTCTCGGACGGGACCACTGCGGAGATAACAAACGGTACGGATGGAACCAATGCGCCGGTGATTTCAGTGGCTCAGGATGAGACTGACGGTCTCTGGTACTGGACTGTGGACGGAGAATGGCTCATAGTAGACGGCCGGAAGGTAAGGGCGCAGGGAGTTGACGGAGAGGACGGCAAGCCGGGTGCTGACGCGGTCGCTCCTCAGGTCCGTATCAATCCCGATACCAAGATGTGGGAGATATCCGTGGACGGAGGCCGGAGCTGGGAGTCCACAGGAGTAGTGGCAGAGGGCCAGGGCGGCTCCGGGGTTATCGTCGATGTGGACTATACCGGCAGTGCCTACAATGTGATATTCACCCTCGTGGACGGAACTCAGATATCAGTGCCCAAGACCATCAGCGTGGAGTTTGAGATAGACGGTCTGTCCCCGGACGGGTATGAGAGCGTCGCTTTCGGGGAGAGCAGGACGTACAATGTGCACATAAAGGGTATGCTTAACCACATGATAAGCAAGCCTGAAGGCTGGAGGGCATCTCTGTCCATGGCTGAGGATACTGTGCTGACGATTACCGCTCCCGCAAAGGAGAACACCTATGCGGAGACGGAGGGAACTGTGGCTATATCAATGACCTCTGTTACCGGTGAGTTCAAGATGGTGACTGTCTCTGTAAAGGCCGTGGACAAGGCGGCTTATGAGTTGAGGATTCTCACGTTCGAGGGTGAGTACTGGACTGCGTTGATTGACAGCCCTCAGTATGGCGGAACGCTGCTTTACGGGGAGTCCGGCATGGGCCCCGCTGATTATCACTGGAACGACGAGGGCAATACATTCCTCGCGCACGACATGCCGGAGAATTTCGGAATCACTTGCTACTGGGGCGGCGGGCACGCCATATCCAATTATGTGGAAATGGACCTCGCCAACGGGGACAATATGCATCAGCTGGCAGTGTATTACAAGGATCCGTCGACAGGATTCGGGGGCCACGGCGGCTCGGAGAATTTCTGCGTGCATTTCGGATACAAGGATGACTCCGGCTTCAATATGACGGAGAATCTTCCTTCCATCTATTTCATGGACGGTGTTGCCCGCGTTGTGGATCACATGTATGTCATGTGGACTACCTATCTGGCCAACTGCGTCTCGAACGGCAACGGGCTTACCGCACCTCTCGACCCGGACGGCTATGTCAAGATCATCGCTACCGGATACGATGAGAACGGTACAAAAGTGGAGCCTTCGCTCGAATTCAGCCTGGCAAGCGCCGACGGCCAGATCTCCGAATGGATGAAGTGGGACCTGTCAGCTCTCGGAAAAGTCATGATGATAGAGTTCAACATGACCGGGGACAGCGACAACGGATACGGATTCAGCCAACCTGCGTATTTTTGCTATGACGATGTGGCCGTAAGATTTGAGTAAGGACGGGCATGAGCAGGATTTACATTCTTATTATGGCTGTGTTGGCCGGAGCGGTGCTCTTCTCGTGTAGGGAGGAGATTACTCCTCCGGCTCCGGGCATCGCTCTGGACAATGAGAGCGGCATCTATACGGTCAAGGCCGGGCGGATGATCACCATATCCCCGTCCTACAGCAATGCCGAGGGGGCGGAGTACTCCTGGACTCTCGAAAGCGGTGAGGAGCTAAGCGACGCACCTGTGCTGGAGTTCATGCGGGAAGAGACAGGCCGGTATTATATTGTGCTGACTGTCACCAATGATGGCGGTTCGGCCAGTGTGCAGCTCAGGATAGACGTACAGGATCTTACGCCTCCGCTGATAAGCCTGCCCGGGGCTGAGGACGGCTTTGTGATACTGCAGGGTACGTCCCTTGAGCTGAGGCCTGCTGTGGCATCTTCTCTGGAGACATCCTATGCATGGAGCGTGGACGGCAGCGAGGTCTCGACAGAGCCGGTTTACACTTTTGTCGGGGATGAGACCGGGGACTACGTCCTGCGTCTGGAGACGGTCAATGAGGACGGCAGCGACGCGGTGCAGTTTACCGTGAGTGTCAAGTCGCCTGAGGAAGTGGATTTTTTCTGGTCATTTTCACAGACAGAGTACAATATGAGTCTGGGCCGCAGGATTCAGCTCAGGATACAGGATGTGCGTAATGCCTTTGATGCTGTCTATACCTGGTATGTGGACGGCTCGCAGGTGCAGACAGGAGGAAAGACGGACTATGTTTTCACAGGCAGTGAGGAAGGGCAGTATGAGGTCAGGGTGGTGATGGAAAATGCATATCTCACTGCATCGCAGACTCTTACAGTCAATGTGTGTCCGCCCGAGGGTACGTACCGACGTCCCGGTTCATCCGCAAGCGGTGCCTCTGTCAATAAAGTCTATGAGTTCCTTCCGGCACCGGGCCAGTTTGTGAATGAGTATTACGAGGCGGCGACTATGGAGGAGGCCTGCCGGTACGCTGAGGGCCGGATGGCGCAGACGCAGTATGTGTCCCTCGGCGGTTTCGGCGGCTTTATCGTGGCGGGCTTCGACCACAGTGTGGAAAATGACGGGGATTACAATATCGCCATTACCGGCAATGCTTTCGACGGCTCTTCCGAGCCGGGAATTGTCTGGGTGATGCAGGACGAGAACGGGGACGGTCTGCCCAATGACACGTGGTACGAGCTCAAAGGCTCCGAATACGGCAAGGCTGAGACCGATCAGGACTATGCCGTGACCTATTTCCGGCCCGAGGCTCCTGCCATGCCGGTGACGTGGACGGACAACCGGGGCAATACCGGTACCGTGGAATATCTTGGCGCCTTTCACCGCCAGGATTACTATTACCCCACCTGGGTGGAGGAGAGCAGCTATACCCTGCGTGGCACATGCCTTAAGGCCCGCAACTACGATGCGTCCGGCAACGGCACGTACTGGGTCAATCCGGCCTACGGCTGGGGCTATGCGGACAATTTCAGCAGTATCGACCGGCTGACAGACGATGACAACTACAATGCCTCGCCTGCCGACAACCATTTCCGCATCAGCGATGCCGTGACTTTCGACGGCAAGCCCGCCGGCCTGGCCTACATCGATTTTGTAAAAGTGCAGGTGGGAGTAAACGCCTCCAGCGGCTGGCTCGGAGAGATATCCACTGAAATATTCGATATAAAGGACTTTAACCTTTCAAAATGACAGCCGTGATGGCCAAAAGTTCATTTATCGCCTGAGAGCCTCCATGTCCAGACCGGTCGGTTTCTGGTATAGACGCAGACCGAATCTGGGCAGGGTGGCGATCATATGCTCTATGATGTCGGCGGCGATGTGTTCGTGGGTGACCCAGTCTTTCTCCCGCGTGAAAAAATAGAACTGTACAGGTAGACCTTCGGGAGTCGGCTCAAGTTGGCGTACCAGAATCCGGAGACCGGTGTTGACGTGAGCCTGAGTACGGAGGTAATGTTCGGCTGCTGTACGGAACATACCGAGGTTGACTGTCGTTGAGTCCAGTCTCAGGTCAGCACTCCATGGCTCTGATGCGAAGTTCTCCAGTTCTTCATGTGTGCAGAAGCGGATAGAGTTTACGTCGATATTCAGGGAGCGGGCTACACGTCTGCCTTCGCTTTCCCGCATGCCGCGCCAGTTTTGAAATGAGTCGCTTACCAGCGCATAGGGCGGAACGGTCACAATCGTGTTGTCCCAGTTGCGGACTTTTACAGTGTTTAGGGTGACTTCCTCCACGGTGCCGTTGACTCCGTATTTCTCCATGATGATCCAGTCTCCGGGACGCAGCATATCGTGTGCTGAGAGCTGTACGCCGGCAACCAGCCCCAGGATAGTGTCCTTGAAGATAAGCATAAGAACAGCGGCCGATGCTCCCAGTCCTGCCAGCAGCGATGTAAAGTTCCTTTCCAGCAATACTCCTAGAATCAGGATTACCGCCACGCAGACAACGATTACTTTCAGCATCTGGTATACGCCTTTCATAGGCTTGTCCCTGAGCAGGTCAGAATCGCTGGAGATTGCGTAGATTGAAGATATGAATTCGTTGACAAGCCGGCCGGCGACAATTATGACGTAGATGTAGAGTATCTTGGCGGCAATGGGAGTCCATGCCTGTTCTGGATAGAGCAGAGGCAGGGCGACCAGAAAGGTCACCGGCGGAATCAGGTGAAACAAGTAGTGCAGTACCTTGCCTCCTGTCAGGTAGTTGTCCCACTTGATCGTTGTTTTGGCCGCTATCTTCCGTATGACAGGTATGAGCAGCCTGCAGCACAGAAAGTCAACCAGATACGCAACGACTGCCAGTCCGCATGTGATGATTATGCGCATCTGTTCACTGATATTTAATAAAGTACCTTGCTCCATAGCGATGCAAAGGTGCATATTATTTCATGCGCTGACAATGGTATCCGGTGCAGTCGGCTCGTTTCTGTGGAGGTTACAGCGGAATCTGACGGCGGGCTTTCCGATTGCGGCCGAGAATTGCATGGTCTTTTGTAATAGGTTCATTTTAAATGATTTAAAAATTCGCGTGCAATTTCCACGTCCTCATGAGTGGCCGAAAAATGCAGTGCTATTTGTAATGAGCTTATTTTGAATAACTTGAAAATGCGCGTGCAATTCTCGTTGAAGTGTTCCAACGCCGCAGTGTCAGTACTGGTGCGGTCAGGATTTACGGCAAAGTTACCGGGTGATGTCGCTCAGGATTCTGCCGA
>CALUTU010000024.1 GCA_944323785.1 uncultured Bacteroidales bacterium | reverse complement strand
CGGTCATAGCTCGGAAAAGTACGCGCGAAAAACCGCAGAAAAGGAAACGTACCGGTTTTCTGGGACTTTTCGGAAAGAAAGAAGAAGCCTTTGTTCCTTTCCAGCATACTTCATTAATCAAGCGTTCTTTGACAGACTGGGAAACGAGAAACTCCTTTGAAATATCCACTTTTATAGTGGAATATCAGAAATAAGCATTATCTTTGCGGAGTGAATCCGATGTAACAAACCATGGAGATAAACTTCGATAAAGAGTATTTGCGCCAACTATATGAGGAAGGAAAGACGACTGACAAGAAACACCGTTTCCAGCCTCATATCATCGCACGCTATCAGCTGCGCGTCAAGGTGTTGGAACAAGTCGCCGGCATAGAAGAACTCTATCCTCTTCATTCGCTGCATTACGAAGTGCTGAAAGGAGACAAAGCGGGTATTTCCTCCATCCTGGTAAACGACCAGTACCGCATCGAGTTCACGGTAAAGCAAGTCGCGGCCGAAACGGTCGTGACGATATGCAACATATTGGAATTGTCGAACCATTATAAATAGGAGATATGAACATGGGAAAATATACTTGCCAGCGCCCCATACATCCGGGCGAACTGCTCAAGGAAGAAATCGAGAGCCGGGGTTTGCCGCAGACACGTCTCGCCGCACAGACGGGCATATCTTATAAGATTCTGAACGACATCCTCAACTGCCGACGCCCGCTCACCACCTCTACGGCCATGCTGTTTGAGGCGGCACTGGGTATCAGCGCAGGACTGTTGATGCGGATGCAGCTTGACTACAACATGCAGCAGGCTACCCGTGATACGTCTTTCATGGAGCGGCTTGCCCAAGTGCGGAAGTTCGCGGCCATGCTGTGACACTTGTTTTCCGGCCTGCCGAAGTACCAAAGAAACTGATGTGTAATCCGCCGACGGAGAAACCTGTCGGCACAACATAAAGACGTATGAGATATTTCACCTTACAGGAATGTATCCACTCCGATACGGCAGAGGCACGGGGCATCGACAACACGCCCGGCGCCGAACACGAAGCGCACATCATCTCCTCCGGCTACCGTGGACCGGAACTGAACGCAGCGGTGGGCGGCTCGTCCACCTCGGCGCACTGCCACCGTCCATGCTTACGGAGCAGAAGATGAAGGTTACGCGGCTACCCCGGCCATTGGCAGTGGATTCCCTACTGTTGCATTCCCTACAAGTATTCCCATGGTAACAATCAGCAATCATTCGGAAGTTCATGCGCATCGTGGCGGGACTATCGGTAATACTGATTACATCGGATGGGGAGGTCTTAATAGTTATTGGAAAAGGAATCTTTACGATAAGCGAGTGCAGAGAGTGCTTGCACATTCTGCCGGGCGAAGTAAAGATGCACGAAAGTGAATAATGGGAAGAATATCCGTAAAACATTGGCAATGCGAAATGGAAGTATTACTTTTGTAGCTTGACAGACAAAAGGTTAAAGCGACAAAAGAATGGCAGAATTAATGTAAAAGATACAGAAGTGTCGGTTATTCGCGTTCAAGACGAGGATTACATCAGCCTTACCGACATGCTGAAAGCCAAAGACGGTGAGTTTTTCTTCTCCAACTGGCTGAGAAACCGAAACACGGTGGAGTTCCTTGGCATCTGGGAGAAGCTGAACAACCCCAATTTTAATTGTGCCGAATTCGACATAATTAAAAGTCAGGCAGGCCTGAACAGCTAAATGCCATAGGCATTATTTCCAAGGCAGGGAGATACGGATTGTGAAAGGCTCACAGAGCAACTATCTCAAACGGCAGTGGATGAAATCCAATGGATAGAGGCTGCCGGAAGTTGTAAATAATCCTTATATTTGCATAGTAAAAAGCATAAGGAATATGAAAGCAACCATTTCTATGAGCAGAAGCAGCCTGTGGAAGATGATACAGGCGATGTCTCTCAATGCCGACAACAAACTGTGGCTTGGGGAGAAACTGATAGAGGAGGCACGGAAGGAAGTGGCTGAAAGCGCTCCATGCCAATACTCCGTAGAGGAGCTTGAGCACCGGCTCGGTGAATCCGTGCAGAGTTACCGCAAAGGTGACTGCTGTACGAGTGACGAACTGCGCAAGAAGCATCCTGTATGCGGATAGTCTGGACAAAAGAGGCTCAGGAGGATATTGAGAATATTTACCGGTTCTGGGCATCCAAGAATGAGCCGTATTCCACACGGCTGTACAATTCACTGATTGATGAAGCGGAAGTGCTGCGGAGATTTCCTGAAATAGGAGTGCTTGAAAGATTCCTGACGCACCGCCCGGAGCAATTCCGGTCACTGCTTGCAAACAAGTACTATAAACTGGTCTATACTGTGGAAAGTTACGATGTCGTCATACATGCTGTATGGGACTGTCGCCGCAATCCTGATGCATTGACAGCAGAAATCCGCTGAACTGTCAGTTCTGAAGAAGATTCCGTCCCCGTCCGGCAGTGCTTCCGGCAGATGTTTTACGGAAGTGGTAACGCCGTCCGGGAAAGTCTGCTTACCTTTGCGTCATGGAGAAAAGAGGGGAAATCATACTGTATCAGCCGGACAGCGAAGTGAGGCTGGAAGTGCGTCTTGAGAATGAAACGGTGTGGCTGTCTATTGAAGAGATGTCACAGTTGTTTGGCAGAGACATCAGCGTAATAGGAAAGCATATTCGCAATGTTTTCAAGGAAGGTGAGCTGCTTAAAGAGGCAGTTTGGGCAAAATTTGCCTATACTGCTTCCGACGGCAAAACATATCAAGTGGATTATTATAATCTTGATGTTATCATCTCTGTGGGCTACCGGGTAAAAAGTCATCGTGGTACACAGTTCCGGCAATGGGCGAACAAAGTGCTGAAAGAATATCTGCTGAAAGGCCATGTCATCAACTATCGGCTGGAACAGATGGATACAAGGATCCAGAAGCACGAAAGGCAGATAGAATACCTGACGGATAAGGTGGACTTCTTCGTCCGCACCTCGCTGCCACCCGTGGAAGGCGTATTCTACGACGGGCAGATATTCGACGCCTACAAGTTCGCCACTGACCTGATACGCTCGGCAAAGAAATCAATCCTGCTGATAGACAACTACGTGAACGAGTCGGTGCTGCTGATGTTAAGTAAGCGTAATGCCGGCGTGAAAGCCGACATCTACACACAGACCGTCAGCCGCCAGCTGCAACTGGACCTGCAGAAGCACAGCAGCCAGTATCCTCCGATAAGCATCCATGTCTACAAGAAGTGCCATGACCGCTTCCTGATTATCGACGGGACGGACGTCTGGCACATCGGGGCCTCCCTGAAAGACCTCGGCAAGAAGATGTTCGCCTTCTCCCGGCTGGACATCCCGGCCACAGCCATCACCGCCCTGCTGTAAGTAGTTGTTTTTACGGAAGTGGTAACGCCGTCCGGGAAAGTCTGCTTACCTTTGCTGGGCATAACATAAAATTGACAGGCGATGGCAAAAATTAAAGTACAAGGCTCGGATATTACTGTCCTGGCACTGGCGGATAGAGATTACATATCGCTGACGGATATGGCGGGCGCCAAAGATGGAGACAGCCGTGCCGCTGATATTATCAAGAACTGGATGCGCAACAGATATACCATCGAGTTTTTGGGTACGTGGGAGATGATTCATAATCCCGGTTTTAAAGTGGTCGAATTTGACCACTTTAGAAAGCAGGCAGGTTTGCCAAGTTTCGTCTGAGCGCATCCGAATGGATTGAGAGTACCAATGCCATCGGCATCGTGGTCAGGAAAGGGCGGTATGGCGGCACATACGCCTATAAAGACATCGCTTTCGAGTTTGGCACCGCCATCAGCGTCCCTTTCAAACTCTATCTAATAGAAGAGTTCCAGCGGCTGAAGGAGCAGGAACAGGCCCGGTTGGGATGGTCGGCCAAACGGGAACTTTCCAAGATAAACTACCGCATCCATACCGATGCCATCAAGCATAACCTTGTACCATCAGAGGTGACTCCGCAGCAGGCGAACCGTATCTATGCGAGCGAGGCTGATGTGCTGAATGTGGCCTTGTTCGGCATGACTGCTGCCGAGTGGCGTGAAGCACATCCCGACCTGAAAGGCAACATCCGCGACTATGCCGGTATCAACGAACTTATCTGCCTGTCTAACATGGAGAGCCTCAATGCTGTATTTATCAACGAGGGCCTGCCCCAGCGCGAAAGGCTTATCAAACTCAATCAGATTGCTATCCGTCAGATGCAGATATTGGAAGACACTCACACCGGTCTTTTTGGCAGAACGCTCATAAAATGACTTCCGTCCGGTAGTGCTTCCGGCAGATGTTTTACGGAAGTGGTAACGCCGTCCGGGAAAGTCTGCGTACCTTTGCGTCATGGAGAAAAGAGGGGTGATCATATTGTATCAGCCGGACAGCGAGGTAAGGCTTGAAGTGCGCCTTGAGGAAGAAACCGTCTGGCTTAACAGACAGCAACTTTCTGAGTTGTTCAATCGTGATGTCAAGACAATAGGCAAACATGTGAACAATGCGCTGAAAGAAGAATTGGCAGGCATGGCAACTGTCGCAAATTTTGCGACAGTTCAAAAGGAAGGAGACCGAATTGTAACACGACAGGTGGAATATTACAATCTGGATACGGTGCTGTCAGTCGGTTACAGAGTAAAATCCAACCGTGGAGTAGAATTCCGGCGTTGGGCGAACAAAGTACTGAAAGAATACCTGCTGAAAGGCCATGTCATCAACTATCGGCTGGAACAGATGGATACAAGGCTCCAGAAGCACGAAAGGCAGATAGAATACCTGACGGATAAGGTGGACTTCTTCGTCCGCACCTCGCTGCCACCCATGGAAGGCGTATTCTACGATGGGCAGATATTCGATGCCTACAAGTTCGCCACTGATCTGATACGCTCGGCAAAGAAATCAATCCTGCTGATAGACAACTACGTGGACGAGTCGGTGCTCTTGATGCTCAGCAAACGCAATGCCGGCGTGAAAGCCGATATCTACACGCAGGCTGTCAGCCGCCAGTTGCAGCTGGACCTGCAGAAGCACAACAGCCAATATCCCCCGATAAGCATCCATACTTACAAGAAGTGCCACGATCGCTTCCTGATTATAGACGGAACGGATATCTGGCACATCGGCTCCTCGCTGAAAGACCTCGGCAAGAAGATGTTCGCCTTTTCCCGGCTGGACATCCTGACCACAGCCATCACCGCCCTGCTGTGAGGTTCGTGACGGATGGTTTTTGAAGTGCTGGTGCAGTGGCGATGCGAATATCATTGACTATCAGGGTGCTGCGTCAGAATGATGCACATTTGACCCTATTTGAAACAGGCCAAATGTGCAGCGCGTTTGGCAATCCGCTGTTAATCAGGAGTGATTTCCAAAAGCCTGCACCACTGCTTCCGAAACGCCTGTCAGGTTCCGGCGATGAGCTGGCCGGTGTGATGATCATGGCCGGGGCTGCTGGAGCCAGGGGCCGAAGTTCTCGTTGTAGTTGAAATCAATCTCGAAATCCACGGGGCCGCTGTCCCCCTCGCTGTAGTTGTGGAAGTAGACAGGGAAGGTGTGGCCGTCGGAGCGCAGCCAGTATTCATTGCCCCTGTAGTGGTCCAGCCTGTGGGTCCAGCCGTAGCGTCCTATGGTCAGATACAGCCGGCCGTTTTTAAGAGTGACTTCTGCGTCTCCGAACGGTTCGGGCTTGGTGTAGAGTCCGACCAGTCTGGCCGGATCAGGAGTCCGGCTGTCTCTTTTTATTGTGCATGGTACGGCACGGCGCCGGGGTTTCTGTCTGTCGGCAAACCACTGCTCCAGTCCCTCCGTGCTCCAGTCCCGGATGATGCCGTCCTGGAGATAGAGGTCGATGATATAGCGCATCAGGCCGAGGCGGGCGTATTCGGACACCTCGGAGTTGCACAGCAGGGCGATGCCCAGGTCCAGTCCGGGAACGAATCCGCATACGCCGGTAAATCCCCAGGTGGTGCCGGTGTGATAGATGACATCGTATCTGTCGTTGTGTTCCACGTACCAGCAGTAGCCGTAGTCGCGGGTCATGGTGGTGTCGGTCCTGACATGGACGGCCCCGGTGTGCAGGAAGTCCATCTGCTTCCCGGAGATGAGCCGTACGGTGTCATGATATGGATAGAACCGGAATTCCGCCGCCTCGCTGCAGCCGTTTTCGGGGAAATAGGCGTAGAGGGCGTTGATGTCGGCCGGGAAGGAGGAGTGCCACGAACTGTCCGGAGTGATGAGCCTGGCTACTTTCCCGTTGTCAAGATGAAAGCGCACCCACTTGGCCATGTCTTCGGCTGTGGAGCTGATGCTTCCGGCCGGGCCTATCACGTCCACCCAGTGCAGGGCCCTCTCCTCTCCGTACAGCGGAGTGACATAGATGGAGCCTTTGTTGTATCCGAAATAGTGTGCCGTGGAGGCTTTCTTGCCAGCGGCCCTGTAACCGTCAGAGCCGGGTACGGATGAACTCATATCCAGGGGATTGAAGATCCTCTCCCGGATATTGTCCTCCCAGGACTTGCCTGTGACGGTCTCTATGATGCGGGCCGCGATGATGAAGGTGATGTTGTTGTAGGCGAACTTCTCCCGGAACGGATAGACAGGCTCGATATAGCGGAACATCCTGTAGACGTCGTCCCGGTTGTAGCCCAGGTTGGGTATGTAGGTGCCGGCCTGTGCTACCAGGCCTGTAGAGTGTGTGAGCAGGTCGTGTACCTGCATTACGGCCTCCACACTGTCATCATACCAGTCGAAGTCGGGCAGGATGTCCTTCACCCTGTCATCCCAGGACAGAAGTCCTTCGTCCACTAAGGAGGCTATCACGGTAGCTGTGAAGGCCTTGGTCATGGAGCCGATATGGAAGAGCGTGGAAGGAGTGATTGGGTCGCTGCCTCCCTTTTCCTTTACTCCGAAACCCTGCATCAGGACAGTGGAGTCTCCGTGAATCACTGCCAGGGACATGCCCGGTATCTTCCACTGCTGTCTTACTTTTTCCGCATAGGCGGCGATGTCCGCTGCCCGGGAGGAAACGGATATCGCCGGCTCCTGGGCCGGGGCTGACATGGTCAGCAGCAGAAGGACGGCGGATATGATTACGGACTTTCTCATCGGTTTCCCCTGAACAGACTGCGGCAAAGCTCCGCGATATCCTTTATCTCTATGACCCGGATGCCGTGCGGCTTGTTGCGCAGGTCGTCCGACAGACTGTATGACGATATGTATATCTCCTTGTAACCCAGGCGGGCGGCTTCGGCTATGCGGGCCTCGATGCGGCCCACGGGACGTATCTCTCCGCTCAGTCCTACTTCGGCGGCGAAACACGAGCCCTGGCTGACGGCCAGATCGAAATTGGAGGAGAGTATGGCCACCACTACCGCCAGGTCGCAGGCCGTGTCGCCCACTCTCATGCCTCCGGCCACATTGAGGAACACGTCCTTGGCCGAGAGCTTGAAGCCGGCTCTTTTCTCGAGTACGGCCAGCAGCATATTGAGTCTGCGGACATCGTAACCGGTGGCCGATCTCTGCGGCATCCCGTAGACGGCGGAGGAGACCAGGGCCTGTATCTCTATCATGAAGGGCCTGGAGCCGTCCACGATGCTGCCTACGGCCACTCCGCTGAGCGTGCTGTCGTGCATGGGCGTCAGGATCTCGGACGGATTCTCCACTTCCCTGAGGCCCGAGCCGGTCATCTCGAAGATGGCCAGTTCGTCGGTCGAGCCGAAACGGTTCTTGATGCTGCGCAGGATGCGGTGCGAGTGACGGATGTCGCCCTCGAACTGCAGTACGACATCCACTATGTGTTCCAGTACTTTCGGGCCGGCGATGGCTCCGTCCTTGGTGATGTGTCCGATGAGGATCACCGGTATGCCGCTCTCCTTTGCCAGACGCAGCAGCCGGGCGGCGCATTCCCTTATCTGGGTGACGGAGCTGGCGGCTGACTCCACACTGTCCGTGTAGATGGTCTGTATCGAGTCCACTACGAGCAGGTCAGGAGTCAGTTCCTGTGCGTATTTGATGATGTTGTCTACTAGAGTCTCGCCCAGTACGGTGCAGTTGTCCTCCATCTCCCCGTCCTCCTTGCGGAGCAGTCTCATGGCCCTCAGCTTTATCTGGCGCGGTGATTCCTCGCCAGAGACATAGAGGGTGCGCAGACCCTTGCACCGGAGCGGTATCTGCAGGGCCAGGGTGGACTTGCCGATGCCCGGCTCGCCTCCCAGAAGTATCATGGAGCCGGGGACAATACCGCCTCCAAGCACCCGCTCGACTTCCCGGTTGCCGACCAGTATCCGGCTGTCCTCCGATACGGGTATCTCTTTGAGGGATACCGGCTTGGGACTGCTGAGGCCTACAAGAGACCTGTCCCGGGAGGATGAAGCTCTCTCCCGGGGGGCCTCCTTGATGGTATTCCACTCTCCGCAGGCGGGGC
Organism: uncultured Bacteroidales bacterium; assembly: GCA_944323785.1. Classification (GTDB taxonomy): domain Bacteria; phylum Bacteroidota; class Bacteroidia; order Bacteroidales; family UBA932; genus Coprenecus. The sequence continues at coordinate 7,247 of CALUTU010000024.1, read as the reverse complement.
ATCTGCCCATCCATTTGGAAGTCTCGTTACCGCAGGAAGTACAGTACCATACTGTCTTGACTTTGGCGGGCATGGACTTAGCCTACGAAGGGTACGAGATCGGTAGTGACAGAATATTCGGCCTTGCCGTCTGTCAGTGCGGTGAAGACATCGATAAGCGTCTGCTTGATGGCCGGGAAGTTCTCGGCGGTGACGGTATCTGCCAGTTCCAGACCGCTGCTTTGGAGCAGAGCTAAGAACGTCTCGTATGTAAGGGTGTTAAGTAATCCGGAGATGGTCTCCACGGCCGGGGTGAACAGGTCTTTGTAGGGCTCAACGGCATCCTGTGTGACGGTAAGTGACAGAGAACCCTCCGAGACACTGTATGTGAGGGGAATGTCCACACTCTGAGGATTCTCGATCAGTTCGGCCAGACCCAGCATGGACAGTATGTTCATGATGTCCTGCTCATTCTTGATCTGTTCGGTCAGGCTGCTGATGACAGACTGGTCTGCATGTACTGTCATAGTGGAGTTCTCAGTGGTGTAGGTGAGAGGCGCGTCGAGATCTCCGAGTATGAAGCCGCCGTCCTCGGTCAATGTCAGATCAGGGTACGTGGAAGGGAATTCTTTCAGGCTGTTGTTAATCGCTTCGTTCCCCATGGCAATCAGGTCGCTTATGGCTATCTCGCCCAGTTCGGGAGAGATGACGCTCAGGTCGATGCTAGTAAGGTCTGGATGCTGGAATGCTATCGACGCATGGCTGATAGCCCATTCGCCGACAAGAGCTGCGGATGTCTGTCCGTTGTCGTTTTTCTCTTTCTCGCAAGAGGCCAGCAGCACGAGAGAGGCTGCGGCCAGAAACATAATTTTTTTCATGAGTAAATCAATAATTTTGGTTTGTGTTTATTCTGTCTTTTCAAATATAATCTCTGCTCCGTATGTGGTTGAGGGCATGGCCAGCACGCCCTGGATGACAGGAACCAGGCTTTTGTATTCGTCAAACTGTGTCTCGGTAAGGTCTCCGAGGGGAGAGCCGGCTTCGGTGTAATCTCTGTAGCTCAGGTCTCCGGCGGCTGACAGCAGCATGTCTGCAAAAGGCTTCAGGGCTGTCTTGTCCAGCGTCAGTGTCATGTCTGAGCCGCTGACAGTGCATCCGGCCGGAACGTCCAGAGGTGATACGGGAAGGTCCAGCCCGTCCGTGAGTGTCCTGCGCAGGTAGAGGTGAAGCTGTTCCTGCTCAGGGTCGGGCCAGTACTGTATGACATCCTGCAGCAGAGGTCTGAGAGCGTCGCTGATATCCCCGGACCAGGCTATGTTGATGTAACCGGTGCGGCTCAGTTCCATATAGTCCAAATGGTCGAGAACCGGGGTCAGGGCGGTACGCAGTGCGGTATTGGCCAGAGCCACGGCAGTCTCCAGGCTTATAGTGGTGTCTCCCAGCGGGATACCGGATATCGCAGTGCATTCGAATGTGATATGGAGGTCTGCAAGACCGTCCTCTGCAGAAGACGGCCTCCACCGTCCGGCCGCTTCCGTAGTGTACAGATCGGTGATGCTCAGCGAGATCCGTCCTTTGTTGACGCTGCCGTTCAGCTCTATCGCCCTGTCCTGACCGGAGTATGCTCCGTAGAACGAGTATTTGTCCCGGTCTGTCCTGGACACCTCGCACGGCACTGACAGTTCCTCAAACCCAAGCAGGAGGCTGTCTATGCTTACATCTGCGCTGCTCTCGCCGGTGCCGGCTATGCTCACTGAAGCTCCCGGCCAGTCACCCATGTTGATGATGACTCCGTTGATCTGTACGCTCTGCGCTTCGAGGGTATATTCCCCCTCGACTGCGGTGGCAGGGTCAGCCGAGCATCCGGCCAGGATGCCGAGGCTGACAAGCGGCAGTAGGATATATGCGGCCTTTTTCATAAATCAGAGTTTTGCGGATATCCCGGTAGATGTACAATAACCGTTCCAAAGGGGTGTGTCAGGCCTCTGTCAGGCTCTTGATCATGCCGTTGAAAGCCTCGTTGGCGGTAAGTTCCTCCAGGGACAGGTGCATCCTGTATCTCCAGTAATGCCTGGGATTGGACGGCACGTTGATGCGCTCTGCTGCCGGATCCTGCGCCCTTATGCTTCCGTCTATTGACAGCCAGTCCTGCAGCGGCAGTATGGTCAGCATGGATGGACTGGAGGTGTGCAGCCTGAGAATCTTCCCGCATAACCACGGCTCGCAGTAGTGGGGCGGCTCTCCGCTTTCATGCAGCATCTCGTGCCAGAAACGGGTGGACGCACTGCGGTCCTCCTCCCACCAGGCCCTGAGGGTGCTGGTATCGTGAGTGCCGGTGGTGCAGACGCTCAGGTAGGGGTAGTGGGCCGGGTCTCCGAAGGCCTTCTCCGGATCCTTGGACATCCTGAATATCTCCAGGGACAGCATCCGGAGATTGCGGAGTACTTCCGGTACGCAGTCCGGAATCATGCCCAGGTCCTCGGCGCAGGTGAGCATGTTGGTGGAGGATATCAGCACAGGCAGTCTGCGCAGGGCCGATTCTTTCCAGAAGTCGTTGTGTCTCTTGTAGAAGAAATGGTCGTATATCCGGTTGAACACTTCTTTCTGCTCTCCGGGCAGGTCCCGGTAGGAATAGGTGAACTGGGCGGATATCCTGGGGTGGAATTTTCCGGGCTGCCGCTCGTCTTCCAGGAACAGCACTTCGGATACGAGGGCCATGAGGCCGTCCTTTATATCGTCCTGTCCCGGGCCGAAATGCTCTTCTATCTTCCGCTGGGTGCTGAACTCCGGCTTGAGGGTGAAGACCTCGTACCGGTTGCTGTCAAGGTATTCCCTCATGACCGTGTCGGTCTTGTCCCCGAACATGTCCCGCAGCTGCCAATATCTTATGTACGGAGTGGCGTGTCTGGCGTAGTCGAAGTCGAATCCCCGGTCCCGCAGCTCCTCATAGCTCATCGGCAGGGCGGGAGAGAAGTGCCCCATGACGCCCTTGATCTGCCTGGACGGTATCTCCCAGATGCGGAAGAATCCCAGTACGTGGTCTATGCGGTAGGCGTCGAAATATTCGGCCATCTTGACAAACCGTTTCTTCCACCAGCTGTACTGCGTTTCGGCCATCTTGTCCCAGTTGTAGGTCGGGAATCCCCAGTTCTGTCCTTCGGCGGAGAAATCGTCGGGCGGTGCGCCGGCCTGGGAGCTCATGTTGAACAGCTCCGGAGAGGCCCATGCGTCCGCGCTGTTGCGGGTGATGCCGATGGGTATGTCCCCCTTGAGGGCTATCCCTATCGAGTGGAGGTATCTGACGGAGTCCAGCAGCTGGCTGTGCAGGTGATACTGTACGAACAGGTTGTAGGATATTTCCGGATAGATGTCGCTGCCCTTGGTGTTGAGCCGCGCTATCAGTCCGGGAGTGCATCTGGCCTCCTCGCCCCATTTTGAGAAATCGGCAGTGCCGTACTTGTCCCTCAGGGCGCAGAAGGCGCAGTAGGGCAGCAGCCACTCTTTGTTCTTATGGTAAAATGCCAGGAATTTCGGTTCGGCGAAGGTCTCTGAGGCATAGGTCTGGTACTGGAGTCTGAGGTATCTGGTCTTGAGGGCCAGCACTTTCTCGTAGTCAATGGCAGAAAGAGCGTCCAGAGCTTTCCGTTCCTTGCCGTAGGCAGCCCTGGCTCCTGGGTTCTTTATCGGGCCGATGGCCGTGATGTTGATGAATATGGGGTGCAGGGCCATGACCGAGATGCCTCCGTAGGGATAGGAGTCAGTCCAGGTGCCGGTGGAGGTGGTGTCGTTGACCGGCAGTATCTGCAGGATGTTCTGTCCGGAGGCCTTTGCCCAGTCTCCCAAGGCTTTAAGGTCTGAAAAATCACCTATACCGCAGCTTGTCGCGCTCCGCAGGGCGAATACCGGTACGGCTGTGCCGTAGAATCTGGGACATCCGGTGTTGAACGCAGCCATGGAGTGCTCCACGGACAGGGTCTGGTGTGCTTTGAGTGCAGGGATGCTGAGGCGGCGGTTGCCGGTGTCTTCCCAGACTGCCCTGCCGTCACGGATGTTGTATTTTATGAACTTGTACTCGATATCCGTTCCCAGTCTGTCGGCGGGCAGGTGCAGTACCCATCGGGAACCGTGTACAGGAGTCATGGCCGGGGCTTTGTCCGGCTCCCACGAGCCCAGCAGCGGAGAGTCTCCGCACAGCTTCAGTATGCAGTCAGGTTCCACGGCAGGGGCTGTGACCCGTATGATCAGTTCCCTGGTATGCAGGTGCATCTGAGTGGTCTCATTGTGCCCGTGGGAGTAGAATATCTCCGAGAACGGGGCTGTCAGCAGCGGGGCGGACTCGGAATTGCCCTGCCATTCGTCCCTCAGAAACAGCTCCTTGGAGGCGCTGTTCAGACCGAGCGTCCTCTCCGGCCCTGCCTCATGGAATTCGCCTGCGTCATCGGATCTGACGAGGTATCTGTAGGAAAGGTTTCTCTCCTGGAGGGATGTGAGCTTTATGTCTTTCGTCCATGTTCCGCCTTCTGTCCAGGACATCGGGACTGCCTTTGAGGTGTCTCCCCCGCCAAGTTCCGGCAGAGAGCCGGTGATATACAGCCGCTGTCCCCACACGGTGTGGAAATTGATAAGAAAATGAATGACCATCGCGCCTATTTTTTTGCAAAATTATCTAAAAATCCTTAATTTTACAGAAATATCTGAGACTATGAAACGGTTTTTCTCCATACTGGAAAGTCCTGGCCGGGACTTCCTCAAATCCAGTCTCATAGTGCTGGTCTTTGTGTTCGCACATGCCCTTACGTGCCTTCTGCTGCACGATACAAAGGTAGGTGACGGCATATTCCTGACCTGTCTTACGATAGGCATGGTGTATGTCCTGATACGTTTCTACAAAGCCTCTTTCGACGTCTTTCTCGGACTGGCTTTCCTGGCCTGTTTCGCAGGGTTCTATATAGGGACGGAAGGGGCGGACCTGCTGGAGCGCTGGATACCGTCGTGGGGAGTGTGGGTCAACGTTATAGTCACGATGGTCACCACCGAACTTCTGGGTCTGATCATCATTCTGCTGATAAGAAAGAACTGGAATGCCGATAAGAGATAGAGACAGTCAGGTGTCGGCTCTGGATCTGGTGATAATAGCCGTTATCGTCCTTTTTTCCAGGGTGTTGATAGAAAAGGTGATGCCCTTGTTCTACGAGAGCTTCGGACTGTATTTCGGCGACTTTCTGTTCCAGACCCTGTCGAATTTTACACTTACGTTCGGGGCCGTGCTGGCGGACTTCCTGGTAGTGCGTATTCTGGTGCGCTGCTTTCCTTACGGAGGCCGCTTTATCATACGCTCTTTGGTAGAGGTCGCGGCCATATGCCTGGTGGCCTTTCTGGTCTCGTTGCTTATAAGGCTGGAACAACGCAGCGTGGCCGGCGGAGACTTCCGCATATTCGACCATCTGTTTTTGTTTACTTACGTCAGCAATCTGGTGTTCAATGCCGTGGTGATGCTGGTGACCGACCTGATATTCTATTACCGCTGGTCCAACAGGCGGGCTGTGGCAGTTGAGGCAGAGAAACGGGCCAGAGCCAATTACCAGTATCAGCTTCTGAAAAGCGAGACCAACCCGCATTTCCTGTTCAACTGCCTGAACGTGCTCCAGTACCTCATACACGAGGACGCCGACAGGGCCAGTGATTATGCGGGGAAGCTGGCCGGGGTGTACCGCTATTTCCTGAAACTGGAGAAGAGCACGGTCGTCATGCTGGAGGAGGAGCTGGAGTTTGTCGGTAAGTACTGTGACCTGATGCGGGAGCGTTTCGGCTCAGCATTCGTGACGGACATAGATATTCCCCGGGAATACAATGAGGCCAGGATCATCCCGTGCGCCCTGCAGATGATGATAGAGAACGCGGTGAAGCACAATATCGTCAATTCGGAGAACCGGCTCAGGATAACCGTGCGTGCTGACAGCCGTTTCATCACGGTCTCCAACAATCTCAATCCCAAGCATCAGGCCGGGGATGCCAACGGTATGGGACTCAGGAATATAAGCCGTCAGTACGAGATGCTCTTCTCCCGCAGTGTGGAGGCCGGAGAGGACGGCGGTGAGTTCGTGGTCCGCATCCCTTTGATACTCTGACCGCTGTATCAGGCACCTTCAATCCATTCGAGGAAGGACTGAACTCGGTCCCGGGGCACGATTATAGGCTCTATGTTCCTGGGCGATACGGTGACTTTCAGACGGGAATTGAAGTATTTGGAGATGGTGTATATGGAGTCCATGCTGATGATGCACTTGCGGGATATCTTGTAGAATACGGACGGATCCAGTTCGTCGCCTATCATTACCAGGGACTCGTCAGTCATGTATTCCTTGCCGCTCCTGGTAACCAGGTATGTGGACTTGTCGTTGGAGTGGAAATAGGCTATGTCGCGTGTGTCTATGGCCAGTATTTGGCTGCCGAGTTTTATGGTATAGTGATGTTTGTAAGTCGGTTTTGCATAGGCAGTAATATCCGGCTTGTCCTTTTTTGCGGCAGTTACCCCGCATAACTGCAGGCATCTCTCAACGGATTCCCTGAAAGCTCCGGACTCGATGGGCTTCATTAGATAGTCGATGCACTTGACCTTGAAGGCATCCAGAGCATAGTCGGCGTATGCGGTGGTGATGATGACCGGACACCGGATGTCCGTCTGCCGGAAGATCTCGAAGCACTTGCCGTCGGACAGCTCCACGTCCATGAAGATCAGGTCCGGGCTGTTGTCCTGGAGGTACTTCGCGGCGGCCTTGACAGAGTCCAGTGCCCCGATGATGTTGAAATCGGGGAAATACTGCTTTATCAGCCTTATGAGTATCTGCTGAGCGGGGAGCTCGTCTTCTATTATCAGGACATCCATAACGGAGGCAAAGTTAAGACTAAAATCCCGTTTGTTAAAAAAATGTTACAGTCCGTCAGTCTTTTTCTACAGTCTGTCGGAAAGTATAATCATTAAAAGGTATACGGATGGTAATTTTACATCACTTAAACTGACCGGTCATTATGGAAAAGAAAAAGATGACTTTCTGGCAGATCTTCAATATGAGTTTCGGTTTTCTCGGGATTCAGTTCGGTCTAGCCCTGCAGAATGCTAATGTGAGCCGTATCCTGCAGTCTTTCGGCGCTGACGTGGAGCATCTGTCTTATTTCTGGCTGGCGGCCCCTTGTAAACAGAAATCACGAGTGCACAGAAAATGGTAAGGAGAATGCACAAAAAACGGTAACAACAGTGCACAAGAATC
>CALUTU010000023.1 GCA_944323785.1 uncultured Bacteroidales bacterium | reverse complement strand
AAGAATTAACTAAGCAGCGTGACGAACTACTACCTCTTCTGATGAGTGGTCAAGTATCGGTAAATTCTGATTTATCGGTTTGTATTAACTTAATCATTAGGACAACCACAAGAATTTGCAGCTATCCTAATGATTTATTTTGGAGTTACCTGCGTATAGTTTTTCTTTGAGAATTACGGGCAACTTGCACTGCGTGCATCAGGCACCTCCGTTTATACTCATCTTCCTCCTCATCCGGCCTGCGACCATCCCAACGAAGGTCTGAGTCGGAATTACCACCACCTCCGGAAGAAACTGGTATCTGTTGCCCACTGATGAGCGCATCGGCTACTGCAAAAATCATATTGCGAACTGAAGGTATAGCCAACTGGCCGAGCAATGTATTCAGTTCTGACTCCAAATTTTCGTTTGTGTCTGAAAGAATTTTATTCTCCCGTCTCAACTGATTAGTTAGTTTAGACAAACCCAGTTTTGAGGAGAAAAACCGCAATTTAGACAAACAAACCGCGCCATAAAACACCAACGCGACAAACAAATTATCTTTGTTCATCGCGCTGATATTCAATTGTTTAACCTATCTAAAGGCTATCAATACTCCTCCTCGTTGAAGAAGAAGTCCTCCTTGCTGGGGTAATCGGGCCAGATCTCCTCAATGCTTTCGTAAACCTCACCGTCATCCTCAAGGTCTTCCAGATTCTCTATAACCTCCAGAGGAGCCCCAGAGCGGGTAGCATAATCTATCAATTCATCTTTGGTTGCAGGCCATGGAGCGTCTTCAAGCTTAGACGCCAGTTCAAGTGTCCAGTACATACTTAATGCATTTTTATTTGGTCGGCAAAGATATACAAAAATCCTCTAGTCAGTCCAAAAATCTTCTGAAATATCATGCCTGAGACACTCCATGCGCCCCAGCGTGAACAGATAGTCCGACAAGCGGTTGAGATACCGCAGCACAGCCACCATTACAGGCCGCTCATCCCCCAGGGCAACGCATGAGCGCTCGCTCCTGCGGCAGATACAACGAGCCACATGACAGTGTGCCGCACTGACCGGACGCGAGGGCAACACGAAGCTCCTCAGTGGAGGCAGTTCTCCGCTCATCCTGTCTATCTCCTGCTCCAGAACGGATATCGCGTCCTCCGGGAAAGGAGTCAGCCTGGGATTCTCCACATCGGAAGCGACATGAGCCGATGCTGTCATCAGCGTCGCCTGTATCTGCCTCAGTACCGCGTCTTCCGTCCCGATATGGCACCGCAGCAAGGCTATATATGATATCAGTTCGTCCAGGTCTCCGTATGCGCAGACCCTCCCGGACGCCTTGGAGACCCGCCTGCCTCCTACGAGGGATGTCTCACCGGCGTCTCCTGTCTTAGTGTAAATCTTCATATTCGTACTATTTTACATGTTCTGTATCTGACTCTACTCGGCCGTCCCTGAGACGTATGACCCGATGGGCGTAGGCGGCGATATCCTCCTCATGGGTCACGACTATCACCGTATTGCCTCCGCGGTATATCTCATCGAAAAGCCTCATTATCTCTACTGAAGTATGGGTGTCCAGATTGCCGGTAGGCTCGTCCGCCAGTATAATGGAAGGACTGTTGATCAGCGCCCTGGCAAGCGCCACTCTCTGCCTTTGTCCCCCCGACAGTTCGTTGGGCCGGTGGTCCATCCTGTCCTCCAGACCGACACTCCTCAACGCCTGTGCAGCCTTCACCCGCCTCTCTCCAGCCGGGACACCGGCATAGACCATCGGCAGAGCCACATTCTCCAGAGCGTTGTATCTCGGGAGCAGGTTGAACGACTGGAATACAAAGCCTATCTCCCTGTTCCTGACATCCGCCATCTCGCCGTCATCCATCTCGCTCACATCCGTCCCGTTCAGGATATACCGGCCGCTGTCCGGCGAGTCCAGACAACCCAGAATATTCATCAATGTGGACTTGCCAGAACCTGACGGCCCCATGATGGCCACATATTCGTTCCTGCTTACGGAGAGCGATACCCCGTCCAACGCTCTCACCTCCTGACTGCCGACCCGGTATATCCTGCATATATCCTCAAGTCTGATAACCTCTTTCACTTTCTCCATACTCTTATCGACTGAATTGGACTTCTAAAGTAATAATTTATTGGCATTGTACAACATTTTACTTAATATTGCGCCTCAAATTTTTACGACTATGGCATTTAGGAAAATTGAAGAATATGATCCGCAGGCTACCGAAGAGCTTGCAGTACACTATAAAGAAGTGCTCAGGCTGCTGGGCGAGGATCCTGAAAGGGAAGGACTGCTGAAAACTCCCGAAAGAGTAGCTAAAAGCATGCAGTTCCTGACCCAGGGCTATCACATGGACGGAGCCGAGATACTGCGTTCCGCGATGTTCAAGGAGGACTACAGGCAGATGGTAGTGGTAAAGGACATCGAACTGTACTCCATGTGCGAGCATCATCTTCTGCCGTTCTACGGGAAGGCGCATGTGGCATATATTCCGAACGGGTACATCACAGGTCTGAGCAAAATAGCCAGGGTGGTGGAATGCTATGCCCGGCGCCTGCAGGTGCAGGAGCGTCTCACCGTCCAGATAAGGGACTGCATACAGGACACACTGCACCCTCTCGGAGTGGGAGTAGTCATAGAGGCATCACACATGTGCATGCAGATCCGCGGTGTGCAGAAACAGAACTCCATCACCACCACCTCGGCGTTCACCGGCGGATTCCTGAAGGACGAGCGCACCCGCAGCGAGTTCATGCGCCTGATAGGAGTGTCGCTGCACTAGTACCATAATCTACCTTAAAAAATATAAAGCAGTCGAAAAGACCAGGCCCTCCCACCACTACGTGGCGGGCCCCTCCCTCTAGAGCCGAGGGCGGCTAGTCTTTTCTCGTAGCTTTATATTTCTTTGAGCCCTAATTCTGAAGCCTTTTCGCGCATAAGGGCGAGTGCGGCATCCTGGTCGTTGGGGATACGGCCGTCCAGAATAGCGTCCTTAATGTATTCCTTGATGATGCCGATCTCGCGGCACGGAGGAATACCGTATATCCGCATAATCATCTCTCCGGTCACAGGAGGCTGAAAATTGCGTATGCGGTCCTTCTCCTCCACCTCCTGCAGTTTCTGCCGCACAAGCTGGAAATTGGCCAGATGCCTGGCCACAGTCCTGTCATTCTTGGAGGTGATGTCCGCCTCGCACAGAGTCATCAGGTCGTCTATGTCGTCTCCCGCGTCGAACAGCAAACGGCGCACGGCCGAGTCCGTCACCTCATCCTGCACCAGCGCAATAGGACGCAGATGCAGAAATACCAGTTTCTGTACGTACTTCATCTTCTCGTTCAATGGCATCCGCAGATACTTGAACACCTGGTAGACCATCTTGGCCCCTACCACCTCATGGCCGTGGAAAGTCCATCCGGTCCCCTTCTCGAACCTCTTGGTGGCCGGCTTGCCTATATCGTGCAGAAGGGCAGCCCATCTAAGCCACAGATTGTCAGTATGAGGGACGATATTGTCCACCACCTGAAGCGTATGCCGGTAATTGTCCTTATGCCCCCTGCCCTCCTGAGTCTCGACTCCCTTGAGACTGCTGATGACAGGCAGAATAAGCTCCAGCAAAGTCGTCTCGTCCATAAGGTCAAAACCGACAGACGGCTTAGGGGACATCAGTATCTTGTGCAGTTCCTCGCTCACGCGCTCGGGCGAGAGAATCGACATCCGCCCCCGGTTACGCCGTATTGACTCCATGGCTTCGGGGACTATGGTGAAACCCAACTGCGCGGCGAACCTTATGGCCCTTACCATCCTGAGCGGATCGTCACTGAACGTGGCATCCGGATCCAGCGGAGTCCGGATCAGGCCACGACGCAGGTCCTCCAGCCCGTTAAAAGGGTCGTACACTGTTCCCATATCCTCTTTCTGCAGGGAAAATGACAGTGCGTTGATGGTGAAATCCCTACGGAGCTGATCATCCCTCAATGTTCCGGGGAGAACATTCGGTTTTCTTGAATCCTTGGAATAAGACTCTTTCCGAGCTCCCACGAACTCAACTTCCTCTCCCTCCGAGGAATGAATCATTGCCGTTCCGAACCGGGCGAAAATAGCCACATTGGAACCTGTCCTCGCTCCGACACGGCGAGCCAGGGCAGGGCCGTCCCCCTCCACCACTACATCTATGTCCTTACTCGGCCGTCCCAGAATCATATCTCTGACGTAACCTCCTATGACATAAGCCTTCACGCCCATTTTTTCCGCCTCTTCGGATATTATTCCGAAGACAGGCCTAGAACTGTCCAGTATCATATCTTAAATCACAATATCCGGTATCTCGCTTAAAAATCTGTATTCTGGTCCGTCTCCTGTCCTCTCGCAGAAATACATACTGACACCGTTGGTGAAAAGCATGTACCTGGCATTCAGCACGCGGTTATAGCGCACTCCCTGCTCTATGACCTTCCTGTCCAGTCTGACAGAGGGAGCCTTGCACTCGACCATCATAAGCGGCCTCATGTCTCTCCCGAAGACCACTATGTCAGCCCTGTAAGTCATGGAATTGTATTGAAAGGCATACTCCGAGGACATCATCACCAGCGGTATGCCCTTCTCGTCATTAAGCCACGCTATAGTGCTCTGCCGCACTTCCTCTTCCGGCGTACGGGCCACCTCCATCTTCCGCAAGGGATCGAAAATCGTATCCATAGTCTGCAAAGTTAATGATAAAATGCTAATTTTGCAGTTATGGCTAAAATTGATACAGCAGCTCAGTTCGAGACACTGCGCAGGGAGATCGAGGGAGGAGACTTCAGACCCGTATACATCCTTATGGGCGAAGAGCCTTTCTACCCTGAACGGCTGTGCGCCCTAATTACAGACAGGGCCCTGCAGCCCCATGAGCGGGACTTCAACCAGACCATACTATACGGGGCCGACACATCTGTAGACGAGATTATCTCCAACTGCGAGCGGTATCCGATGATGTCCGAAAGGGTGCTGGTGGTCGTGCGGGAGGCACAGGCCTTGAAAAAGCCGGAAGGACTTAGTGTCTACCTGGACCACATATCACCCACAACTGTGCTGGTACTGCTGTTCTCAGGCAAGAATATGGACAAACGGACATCCTTTTATAAGAAGGCATCCAAGTCGTGCGTCATCTTCGAGTCGGCCAAGATACGTGAGGAAGCCATGCCGCGCTGGATTGAGTCGTACTTCCGCAGCATTGGCAGGGCCATTGAGCCACAGGGAGCGATGCTGCTGGCAGAGTATGCCGGCAACGACCTGCGCAAGATATCCGTAGAGGCCGAGAAACTTCTGAAAGCCGTGCCTGAGCAGCAGAAAACCATAACCGCAGACGATATTGAGCAGAACGTAGGCATCAGCCGCGAATTCAACACCGGTGAACTGACCTCCGCTCTCGCCACACGCAACTCAGATAAGGCTTTCAGGATAGCGTACTTTTTCGGAGAATCACCGCGCCAGTACCCGCTCCAGATGACACTCGGCTTCCTGTTCTTCTTCTTCTCAAAAGTGGAGATGATTCACGCCATCATGCAGAGAGACCATACATCCATGCAGGATGCCGCAACCAAGGCCGGAATCTATTACAGCTACGCCAAGCCATACATCGCTGCCGCAACCAACTACAACCTGCGCAAGACGATGAAAATAATCTCCTACATAAGGGAATGCGACCTGCACAGCAAAAGCGGCTCAGGCGGCACAGCTACGGAAGGCGACCTGCTCACCGGACTCATCGGGAAGATCCTCTCACTTTGAGTGCTTTCTCCGTCTGAGTATCCTGCGGTACGTACATCCCGTCTCCTTCACAAGAATCCGGTCCAGACTCCTTCTGGTCCTGAAACCGTAACTGTTTGCAAACTCATCCGGATCACCTCCTTCCGGCTCCACTGCATTTTTCTCCTGTACGTCGGCCAGGATATGCTCGACCCGAAGACCGTTGATATACTCCCTGAAACTCTTATACTTCTCACAGATGGCCCTCGAGGCATAAGTCCGGTTGGTACCGGTCATTTCTGAAAGTTTAGGCAAAGTCATACTGTAATCCAGATACAGCTTATCCTCTCTCATCCTCCTGTCCAGCCGCTCGAAGACAATCTCCCTCGTGCATTCCCACGTCTTTTTACTGTTTTTCATCACTGCTCCTCCTTTCCTCCTGTAATTTTGTTTTCATATCCCGACACCATTCTCCCGGGGTGCATCCGGTATTCAGCTTAAAGGCACTGGTAAACGAGGCGTTGTTGTTGAATCCGCACATAGCCCTCAGATCACTCATGGAAATGTCCGGGCTGGCGGAGAAAATCCTCATGGCCTCCCTCACTCTGAAATAATTGACAAGCTCTCTGAAATTCTTGTTCATCTCCACGTTGATGGTCTTCGACAGATATGACTTGTTGGTAAACAGCCTCATGGCCACCTCTTGCATGCTCAGGTCCTTGGACAGATAAGGCTTTTCATTCTCAAAATAATTGAGAAGCCTCTCTTTCAACGACAATGAGGTATCCTCGCCTATATCCTGAAGAGTATCTTCAGCAAAAGAACCGACTACCACACCGCCCGGGGCATGATGACCCGTGCCCCCGGTCTCATCCGCAACACAGCAGCACCCGTCAAGCACCGCATCGCCTCCATCATGTTTCATGAACAAGTGCATCATGGCGCAGTGAACAACTGTGAATCCTCCTGTCAATATAAAATAATCAAGCACGACGTGCAGCCTGAAAGAATAGAAGAGAAGAAAAAAATTATACACTGACAAGGACAGTATCTGCATCAACAGTCCCCGGGCATATCCGGTCCTGCCTTTTCCGACCAGGACTGAAGTGCTTACATGATAGGCGTATATGATAAAGCAGAATATAAACAGGCTTATGACCACCGACCCACGGAACAGTATGCCGTACGAGACAGCCTCACTGCATCCTGCCAGAAGCATCACGTCCGTAACCATTATGTGGGCCGCGATAAAGATCGCAGGAAGATAAAACTGGAACCATGAGCAGTCCATCTCCACACAGCGCCTGACGTATACACACGGCATGAACGAGGAAACAAGATACAGTTTCATGACCAGACGGTCAGTCACTTCCGAAAGCGCAGCCCCTCCATCCCTGAGCATGTACAGGCATCCGGACAGATAGCATACGGCAATTACAAATAATAGAATTGCAAAATCTTTTTGAATCCTGAATGTTGTCTTCTCCCTGCCGTCCCATTTAGCTCTCATCTTAAAAACAACATATATTCCGACAGAGAGATATATGAGACACGGCAGTAGAGACACCGTTAAAATAAAAATAGTCTCCATCATCATTAGGCTAATTATTGCCCAAAGATATAGTGGAGACTACTTTCTTTCTGGGAAAATCAAAAATATTCAGAACAAATACATGTTTTTATATTTTTGATATTTTCTTTTTTTCTTTAATTGCATCAAAACCACGTCCATACACGCCCATGACACTTCCCATGGATATAAAAGCCTGATTGTCTATCTGCTTTATAGCAGACAGCAGGCCGCTTGCCTCCACCTTGCGGACCATGACCAGTAGAACCTTTTCTTTATTCTTGGTATACCATCCTTCGGCATCAAGTACAGTGACTCCGCGTCCCATTGTACTCGATATCATATCCGCTATCTTCTCATATTCCTTGGAGAAAATAAACAGCTGGACTGACTGCTTGTTGCCGGCCACAGACAAGTCCACGACAAAGCTGCACGAGGCGACGAGGATATAACCGATCATCACTCCTGCAATCCTGGAGCCGAAACCGGCCTCAGAGGGCAGCAGAATCGATGATCCCACGATAAATATATCGCACAGAAGGATAATCCTTCCTGGAGGCACGTTACGGTATTTGCTTATAATAAGCGCTATGACATCTGTTCCGGCCGTGCTGCCTCCATGCTTGAAGGCCATGCCGATACCGAGTCCGGACATACTGCCTCCGATGATAGCGCACAGCAACTTGCCGTTGTCCATTGCAAACTCCTGGATAAAATCAGCCGGGATAACCTCCGGCAGCACCCTGAACAACAGGGATGCCACTACCACCGCATACACTGTCTTCACACCGAAGGCCTTACCCAGTGTCTTGACACCGATAATCAACAATACCAGGTTGACCAGGAAAAATGTATAACTGACAGGTACATCACCGTTGGTCGCATACTGGACGATAGCGCCTATACCGGACACACCTCCACCCACGATTCCGTTGGGAATAATGAAAATACACCATCCGGCCGTGTAGCACAGCAGGCCAAGGGTGATTATCACATAGTCATTTACGACTGCAAGGACTTTCCTTGCTGAGCCTGATTTTGTTCTTTTTTGCGTTTCCATTCTATTTTCTCTGCTCCTTTTAATTCTTCAAAACCCCTGCCGTATACACTCATCGTGGGTGTTACGGACATAAATGCCGAACGGTCTATACTCTTGACAATCTTGTTGACCGCGTTCAGCTGATGTTTTCTGGCTATCACCATCAATACCTTATGTTCCTCCTGAGTATACCAGCCGATACCATCGAACGCCGTGACACCGCGCTTGAGCTGATACACCAGAGCGTCTGCTATCTCCTTGAACTTCTCCGAAAAGATCATGACCTGCACAGACTGCTTCGTGCCGGTCAGAAGCATATCCACTCCCTGCGAGAAGGCTATCACCTGCATATATCCATAGACCACATCCGAAAGTGTCTTGCCTGGCAACAGAAGTACCGAACCGACTATCACCAGGTCACAGAAAAGATACACCCGGCCAGGGGATATCTCTCTGAACTTGGACAATATGAGAGCGATGATATCCGTGCCGCCGGTACTGCCTCCCTGATTGAATATCATAACTATACCGATGGCTCCGATAAAGCCTCCGATAAGGCCGTTCAGGAACTCCTCCTCTATGGTGGAGACCCATGGAATCAGATCCGGAAGTACCTGAAGCAGTACAGAATTAAGGAGAATACAGTATATGGTCTTGAATCCGAACCCCCTGCCAAGAATAAGAAAGCCCAGTATCAGCAGGATCACATTGACAGACAGGTAGGTCACGGATACCGGGATAAGTCCTCCCGTCGCATAATTGACAAAGGTGGCCAGTCCCGGAATAGCTCCGCCGACTATCCCTTTGGGTATAAGAAACGACGTCCAGCTGAAGCAGTACAATGCAAGGCCAAAGGTGATGATGACATACTCCTTCAGCGTTATAAGGACTTTTTTCGTAACCGGATTCATGTCAGAATACAATATTGATAATCTTCGACGGTACCACCACCACTTTACGCACAGGCTTTCCGCCCAGATACTTTTCCGTATTGGGAGAAGCCAGCACGGCTGCCTCAATCTCTTTCGAGGAAAGGCCGAGGCCAAGTTCCATCTTGAATCTCATCTTTCCGTTGAAAGACACCGGATACTCGAAGGTGTTCTCCACCGTATAACTCTCCACGTACTCGGGATACGATGCGTTGGAAACCGAGTCACCATGTCCCAGCCTGCTCCACAGCTCCTCACAGATGTGGGGGGCAAAAGGCGAGAGCAGTATGACCATAGGCTCCAGTATCTCCCGGCTGCGGCACTTAAGCTCCGACAGCTCATTCACCGCAATCATAAATGCGCTGACCGATGTATTCATGGAAAAATGCTCTATGTCGTATGAGACTTTACGGATAAGGTTGTGCAGCACCTTCAGCTCAGCCGGCGTGGCCTTCACCTCCGTAAATACGGCACCGTCCTTGTCGTAGAACAGTCGCCAGAACTTCTTGAGGAAGCGGTGTACTCCGTCTATACCCTTGGTGTCCCACGGCTTGGACTGCTCTATCGGACCGAGGAACATCTCGTAAAGCCTGAGCGTGTCAGCCCCGTAGGTATCGCAGACATTGTCCGGATTGACCACGTTGAACATCGATTTGCTCATCTTCTCTATGGCCCATCCGCAGATGTATTCACCGTCCTCCAGTATGAACTCGGCTGAGGCAAAGTCAGGCATCCATTTCCGGAAAGCATCCAGATCCAGGCGGTCATTACGGACCATATTGACATCCACGTGTATCTCAGTAGTGTCATACTGGTCCTTGAGATTATATGAGACAAATGTATTGGTGCCCTTTATCCTGTACACAAAGTTGGAGCGGCCCTGAATCATGCCCTGATTGACCAGCTTGCGGAACGGCTCCGGCTCGCACACATATCCCAGGTCGTACAAGAACTTGTTCCAAAACCGGGAATAAATCAGATGACCGGTGGCATGCTCAGTACCTCCGACATACAGGTCCACGCTCCTCCAGTACTCGTCTTTTTTACGGTCTACCAGAGCCTTGTCATTGCAGGGGTCCATATATCGCAGATAGTACGCGCTGCTGCCTGCAAAGCCCGGCATGGTGCTTTTCTCTATCGGCCAGCCGTGATACTCCCAGCCTTTTGCCCTGGCCAGAGGAGGCTCCCCGGACTCAGTAGGCTGGTACTTGTCTATCTCGGGCAGGCATAGAGGCAGATCCGACATCTCCATCGGAACGGCCACTCCGTCCTTATAATAAATCGGAAAAGGCTCTCCCCAGTATCTCTGGCGGGAGAAAATGGCATCCCTGAGCCGGTAATTGACCTTCCTGCGTCCGATACCCATCTCCTCCACCTTGGCAATCGCCGCCGGTATCGCCTCCTTGACAGTCATTCCGTTAAGAAAACCGGAGTTGCACATCACGCCGTCCTTGGCGTCAAAGCTCTCCTGTGACACATCGCAGCCCTCGATGAGCGGAATTATCGGCAGGTTGAAATGCCTGGCGAAAGCATAGTCCCTGCTGTCATGAGCCGGCACCGCCATGATGGCGCCCGTACCGTATCCGGCAAGCACGTATTCCGATATCCATACAGGTATCTTCTGGCCTGTCAAAGGATTCACAGCATAGGAACCGGTGAACACACCCGTTACCTGACGGGTCTGGGCCATCCTCTCCCTCTCGGTCTTCCTCGCCGCGGAGGCCAGATATTCGTCCACCTGAGAGCGCATCTGGGGCGCAGTAAGCCTGTCCACCCACTCGCTTTCAGGAGCAAGCACCATGAAAGTCACGCCGAAGACAGTATCAGCCCTGGTCGTAAAGATAGTCACATCATATGTCCTGTCTCCGTTCTCCACCTTGAAGATCATCTCGGCTCCTTCCGAGCGTCCTATCCAGTTGCGCTGCATCTCCTTCAGGGAATCGGACCAGTCCAGAGTATCCAGGTCTCCGAGCAGTCTCTCCGCATAGGCGGAAACTCTCAACTGCCACTGCTGCATCTTCTTCTGAATCACAGGATAGCCGCCTCTGACAGACAGCCCTTCCTTGACCTCGT
This sequence comes from uncultured Bacteroidales bacterium, assembly GCA_944323785.1. GTDB lineage: Bacteria > Bacteroidota > Bacteroidia > Bacteroidales > UBA932 > Coprenecus. The sequence goes on along the minus strand of CALUTU010000023.1, from coordinate 8,251 downwards.
CATTGGCCAGTACCGTTCCCAGTGCAGGGCACCAGTTGACGGATGTCTCTCCCAGATAGGCTATGCGGTAATTCATCAGTACATCGGCATGTTCCTTCTCCGTCATGGAGTTCCACTCCGCTGCCGAGAAACTCATCTCCCTGGAGCAGGCGGCATTCACGTCCGAAGTACCCTCCGAGGCAAAATGCGCCTCCAGTTCCTCTATAGGACGTGCTTTCCCAAGGGTATTGTCATACCAGCTTCCGAACATTTTCAGGAATGCCCACTGAGTCCACTTGTAATAAGCGGGATCGCTGGTGCGTATCTCCCGCGTCCAGTCATACGAGAAGCCTATACGGTTGAGCTGGCTCTTGTATCTGGCTATGTTCTCGTCCGTCGTAAGGGCCGGATGCCTGCCCGTCTGTACGGCATACTGCTCCGCCGGCAGGCCGAATGCGTCAAACCCCATGGGGTGCAGGACGTTGAAACCCTGCAGACGCTTATATCTGCTGTAAATATCGCTGGCTATATATCCCAATGGGTGTCCCACATGCAGGCCCGCCCCGGATGGATACGGGAACATATCCAGAACATAGAACTTCGGTTTACCGCTATCCTCTGTCACCTTGTAAGTCCCGTTCTCCGCCCAGAACTTCTGCCACTTTCTCTCAATCTCTGAAAAATTGTAATCCGTTGACATCTTATATTGTTCTTTCTATCTTTTTTTCAATCTGAACTCAACCGGGACAGAGTACTTGACCCTGACCTTCTCTCCTCCGAAGACTCCCGGCTTCCATTTCGGAGACGCCGCGATGACCCGCACCGCCTCGTCCTCAAGATACTGGTCATTGCCTCTGACCGCCCGGACGTTGGTTACACTGCCGTCCTTCTCCACGATGAATTCTACCGTTATAGTTCCTGATATGCCCTGATTCAAAGGAATATCAGGATACTTAAGGTATGTATACACCCACTCTCTGAGGAATGTACCCACATCACCCTTAAAGAACTCAGGAGGCGTATCCACCTCATACGGAGAGTACACTCTGTCGCCTGCGTCCGACGACGACGAATCAGACGCGTCCGTCCAATACTCTTCAGGCCGGTCTATCATCAGTTCCATATTGGCAACTTCCCTGACAAAATTGTAAATAAAGTCGCTGATATAGTCCATCGACTCATAATCCAGAAAAGATGCCCGATCCATTACCGTCCTGATATTTCTGTCACTGCCTGCAGTAAACAGCACCACCGGTATATTTTTCTCATAAAAAGGGAGATAATCTCCGGAAGGCAGCACGCCCTCTCCCTGTTCCGGAATATAGAACGCTCCCACATCTGCCAGTCCGCCTATCAGACTGTTGACCTCGGGACTGGCTACCCCGTTATAGTAGACAAACGGATTGAGCGGCCCTGACCGGCCCACCATCCTCACGTCTATCATAAGGGAGATACTGTCCGCATCCGGGAACGTTCTGTTGATAAAGTACCAGGATCCGGCCATTCCCTGCTCCTTGGCACCGAATCCGGCAAAAACTACTGATCTTTTAAAGAAAAACGAGGAAGCGGCCACCCTTCTGGCCACTTCCATCATTACGGCAATCCCGGAAGCATTGTCATTCGCCCCCGGGAATATCTGCGTCACGCTTCTGCCGTCCACCGTCATCACATTGGTCCCGAGATGGTCCAGATTGGCTCCTACCACCACGTACTGACCTTTCAGTCTGTCGTCATATCCCTCGACGACGCCCACTATGTTCCTGGATGTCAACGTATCATCCTCCAGTGCGATGGAGAACTCCAGGCCTTCCTTTCCGGAAAGCATAGTAACACCAGCATCATACAGGCAGTCATAGACATACTCAGCCGCTGCCGCTTCTCCGGGAGTTCCGGCACGACGGCCGCTCAGGGAATCCGATGACAAGAACACAACATGGTCTTCCAATCTCGCGGTCTCCTCTTCATTCTGCGCATACGACAGTACGGCAGACAGACCGGCCAGGATGAGAATGGAGGCTGTGCGTTTCACTATTTCGAAGCCTTATAGAAAGGAGTCTTTACTACCTTGGCCTTGAGAAGCCTGTTCCTTACCTTGATGTATATCTCGGTGTCCGCCTTGTTGAACGGAGTGTTGACATAACCCATTCCGATGGGGATGTTGAGGGAAGGAGACATGGTTCCGGATGTCACATGACCGATGACAGCACCTGCGGCATCGCAGATCTCATAGCCGTGACGGGGCACGCCGCGGTCGATGAGCTCGAATCCGACGAGCTTGCGCTTCAGGCCCTCGGCTTTCTGAGCCAGCAGATACTCTTTGTCCAGGAAATCGCCCTTGGCCTCGGAGAACTTGGTAATCCAGCCCAGACCGGCCTCGAGAGGCGATGTGGTGTCATCGATATCGTTACCGTAGAGGCAGAATCCCATCTCAAGTCTGAGAGTGTCGCGGGCACCCAGTCCGATAGGCTTGATACCGAACTCGGCTCCGGCCTCAAACACGGCATTCCAAAGCTTGTCGGCATCCTCATTGGCCGCGTATATCTCACATCCGCCGGCACCGGTATATCCTGTGATGGAGAAGATCACGCTCACACCGCCGAGCATCAGTTTCTTGAATGTGTAGTACTCCATACCGGTAATATCCTCTTCGCAGAGCTTCTGCATAGCCTGGATGGCCTTGGGGCCCTGCACTGCAAGCTGGCAGATCTCGTCCGATGCGTTATAGAGTTCCTTACCGGGAGTAAGTCCGAACTTGGGAGCGATGGCGCAGAGGTGATTCCAGTCCTTCTCCACGTTGGCGGCATTGACTACGAGCAGATATGTTTGGCTGTCAATGCAGTATGCGAGAAAATCGTCCACGATACCGCCCTTGCCGTTGGGGAAGCAGTCATACTGCACCTTTCCGGGATAGAGAAGCGACGCATCATTGGATGATACATACTGTACGAATGCAAGGGCGTTGGGACCCTTTACCCATATCTCGCCCATGTGCGATACATCGAATACTCCGACTCCGTTTCTGACCGTATTGTGTTCCTCAGTGATACCTACATACTCAACCGGCATATTGTATCCGGCGAAAGGAACCATCTTGGCACCCAGAGCTATGTGTTTCTGGGTAAATGCTGTTGTTTTCATATATCCTGACTTGATTATTTATTGTTATTTAACATGCATATTCTGATTGACATCATATATCCACACATCCTCGGGGCAGAACTGATACTCCATAATATCCTGCATAGCCTTGATGGCCTCGCGGTAATCATTATAAGCAGCAACGGAGACTGCCTCGAATCCGTTGTTGAACTCTATTACCCTGGGCTTGTAGCCGTTTTTCTCCAGCATGGCATACATCTTCTCCGCATTACCCTCTACCTTGAAACTACCGAGAATTACATGATACCTTCCGGCATTCTCCAGCGAGTTCTCAGCCGCGATTCTGGCCTGCTCCAATTCAAGGGCCTTAAGCTTGTTCAGCGAATCCTGTTCCCGCTTCATACGGGCCTGCTCCTGAGCCTCTAGTCTCATCCTCTCAATGTCTTCTGAAGTGGGCTTTCCTACGAGAGAGCGGAAAAAATCACATCCTGTCAGCAGTACGGCAGCCGCCATCAAGGTCATAATTAATTTAACGATTCTCATATTCAGCAATTTATTTAAGTTAAACACCTTAATTATATCCAACAAAAATAGGTAAATAATAACATAAGAACAAAAAAAATGTATATTTACACTCTAATTGATAAAATAAGCCGGATGGAAAACAACTCCAAGACTTTTTTCAGCAAAGTCAAGACATACATCAGCGATATAGTGAGCCTGAGCGACCATATTGACACCGACAAGGCTTCCCAGTATATCCGCAGCAACGTAGACTTCAAAGGTCCGAACGCCTACATTCTGGCTTTCGCCATTATCGTAGCGTCCGTCGGTCTGAACACCAACTCGATAGCGGTAATCATCGGCGCCATGCTCATATCTCCGCTCATGGGTCCTATATTCGGCATAGGATACGGGCTGGGGACAAACGACACGTCTTTTTTGAAAAAGTCATTCAAGAACCTGATAGTGATGGTCGTCATCAGCGTACTGGCCTCCACGGTATATTTCCTTGTATCTCCCTTGGAACTGGAGAACCCCACCGAGCTGCTTACGAGGACCAATCCTACGATATATGACGTATTCATCGCCTTGTTCGGCGGTTCGGCCGGCATCATAGAGATAAGCCGGAAAGACAAGGGCACCGTCATCTCCGGCGTGGCCATTGCCACAGCCCTCATGCCGCCGCTGTGTACCGCAGGCTTCGGCCTCGCCACAGGCAGTCTGAAGTATTTTGCCGGAGCACTGTACCTGTTCTCCATCAACAGCATCTTTATCGCCATCGCCACCCTGCTGGCCGTCAAGTACCTTAAGTTCCCCATGGCCACGTTTACCGACCCGGCGAAGCAGAAAAGAGTTAGCCGCTGGATAGCCGCGCTCGTCATCATAATCATCATACCCAGCGTCTACTCGGCCGTCATAATGATTCGGGAGAACAACTTCAGCCACACGGCGAAAGAGTTCATCGCCGCCAACAAGGAACTGAGCAGAAGCTACATATACGACCACAGCATTGACTTCAGGGCAAAGCCTCCGAAGATTGAGCTGTTCATAGCCGGAGAAGCTCTCAGCAATGAGGAGATCAACCTGGTCTACAAGTCCGCGCACGAGTTCGGCTTCACAGACGACCAGATCATCATAAGCCAGAACGCCGCCACCGACCAGCGGGAGATGACCGACAGAGTCGCCATTCAGAGCATCTACGAGAGAAGCGACCAGGAGATCCTCAAGCGGGAGCAGATAATAGACACCATGCGGAAAGAGCTGCAGAGCTACAAGATAAGGGAACTGCCCTACGAGCAGATAACCAACGAGCTGCTGGCCCAGTATCCCGGCCTGACCAACGTGACCATGACCCGCGGCTACTCCATCAACCCGGATTCGCTCGGCAAGAGACAGGAAGAGATACTTGTAATCCTGAGTGCAGAAAAGCCCATATCCGGAGAGAATGTGGAGAAACTACGGAAATGGCTGACTGTAAGGCTGGATTTTGAGAACGTTAAATTATTGCAGGAGTAGCGGATGACCGGAACTCTTTTGCTCACCGTCGTCGATACACTGTCCATCCTCTTCATGGGCGATGTCATGCAGCACAGGCAGCAGATACACTCAGCCCTCATCCCAGGAGCAGACTCAATGCAGTCATCGTCCTACGACTACTCATCCTATTTCACCCATGTTCAGCACTTTATAGACGAAGCTGACTTCACGGTAGCCAACATGGAATTCTGCCTCGGAGGCCCTCCGTATACGGGCTACCCGTCATTTTCCGCCCCGGAGTCCCTTGCCGAAGAAGCTGCTGATGCCGGCATAGACCTGTTTCTGTGCGCCAACAACCATATCTGCGACAGGGGCCGCAGAGGACTGGCGTCATCATTGGACAAATATGAAGAGATAGGAGTACCGATAACCGGAGTATACCGCGACAGCCTGGACGAATATGAGCACAATCCATACATAGCCGAAATCGGGGACATCCGGGTAGCATTCATCAATTTCACCTACGGCACAAACGGAGTCAGAGTCCCTGATCCGTTCATCGTCAACATGATGGACAAAGACGATGTGCGGGAGGCATTTGCAAGAGCCTCAGAAAGGGGGGCTGACATCATCGTCGCCCTGCCGCACTGGGGACAGGAATACACCACAGAACCGGACAGCCGCCAGAGGGAATGGGCTGAGTTCCTGCTGGAATGCGGAGCCGATGCGGTAATAGGAGGCCACCCGCACGTGGTGCAGCCTGTGGAGCCGCCGGTCGCATATTCTCTGGGCAACTTTATATCCAACATGAGTCTGAGAAATACAGAACTGGGACTGATGATGATACTTAAGATAGCCGTCACATCTTACGGAGACTGCTATGTGGCCGGGCTTGAGGCAGTATCGGTATGGTGCTCCCGGCCCGGAGGATACGGAGACAGATACACGGTCCTGCCCGTGGAGGAGTTCCTGAACAGAAAGGAGGAGTTCAGGAGCGAATACAATTACACGAAAATGAAAGACACCTACAATAGATTAAAATCGCTGTTTGAAGATGAGTGAGACGAACGAGAGACAAGAGACCGTAATCATAGACGGCATAGATTCCGTGGACATATACGGAGCACACGACAAGCTTTTGGAAAAGATCAGGCACTACTTTCCCGATGTGAAAGTCCTGGCTAGAGGCTCCGAAATAAGAATAAAAGGAGATGCCGGGGAAGTCGACATGCTGAAAGAGCGTCTGGAGACCATCATTGATGCCGTTGCGAAAGGCCACATCCTGAGTGACAGTGAGCTGGACAGGCTCCTGGACTACAAGTCCTACCCCTGCGAAGTGCAGGAACAGAAGGCCCTGAAAAGCGATGACGCCTACAATATAGTCTACGGCAATGAGGGACGGATAGTCAGAGCCAAGACCAGAAACCAGCGCAGGCTGGTGGACGAATACTACAAGAACGACCTTATCTTCGCCCTCGGTCCGGCCGGCACCGGCAAGACCTATACAGCCATCGCTCTGGCTGTAAGAGCATTGAAAAACAGAGAAGTCAAGAAACTGATCCTGACAAGGCCGGCTGTGGAGGCCGGAGAAAGACTGGGTTTTCTTCCGGGCGACATGAAGGAGAAGCTGGATCCGTACCTGCAGCCGCTGTACGATGCCCTGCACGACATGATCCAGCCCCGCAAGCTCCAGATACTCATGGAGGAGGGCATCATCCAGATAGCACCGCTGGCCTATATGAGAGGCCGTACTCTGGACAGTGCGTTCGTCATCCTGGACGAGGCCCAGAACACATCGCTGGGGCAGTTGAAGATGTTCCTGACCCGTATGGGCAACAACGCCAAGTTTATCGTCACGGGAGACGCGACTCAGATCGACCTGCCCAACAAACGGGACTCGGGGCTGATGCGCGGAGTGGAACTGGTCAAAAATATCAAGGGCATCGCGGTCATCAATTTCGGCACCGAAGACATGGTGCGCCATCCCCTGGTCACTAAAATCATCAAGGCCTTCAACTCCTTGGAAGAGGCCTGACCCCTTCCAGGGAAGGGGCTTTAGTCGGAAGTTCCGGCGGAGAAGACGCTACCAACTGCCACCGGCTCCGCCGCCGCCGAAACTTCCTCCTCCGAAGCCGCCGCCGAAGCCACCGGAAAAGCCGCCGGAGAAGCCGCCGCCATGACTGCGGCCTCCGCTGAGAATGGAAGACCAGAAGATAGCGTCGGCCACCGATGAGCCGCCGTGGCCTATATTGGTCGGACCGTTACGGCGGGCAATCACGAGCACTATGATGAACAATATGATAAATCCGAGCGCGACGAAACCGCCGGCACCGTCACTGACAGACTCCTCGTACTCCTTGTAGGATATCTCACCGGCAGAGAGCCGCATCAGCACGTTCAGGGCTGCAGCCACACCACCTGTATAGTCATTCTCCCTGAAGCGGGGTATCATCTCATTCTCAACGATACGCTTGGCGATGGCATCGGGTATCACTCCCTCCAGACCGTAACCGACAGCAATATACACCTGACCGGAAGAAGAGGATGTCTTCGGCTTCACCAGCACCACGATTCCGTTGTCGAACTTTTCCGAACCGACACCCCACCGCTCTCCTACCTCATAGGCGAACATTGCCGGGTCCATCCCGCCGAGGTCATTGACCGTCACCACTACTATGCGGTTGGAAGTGCTGTCCGCGAAAGACACCAGCACCCGGTTCATATACTCCGCATCGGAAACGGGGAAAATACCGGCGAAGTCATTGACAGCCCTGGGTACGGACGGCTTCTCCGGAACCTGTGCCGCCGCCGTGACCACAATGACTGCAAGAGCCGCACACAATACCGACAGGTATCTAACTATCGTTCTGATTGTCCTCATAAGATATCTCGTCAGGAAGTTCATTCACATCGTCTTTCTGATAAGGGAAGAACGCCTTGAGCTTCTCCCCTACGGCCACTATGGCCTTCTCCATACCGACTGTAAAATTTCCGGCACGGAAATCTGTGGCCATCGCGTCCTTGACATCGTTCCAGAAACCGACTCCGACCCTGGCATTGATGCCCGAATCCCCCACAATAGCAAACTTATGGGACTTCATGGCCAGATAGATCAGCACTCCGTTCCGGTCCTTGGTATTGAACATTCCGAGCCTGGAGAACACATAGGCCGCCCGCAGATACGGATCTCCCT
>CALUTU010000022.1 GCA_944323785.1 uncultured Bacteroidales bacterium | reverse complement strand
TTGCGCAGCCGCACCCCGTGCCTGTTGAACACCGTCCAGTAGAGGACGGCCACCACTGGCAGGAAGATGCCGAAATCTATAGAATTGAACAGCATTTTGTCTTATTCGGATAAAAATTTTCTTTCATTTTATCGCAAAATTATTATTATTATTATTATGAGCAAAATTTTATACAAATTTATAATAAAACATTTCAGAGCACTGCACAATCACCCTCCCAATAGAGTGTTTTACAGCAGATTTTATTATTTTTGCAACTATAAAACAAATGCCGCCATGAACGAGGAAAAGCCCAAGACCAGAATAAGAAGGACCAACGAACAGGTCGACAAGGCCATCAGCGATGCCCTGACCACTCTCGCAGGCCAGATGCCGCTTGCCAGGATCACTGTAAACCAGCTGATTGCCGAGGCCGGTATCGAAGCCGCCGTATTCTTCAAGAGATACAGCTCGATAGACGACCTGATATACGAATACATCCGCGACCACGATTTCTGGCTCGGCGAGACCGTCTCGTACAGGAAGATGGACAAGGAAGGCGCGGAGAGATACTACATCCGCACGCTCGAGGATCTGTGCCGCCACCTCGACAGCAACGGGCCGCTCCGGGATGCCCTGCTCTGGGAGCTCGCATCCGACTCTGAAGCCGTGAAGAAGATCGCTGACATCCGCGAGCTGGAGAACGAGTCCCTGCTGGCCTACTACCGGAAATACTTCAAGGGCACAGGCCTGGACATCAGCGGCGTAACCGCAGTGCTCATCGCCGGCATCTACTACCTCTACCTGCACCGCGGCAAATCCACCTTCTGCGGCCTGGATCTCAACACCGAAAAAGACAGCCGGAGACTGCTGCGGCTCCTGAGCCGGACCGTCCACACCCTGTTCGCAGAGGCAGGCAAGAGCACCTCCGACGACAGCATCCGGAATGCGGAGCTTGCCCGCCGTATGGAAGCCAAGGGCCTCGACCGCGCCGCCATCTGCGACATCCTCGGCCTCACTCCCGACGAGCTCGCCGCCCTCCTGCCCGAATAGCCGCCACACAATAGATACCGTCCAATTTATCCAACATCACAGATAAATTAAGCACACATTATAAATACCGTCACATCATGCGGGAGAACACATCAAGTCACGAGTTCTCCCGCATCTTCTTTCCGCCTCACTACAAAACCTGCTTAACCACCTTATTATCAACATACAATCAAACACCATCCATAAAACTCAGATATATCTGCGATAATTTATTTGCGCAAATAAATAAATAAATAAATAAATAGGAATTTCTGCGTATATTTGAGTGTCATTATAAAATAACACCACCATGAAAACGAACAGGCATATTATTTCCGTACTCACCAGAGCCTTACTTTCCATAGCACTGCTTTATCCCTTATTATTTTACGGACTTGGCGGAACCACAGCCGCAGCCACAAGCAAGGTCACAGCGTTTGTGGACGAGAAGCAGGAACTGTCGGCCACCGTGTGGATCCTGGCCGGATGCGAGGAATACGACCGGGGCGTGTACCCGCCCTACTACCGCGACATCCAGAGATATTTTAGAAAATTCAAGTCCCATCCTGTCATGGACTTCATCCGCCAGATGCGGGACGCTCCGGATTCGGTCTATGTAGTCTCATATTATTCCGTTCCCTGCGCTGCGGAACTGCTTTATATCAAGGACGGTCACGTGAAGGTCAAGGAAGGTATTGACATAGCGGAGTACCTCCGCACACAGGACCCGAGATGGACCGAGGAGAATTTCCTGAAGTACGCCGCCTTGCTGGACGATTTCTACGTGAAAAGTGACTATCACCGTTTCTTCGAGAAGCACTCAAAGCTGTACAGGAAGTACGCGGACTCGCTGCAGGCAGGAATGAGGCGGCTTATAGACCCGGACTGGTTTCAGGATGTCTACGGCAGTCCGCTCCCGGACGTATCCGTCTGTGTCAGCCCGGCATACGCCTGGAACAACTACGGAAGCATTGATACGCTGACCCAGAGGCTGCTCGGCTATGACAGGACGGGCTTTTATCCCATTATCGGAGTCAGTTCAAAACCTAAGTACGCATCGAACATGTATATAAACGGAAACGTCATCATCCACGAGATATCCCACAGCTTCACCAATCCCATACTTGAAAGTTACGAGAATGAGGAGCAGGAGGTCGGCAGGATCATCTGCCCGTATATGGAGCAGGAACTCTACTGGGCCGGATATGACTGGCAGAGTTTGTACGGAGAGTTCTTCAACTCCCTGATGACAAACCTGTACCTCAAGGACGTATATCCGTCCCTGCTTGGCCGATCAATAAGCGCGGACCAGAACCACGGCTTCGTATGGATGAAAGAGGCGGTGGACTTCATGGACAGGTTCTCCGAGAACAGGGACAAGTACCGCACCATAGACGACTTCATGCCGGAGTTCGTGGAGTACATGCGCTCCGTGGCCTCACGGATGGACTCCATCGCCAGGAGGCCTACAGTCAAGGAGATAATCCCCGCCGTAGGCTCTACAGTAAGCCCCGACCTCGAGGAGATACGCGTGATATTCTCCGAGCCGGTGGAGACAGGCATGTCAGGATACAGGCTTGACCCTGAACGGGAACGAATCTGGCCGAGCACACTTGCCAGATACAAGAGGATGGCCAGAAAGATAGGCCGGAACGGTGACTTTGACTACTACGAGAACGACACGACTTACGTCTTCAAGATAGGAGTTCCGCTGGAATCCGGCAAAGAATACGGCGTCAAGCTCAGGGAAGACTTCATAGTCCGCCCGGACAATCAGTTCGTCCGCATGGGATACGGCACCATCGACATCTGGTTCAAAGTGGAGTAACCCCCTTATTTTCGACACACTCGCTGCGACATCACCAACTTCCAGTACCTCTACCGGCTCCGTCCGCTGTCTGTGATATTCAAGATACGGTTCAGTTTAGGTTAAAGAAACACATGAAATACAGAATCAGAATCCCGATCACCGCCCTGGCCATTGCCATGCTGACAATGAGCGCAGCAGCACAGTCAAAACAAGAGACCGAAAAAGTAACATCGCTGGACAGCACGGTTATCACGCTTGCCGAGATATGGAGCCTGGACCAGGGAGTCCGCAGCGATGTCTCCCTCTACCTGGAAAACAGCCGCGAGTTCAACCTCCGCATCGACAGCATCTGCTTCGACAAAGCCATCGAATGCATAAGGCACTTCGGATGGGTGACGGACTTGGGCAAATACAACTCCACCCACGGATACCTCCTGCAGACACTCACAGCCGTCATGCTCCACAGCCCCCACAGACTGATGGACGGAGATGTCTACAACCTCCTGCGCACAGAAGCCGAGGCAGGACGGCTGCACCCCGAGGCACTGGCTCTCTTTCTGGACAAATACTACGTCATATACCAGAAACGCTCCCTCTATGGCTCCGACTTCCGCAAATTCCTCCAGCCGCCTGCCCTCAATCCGGAAGACAGACCGCTGTCGGACAGCCTCCGCCGCGACATCGGCCTCAACCCCCTGCCCGACTCTCTGTTCCGCCAACCGTAATTCAAGTCGATACAAAAACACTTTTAAAGATATCCAATGCCCACAATATAGTCTGTACAGCTAAAATACGTATATTCTCGTGTTTCACAGAAAGTTACATGAAGTATGCGATTTACAGAGTGCCCGGGCAACGGTAAATACTGCAGCACCCTCTTTTGCATAAAAAATTGATAGACAAACACTTATCAGTATAACGAGTTCTTTTCGCGCACTCCGAAACGTCCGAAAAGAACTCGTCAAAATCATATCCATCTGAATACAACCATCTTACAAATCCTGCGTGCTCCTCTACTTACCATTACACACCGTATACTATAAATCACTCCGTGGAAATGGAGTCCACCGGATTGCGCAGGGCAGTGCTGCGGCTCAGCAGGGTCACGGTGACGGCAGTGATAATGGCGATCAAGGCAAGGGCCGCCAGGAATATCCACACGGGTATAGGGCTGCGGTAAGGGAAGGAGGAGGCCCAATGCCGGATGATGACTATGGATAGCGGAGTGGTCATGATGAAGCAGACAAGGGTAATCATCAGGTAGTAGCGGTTGATCATCAGCAGTATCTCCCCGACGGAGGCCCCGTGTACGCGGCGGATAGCTATCTCCTTGCGGCGGAACTGCGTCTCGAAATACACCAGGCCGAGGATTCCGATGACCGATATAAGCATGGAAATGAGGGCTGCGGCCGTGATGAGGCGGCCGAGGCGCTCCTCGTTCCGGTACAGGCGGTCGATGCTCTCGTCCAGAAAATGAATGTCCAGGTCATCTGGGTTCAAGGACTGGTCAAGCTCACAGACCTTCGTCCGGATCCAGTCCAGGCTTTGACGGGCTCCCTCGGGCTGTATCCGGACATAGACCGTTCTGAGCCGTGCTCCTGTTTCAGAACCGTAATTGTACAGGGCCATGGGAGACATACCGTGCTGCATCGGCTTGAAGTGAAAATCCTTGACGACACCTGCAATATTCATCTTTCCGTTTTCCATGTACGAATGCAGATAAGGCCAGCTGTTCATCGCCGTCTCATTGAATATGTAAGTACCCTCGGAACTCTCATCATCGGACGGGACAAAATTCCGTCCCTCCAATATCTCCAGACCGAAAAACGGTACGAACCAGCGGTCCGTGCCTATGACATCGTATATGATGTAACCCTCGCCGTAGTCACCTCCCCAGCCGCTCATTTCCGCCGAGACAATCGACCTGGACGCGGAGGCTGCTCCGGTGATACCGGGATACTCCAACAGCATATTCCGAAAAGTCTCCCCCGATTCCGCGACCCTGTCCGAAACCTCCATCTCAACCACCTGCTCCCGGTCGAACCCCATATCGTAGTTCTTCATATACCTGTTCTGTACGGCTATGAACATCGAGCACAGCAGCAATACGAACGATATCACGTACTGCACCCCTATCAGGACCGAACGCAGCCTGCGTCCTTTGGCTGAAAGGGAGAACGAACCCTTCAGCACCATCGCCGGATTGAAAGAGGTACTGTAGAGAGCAGGGAAAATGCCCGCGATGACAGCTGTCGCCAATGCCACCCCGAGCGACAGGAGAATAAGCGCCTGATTGTCCTGAACGCGCAGGGAACCTGAGACATATGACGCCAGGCCGGAAGATGCAGCCAGCGACATCACCCCGAGACTGAGGGCAAATGCAAGCAGCGCCAGTCCTATGGCTGAACCCAGCTGCGACCTTATCAGGCATCCCCTTGTCGCACCGACCACCCTCCGGGTGTTCAATCCCTTGATGCGGAACGGCACCGAAGCCATGGCGAAGTTGATGAAATTGATGACCGCTATGAGAATCACGGCGATGGCGACTGTCAGCAGGACAATGGAAGTGGAACGGTTGCCCTTGCCGGAAACATCCGTCAGCACATCCTTTGACCAGTAGACATCATGCAGGCGGGTAAGCCGCAGCTTCAGCACGTCCGCCTGGAATACCTGCCGTCCGATATGCGATGCCGCCGAATCGACGGCCGCGGCCGCCCCCTCCTCCGTCGAAAGCTTCACATAGCAGCAATAGGACCAGGCGCTCCAGTTTTCCAGACCGTCAAGTCCGGACGAGAGAATCAGTTCATTGTCCGCACTGGAATTGTCCGGGAAATCCTTGTACACCGCCACTATACGGAACGGCCGGGGGTCATCCCCCACCGTAAAGCAGACTTCCTTCCCCAAGGGGGACTCATCCCCGAACAGCTTCTTTGCCCCACGGGCAGAGATCAAGGCCGTCCTCGGCATTCCATAACCGGCAGTGTCCCCGCTGATTATCTCGAACGGAAATACCCTCAGCAGGTCATGCTCCGAATAAGCCACCCTCAGGCTCACTCCCGGACTGTCCGTACCCGTCTCATTGAAAAGCCGCGATTCCCCTTTGATATATTGGTACACGCTCACCGCCTCGGCCTGAGGAAGCGAGGTCTTCAGGTACTCTATCACCGGCCGCGACACCGTAGGATACCACATCCCCGGATTGGTCGGCAGCATGCTCTCCAGGCGGTAGACCTTCTCATGCTCCGGATAACACCGGTCATACCGCAGGTCATAGAGCACCTGCACCATCACCGTCATGAAAATCGAGAAAGCGAGGGTCAGTCCCGTCACATTGAGGACCGTCGAAAAAAGAGTGTGCCGGTTGAAGCGTATGCGTCTCATATTCCTTCAGCGTTTAGCGTTTAAATCCATACGCGAATTTAAACCCGTTCCGCCCGCTGTGCAAGGCCCGGAAGTTTTTCTCAACAAGACAACTCTGATTATCAGAATATTACCTTTAATTTCGGAAGTTTTAAATTAGCACACACGCGGTAATTGTTCAGGCCGGCCTGACTTTTAATCATGCAGTCTTCTCATTTGAAGCGGTATTTGATTATCACATACTCGTCGCCTGTATCCGATACGGGCCGTACCGACAGCAGTTCATCGTCCTGCATGCCCTCAAAGAGCCTCTCCGCAGGGGTGATGGCGGCGAAGTCCTCAGGGATGCCGGTGATTTCCACATTCTGGGAATATTCGCCGGTGCGGGTGTTGTAGAGGCCGAGGAATGCGGAGCTTTCATCTCCGAGATTGACGACGGAATAGGCTATGAGTATGTTCTCTCCGGCAGCGGCGATCCACAGAATGTTCATGCGGGGCGCACTCAGAGACATCATGCCCTCAAAAGTCAGGTCGCTGTACTCGTAGCGGTATTTGCCCAGCCGCATGAGCATCGAAGGCTCGGGACGGCCGTCATCAAGTACATAAACGGTATCATTGAAGTTGTTGTAGATAAATGGATTGTCCCTGTCTCCGAAAATGTAGTTCTCCCCCATTATGACCTCCAGCGGCAGCATCTCGCGGCTACGTCTGGAAATCACAGCAAGCTCATCCGAGGCGGCATCCCAGCGCAGCATATCCTGCACGGGAGAGTTGGAGGAATAGTAGAGAATCATGTCACCTCCGCTGAAGAAAAATGAGGAAAGATAGATGCCGGAGTTCATCAGGGCCGACTGGCTGGAACTGCCGATGAAACTGCCGTCCTCCCCGTAGGTCAGGATATTCTGGGTATTGTAGTTGAACACATAGAGCCGGCCGTCACTCATCCCTATGCCACGGGGATTCAGATACTCACCGGGACCGCGGCCCTTGGCGCCGATACGCATGACGAAACTTCCGTCCTTGGCATACCTGTAGACCATGTCGGACGACACTATGTAGTAAGCGTTCTCCGACTCGCACACATCCTCTATCACGCCCAGGATGGGAGCCCCCTCGGAAGCGTCGAGCCTCACGACCGACACATCCTCAATCAGGGCATCTGAAGACACCTGCACGGCCTCATTCATAGCAGACTTATCGAAAACGGAGAATTCCGGCATCCCGGTCCTGGCCACACACGAGGCCAACAGCACGACTGCAACAGCCACTAGGGCACAATGTATTTTGCTCATAGCTCTATATATAAATTTGCATACAAATTTAAAAAATATATTAATCAACGACAATTTTTATAAATTTGCATACAACCTTCAACATTACTATCATGATGGACTTGTTTTTAATTGCAATGGCCGTTGTAAACGCCCTGCTTCTGCTCGCATTTTATCGCATACTTCACGTAAATCCGGAAGCAAAAAATAAAATGTTCTATTTCCAGTTCAATGACGGTCTGGATTTCATCAACTACCTGGCGAAAGACTTTCTGTTCTTCATGATACTGGCCCACCTGATGCTGTTCTGCGGCCTCGAGGAGTGCTTAACGCTCTGGATTGCCGGCGGTCTCCACATCGTAGCCGACATCCTGATCATAACACTGAGATACCTGAGACACCGCCAGCCGAATGCTTAATTCAACACTTCCCATGAAACAATTTCTCTGTATATTATTGAGTCTCATCACACTTTCGACCACCGCAGGCGCACAGCACAGCAGGCTCCTCGGCTCGTGGAACGGCAAACTCAATCTCGGGGGCAGCAGCCTCACGCTGGTATTCCATTTCACCACAGATTCGCTGGGAAAGACCTATTTCTTCATGGACAGTCCGGACCAGGGAGCGGAGGGCATACCGGGGGAAATCGCGCTGCTGGACAATGACTCCGTATCGGTGACCATACCGATGCTCGGAGCGGCCTACCAGGGGAGGCTGGTACTGCATGAAGTGCCTCAGGACAGCGGGCCGTCAGGGGAAATCCAAGGGGTCTTCACCCAGATGGGGATGCAGTTTCCGCTGGTTCTCCAGATGGGACTGCCGGTGCTGAACCGGCCGCAGGAGCCGCAGCCGCCGTATCCCTATCGGAGCGAGGAAGTCACGTTCTCCAGCGGAGCGGACGGAGCGGTCATGGCCGGAACCCTCACCTACCCTGTGGGTTATGACGACACTAGCTCGGAACCCGGCCACATACCCGCAGTACTGATGATTACCGGCAGCGGCTCGCAGAACCGGGACGAGGAGCTATTCAGCCACAAGCCCTTCCTCGTACTGGCCGACTGGCTCGCTCGCCACGGCATAGCCTCCCTGCGCTACGATGACCGCGGCATGGGAGAGTCCGAAAGAGGCACGGTAGAAATCACCACTCAGACCAATATGCAGGATGCCTTAGCCGGCATCAGGTACCTCCGGAGCCTCGGGGAATTCGACAAAGTAGGAGCATTGGGGCACAGCGAGGGCGGGCAGATCGTGTTCATGCTGGGAGCTGCGGAGGAAGCGGATTTCATCATCAGCATGGCCGGCCCCGGAATGCGGGGTGACAGCATCCTTGTGGAGCAGAACCGCCTGATACTCACCAAATCGGGATTCACCCCCGCGTCAGCCGACAACTACGGCCGCGTCCTCGCCGAAATGCTCAGGATGAAAGTGGACGGGTACTCCACAGACAGTCCGGAGACACTGGTGGACAGCCTTATAACAGCCCTTGACGCACAGAACATGCCCTTCGGCTCAGCCGCCAACCTCGCCGCTGTCTGGAACTCCGTTGATGACCCCTGGATGCTGTATTTCCTCCAGTCCTCACCCGCCCGGGACATTTCCCGGACCATCTGCCCCGTATTTGCCCTCAACGGCAGCCTCGACCTGCAGGTTCCGCCGGTCAACCTGGAGCACATCCGCAGACTCCTGCCCAACGGCCCGCACAACCTGATAAAGGAATACTCCGGCCTCAACCATCTGCTGCAGCCTTGCACCACCGGTATGCCTGCAGAATACGGCCGCATCGAGACCACCATTGCGCCCGAAGTCCTGACAGACATCGCCGAGTGGATACTTTCAGTCACTGACCTGAGCCGATGAGCGAGAGGGCCTTTGAAAGCACAGGGTCAACCGTGCCGGTATAGACCTCCTCATAAGTAAGCGGCACCTCATAGTCCGGCAGCAGACCGCGTCCGGCAGGATAACGTTCGGTCACAGCATCGTCCAGAACACATTTGACGACAGGAATCTGTATCATAATCCTGGAATTGGGCAGCATGATACGGGCAAAGTCATAACCCGTCATATAATGATAGCCCGAGCCGGTTTCACGGCCGACTGTCACGGCACGGTGATTTCTGGACAATATCGACGGGAAAAGAGTCGCAGCGGAATTCGATGTCTCATCTGTAAGAATATACAGACGGCCTTTATAGTTCACGCATGTGTCCGGTGTTATTATGCCGCAGTCGTCATAAGAGTAAAAGCCACTGCGGCCGTCCACGCGCTCATAGCCGCTGAAAACAGCCCTCTCCAAATAGTTCACGGAATACATCAGACTGCTGAAGACAGTATCGTTCACCATACGGTATGAACCGGTATTCACCGAGGGTTCTCCGAGCAGATATGATGCGACTTTCCTGACCGCCGCAACTTCACCTCCGGCATTGTACCTTACATCGATTATCATATTCGGCACATCCTGATAACGCGCCAGGGAGTCCGCTATACTCTCCAGATCCACATCCGTCAAGTCGAACGAGCCGAGACGGAACAGCACCGTATTGTCGTCAAGCATCCCGAAACTGTATTTCCCGGAGGCATTCTCCGCCATCCGCTTGTACTGCGCGGTACTCTTCGTCATCAGAGGGTAATACGCACCCGATTCCTCCTGCCGGACCCACTCATCCTCGATTACAGTACCGTCTTCCAAAACTACCTCAACCGTTCTTGGAGCATCCACACCGCCATAGAGATACCAGTACTTGACGAGCAGCAGTCTGTTTACCACGCTTTGGTTGTCCCCGTCATACCCGGAGACCATGTCCCTGCTCCTGCGGCATATTTCTTCGGGCCGCATACCGTCTATGGACACGATCCGCTTGCCCACATGCTCCCGGTACCGTTCCGATGCATGACGGACAAACACTGTATCGCCAAGTATTCCGTGAATGATGTTCGGGACATACTTCTGAGCCGCAACATCAACCCTCGGATTCGGTGTCCGGATCCGTATGTGCGAATCATGCATGAGTCTGGATGTAATGGAACTGTACACGATATCGTAAAGATCTGAATAGCTGATGCCTCCTCTGACCGCTCGCAAAGCCTCGGACCGGAAAGTATCAAACTGCAACGGGGTCACAATCTCATCCATGGACGGAAAAAGTTCCCGGTACGCGTTCATCAGTACCGATATGTCCTCAACAGCCTGCTCTTCAGTCAGAAACTCCGGAGTTGCCATCTCCTCGGGTTCCAGGAAAGTCGTCGGGATTCCGAACGGCTCCATAGGGTCATCAGGCCGCCCCGTACTACCGGTGACAGACAATATAATGTGCGGCCTGTCTATCTTATGATACGCATATCCTACCTTGCCTATAACATCGCCTTCTTCGACTCTCATTCCGGTCTTCATCGGGATATCACCGGTAAGACCTGAAATGAATATCTTCCTGCCGTCATCAAGCCGTATGAATATATCTCCGCTCACATATCTGTTTGAAACCGGCAGACTATTGAGTTCTCCGGCATCCTCAAGCTCTCCGAGCATTGAGTCGAAATTATCCGAACCGGCATGAAAGGAGACGGATTCCTGAAGCGACTTGCGATATCCGACTCCGAAATCAAGTATTACACCGCCGGCAGGGCACAGCACATCGGTACCCTCGGGCGCAGCTACGATAAGATCTCCAAAATTCCGTTCCTCCCCGATATACTGCTGCGGAGCGCAGACCACTCCCTGCCCGGCCTCCATTCCTTTTATCGGCCATAGCCAATGACTCTGAGCATGAACGGCATTTACGGACAAACACAGAGTAAATACAATAACAAGATAACTGGCAAAGTGTTTCATATCAATCTATTTTAAATTTCTTATTTGCTTAGTCCCCGCGCGGGATTGAGGGTCGCGGCCCGCCAGCTCTGCAGCGAGACGGACAGCAGGGAGATGAGCAGGACGGCGGATCCGGAGGCAGCGAAAATCCACCAATTGAGAGTCGTCCTGTAGGCGAAGCGCCGGAGCCAGCCGTGGAGGATGAGCCAGGAGATCGGAACGGCCACGGCGAAAGCAATGGCGATGTAGCAGATGAAGTTGATGTTGAGCATACGGACGATGAGGCCTGCAGTGGCCCCGTTAACCTTCCGGATAGCAATCTCCTTGGTGCGGCGGCGGATAATAAAGGCCATGAAGATAATCAGGCCGAGGTCCGCGATAATCAGGCAGAGGAGAGTAAATACCAGCACGAGGTTACGGGCATTGAACTCGTTGCGGTACAGCGACCTGTAGATGCTGCTAAGAGGCACGAAGTCGCTCTGGCGGTCGGGAAAAACCTCCGCCCACGCCGCGCTGAGGGCCTGCATGGCCCCGTCCGGATCAGATGTGTCTATACGCACCATCAGGCAGAACTGGAAAAGGTTGCGGTGCAGCATGATCAGCGGCAGACTCTCCTCGAACACACCGGTGTAGCTGTAGTCCTCCGAGACACCGGCTATCACCCCGCTGTTGATATAGTCGAGCGTGCCCTGCCTTATCTCCAGCGGCTGTCCGACCGCCTCCTCCGGCGTACCGAATCCCAATGCCGTCATAGCCTTGCGGTTGATGATGTACTCCTCGCTGCGGTCGGAGGACCTGCCGGTCGCCCAGAAATTCCGCAGCATCTCCTGCTCCTGCGCCACACCATATCCCAGCGGTGAGAAGTCTCCGCCCGCCACTATCGGTATACCGTAAAATGGCAGGAATCCGTCCCCGGCAACCATCACCGGCACCTGCACCCACTCCGTCGAGCCGCCCCTGCGCACACTGACATGGTCCCGTATCGCATTGCCCGGCAACTGGAACGACGTGGTGATATCATTGATCAGGGGACTGCGGCCCAGACGCTCCCGCAGCAGGGGAAATTTTCCCATGGCGCTCTCCGGCAGCCCACTCATCACCAGCACCCCGCTCCCGTCGCCTCCGGTCTGCACGATCCCGATGACCTTCATCTGCCGGCTGATACCCACCGCCAGAATCAGGACGGTAATCACCACCGCGTACTGCACGGCCAGCATCCAGCGGACATTGCCGTAGGAAAAATGCACAGGGCGGCTGTCATGTCCGGTATTCAGGAAGCGGGTCAGGGCCATGTTCCTTACAGCCGGCACGAGAGCCACCGATACAGTCACCGCTGTGAATGTCAAGGATGTGAGAGCGGTCGGCAGAAACTCCATCCTGCCCGGAACCACTCCGTATCCGAACACCACAGCGGCCAGAGCCAGGCCGATGACTATTGCACCCACCGCCAGTACCAGGGCCTGCAGCGCCTCATCCTTCAGTATCTCCGAGGCCGGAGCCCCGTGCAGGCGCAGGAGCTGGTAGAACCGTCTGTTACTGGAAAAAATAAGGCTGCCGTTGAGCCAGAGGTTGAAGAGCACGACCACGAGCAGCAGGACATTGGCCCCGACGGTCAGCCAGATATAGGCGATGTTGCCGTTGACGCTCAGCTCCCGTAGGTTGTGACTGTGCAGGTGAATGTCAGTCAGGGGCATGAGCCCGACCCGGAGGGGAGCCGCATTCTCGGGTGTCATCCCGTGGACCAGTTCCGTTATCATTCCCTCCACATCCGCTATGTCACCACCCTCCTCAAGCAGCAGATAGGTATAGCAGAACGTATTCATGTCCTCGGGCAGGAGCATCAGCGCGTCCCCTCTCCAGTGCGAGGTCTCCGGAATATCCTTATAAATACCGGTAATCTGCATCGGGACACCTTCGATTTCCAGGTCAGTCCCCAAGATACCTCCCGCCATATCCTGCATTCCCGCCAGCTTCCGGGCCAGGCTCTCGCTGATTATCACCTGACCGGCAGCCTCCAGCGCACCCGCGGCCGTTCCGCCCTCCACCATCTCCAGGTCGAATGTCCAGAGAAAATCCCTATTGACACGGAATACCTTTTCCTCAGCTGTCAGGTACGTGCCCTGATATTTCAAGTCCGGCCGATACACCTCGTGCAGTTTGGCGATGGCCCTGACCTCCGGTATCTGGCGGATAGGGTCGTCCGTCATATTGCCCCATACCCTTCCGTCCACCTGTTCCCCCACCGAGGCCAGAGTCAGCCGCACGATACGGTCCGCATTCCCATTGTACCTGTCCCAGCTCAATTCCCGCCGGATATAGTTCACCGAGACAAGCAGCGAGGCGAGCACCACCGACAGCCCCACCAGATTGACCATCCGCAGCGACACATGCCGCCGCAGCAGTCTCATTGCAATTTCCAGATTCTTCATACCGCAAACATAACACGGAAAATGCCTCTCTCCAAATATCCGGGCAGTTAGCAAGACACCCGCAACTAACTGATTTTCAACTGATGCTGACTTACATTTTGTCAGCATCAATACCAACACCGCTTACAGCCGGACGAACAGCGTGAATCAGGTACAGGAAAACTGCAATGCTGACCTTAAAATATTTACTTTCTAGGAAAATTCTGCGCGACGAAATCGGAAAGGCGCAGGCCCGGAGCTATCTTCCGGGCAGTACGGGTCTTCTGGACATTGAGCGAATGCACGTTGAGACGGCGGACGGCGCAGATGGCTCCGGTGGGGAAGCCGCAGGCCATCAAGGCAATGAGCAGGAGGTCGTTGCGGGTAAGGGACGGATGTTCGCGTTCTATCTCGGAAAGTACCCCGGGATACAGCAGGTCGCATATCCTCCGGATGCGGTTATGCACCTCTTCTTCGGGGAAATAGCGGTCGAGCATCTTCCGGATGTCAACGGTAGAGGCGCTTCCGTCACCATCCCGGCCGCAGGCCTCGTTCATCTCGCCGATGAGTGCCACCATATCGCGCAGAACCGACTGGATTTCAGCACCTGCCTCTGTCCCGGCCTCTCCACCCGTGGCTTCCCCGCCACAGCACCCTGTTCTTTGCTCCGCGTCCCCGGATGATCCGGCAATCGCTTCAGAAACAGTGCCAAAGGTCTCGATAGACGCTTTCAGAGCACAATTCTCCAATCTGAGCCTCCGCACCCTGAGCCACAGAATCCCGGCCTCGGCAAGCACCACGGCAAGCACTGCCGCCAGCACAAGCACAAGGGCCATCACCTGCAGACGTGCCTCCGCCGACTGCAAGCGCAGCGACTCATTCTCAAGTATCAGCCCGGCGAGCCGAAGAGCCTCCGCATCTGCACGGTTCCCGACATACGTCCCGCCCATAATGACGGACTGCTTCCCGAGCAATTCCTCCCCTAGAGTCAAAGCCCTTCCGTCTCCCTCCTCTCGGGCGAGCCTCATACCGAGAGCAATATCGTCAGCAGCCTGTCCCGCTGCATAGCTGAATAATCCGCGGGCCAATGACAGATATACCTCAGCCGCCTCCTCCACACCGGTTCTCCGCTCAAGGCTGTCCAGCGCAGCGGCATATTGCTCCGCACCGCAATCCGGCATCAGAGTGTACATACTGCCCACGACTGAGCGCAGCAGCCGCATCGACTCACCGTCGCCCGCCCTTTCAGAAGCCGGAAGTGCATTCCACCAGCTCCCGAGCCCCGCCAGCGTATCCGCCATCTCCTGCCGGACCGCAGCCCGCATCAGCAGAGCACGGGCGCAAAGCCTTTTCTGAGCTCCGCTCCGGAAGAACTCCACCGCCCCATGCACAGCCGTATCCCTGATCATCGGCTCACCGCAGAGATAATCGGCCTCAGCCACAAGCAGCAGGTAATAAGCCCTCTCGGCACGGCTCATCCGGATATCCTTCCCGTCTGCGACAGAGGAAAGCACCTGCCTGGCAGCCTGAGGATCCGAGGCCATCAGCGAGTCCGCAGTCTCAAGCAGCGGCGTGGCCTTTC
Source organism: uncultured Bacteroidales bacterium (assembly GCA_944323785.1). Taxonomy (GTDB): domain Bacteria; phylum Bacteroidota; class Bacteroidia; order Bacteroidales; family UBA932; genus Coprenecus. The sequence goes on along the minus strand of CALUTU010000022.1, from coordinate 8,095 downwards.
CGTTGCCGGAAGAGCAGGAAAGTCCGTAGACGATAACGACAGCCGCAAGAGCAGCCACAGCCAGCCGGAATATGTCGATTCTTATTTTCACGCCCCGAATTTAGCAATTAATCCGTATTCTGCAATATAAAATATTAACAATATTGGCAAATTTTATTAAGATTTGCCTTTTTTGTTATATATTTGCAATGAAACACACCTATGTAAATATGAGCATAGCACATAAGATATTAGATTACGCAATGATGAAAGACGGTCTTATCAAAAGACGTGAACTCCTGGAAGTATTATGCTCAGGGACAAATGGCATATCTGAGAAATCAATTGATGTCATTTTAAACCGCATGGCCGCCAATCAGCTGATTACAAGAATCTCCCACGGGACATATCTTGTTCTTGATGAAAAAACAAGGTTCATTTATACTCCGGATGAGACAGAACGCAATCTATGCCGACATATAAAAGAACATTATCCGTTTGTAGATTACTGTATATGGAGCTCATCCGTACTGACTCCGCTGATGCAGCATGTGCCGGCATCCAGAATTATACTTGTCGATGTGGAAAGAGTCGCCATGGAATCTGTTTTCCAGTCGTTGCAAGGACTTGGACTGGACATGCCGATTCTTCTCAACCCTACTAGACAGGAATGTATGAGGTATATTACAAACGATATAACAATCATTGTGAGGTTGTTGGTAAGAGAAGCCCCTGTGACGGAATTTGACGGATGCCACCTACCCACGATAGAGAAAATGCTGGTGGATGCTGTAAGCGACAATGAACTGTCGTTCATGCAAGGAAATGAAATACACACGATATATGCCAATGCCTTCTCCAGTTACTTCATTAATATACACCGCCTCTTACGTTATGCATCAAGACGGAACAGAAAAGATAAAGTAGAACGCATTTTGAAAAATATAGAATATGATACATCCGGAAAGTAGAACATTGGCATGGATAGAAACCGTAGCCAGCAAGAATAATGTACGTGATATTGCCCTTGTTGAAAAAACTATCCGGGCTTTCTCCTTACTGGAAGCTCTTGTCCGCTCCGAATGTCCACTTCTGTTCAAGGGAGGCTCATCTCTATTACTTCATTTCGACAGCAACCGGCGACTTTCGATAGATATAGATGTAATCTGCCCTCCCGGAACCCGGATCGAAGATTATATTGAAAAGTATTCCGCTGAATACGGATTCGGCAATGTCGAATTGGTTCAACGCATATCCCGCACACATGTTCCGAAACAACATGCCAAGTTTTTCTACGAAGTATCTTATCCTACAGGGGGCAGGCAGGATAAAATTTTGTTGGATGTGCTCTTTGAAGAAAGTCATTACGGCAATGTAATAAAAGCACCTATCCAGAGTCGCTTTCTAAAACAACAGGGAGAACCTGTCATGGTAAAGCTGCCCAGTAAAGAAGACTTGCTGGGTGATAAACTCACGGCCTTTGCACCACATACTACAGGTATTCCCTTTTTCAAAGGAGAAAAAAACTATTCGATGGAAATATGCAAACAGTTGTTCGACATCGCCACATTGTTTGACAGCATATCCGATCTGACTGTTACAACTGAAACATTCCGCAAATTCGTTTCAACGGAGTTACAGTATAGGAATAACAAAACAACCGACTTACAATCGTTCTGAACGACATTTATGACACGGCTCTCTGTATTATGCAGAGAGGACTATACAATCCGCATGAGTTTGAATTACTGCAGGACGGCATCAAGAGAGTAAGAGGATTTATACACAGCGAGGTGTACAGCATTGACAGCGCGATAACCAATGCAGCCAAAGCCGCATATCTGTCAAAACTTATCGAGAAAGGAATAACGGATGTCAAACACTATAATCCTGAAGAAGTTAAAGCATTGGCCGATGCTGTCATTCAATCACCATTGCCGACAAAACTCAATAAACTGAAGAAATCGAATATTGAGGCTTTTTTCTTTTTGTATGAAATACAGAAACTGCAGTTCCGATAGGAAGATAAACACGTAACAAGATCCTAACAGTCGGCGAGACATTCAACCTTCAACACAGCGGAAAGCTTCTCCGAGACAGTCGGCGATGTCGCGGCTGTTCATGCCGTTCTGCCCGTAGCGGGAGGCGGCGAGGTCCCCCGCCCTGCCGTGCAGCCACACTCCCAGGCGGGCCGCCTCGAACGCCCCGTAGCCAGAGGCCAGCAACCCTGTCAGCAGGCCGGTCAGCACATCTCCACTGCCGCCGGTCGCCATCCCAGGATTGCCGGTGGTGTTTAATGCCGCCTGTCCTTCCGGAGAGATTACAGCCGAATGCGGCCCCTTGACCACCACACAGCTGCGCGTCCGTACGGCCAGGTCAGCAGCTTTCGCCAGCCTTTCCTCCGCAGTGGCCCATTCGCCCACTAAACGGCGAAGTTCTCCGATATGAGGAGTAAGGATGGATCCTTCAGGGACGAGTTCCGTCATATCCGGATTGACGGCAATGATATTCAGGGCATCCGCATCCAGGACCATCGGCCGGCGCCATGCACGCAGCAGGCTTCTGAGGGCCGCCTCCGTCTCTGGATGCCGTCCGAGGCCGCACCCGCATCCTACAGCGGTATACCGCTCCATATTTGAGGGCAATGCGGAAAAATGCCCCTGTGGGTCGCAGTCCACCATAGCCGAAGGGCAGGTGCAGTGAATCACCGTCCGCTCGGACTCCGGCAGATGCACCGTCACCAGGCCGCAGCCGGAGCGTAGCGCCCCCATGGCGGCCAGTACAGCCGCCCCGGCCATCCCACGCGAACCGCACACTAAAAGCGCATGTCCGAAGTCTCCCTTGTGCGTATCTTCCGGCCTCGGCCTCAGCATCCGACGCACATCCTCCATTTCGGTGTTATTTCTTTGTAACTGTATCATTTTTATCAACTTTTATCTTCTTCTCATCTGACTTAAGCCTCTTCTCCACTCTGTTTCAGCGAGTTTGTTCCGGGCCTGCACGCGTTCGTACTCAAGTATGCGTTTCTGAATGAGCTCCGCACGCCTGGTCTGAACTGCGAAATAGTTCTGAGCGAAAGCTACTTGCGGCTTCCTGGCATCTCCGTTCTGTGCGATAAGATAACATGCATAGCGCGTAAGCATCAAATCGTAAAGCTCTCTTTCTGAGCCAGATCCGAGGGAGACTATTTTGCTGACGTCAGCAAAATGGTATGAGACATCCTGACCGGCATTCCGACATGCCGCCTTGGCCTTCTCCACAATGTTTTCAAAATTCCGCCACTGTGTGTAACCCAGCAACTTAGACAATTCCCTGGCACTCCAGCACTCCACGCCCTCATAGTCATTGGCGATTGACTCGAACTGTCTGAACAGTTCCATAATCTCATCTGCTTTCATTGTATCACGTATCATTTAAGTTAAACGCATAACTACAGCAGGGACGGCTGTGGGACGAAAGATGTTACAAATGTAAGTATTTAATACATGAAAACAAACAGGGCGTGACATAAAAGTGCCGCGCCCTGAATGGATGATATCTGCGGAAGGCTATTTGAAGGCCTGCTCGCTGAGGCCGGTACCGCTGAGGGCCAGGTCCTTGAAGTACTCGGGCACGGGACGGCCGAGGAGGGCATCCACGTAGAGCTTGCCGATGTACTGCGAGAGCATGAAGCCGTGGCCGCGCATGCCGATGAAGAGGCCGAGGGCCGGGTCGACGATATAGCGCGGCTCCACATAGTAGCCTGCCCAGGTGGCCTGGATACCGACTTCCTTGAGAGCAGGGATCCACTCGGAGAAGACTTCGGAGGCTATCTCCAGGAAGGCCTGGGTATTGATTCTGAGATCCTTGCCGGCCTCTGCAGGATCGGTAGCCGGAGATGCGCAGCCGATAATCTGGCCGGTGTCGGCAAGCTGCTGCCCGTAGACAGCCGAGAAGCCCTTGTAATGACGGCGGTCGATGAGCATGTCCAGAGGTGCCCCCTCCTTGCCCAGCAGCGGCAGACGCTTGGTGATGAAGGCCTGGTGCTTGACAGGATACAGGCCGGTCTCGATGCCGAGCATGTGGGCGAATTTCTCCGCACCGTATCCGAGGGCATTGACAAATATCTCCGTGCGGAACCTAGTGTAGCGGCGGGCACTGTCACGTACCAGCACCTCGTATTCTCCGCCTACCTTGCGTACATCCACCAGCTCGGTCTCCTCGAGGATCCGGCCGCCGTGGCTGCGCCCTATCAGGCGGACGGCGTTGATGGTCTTGCCCGGAGTGGCCTGCCAGCAGTCCTCTGTCACCTGAGCGGCCACGTACATGTCCAGACCCGGACGCATGTAGGGCGATATCTCCTTCTGGAAGTCCTTGGGGTCCACCATATAGGCCTTGGACCAGGTGCGGGCTGCGTCAAGAGAGCGGTATGTCGCCTCATCGTGGGCGAAGTTGACATAGCGGATCAGGCGGAAGTCGATATTCGCATGCTGCTGCAGATCCCGGAATATCTCGAGGTTGTGGTTGGCGATGTCGGCCAGCGCGGGCAGGGAGAATGCCGGACGTCCGCCGGCGATATTTCTCCACGAGCTGCCGCGGTCCTTATTGACCAGCACGGGAGCGAAACCGGCCTCGGCCAGATAGCGGAACACCGCCGAGCCCGCCATACCGCCTCCTGCAACGAGAGCACCCACCTTGCCGCCGTCAGCAACAGCCCCGGACGGCAGGACAATCTTCTCAGCCCCGGCCTTGTTGATGACATTGCCCAGTTCCACGAGACTGGCCATGGGCGCACGGGGGGTGAAGTCGCCGGTCACCTCTATGCCGTAGGGGCGCAGGGCGGACTTGGCCCTCGGGAGACAGCGCTTGCCGCGGCATGGTCCCATGCCCAGACGGGAGATGTGCTTGAGCTCGTCGGCCGAGATAGTCTTGCGGTCGCCTATCAACTCCAGTATCCTCTCCAATGTAAGGTCCTCGCAGTGGCAGATATAGGTCTTGCCGTCCACCGAGGGAGCGGGTTTCATCTCCACGGGAGCGGGATAGCGTTCCTTGACGATGAAGCCGCGGGCGTCGGTCAGCACGCCGCCGTCATAGAGCTGAGCCACCTTGACGCGGGCCACATTGGTCTTGTTGGGCTTGAGCATGATCTTCTCGATGACACCCTTTCCGACCTTCCTGCCGTTGTCGTCCACCAGGAATACCCCGGAGCCTTCCTGTACCTCGTACTCGATAGGCAGGAAGAGCTTGCCGGCACGGGTATCATAACCGAAAATGGCCAGGCCGGGGCACTGGTACACGCACTGCATACAACCGATACACTTGTCGTAGTCTATATTGGGAGTAGTAGATGTGGAACTCTTGGTAATGGCTCCGCTCTTGCAGGCAAATGAACACGGGTTGCAGGCAAATCCATATAGGCAGTCCATGATTACAAATGGAGCGGCAGCGGCTCTCTCGGCGGAGGGCATCGCGGGCTCCTGGAGTATCCTCACGGGATGCTGCTGGGAGTCAATGTATTCCTTCGAGATCTGAAGGTAGTTGTCATAATTGAAGCGGCGGCCGAGGTTCTGGAGGATCTCATACGCGCACTGTCTTCCACGGAGGACGGCTGAGGTACCCTCGCCGATACGGACGGAGTCGCCGACTCCGTGGCAGCTGCGGCCGAATACGGCATTACCCTTGACAAAGAGCTGGTTGTCAGGCATCAGACCGGTACAGATGTTGATGCAGTCGATACCGTCGATGAGCCTTTCGGTACCGGGGATGGGCTTGAAGTTCTCGCACTCGGCGATGATGGCTCCGGTAATGCCGGTATGGTCGGCATTGGGCACAGCCTCCACCAGCACGTGGGAGGTCAGAATCGGGATGCCGAGACGGCGCACCCTGTTGGCCTGCACGGGAAAGCCTCCCTCGCGGGGCATACCTTCGATGATCATCCTGACGTTGGCCCCGGCCTGCATGGCCTGATAGGATGTCAGGTAGCCGATGTTGCCGGCTCCGACCGTAAGGATGTTCTTGCCCAAGAGCGTAAACTGGGTATTCATCATCCTCTGGACCACGGCGGCGGTGTAAACTCCGGGCACATCGTCGTTCTTGAAGGCCGGCATGAAGGGCACGGCTCCGGTGGCGATGACCAGCTCGTCGGTATCCACATAGAAGACCTTGTCGGTAGCGATATTCTTGACAGCCAGCCTCTTGCCATCGAGGATATCCCAGACCACAGAGTCCAGCATAATGCCCTCGTGAGAGTCCCCGGCCAGAGTCCTGGCTATATCGAATCCCCTCATCCCTCCGAAACGCTTTTCCTTCTCGAAGAAGAAGAACTGATGGGTCTGCATCAGGAACTGACCGCCTATCTCGCTGTTACTGTCGATTACTATACAGTCCACGCCCTCTTTCAGCAGCTCCTCGCGGACTGCCAGACCGGCCGGTCCGGCACCGATAATGGCCACGGTAGTCCTGTAGACCTCCTTTTCCTCCTCCACGCCGTCCTTCTCTGTGACCAGAACACCCTTGAAGCCGCTGTCGGAGCTGAGCCTGGCGAGCTCCCGGACACCGTCCACCTTGGTTATGCAGATACGGCGGATCTTGCCGTCCACGAGCATCTCACAGGCACCGCATTTGCCGATACCGCACTCCATGGTCCTCTTGCGGTGGTCGAGACTGAGACTGTGTACAGGACAGCCGGCCTGGTGCAGGGCGGCGGCTATGGTCTGCCCCCTCTGCCCTGTTATTGTTTTACCCTCAAACTTAAATGATACAATATCTTCCGCAGGCACGGGAAGAATCGGATGGGATGTTATTCGATACATTATTTTATAGGTTAGTGTTGTCGTCCACAAATTTAAATTTTTTATAAAAACAAAAATATTCTCACACGTTTTTTTCTATTAAATTTTTAATCCGCCCAGGAACATATCTTTGCCGACAACTTTAATTTTAAAAAGAAATACTATGACACAGAGAATTTTGAAGGGATTCGTCCTCCTGATGGCCGTGGTTGCGATGACTGCGTGCAAGGACGAGATGACGACGGGAGACTCGTATATTTCTTTTGGCCTGTCTACCGATTACAGTGACATCTACATGAGCCGACGTCTGGGAGAGCTGTTCAAATCCGCCGGCAGCAGTCTCAATCTGCCTGACACCAACGACTTCATCCTCACAGTCGCCTCCTCCGGCGGAGATATCATATATAAAGGTCCGTACGGGGAACGGCCCGACCCAGTCAGAGTACAGTCCGGCAGCTACGACGTGTCGCTGCAGTCCATTGAATTTGAAAAGCCCGGATTCGACATGCCCCAGTTCGGAGACCTGAGGACAGTGGTGGTAGGAAGCGGACAGACCGTATCGGTCGCATTCAACTGCACTCAGCTCAACTGCGGCATGAAGCTTATATTCGCCGATTCGTTCAAGGACAGGTTTCCGGCATCGGATGTGGCCATACATTCAGACGGTCAGTCCCTGGCCTATCCGTATTCAGAGACCAGGACGGCCTTCTTCCTGCCCGGCATACTGCGGGTCACCTGCACGGACAACGGCAACGAAGTGCCGATTCTGTCCAGACAGCTGGAAGCCGCTGACATGCTGACCATAAAGTTGTCCGCATCCGCCGAGACATCAGACTCATTCTCAGTAGAGATAGACACTGTACGCAACTGGATGTACGAGGACTTCACGCTCGGCAGCGGCAATGACGGATCATCGATGGAGAAAGCTCTGAAAATCGCTGATCTGGCCATGAACCTGGGAGCGGAAGACGTATGGGTATGCGGCTACATCGTCGGAGGCGATGTCAGCACATCCAAGGTAAGTTTCGATCCGCCATTTACAAAAGAATCCCACCTGGCTCTGGCAGATAATGTCAAAGCTTCCACGAGAGAAGAATGCGCCGCCATCGAGCTGCCATCTTCAGGCGACATGAGGGACGCGGTCAACCTTGTGGACCATCCAGGCTACATAGGCAGGAAACTGTACGTCAAGGGAGACATTGAGAATTATTTCGGTTATCCGGGTGTCAAAAGTATAAAGGAATTCCTCCTTGAATGACAGCCTGTCATAAAAAGCCCTATCTTTGTCGGAATTAAGGATGACTCACATGAAAGAACAGCTTCTAAAGAAAATCTCTGATAAAAGC
>CALUTU010000021.1 GCA_944323785.1 uncultured Bacteroidales bacterium | reverse complement strand
TTACGGCGGTTTTCAGGTGTGGTGTCCAGCTGGAAGAAGTCCTTGAAAGACTTCAGCTGTACCTCCAAGAAATCGGGATATTCGAGAAGAGTCTTGGAAGATGCGAATGAAATTCGTTGATTGTTAAGGTTTTGCGCCATTGTGTCCGGTTTTGGTTGAAGATAAACTTGAAAAAACGACAAAAAGGTTTAGAGTCCTGTCGGACCCTAAACCTGAATTTTCCCCGTCAGCGGGATAGGGTATGTTTATTTAACTTCAACTTCTCCGCCGGCTTCTTCGAGTTGTGCTTTTACCTGTTCAGCTTCAGCTTTGGATACTTTCTCCTTTACAGGGGCGGGAACCTTGTCAACGAGCTCCTTAGCTTCCTTCAGACCAAGGCCGGTGATCTCTTTAACGACCTTCACGATCTGGAGTTTAGCCTGTCCTGCAGAGGTCAGGATAACATCGAACTGAGTCTGCTCAGCCTCAGCGGCTGCTCCGCCTGCTGCGGGAGCGGCTACAGCTACGGCTGCAGCTGCTGCAGGTTCAATTCCATACTCCTCTTTCAGAACCTGTGCGAGTTCTTGAACTTCTTTAACAGTGAGGTTAACTAATTCTTCCGCAAATTTTTTGATATCTGCCATGATTTCTAATTATTAAATTGTTTGTTTTATTTTTATTCTTTTTCCGATAAGGTCTTGACAAGTCCTGCAACTTTGCCGCCGGCAGATGCCTGCAGAGCGGAGATAACGTTGCGTGCAGGAGACTGCAGCAGACCGATGATGTCTCCGATGAGTTCCTCACGGGACTTGATGTTGACGAGAACCTCAAGGTTCTCAGCACCGATGTAGGCGCAATCCTGAACATACGCTCCCTTCAGCACCGGTTTGCCCATTTTCTCACCGTATTCCTTGATGAGCTTGGCGGGTGTGTTGGGGGTGGTGGTGAACATAATGGCGGAAGAGCCTTCCATGATGGGCTTGATGGACTCTACGGCCTCTCCCTCAATTCTCTCAAGAGCCTTGATGAAGAGAGTGTTCTTTACGACCATCAACTTTATTTCCTTTTCGAAACATGCCCTGCGGAGAGCTGTTGTATTTTCCGCGTTGAGGCCCGATATATCGGTTACATAGAAGTTGGGAGTCTCAGAAAGCTGAGCCGCAACCTGATCTATAATCTGTGCTTTTTCCTCTTTTCTCATGATACTCTAATATTATTCAGCAGCACTGAAAGTTTTGGAATCTATGCAAATACCGGGGCTCATGGTGGAAGATATGAAGATGCTCTTCACATAAGTTCCTTTCAGGGACTGAGGTTTCAGTTTGACGATGGTGTTGAGAAGCTCCTGTGCGTTCTCGGCGAGCTGCTCGGCATTGAAGGATACTTTGCCGATGGCTGCGTGAACGATACCGGTCTTGTCCACCTTGAAGTCGATCTTACCGGCCTTCACTTCCTTGACAGCCTTGCCGATCTCCATGGTCACTGTACCTGTCTTGGGGTTGGGCATCAGGCCGCGGGGACCGAGGATACGGCCCAGGGCGCCTACCTTACCCATGACGGAGGGTGTACAGATGATGACATCGACATCAGTCCAGCCGCCTTTGATTTTCTCGACGAATTCGTCCAAACCTACATAATCGGCACCTGCCTCACGGGCTTCATTTTCCTTATCGGGGGTGCAGAGAACGAGTACGCGGGTAACCTTTCCTGTTCCGTGCGGAAGCGTCACAACGCCACGTACCATCTGGTTGGCCTTACGGGGGTCAACACCGAGACGGACAGCGAGGTCCACGGATGCGTCAAACTTGGCATAGTTGGTCTCCTTTACCAGTCTGCATGCCTCCAGGAGTCTGTACTGTTTCCCGAAATCAACCTTCTCTTCAGCTGTCTTCTGGTTTTTTGTCAATTTACTCATAGCGTGTGATTATTTTATATCTTCAGGAAATGTTCCCGTTACTGTAACACCCATACTTCTGGCAGTACCGGCTACCATCTTCATCGCAGACTTCAGGGTGAAGGCGTTCATGTCAGGCATCTTGTCCTGAGCGATGGCCTTTACCTGATCCCAGGTGAGGGAACCAACCTTGCTGCGGTTGGGCTCGGATGAGCCTTTGGCGAGCTTGGCGGCTTCTTTGATCTGTACGGCAACAGGGGGCTGCTTTACAACAAAAGTAAAGGATTTGTCACTGTAGACTGTAATAATTACAGGCAGCACCTTTCCGGCTTTGTCCTGAGTACGGGCATTGAATTGTTTGCAGAAATCCATGATGTTCACACCCTTCGAACCGAGGGCCGGTCCTACTGGAGGTGAAGGATTTGCGGCACCGCCTTTTATCTGCAATTTAATAAATGCGGCAATTTCTTTAGCCATAATTACTACTTGATTTATTCTTTAACTACTTGAACAAAATTCAGTTCCAAAAGAGTCTTGCGTCCAAAGATCTTGACCATGACCTTGAGCTTCTTCTTATCCTGGAGAATCTCCTCGATAGTACCGTCGAAACCGTTGAACGGTCCGTCGGTAATCTTGACAGCCTCTCCGATAACGAAGGGAGTGATATTTTCCTCATCCTGTTCGAGCTGCTCGTCTACGATACCGAGTATCCTGTTGATCTCAGAGGGTCTCAGGGGTATGGGTTCCTTGTCCTTTCCCTGTCTTTCTGTGAGGAAACCGGATACGTGCGGTACGTTTCTGATGATGTGCTGCAGCTCTCCAGTCAGATGGGCCTCGATAAGCACATAGCCCGGAAAGAAGATACTTTCCTTGCTTACTTTCTTACCGTTTCTCACCTGATAGATCTTCTCGGTGGGAATGAGAATCTGAGCCACGTAGTTGTCAAGTCCGAGAGCTTTAATCTCGGATTCGATATACTCCTTGGCTTTCTTCTCCTTACCTCCGGCGACCCGGATGACATACCATTTCTTCTCAAGATCTGCCATTGCGACTAGTACAATAAGTTATAGATCGTGGTCATCAGATGTCTGAACACGAAATCCATAAGGAAAATTACCGCAGCGAGGATGACCGAGGCCACCATCACCACAATAGCCGAACTCTGAAGCTGGTTCCATGTAGGCCAGCTGACCTTTTGGGTCAGTTCCTTGTACGACTCTTTGAAGTAAACTGAAATTCTGCTCATTTTTAAATGTTTATCGGCTTTCAGCCGGAAGCTTGCCTCGAGCCGGTTAAAATGCCGGGTCCGTAACAACCCGGTATCTTGCAGGGACAGAGCGATTCGAACGCCCATCAACGGTTTTGGAGACCGCTATTCTACCCTTGAACTATGTCCCTTTAAAAAGGGGGCCGAATAGAGCCCCCCTTTAAGTTATACTCTAATGAGAGATTATTCGAGAATCTTTGTAACCTGACCTGAACCGACTGTACGTCCTCCCTCGCGGATAGCGAAACGGAGTCCCTCGTTGATAGCTACAGGGTAGATGAGGTCAACTGTGATCTCTACGTTGTCGCCAGGCATAACCATCTCTGTTCCTTCAGGGAGAGTAATCTCACCAGTGATGTCCAGAGTACGGATGAAGAACTGAGGACGGTATTTGTTGTGGAAAGGAGTGTGACGGCCACCCTCGTCTTTCTTCAGCACGTAGATAGCGGCTTTGAATCTCTTATGAGGAGTGATGGTACCGGGATGAGCGATAACCTGACCTCTCTTGATCTCTTTCTTGTCGATACCGCGGAGAAGCAGACCTACGTTGTCGCCGGCCTCACCCTCATCGAGGATCTTGCGGAACATCTCGACACCGGTAACGACTGACTTCTTGGGCTCCTCACCGAGACCGATAATCTGAACCTCGTCACCTACCTTTACGATACCTGTCTCGATACGGCCGGTAGCAACTGTACCACGACCTGTGATGGAGAAGATGTCCTCGATAGGCATCAGGAAAGGTTTCTCGTTGTCACGTACAGGCAGGGGGATGTACTCGTCAACTGCGTTCATCAGCTCCATAACCTTCTCAACCCACTTGGGCTCGCCGTTGAGGGCACCGAGAGCGGAACCTGCGATAACGGGAGCGTTGTCACCATCGAAGCCGTAGAAGCTCAGAAGCTCACGAACCTCCATCTCAACGAGCTCGATCATCTCGGGATCGTCAACGATATCAACTTTGTTCAGGAACACAACGATTCTGGGCACGTTCACCTGACGGGCGAGCAGAATGTGCTCACGTGTCTGGGGCATAGGACCGTCGGTAGCGGCAACTACGAGGATGGCACCGTCCATCTGAGCAGCACCTGTTACCATGTTCTTCACATAGTCAGCGTGACCCGGGCAGTCAACGTGTGCATAGTGACGTGTCTCTGTCTGATATTCGATATGAGCGGTGTTAATGGTAATACCACGCTCCTTCTCCTCGGGTGCGTTGTCGATGGAATCGAATGAGCGGACTTCAGAAAGTCCTTTTTCAGCCAGTACCTTGGTGATGGCTGCGGTAAGAGTAGTTTTACCGTGGTCAACATGGCCGATAGTACCTATGTTAACATGCGGCTTGTCCCTTTTGAAAGTTTCTTTTGCCATAATGTGAGATTTAATTTAATGTATATAATAAATTGAGCCGGTGATGAGATTTGAACTCATGACCTCTTCCTTACCAAGGAAGCGCTCTACCCCTGAGCTACACTGGCTTTTTAAGAGCGGAAGACGAGGTTCGAACCCGCGACCCTCAGCTTGGAAGGCTGATGCTCTACCAACTGAGCTACTTCCGCCTTTTTCGTTTTGAAGGGGCATCTTCTGCGTCATTGCTTCTCGCTCGCATCCTCATTTACACAAGTAAACTCCGGTGCTCTCTTGTCGCATTCCTTGAATCTACCCCTTCAAAACGAAAAATCCATCGTTCATTCGGGGCATCTTTGAGTATGCCTCTTCATGTATGTGTGGGGAGAGAAGGATTCGAACCTCCGAAGGCGTGCGCCAGCAGATTTACAGTCTGCCCCAGTTGGCCACTTTGGTATCTCCCCTGAGTATATTTTGTTATACGTATTCAATGAACTTGAGCCGATAGAGGGATTCGAACCCACGACCCGCTGATTACAAATCAGCTGCTCTGGCCAACTGAGCTATATCGGCAGCTCTTATTTTTGGGACTGCAAAGATAAATCTTTTCTTAAAAATACCAAAACAATTTTAAAAATTATTGAACAATTGTTTTGAGGATGTCGTCGGAGGAGAAGCCGCACTCGCTGCGAAGCTCTCTGACTGAGCCGTGTTCGACAAAGCGGTCGGGGACTCCCAGGCCGGTGACGCGGATGTGCGGGGCGTGCTCCGAGACGTAGGATGAAACGGCATCGTGCAGGCCGCCCGTGACAGTGCCGTCCTCGACTGTGATGATTCTGGATACCTTGGAGCAGACGTCCTGCATGATATCTTCGTCCAGAGGCTTGAGAAAACGCATGTCGTAATGCATGACGGATATGCCCTGTGCGGCTGCTTTGTCGGCTGCTTCTGCAACTAGGTTTCCTATCGGCCCTATGGTGAGTATGGCGATGTCGCTTCCATTGCGTATAAGCTGTCCCTTTCCTATCGGGATGGGCATGAAGTTGACGTCGCGCCAGGGGATGCCTTCTCCCGTGCCGCGCGGATACCTTATAATAATAGGGCCCTGCACGGCATCACTTGCCGCCGTGTACAGCAGGTTGCGCAGCTCCAGTTCGTTGAGCGGGGACGCGATGATCAGGTTGGGTATCGGGCGGAATGCGGCCATGTCGAATACGCCGTGGTGGGTGGCTCCGTCCTCGCCGACCAGTCCTGCCCGGTCAAGGCAGAGGATCACTTTCAGTCTCTGGAGGGCGACGTCGTGTATGACGCTGTCGTATGCCCTCTGCATGAAGGAAGAGTAGATGTTGCAGAACGGCAGGTATCCCGCAGCGGCCAGTCCGGCGGAGAATGTGACGGCATGCTGTTCGGCAATGCCTACATCGAAAGTCCTTTCGGGTATCTCCCTCATCATGATGTTCATGCCGCAGCCGGAGGCCATCGCCGGTGTGACGGCCACTATCTTCCTGTCGGCCCTGGCCAGCTCCAGAAGGGTCTCTCCGAAGACATCCTGGTATCTGGCGGCAGTGCCGGGCGCCGGGATGTTGCGCTTGCCGGTCATGGGGTCAAATGTGCCCGGAGCGTGCCATACGGTCTGGTCCTGTTCCGCCGGCCTGTATCCTTTGCCCTTCTTGGTGATGACGTGCAGGAGCTTGGGACCCTTGATGTTGCGCAGGGAGGCGAGGGTAGTGGTCAGCTGGCCGATGTCGTTGCCGTCGATGGCTCCGAAGTATCTGAATCCGAAGGATTCGAACAGGGAACCGCTCTTGAGGATGGCCATCTTGGTGCTGAACATGAATTTCTGGACTCCCCGGCGCAGTCTGGAGGAGCCGATCATGTCCCATACGCGGTTCTTTATGCGGTTGTATGTCTCGGATGTGGATATTTTCAGCAGGTAGCTGTGCAGGCCACCCATACCCTGATCTATGGAGATGTGGTTGTCGTTGAGGATGACCAGGATGTCGGTCTTCATGGCTCCGGCGTTGTTGAGGCCCTCGAAGGCCATGCCGCCGGTCATGGCACCGTCGCCGATGACGGCCACTATCTTTTCATCGCTGCCGGAGAGCTTTGCCGCTACGGCCATGCCCAGGGCGGCTGAGATGGATGTGGATGAGTGTCCCACGCCGAAGGAGTCGAACGGGCTCTCGGATATTTTCGGGAAGCCGCTGATGCCTTTGTATGTGCGGTTGGTCTGGAATGCTTCCCGACGGCCCGTGATGATCTTGTGGGCGTAGGCCTGATGTCCCACGTCCCAGACAATCTTGTCTGTCGGGGTGTTGTAGGCGTAATGCAGGGCGACGGCCAGCTCTACCGCACCGAGACTTGCTCCCAGATGGCCCGGGTTCTTGGCGCAGCAGTCTATCATGTACCGCCTGATCTCTCCGCACAGGGTCTCAAGCTGTTTGACAGATAAGCCCCGGATGTCCCCGGGGCTGTCTATTTTCTCCAGAAGCGACATGCCGGCTATTTCCTGAAGATGGTCTCTGCACGGTCGGGCCCGAGCGAGATGACGGTGACAGGAACTCCGGTCTCGTGTTCGATAAATGATATGTATTCCTTGAATTCAGCCGGGAGATCGTTCTCATCCTTGATGTCAGACAGACCGCGCTTCCATCCCTTGAACTCTTTATATATAGGTGTGATCTGTGCGTAGGTGTCGTAAGGTACGCTGTCCTGACGCTTGCCGTCCACCTCGTAACCGACGGCCACCTTGACGGTGTCGAACGAGTCCATCACGTCGGCTTTCATCATTATCAGTTCTGTGACTCCGTTGAGCATGACGGCGTATTTGAGGGCTACCAGATCCAGCCATCCAGTGCGGCGCGGCCTTCCGGTAGTGGCTCCGAACTCATGGCCCTGCCTGCGCAGCTCCTCACCGGTTTCGTCAAACAGCTCGGTAGGGAAGGGACCGCTGCCTACACGGGTGCAGTAGGCCTTGAAGATGCCGTAGACGTGGCCGATGGTTCCGGGAGCGACTCCGAGACCCAGGCAGGCACCGGAACACGTGGTGGTGGAGCTGGTCACGAAAGGATAGGAGCCGAAGTCCACGTCAAGCATCGAGCCCTGGGCTCCCTCGGCCAGTACGCTCTTGCCTGAGTTGAGGCGGGAGTTGATGTAGTACTCTCCGTCCACCAGGTCGAATGTCCTGAGATAGTCCACTGCTTCCATCCATTCCCTGACATCCATGTCGGGGTCGTATGCGTAGTCGAACTGCTTGAGGAAGGCGATGTGCTTATTCTTTAGATTGTCGAACCGCGTCTGGAAGTCCGGTGCGAGGATGTCGCCTACTCTCAGACCGTTGCGGCCGGTCTTGTCCATGTAGGCGGGACCTATGCCCTTGAGGGTGGAGCCTATCTTGGACTTGCCCTTGGCTGCCTCGGACGCCGCGTCGATAATCCTGTGGGTGGGGGTTATGAGGTGGGCTTTCTTGGAGATCCGGATGCGCTCCCTTACAGGTACACCGGTCTTTTCCAGCTCTGTGCACTCTTTTTTGAAAATGATCGGATCCAGCACCACTCCGTTGCCGATAAGGTTGTCAGTGCCGGGCCTGAATATGCCGGACGGTACGGAGTGAAGCACGAAGCTCTTGTCTCCGGACTGTATGGAATGGCCGGCGTTGGGACCGCCCTGGAAGCGGGCTATGATGCTGTATCTCTCGGCAAGTACGTCCACTATCTTGCCTTTTCCCTCGTCTCCCCACTGGAGGCCGAGTACTACGTCTACTTTTGCTCTATCTTTGTTCATGTCTGTCATCAGGTTCAAATGAGTTAGAACGGGAGGTCGTCTCCTATCTCGTCACCGGGTACATCGGCTGTCGGTGCAGTGGGTGCAGGCTGGGAAGGGGCCTGATAGCCGGACTGCTGGTATGGCTGCTGATACGGCTGCTGGGGTGCGGGACGGGAAGGCTGTGCCTGCCATCCGCCGCCTTGTCCCTGGGCTGCCGGATTGTCTGCCTTGCGTCCGAGGAGCTGCATGTTGTCCGCCACTATCTCGGTCGTGTATTTCGTATTGCCGTCCTTGTCGTTGTAGGAGCGGGTACGTATGCGGCCCTCAATGAAAAGCTGGGTTCCCTTCCTGACGTATTTCTCCGCTACTTCAGCTAAATTTCTCCAGCACACGATATTGTGCCACTCGGTCTGTTCTTTCAGCTCTCCGGAAGTGCGGTCTCTGAACTTCTCTGTAGTGGCCAGTGAGAATGTCGCCGTAACCACTCCGCTTTCCAGATGCCTCACTTCGGGGTCTCTTCCCGCGTTGCCTATAAGCAGGACTTTATTCAATGACATAGTTAGGATTATTTTATGATTTCGGACTGCTAAGATAGCATTATTTTTTGCCATTTCAGCTAAAAAACGGTACTTTTGGCATCTGTTAAATCCTAATACCTTAAATCAAATGCAAGAAAAAGTAGCAAAGATGCTCAACGACAGCGTAGTGGCACGTTGGGCCGCGTTGATTCTCATCGCGCTGATGATGTTTTTCGCATATATGTTCGTGGATGTCATGTCCCCTCTTAAGTCTCTTATCGAGTCAGCCAGGGGATGGGACAGCGGTGTGTTCGGAACTTATGCGGCCTCGGAGTACATCCTCAATGTCTGCGGTTTCCTGATTCTGGCAGGAATTATCCTGGACAAGATGGGTATCCGCTTTACAGGTACACTATCGGCCTCCCTGATGGTAATCGGTGCAAGTATCAAGTTTATCGGTGTGAGTGAATGGTTCCAGACAACCGGCTTCAACGAGTGGCTCGGCAGCTGGTGGACGGCCATGCCCGGCAGCGCAAAGATGGCCTCTCTCGGCTTCATGATCTTCGGCTGCGGTTGCGAGATGGCCGGTACCACAGTGTCCAAATCCATAGCCAAGTGGTTCAAGGGCAAGGAGATGGCTCTTGCTATGGGCCTTGAGATGGCAATTGCCCGTCTGGGTGTGTTCGCGGTGATGTGGCTCGCTCCCATCATCTCCAACAAGTTTGACCAGTCCGTGGTGGCTCCTGTGGGCTTCTGCACCGTCCTGCTTCTGATAGGACTCATCAACTACATAGTCTTCTCGGTGATGGACTCCAAGTTCGACAAGCAGCTCGTAGCCGCCGGAATGGCCACCGAGGAGAAGTCCCCAGAGGATGAGTTCCATATCCGCGACCTTGGCAAGATATTCTCCAGCAAGATGTTCTGGCTGGTAGCCCTGCTCTGCGTGCTCTACTATTCGGCCATATTCCCCTTCCAGAGGTATGCGCCCAATTATCTGGAGGTGACCCTCGGAGTCGATAACGCCACGGCATCGCAGCTCTTCAGTTTCTTCCCGATTCTGGCCATGTGTCTCACTCCTCTGCTGGGTATCTTCCTGGACCGCAAGGGCAAGGGCGCTACTATGCTGATGCTCGGAGCAATCATCATGATAGTATGCCATCTGTCATTTGCCTTCATCCTGCCTGTCTATCCTCACAAGTGGCTTGCTGTAACTCTGATTGCCATCCTCGGCGTAAGTTTCTCGCTTGTGCCTGCCGCCTTGTGGCCGTCTGTGCCCAAGATTATCGATGAGAAGATTCTCGGCAGCGCGTACTGCCTCATCTTCTGGGTGCAGAACATCGGTCTCTGTCTGGTGCCCCTGCTCATCGGCAAGGTGCTTCAGGCGACCGGAGGTTATCTGGCTCCCATGATAATATTCTCTTCGTTCGGCATTCTGGCATTTATCCTGAGCTTCCTGCTCAAGGCTGAGGACCGTCGGAAGAAATACGGCCTGGAGCTGCCGAATGTAGTAAAGAAGGAAGAATAGACTGCGCGGATATGAGCAGACTGCTTAAGACGCTTAAAGATACTGGGGCCATCCGATGGGTGGCCCTTTTGTGTCTGGCCCTGCCGATGTTCGCCTCGTACTTCTTCGACGACATCTTCTCGACCATCAATCAGGAGTTCGAGGATCCGTCGATGGTGGCCCTCGGCTGGTCTATGACCGACTACGGTTTCTACCGCAGCGCCTATTCACTGCTGTGCATCTTCGGAGGACTGATAGTCTGCGGTATGCTGCTGGACCGCTGGGGAGTGAGGCTGACCGGCTCGATATTCGTCGGGCTTATGGTCGGGGGCGCAGCTTTGATAACATACGCCATATCCGAGAGTTTCGCGGGCAGCCGTCTCTGCGTGTGGCTTTCCGGGGCATTCGCCAAGCCGTCGCTGTCGCTGGCATACGCGGGGTGCGCGATGTTCGGCCTGGGCAGCGAGATAGCCGGTGTGACTGTCAACCGGGCGATAGCCAAATGGTTCAAAGGCCGCGAGATAGCCTTCGCGATGGGCCTGCAGCTGGCCCTGGCCCGTCTTGGCACGGCGGTGGCTCTCATTGTAGTGCCGCGTATCGTGGCTTTGGACGGCTACATACCTTTCTCCGAGACATCCCGTCCGGCCGTGGTCGGTCTGGCCCTGCTGCTCGCCGGCCTTATTCTGTGGGCCTTGTTCGTGGCGATGGACTACGCCTCTGACCGTCGTGGAATCTCGGCGGCACCTGCCGGAACGGCTTCACCCGAGGACCGGTTCCGTTTCCGGGATGTGCTCAAGGTTATCACGAACAGGCATTTTCTGCTGATATCCCTGCTTTGTGTGTTCTTCTACTGCTGCGTGGTCTCGTTCCGCAAGTTCGCTACAGCCATACTCATGCCCCGTTTCGGCATAGACAGCGGCGTGGCGTCCGTCATGGTGGCCATGATACCTTTCTTCACACTGGTTTTCGCCCCGCTGTTCGGAGCCGTGGTGGACAGGGTGGGGCGCGGTACGAAAATCATGATATTAGGCTCGGCCATGATTTTGTTCTCGCATCTGACAGTGGCCTTTGCTCCCGGAGTACCGGCTTTCGGATTCATCGCCATAGGGGTGCTTGGCCTGGGTTACTCGCTTGTGCCGGCGGCTATGTGGCCGTCGATACCGAAGATTATCGCAGAGAACAAGCTTGGAACGGCATTCTCACTGGTCTACTGGGTGCAGAACATCGGTCTGTTCACCGTCCCCATAGTCGTGGGGCATATAATCGACCGGGCGGCCTCGCCCATAGCGGCGGAATATTTCTTTATCGGTCTGGCGGTGTGCGCTATCGTGACAGCCGTGCTGCTCAGCCGCTCTTCCGACCGTCACCCGGAGCTGGGCCTGGACGAGAAGGCCGGCGGCCGCTGATCAGAGCAGAGCGAGCAGGGCTTCTATGTCGGTCTTTGAGGTCGCCCAGTCGGTGACCAGCCGTATCGCGCTGCGGTCAGCGTCCACATGCTCCCACATGGAGAAGGAGACCTCCCTGCGCAGTTCCTCTATCCTGTCGTTCTCCATGATGACAAACAGCTGGTTGGTCTGAGGCGGTATCAGGAAACTGTAGCCTTTGTCCTTGATCCCTTTGGCGAGCAAGTCGGCTGTCTCGATGGCGTTCAGACCGTTCCGGGCGTAGAGCCCGTCGGTGAACAGGGTATCGAACTGTAGACCCAGCAGCCGGCCCTTGGCCAGCATGGCTCCTCTCTGCTTGATGATGGAGAACAGCTCGCCAGTCAGTTCCGGACGCGGAATCACGAGGGCTTCCCCGAACAGGGCTCCGCATTTTGTGCCTCCGATATAGAATATGTCGCAGAGTGAGGCGATGTCTTCAAGCGTGATGTCCGTCTTGTCTGAGGCGAGGGCATATGCAAGTCTGGCTCCGTCCAGATACAGCGGAATGCGGTAGCTCCTGCATATGGAAGACAGGGCCTTAAGCTCATCCATAGTGTAGAGCGCACCGAGTTCGGTAGGGTGGGTGATGTAGACCATGCCGGGTTCCACGATATGGGCGTAGTTCTCGTCGGCCCAGTAGTCTCTGAGGTATCTTTCCACGTCTTCCGCCTTCAGTTTTCCTCCATCGTGTCCGGGCAGGGCAATGACCTTGTGCCCGGTGGCTTCGACAGCACCGGATTCGTGATGGTTGATGTGTCCGGTGACGGGCGATATCACGCCCTGGCAGTGTCTCAGTACAGCGTACATGGCAGTAGCATTGACCTGGGTGCCTCCGGTCAGGAAATAGACTCTGGCTTCCGGGCATCCGCAGGCCGCTCTTATACGTTCTATGGCGGACCTGCAATAGGGGTCGGCCCCGTAACCGAGGGTCTCGTCCATATTGGTCTCAATCAGTCTCTGGAGCACCGCCGGGCAGGCTCCTTTCATGTAGTCGCATTCGAAATTGAGCATATACGTGGAAATGCTAAAAGAGTTCTTTTTTGTGTATGTCCTTGACCCTGAGCTGTATGTTGGCGATGCCCCGGTAGTAGTTCTCGGCTATGGAATAGCAGATGTCCACCGGGTTGCCGGCATGCAGGTGCTCGAAATGCTCGGCCCTGTTGAACGCTATGGCAGAGATATAGCGGTAAGGCTCGTCCTCCTGTATGAGCTCCAGTTTCATGTGGCCGTTGCCGGAACCGACCAGCCGTCCGTTGCCGTTGTCGTAGACGTTCTCCGTGATGAACACGGGTGACTGGTTGCCTGGGCCGAAGGGCTGGAACTGCTTCAGGATGCGGAAAAACTTAGGGGTTATCTGCTTGAAGTCCAAGTACGTGTCTATCTGTACTACAGGAGTCAGGATATCCTCGGTAATCTTCTCGGCGACTACTTTCTCGAACTTGTCCTCAAACGGTATGAGATTCTCTTTTTTGAGAGTAAGTCCGGCCGCGTACATGTGGCCTCCGTAGTTCTCCAGATATTCCGAACACTCCTTGATGGCTTCGTAGAGGTCGAATCCGGCGATGCTCCTTGCTGAGCCGGTTATGAGACCGTTGGACTCGGTGAGCACTATGGTCGGGCGGTAAAAAGCCTCTACCAGTCTGGAGGCGACTATGGCCACCACGCCCTTGTTCCACTTGGGGTCGAAGACCACTGTGGACTTGCGCTCACGGAAACTGCTGTCGTTCATCACGGACTCTATGGCTGCTTTCGTAATCTGCTTGTCCACGCTTTTGCGCTCCTTATTGTGAAGGTCTATGATCTTGCCGATACTCTGGGCTTCCTCGTCGTTGCGGGACACCAGCAGATGCACGGCAGTACGGCCTGACTCCATCCTGCCGGCGGCATTGATGCGCGGGCCTATTTTAAAGACGATGTCGTCCACCGATATCTTGTGATTCTCCAGTCCCGACAGCCGGATGATGGACTGGAGTCCCTTGCGGGGAGACTGATTGAGCCGCTCAAGACCGTAGTAGGCCAGGATGCGGTTCTCTCCAGTCATGGATACCAGATCTGCGGCGATGCTGACGGCAACCAGGTCGAGGAAGGATTCCACCCATGCGAAAGGAATGGACTTGCGCATGGCGTATGCCTGTATCAGCTTGAATCCCACCCCGCAACCGGACAAATCATCGAACGGGTAGCTGCAGTCGGGACGTTTGGGGTCGAGAATGGCCACTGCGGGAGGAAGCTCCTCGTCCGGAAGGTGGTGGTCGCAGATGATCATGTCCATGCCGAGGGATTTGGCATAGGCTATCTTCTCCACGGCCTTTATGCCGCAGTCCAGAGCTATGATAAGCGAGTATCCGTTCTCGTGGCCCCAGTCGATGCCTTTATAGGATATGCCGTAGCCCTCGTCGTAGCGGTCGGGGATATAGTATTCGACATTGGGGTTGAAATTGCGTATAAACGTGTACATCAGAGCCACCGCCGTAGTGCCGTCCACATCATAGTCTCCGTAGATGAGCACTTTCTCCTCATTGGAAATGGCTTTTTCGAGTCTTTCCACAGCTTTGTCCATGTCCTTCATCAGAAACGGGTCATGGAGCTTGGACAGGTCCGGCTTGAAGAACTCCCGGGCTCTTTCCGCTGTGGTTATATTGCGCTGGACAAGTAAGTTGGCAAGGACTTGGTCAATTCCCAGCTCTGCGGAAAGAGCCCTGACCGCAGCGGGATTGCCCTGCTCTTTTACTATCCATTTTTTTTCAATCGCCATGACTGCAAATTTAACACAAATATTCCTATATAAAATAAAAAAGTTAAATTTGCCAATTCAAAGTTTAATTCTTGATGAAAATGGAAAATATAGATCTGAACGAGCAGGAGCAGAACCGGCGCGACGCGGTCGTCAAGCTGAGAGAACTGGGTATAGAGCCATATCCCGCAGCACTTTATGAAGTCAATGTCACAACAACGGAGATAAAGGACAGATACGACCCGGAGAAATGTCCGTTCGCGGAGATTTCAATAGCCGGCAGGATGATGAGCCGCCGTATCATGGGAGCCGCCTCGTTTATCGAGCTGCAGGACTCCGAGGGCAGGATTCAGGTCTATGTCAAGCGCGACGAGATCTGTCCGGGCGAGGACAAGACGATGTACAATACCGTCTTCAAGAAGCTGCTGGATATAGGTGACTTCGTCGGCATAAAGGGCTATGCCTTCATCACCCAGACCGGTCAGCTCTCCATTCACGCCAAGAGCCTTACGGTGCTCTCCAAGTCGCTCAGGGTGCTGCCTATAGTGAAGGAGAAGGAGGGTGAGGTCTATGACGCATTCTCGGATCCTGAGCAGCGTTACCGTATGAGATACGTGGACCTTGTGGTCAATCCCAAGGTCAAGGATGTGTTCGTCAAGAGGACCCGCATCATGCAGACCATGAGAGAGTATTTCAACTCCTTCGGCTACATGGAGGTGGAAACCCCCATACTCCAGCCCATACCGGGAGGAGCCAACGCCCGTCCTTTCATCACGCATCACAATGCTTTGGATATTCCCCTGTATCTGCGTATCGCCAATGAGCTGTACCTCAAGAGGCTGATAGTCGGTGGCTTCGCCGGTGTCTACGAGTTCGCAAAAGACTTCCGCAACGAGGGAATGGACAAGTCTCACAACCCGGAGTTCACTTGCATGGAGATATACGTGGCCTACAAGGATTACATCTGGATGATGGAGTTCGTGGAGAACCTGCTGGAGAAAGTGGCTGTTGCCGTCAACGGCAGGACCAGGTTCAATGTGTGGGGCAATGAGATAGAGTTCAAGAAGCCCTACCGCCGTCTGCCCATGCTGGATGCCATCAAGGAATATGCCGGAGTGGATGTGCGCGGCATGGATGAGGAAGCTCTGCGCAAGGTATGCGCCGACCTGCATGTGGAAGTGGACAAGACCATGGGCGTGGGCAAGCTCATAGACGCCATCTTCGGCGAGTACTGCGAGAAGCATCTGATCCAGCCTACGTTTATTACCGATTATCCCTGGGAGACCTCGCCTCTGACCAAGCGTCACCGCAGCGATCCGGCTCTGACCGAGCGTTTTGAGCTCTTCGTCAACGGTAAGGAGCTGGCCAACGCATACAGCGAGCTCAACGACCCGATAGACCAGCTTTATCGTTTTAAGGAGCAGCTCAAGCTCAAGGACAAGGGCGACGACGAGGCGATGTACATCGATATGGACTTCGTCCGCGCCCTCGAGTACGGTATGCCCCCGACATCCGGTCTCGGTATGGGCATCGACCGTCTGACCATGTTCATGACCGACTCGCCTTCCATCCAGGACGTGCTGTTCTTCCCGCAGATGAGGCCGGAGAAGAAACCCGCCGCACAGCAGGAAGAAGCGGCTTCCAATGACAATGAAAAGTAGCATTGAGACCATAACCTCCCTCCAGAACCCCAAGGTCAAGGAGGTGACGGCCCTTCAGAGCAGCTCCTCTCTCCGTCGGGAGAAGGGGCTGTTTGTCGTGGAGGGCAGGCGGGAAGTGGAACGCTGCGTGGAGAGCGGTTTCCGTCTCCGGTCTGTGTTCTATTGTCCGGCGCTCTGCCGGCACTTTCCCATTCCTTCCGAAGAAGTGAGGATATTCGAGGTGTCCGAAGCCGTGTATGGGAAAATAGCCTACCGGGGCAGTACCGAGGGACTTCTCGCAGTGGTCTGCGGCAGTGCGCAGGACCGCTCGCTGGAGGCCCTGGACCGCAATGGCCTCGGAGACAATCCCCTGATCGTAGTCGTAGAGTCCGTGGAGAAGCCCGGCAACCTCGGGGCTATGCTCCGCACCGCCGACGCCTCCGGGGTCTCGGCCGTGCTTGTCTGCGACCCGCACACCGACCTCTACAATCCCAACCTGATCCGCGCCAGTCTCGGCGGAGTATTTACCCGCAATATCGCCGTATGTACTTCGGCAGAAGCCATTGCCTGGCTCAAGGTACGGGGCATCAGCATCCTTACCGCCCAGCTGCAGGACTCGGAACTGTACTATGACACCGACATGACCCGCCCGACAGCCCTGGTCTTCGGCACTGAAGCTGACGGACTGTCCGATATCTGGAGACAGGCCGCCGATGCCCATATCCGCATCCCCATGCTGGGCAGCATCGATTCGCTCAACGTCTCTGCCTCCATGGCCGTCCTCTGTTACGAGGCCCTTCACCAGCGCCGCACTTCCGACTCGCTCCGCAACCTCTGATCTTTCACTGGACAGTCTATGACACACGACACATCCCCCAGCTCTTCCCCCCGGGAAAGTGTACCGAAAAAGCCGGAAAACGGTTCACTTTCCGGTACAGAATCCTCGCATGTCGGCTCTACAGACCATTCTGACGCGGATTCGGCATTTCCCCTTTCAGGAAAGTGTACCGAAAAAGCCGGAAAACGGTTCACTTTCCACGCAGACCGTCTGCGGATAGGCCTTATCGGCAATCCGATCGGGCATAGCCAGAGTCCCGCGCTCTTCCGGGAGTATTTCGCCGACAGGCCGGATATATTGCAGCACTGGAACTACGACCTGATAGAGCGCGATAGTTTTCCCGACGCATACGCCGCATTTCTGCGGGACTATGTGGCAGTCAATGTCACCACTCCGTTCAAGGAGGAGGCATTCCGCGCAGCAGATGTCCGCGACCGTTCAGCCGGGCTCTGCCAGGCCTCCAACCTGCTGATGAAAAGCCGCTTTACCGTATGCGATTCCGTATCCGGTGCGGATTCACAGTCATTGGCCGGACTCAACGGCGAACGTGAGAGCATAGTGGCGTACAATACGGACTATGAGGCGGTAATGGAGATTCTGCGCGATGAGTTCCCCGGACTTGCCAGCCGTATCAGGGTGCTGGTGCTCGGCTGTGGCGGAGCCGGTAAGGCAGCTGCGGCTGCGGCGTATATGGCCGGTATGCAGGTCTGCATCTGCAACCGTACCCTCAGCCGCGCACAGGATTTTGCCTCGCATCTCAGCCAGTTCAACCGGCATATCCCGGATACCCGGTCAGAAAGGCCGGGACATGTGACGGCTATGGGTTTGACGGACATGGTCTCGGCGATAATGGATTCCGATGTGGTGATCAATGCTTTGCCGGGTCCTGGCTCGGAGGAGATTCTCCGCAGTCTTCCGGGCGGCCAGCCGGATATCTTCGCAGATAAGCTGATCCTGGAAGCCTCCTACAAGTCTCCCTGCCTGGACAGAGTCCTCTGCCGCCGCTACATCTCCGGCCTTGTCTGGCTCCGTCTCCAGGCCCTCGCCACCTACCGCATCGTCCTCGGCCCCGACATTTGACAATGTGTATTTCTGCGTGTCCGGTTTAAAGTTCATCCGTGAAACTGGAAGTGGCGGTGCGCCTTATAAACATCATCCTTGATTTTCAGTCGGTTACAAAATACACTGCACATTTGACCATGTTTGAAAGTGTCCAAATGTGCAGTGCTGTGAGCTAATACCTTGATATTCAGGAGTCTTAATATCCGCATCGCACCGCCTGTTCAAAAACGCAACGATTCTGCGGCTGGATTACATAGATGGCATTAGGCTTATTGTCTTGTTGAGAAAACGACCAAATACTTCTTACAGACTTCTAAGTGAAGTTATTCGTAAAGCAATTTGCGACGCAGTTTGCACATATATGATGGTGTTATACCAAGATATGAGGCGAGGCGGTTAGCCGAGATGGCTGTGACGATGTCCGGGCGGATTTTGAGCAGGCGTTTGTACCTGTCTTCGGCAGTTCCGCTTACGTATGTGACTTTCAGTTCTGATGTGTATATCTGCCCTATTGCCAGATTGAACATCCAGAGAGCAAATTCATGTGATTTTTCTGCAAAAGAGTCAAACTTGCTTTTTGTGATGTGAAGGACAGTAGAAGGTATATTGCATGACTCAATCTGCATAACAGCAGGTTCGTTCATATAAAAAGCGTGCGGTGAGAGCAGGACTGTCCCTGGAAATGCAAAACCGAAAGTCACTTCTTTCTCTCCGTCAAAATACAATAATTGCAGGATGCCGTCTTTTACGATATAGATATCCTTATTGGTCTCTCCATATCCTACTAGGGTTTCTTTCGGTCTGAGATTGACCGGTTCGGCGGCATCCAATATTCGGTCAATTAATTCATCGGACGGACAGAAAGTGCCTTCCGCTTTCAAAATTCTTTTAAAGTCAGTAGTATCCATAGGAAAAATTGTTCTAGTACAATGCCGACTGAAGTAAAAGTTCCTTATTTTGCATCAAAGTTATAAATTAATTATATTAAGGTTATGAAAAAAATTAGAATTTGTGGATTGTTCCCTATTTTTTTGGTAGCATTGCTGGCTGTTGCATCATGCGAGACAGACAAGCCTGATTTCTCTTCAGCGGAAGTCTCCATAGAATTGGTAAGTGTGACGGAGACTACAGCTGAGTTCAAGTTGTCTCTTCTCAATGCAGAGACAGCATATTGGATGATATCAACGGAGTCTGACAAACATCCGGATGCTCGGTCAATAAAGGATGGCGGTACAGAGTATGATGCGGAAGCTGGCTATGCAGCTGTGGAAAATCTTGTGCCGGGTTCGCAATATATATTCTGGGCCGTGGCAGAAAACGATAATGTATTGGGAAAGGTGTCGTCTTATGAATTTAAAACCATTGATGAAGAATCAGAAGATGTGATAAAAGTAGAGGCGACAACGGGAATGGGCGTGTATTATGGCAATACATTCAGTTCCAGTGCGGCCAATTATTACTTCATGTTGTCGGATTGCAAGTTCAGCGGTTCAAATGCTGTCACTGAAGGCATGATGTTGTATTTTGACTGTTTTGCCGGGAATTCGGATACACCTCAGGATGCCAAGATACCAAGTGGAACCTATGAATATGTAAACGATGATGTCTTTGAGCCGTTTAAGATAAATAAAGAAAGTACGGTCTTTGTCGGGGTGGATGCCGACGGACAGATCTCAAGCAATCTTTATCCTGTTTCAGGGCATCTGGATGTGGTTTATACGGAAGGAGACGGATATACTATGGACGGCTCGTTTGTATTACAGGACGGACGGGAAATAAGAGTTTCCTATAGCGGAGATTTTACGTTGTCCAACCAGTCCGGAGTATTCGGAGAGGACATGACAATTAACGCGGAGTATTCTTACAATGCCGTTTATTACGGAGATATGTATGGATCAGGTGCGAACGAGTATTATTTCCAAATAGGAACAATGCTTCCGGCTGACGGGGGAGGAACTCCTGTCGGTTCGGGATATTACTTTGATATAGATCTTTGGGGCCTTGAGTCTGCGGATAAGGATAATGCAGTGATTCCGGAGGGAACTTATACGTACTCTGAGATGATAGACTTGGAAGTAGCGCATAGTGACAGAACTGCCGGGCATTGTGTTATTCCGGATGGAACGGCCAGGTACCTGATTCCGTTTACTGCCGGTACAGTGGACGTAAGACATACAGCTGAAGGTTATGATATTTTATGCGAGTTTACTCTTGAGGACGGATATAAGCTGCGGATAAATTACACCGGTCCTATTGATTTTGATAATCAGGCGCCGGCGGAATCGGATGACCTTGATATAACATTCATGTCCGGCAGTGGTATATATTATGGAGATATCTACGGTGCCGGTACTGCTAATTACACCTTGGAATTCTTGAACGAGGAAGAGACCACCAAGTTGACAATAGACGTGAATGATGTTCTGGACGATGACATGGTGCTGAGTGAGGGAATATATACTGTAGATCTTGATGGAAGTATGGAGGCCGGGAAATTCTATACCGGAATCATTGATTGGCTCGGACCGGTAGGAACTTTTGTGACTTTGAACAATAACACTGATAATCCGGAATATCTGTTGATTAACGGTGGTACATTTAGTGTAGAGCATATATCTGACGGATATAAGTTCACCTTTGACTTTACGACTCAGGATGGGACGGCGGTTAAGGGTAATTATGAAGGTGAATTTCCTATAGAGTAGTCTGAGGTATCAGACGGTGGTGCGGGCGAGGGCTTCGTAGAGGGGCTCTCGCTCTTTATATAGGCGCTCTATGACCTGCCGCAGTGAGGCGTCGCCGCGGTTCTCCAGGAGGGTGCGGCCACCTGTGTCCTTGGAGAGGCGGTCCAGGATGGTGTCGATGTCGGTCTTTACGTAGACGCAGTAGGTGAAGCGGGATATCAGGTCGCGGCAGCCGGGGGTAGTGACGATGCCGCCGCCCAGGGACAGTACCAGGGTGCAGCGCGTCATGTCTTCCAGAGTCTCGGGATGCTGCGAGATGTGCTCTTCCAGGATGTCCTCCAGGCATTCTTCCTCGATGCGGCGGAAACCGGACTCACCTCCGGCCGCGAAGATTTCGGAGACGGTCTTGCCTTCCCGCTCTTCTATGTAGGCGTCTGTGTCAATCAGCGGCGCACCCAGCTTGGCGGAAAGTTCCCGGCCCATAGTCGTCTTGCCGGCTGCCATAAAACCTATAAGGGAAATAATCATACCGGAAAGGAGTTAGAACAGGGTGGGTTCATCGTCGTCATGGTAGTCTGTGCTGCCGTTGGATGGAGACAGGTCAATATTCAGTTCTACGACTTCACCGGCTCTGTGTCCGGAATTGTCATCGGAAGGTGTGTCCGGGGTATCCATGCTGTCGGAAACAGATTGCGGTGCAGGGCTGTCAGTAAGCGCGGAGGTGTCTTCGTCCGGCAGATCCAGAGAGTAGACCGGCTCTTCCTCCTCTTCATCGGCTTCTTTAATCAGCGGTTCACCGAACGCGATGGAGGCTATCTTCTCTCCGGCTCTCTTGCCCTTTGCTCTGAAGCTCTTGACACCGATAAACTCATCTGCGTCGACGAGAACCGGTTCCTTTGGCTTGGCTCCGGAGGGTATGAATTCTATCTTGACTGACGGCCAGAGGTCATCGGATACGTCTATCAGACGGGCTCCGTCATCGACAGGTATGAAATTCTGCGAGGTGTTGTCGCTCAACTCGAAACAGAAACGCTTGATGTAGTAGTAGCCCGAGGCCTTGTCCCAGTATATGGCCGTGTATATCTTCTCCGGGTCAAATTTCTCCACTTTCAGCAGGTCGCCCTGGAACCTGGTGCTCAGGTCCAGACTCGTGGTATAGAACGAGCCGTCCCTGCAGATGGCCAGGATATGCTCGTCGCCCCTGAACTCACCGAGCAGTTCTCCGCGTCCGTCCTCGTTGAGACGGTCGATGTCGTGGTCGAACCACATCTGCTTGCCGCCGATGGTGGATATGCCGGAGGCTTTGAGAAGAATCTTCTGGACCGGATGCTTGGTGACTATGTTGCCCATCGAGCCTCGGCCCTTGATGGCCAGTGCGGCGAAATCGAAATCCAGGATCAGCTTTTTGAGTTTCTGGCGGTTGCGGAGGTATATCTTTACGGTCTCGGCCTCTCCGTTGGGGTTGGCTGTGAACCAGTATACCATGGAGCCGGGAGTGCCTTTGGTGAGGTCGTACCAGCGGTCGCGGATGATGCTGGGCACGGAGAAGCGCTTGGCGTACATGTAGCCGTCCTTCCCGTCCCGGTATATCGCATTGTAGACAGTCCGGATGTCTCCGCGCTTGAACACGGCCGCATGCATGATGTTTTTCTCCACGAACTGCTTGTCAGTGATCTTGCGGAGTGTGTACCGTCCGTCCTTCAGGAAGACGATGATCTCGTCTATGTCGGAGCAGTCGCAGATGTATTCGGCCTCCTCAATCTTCTTGGCGGATGTGCCGATGAAGCCTTCTGAGCGGTTGATGTAGAGCTTGGCGTTGGAGGCCACGACTTTGGACACCTCGATGTTCTCGAAGGAGGTGATTTTGGTCCTGCGTGGATGAAGACTGCCGTATTTTTCCTTTAGGGCGGTAAAATAGCTGATGCAGTATTCTGTCAGATGCTCCAGGTTGTAGCGCAGCTCGGCCTCTTTCTTCTCTATGGCCTTGATCTTGTCGGTCACGGCCTTGATATCGAACTTGGATATCTTCTTGACGGGCTTCTCCACCAGGCGCAGGATGTCGTCATCCGTAATCTCCTTCCGCAGCAGGTGCTGGAATTCCAGCATGGCAGCTTTGACCTCTGCCAGCTGTTTCTCCCAGGTGCGGGCATCGTTCTCCAGCACTTTATAGACCCTGTTCTCGAAAAATATTTTCTCAAGCGAGGTATAGTGCCATTCGGTCTCGACTTCTTCCAGGCGTATCTTCAGTTCTTTGCGTATCAGTTCCTTGGTGCGCTCAGTGTTGTCGCGCAGAATGTCGTCCACTCCCAGGAACTGCGGCTTCTTGTCCTTTATGACGCAGGTGTTGGGCGAGAGGCTGATCTCGCAGTCGGTGCAGGCGTAGAGGGCGTCTATGGTCTTGTCCGGGGAGGTGTCGTTGTACAGCTGGATGACTATCTCGGCCTGCTCTGCGGTGTTGTCGTCTATCTTGCGTATCTTGATCTTCCCTTTTTCGTTGGCTTTCAGTATGGAGTCTATAAGGTCCCCAGTAGTGACGCCATAAGGTATCTCAGAGATGACCAGAGTGTTCTTATTGACTTTCTGTATATTGGCACGCACTCTTACGCGGCCTCCGCGCAGTCCCCGGTTGTAGGATGACGTGTCTGCATATCCTCCGGTAGGAAAATCAGGCTCAAGTGAGAAATCTTCTCCGCGCAGGACAGCTATGGACGCGTCTATCAGTTCGTTGAAGTTATGCGGCAGAATCTTGCATGCCAGACCTACGGCGATACCTTCGGATCCCTGGGCAAGCAGTAGCGGAAACTTCACCGGCAGATTGACCGGCTCCTTGTTACGGCCATCGTAGGAGTTGACCCAGTCTGTAAGTTTGGGATTGAACAGGACTTCGTTGGCGAAGGGTGTCAGACGGGCCTCGATGTACCTGCCTGCGGCGGCCGGGTCTCCGGTGAGGATGTTGCCCCAGTTGCCCTGGCAGTCTATGAGCAGGTCTTTCTGTCCGAGCTGTACCAGAGCGTCCTTGATGGACGCGTCACCGTGTGGATGGTATTTCATGGCCTCTCCGACCAGACTTGCCACTTTGTTGCGCCGGCCGTCATCCATGATTTTCATTACGTGGAGAATCCTCCTCTGAACTGGTTTAAGTCCGTCCTCAATATGCGGGACGGCTCTTTCCAGGATGACGTACGAAGCATAATCCAGAAACCACTCCCGGTACATACCTGAGAGTTTGTATTTTTTAGTGCCGTCGGAAATGACCTTGTCGAATTTACCGGATCCGGAGGGGTCTCCGGTCTCTTCCAACACCGGCTCATCGATTTCTTCGTCTTCTCTGCTCATCTTTTTAGTGTTTACCTGACGGCAAAAATATAAAATATTTCGGAAAAATACTCCGGTACGTCAATAGCCGAAGGCGGCGAGCTTGCGCTTGTCGTCGCGCCAGTGCGGGTCTACTTTCACGTAGAGCTGGAGGAATACTTTTTTCTGGAAAAAGTCCTCCATGTCGATGCGGGCCTGGGTGCCGATACGCTTCAGAGCCGAGCCGCGTGAGCCTATCAGGATGCCTTTCTGCGAGTCGCGCATGACGTTGATGACAGCCCGGATGTCGTAGCGGTCCTCATGCTCCCTGAATTCCTCGATGACCACCTCGGTGCAGTACGGAATCTCCTTGTCGTAGTTGGTGAGTATCTTCTCACGGATAATCTCCGAGGCGAAAAAGCGCAGGTTGCGGTCAGTGAAGAAGTCCTTGTCGTACCACGGTTCTCCTTCTGGCAGCAGCTCCAGTATGCGGCCGAATATCGGCTCCAGTCCGAACTTCTCCTTGGCCGAAGCGGCGAATATCTCCGCGTCGGGTACCTCCCTGCTCCATTGCGCGGCCAGTTCCGATACGGTATTCTGGTCGCTCAGGTCTATCTTGTTGATGACTATGAGTACGGGACAGGTCACTTTGGCCAGCCTGTCCACGTACTTGCGGTTCTTGTCGCCCTTTTCCACGACATCGGTCACGTACAGGATGATGTCGGCGTCGCCTATGGCCGTGTCCACGTACTCCATCATGCTCTCCTGCAGGGAATAGGCCGGCTTGAGGATGCCCGGGGTGTCGGAGTACACTATCTGGTAGTC
>CALUTU010000020.1 GCA_944323785.1 uncultured Bacteroidales bacterium | reverse complement strand
ACATGGAGAATCTGGACACGATGTACACGGATGCCACCTGCTACGAGAGCGGGATGCGGTACCCGACAGATCCGAAGCAGCGTAAACGCACAAAAGTCCAGACACGGAAGATAACCAGGAGACTGCTGGGGCTGTTGGGAAAGATACTGAGGGAGATACGCCGCATGGAGAGAGAAAATGCGGCTGTTGAGAACCTGATGACTGTACGGGAGAAAGGCGAGTTGGAAATTATAACGAGGATGTACCGTCAGCAGAAGAGGCACTTCCGGAGCAGTGACATCCGCGAGAGCATCCCGGACAGGATAGTGAGCATCAGCAAACCGTATCTGAGACCGATAGTGAGGGGCAAGGAGGTAAAGGGCGTGGAGTTTGGAGCAAAGGTCAACAACATATTGGTCGACGGGATATCGTTCATTGAGAAGTTGTCATTCAACGCCTTCAACGAGGGCACAAGGCTGCGTCACTGCCTGAAGATGCACAAGAGGCTGTTCGGAGTCGAAGCGAAAAAGGTAGGAGGGGACACGGGATATGCCGGAACTGCGAACAGGGACTATTGCAAGGAGAACGGCATCCAGACATCTTTCGCAAAGAGAGGACGTCCGTATGGCGGGAGCAATAAGAGTAAAGATGCAGTGCGTGAAGAACTTGCGAGAGTGAGGGCGACAGCTATGGAAGGCTCGTTCGGGACGCAGAAGGAGCATTATGACTTGAAACGGATCAAAGCCAGAACCAAGAATGCCGAAATCCTGTACATCTTCTTCGGCATCCACACGGCCAATGTGGTTCAGTTGCTGGGAAGAATCGATAAACGGGCCAGACAGGAAGCTGCCTGACACGACAATATGCCTGTCCAAAGGACATATGATGGGGATACTATACCCTTTAGGCTTTGAAGAACAGAAAAATCCGGCTTTAAAGGACGGAATAAGACACAAAATCCATAATTTGAGGAGTTTGAAGCAGAAAACTGATGGGGCAAGTCGCAGCTCCGCTCAAATTGAAAACATTAAACGACAGTCCCTAATTACAAAGATAGGGATTATCCCACACACCGCAAAATAATAAAGGCCGGCGGAGAACCCGACAGCCTTTATTACTTAACCTAATACTTAACCTATGAAAAAACTATCCGCAATAAGAACTTGCAAACTGTGTGCCACAAATCCCGGATGAAGTTACAGGACAGTTTAATCTCAGTGACAATCAGGTTACAATGTCGTAGCTGGGTCAATCAGCTTGTCCTGATAGTAGACCTCGTAGTGGAGATGGTTGCCGGTGCTGGCGCCGGTAGTCCCGACGTAGCCGATAAGGTCGCCCTTGTGGACATCCGCACCTTTCTTGACCGCAATCTTGTGCATATGGGCATAAGCGGTCTTGTAGCCGTTGCGGTGATTGATCTTGACGAAGTTGCCGTAACCGCCGTTGCGTCCGGAGAAAGTGACCTCACCGTCAGCCGTGGCGTATATCGGGGTCATCTTCGGTGCGGCCAGGTCTATGCCCTTGTGGGTATGTTTCTTACGGGTAATCGGATGGATACGGGTACCGAACGGAGAGGATATACGTACATAGTCGGTGGGTTTCCCGTGGGGAATGGCAGAACTCATCGCAGCCGGACTTTCCGATGATGCAGGCTGAGATGTCTGAGTATCTTCTGCCGATGGCTCAACAGGCTCCGATACATCCTCAGCATGTCCGGCATCCTCAAGCGAAGGCAGATTGGAGAAATACTCCGGGTCAAACGGCTCCAGCACGACCTCGGTTGTAACATTCACAGGCTCATCATTATCCTTTACAGTCACGGTCGCCATATCCTTGACTATCTCTTCCAGAGTCTCGGCAGCCTCCTGCATCCGGTCCACAGTATCCTGCTTGTCAGACAGCACCGGTATCAGGTCTTCCGGCTTGAGGTGCCGGATATTCTTCATATTTTCCTCGAGAATCCTCTTCTGGTCTCCAGCCGTTGTCTCCACCTTAGGCTGCACGGCAAGCATTGCAGGCTCCAGCTTGATACCGTCATCGGACGCCATCAGGTCTATCACTTTTTCATCATCTTCAAGATACTGCTGATACAGCTTCAGGAACTGCTCGAAAGCCCCATAATACGCAGCCTTGAAACGGGCGTATTCCTCAGCCCGCCTGGCTTGATATTCATTCATTTCCCGTTCACGGTCAGCCTTGAACTGTTCGAAATCATACACATTCTGGGCCGTCGCCGTTACAACCAGCGCGGACAGCACAGCCAACGATAAAATAACTTTTTTCATAATTCAAATCTATTATAAATCAGTTTAAAATGCCGCGACAACTATGTTGTGACATCTAAATTCTGCCAAATTTAGCAAAATTTTCACAATTTCTTACCACGCAGGCGGAGACTGTTGGTCACTACGCTCACGCTGCTGAGGGCCATGGCGGCTCCGCCGATCATCGGATTGAGCAGGAAGCCGTTTATCGGATAGAGCACTCCGGCAGCCACCGGCACTGCGATGATATTGTAGATAAAGGCCCAGAAAAGGTTCTGACGGATGGTACGGACCGTCAGGTGGGAAAGACGTATCGCATCGGGCACCTTAATAAGGTCCGAGGAGAGGATGGTAATCATGGCCGCATCCATGGCGATGTCGCTGCCTCCGCCCATGGCAATGCTCAGGTCGGCCCGGGCCAGAGCCGCGCTGTCGTTGATGCCGTCGCCTATCATGGCCACCTTATGTCCCTCGTCCTGCAGTTTTTTGACAAATGCCGCCTTGTCCTGCGGCAGCACGCCGGCGCGGAACTCGTCTATGCCTGTCTGACGGGCCACAGCAGCTGCCGAGGCCTCATTGTCCCCGGTAAGCATTACGGTACGGATGCCCATGTGATGCAGCTTCGCCACGGCCTCCGCCGAGGTAGACTTTATCCTGTCTGTAACCGCAACCGCTGCCAGAGCCCTGGTACTGTCGGCGAACCATATCACCGTCCTGGCCTGGGCCAGCCATTCCCCGGCACGGGCCAGAAGTTCATCCGAAGGCTCTATGTTATTGGAACTCAGCAGATCCAGATTTCCGGCAAAATATGTCATACCTCCGCATACTCCGCGTACCCCCTTGCCGGGGATGTTCTCAAAGGAGACTATCTCGGGAACAGGCTGAGACTCCTTATCCGGTTCCGGGCGGAGAGCGGACACAACTGCCTCGGCCAGCGGATGTTCCGAGAGAGACTCCAGGGCGGAGAGGACGGAGCGCAGAGCACCGGAGTCCGGCACCCAGCACTGGTCCACCACCTCGGGACGGCCTTCGGTGAGAGTACCCGTCTTGTCCAGCACCACTGTATCCACCTTACGGGCCACCTCCAGACTGGCAGCGTCCTTAATCAGGATACCGTTGGACGCACCCTTCCCGATGCCTACTATCAGAGCGGTAGGAGTCGCCAGACCGAGGGCGCAGGGGCAGGCGATGATCAGCACGGTTATCATGGAAAGCAGACCGTGGATAAACCCGTCCGAAGGAGCTAATATCCACCAGGCCGCAAATGTCACCAGCGCAATGCCCATGATGACCGGCACGAAGACCGAGGCCACCTTGTCCACCATATTCTGCACCGGAGCCTTGCTGCCCTGAGCGTCCTGCACCATACGGATGATCTGCGAGAGCACTGTGTCCCGCCCCGTCCTGTCGGCCCGGAAGCGGAACGCCCCTTTCTGGTTGATCGTGCCGGCGAAGACCTTGGCATCCGGCTGCTTGTGTACCGGTACCGGCTCACCGCTGAGCATACTCTCGTCCACATACGACTCGCCGCTGAGCACCGTACCGTCCACGGCCACACGTTCTCCCGGCCTGACTGCTATGACATCTCCGGGCTGAGCCCACTGCACGGGCACTTCTTTCTCTGTGCCGTCAGCGGCAACTACGGTCACGGTCTTGGGCTGAAGGCCCATCAGGGCACGGATGGCCCCGGAAGTCTTGCGCTTTGCCCTGGCCTCCAGCAGACGGCCTATGAGGATAAAGGCCACTATCACGCTGGCCGCCTCGAAATACAGATGCGGCTCGATGCCTCGGGAAAGCCAGAAGTCCGGGAAGAACAGATTGAAGACGCTGAACAGCCAGGCCACTCCCGTACTGCCGGCCACCAGAGTGTCCATATTGACCGCGCCGTGCCGCAGCTGTCTCCAGGCGTTGATGAAAAACCGGCGGCCGAAGACGAAAAGCACTACGGTGGACAGGACGAATGTCACCCACTGTCCCCAGCGCAGGTCCATGAAGAACATACTGAGCACGAACACCGGTACCGCACCGATGACAGCCCCGGCTGTCTGCCGCCTGAGGGCACGGTACTGCTTGAGACGCTCGGCCTCGGCAGCCTCCTCCTCGTTCTCCACGTCCGTTATCAGGCCGTAACCGGCCTCCTCGACGGCTTTCCGGAGGGACTCGGGCGAGCACCTGTCCGTATCATATTCTACCAAAGCCGTGGCAGACGCATAGTTGACGTTGGCCTCAGTCACCCCGTCCTGGGCATTGAGCACCTTTCCGACACGGGCCGCGCACGCCGCGCAGCCCAGCCCTGTCACAGGAAATATCTCTTTCTTCCGCATAATACCTTGCCTTTTTAATTTTCATACAAAGATACACCCGGTGACAGACAACCGGGTTGCAAACCTCAACTTTTTTATCCTGACAAAACAATAAGGGCGGCAGAGACAGGCTCCGCCACCCTTATCCGGATTCAAAGATTGTTGTCCTTCTATCTTACGTCTATATCGCCAGTCCACTTGCCGTCCCAGGTATGGCCGGCATCGTCCTTGAACGAGAACTCAAGCGTATAGTTGTCATTGCCGTTGTTGGTGACATGCAGGTCTCCGGACACCGCAGGTGCATAACCCTGCATCATACCCGCATCATCCCACAGAACATAGCAGGTAGCGTTCGCGTACTTCACCGCACCGCTGAAATCACCGGAGCCTATCTGGTAACGCCATGCCGAAGCATTGCCGGTCTCAGCCGCAGTATACGTTCCGGTAAGAATACCGGCACTGATATCCGAACCCTCAATATAGAGCTTCAGCTTGAGGCCGTCTCCAGCCAGTCCGTCGGCAGGTTCCATCGTAACCTCGCACTCTGAATAACCTAAAGCCTGCCAATCCGGATAATAATAAGCATAAGCTCCGTCCACCTTCGACAGGTCCAGCGTATAATCGCCGGTCAGGGTACTTGTCGCATCTACCGGAATTCCATCAATTGTGATCTTTCCCGTATATTCACATCTGAGGGGCATCCCGTCCTCTGTCTTCATATCGGCCTTTATCACATAACCGTCATCCTTATTGCCGGAAACTGTCAAAGTACCTTCCACAGCAAAATAATATATTGCATCCGCACTTGTCTCACTTAAATATTCCAGCATATAGGTTCCGTAAGGCTGGCTGCCAGTATATCCGCCGGGAGCCATGGTCAATGCCTCACCCGCATCGGCTACGATATTATAAGTACCCTCCATGATGTTGCCTTCCTCATCGAACGGCATAAACATATCAGTAAACAGCCTGAAGTAATTGGTTCCGTCACGGAATGTAAGCTTCACCTCCATCATACCGTCATTGCCGCCGAGGTATGCACCGGAAACGCTGACGGCCGAGAAATCCATCTCTTCTCTGTCCCCTCCGATATTACTGTAATCCTCATAACGGGCGCCACCGGTATAAGTCATATGGTACACCTTGCCATCCGATCCCGTAAGCACGGCATCCAGTACCATATTGCCGTTTTCATCATAACTGAGTGACACATCGCCTTTTTTCAGCATGACAGCGGCATCACTGCCTCCTGACAGGATTCCCGATGACAAAGAGACAGTCATCTCCTCCTGAGGTTCTGATGAACTTACTGTATATATACCAGCTGCAGGAAGAGGATTAGAAGCGTCCTCAGGTGCAGGAGCCCAGAGATCAAGCGTAAAATATATTCCCTCAGGATCCAGATCTCCGTCTATAAAAGGTCTGTTATGCAGTATCGTAAAGTAATTGTAAGCACCGCCAAGACCGTCATTGCCATAATACTCTCCGGTAAACAGCGTCATATTGTATTCATAGTCAACCTGCACACCGTTTCCTGCCTGGATAACGTTAAACTTACAATCCACAGCCTGCCCGTCACCATATGTATAAACAACCGTCACCAGGGAGCTGCGGTTTGTCGCTCCGACATAGGCGCGGGTACATCCATCATGATGACTCCGTCAACGGAACAGTCAGGCTCACCTAGCCAGTCCGCATCGGCCTTTGCCGAAACATGTCCTCCCTCCACGGGATTGACTATCGTATACTCAACCTCAACCAGGCCTCCATCAGAAGAAACATTTATCTGGTTACCCGTTACTTCCGAGAGTTCTATCACCGGAGTTTCCGTCCGCAGATCATCGTTGCAACCAACAGCCAGAATCAAGGCTGCCGCCATCATAACTACTGATTTTCTCATATTTATTCCATTTAATGAATTATCTAAAATATACCGTATTCTCCCTGAATGTATTCTATGACAGCAACAGGACGGTTGTCTCCGGTAACCGGATCCGTACTGCTGTAACGGAACTTCAAGCGCACCCATGTGTCGAGATTGAGCCATCCGTCGTCTCCTCTGTTCACATAACCGGCGGCTTTAAGGTTATCCGTCAGTTCATCAGTGAGTGACGTACCGTCATCCTTGAAAAACTTGTCAGGGTTCTCAATCATAAGACCGGCTGAATACAATTCTCCGGTATAATAATCGAACATATATTCAACATAATATACGCCGTTCTCATCAGCCGGCTCGACTTTATAGCCCAGCAGCTGTCCGCCCTCCTCACTCAATACGCCGCCGTTCTCCGACTCCCAGGCCTTCACTTCATCCTTTCCGGCACCGAAGTCCATAAAACGCTCCGGCAGGAAAGACTCGGGCACTTCCGCGGCATCGTTCAAAGGATCCTCGCTCAAAATACGCCATTCCATGACTCCCATCAGACGGTCATTCTCGTAAACTGACGGAGTAACGTATATCAGAAGCGAACGGTCGGTCATCTCATTTGCAAACCATCCGCCATAGGATCCGTCCTCCATATCGACATATTTTTTCCAGACATACCTGTTCCCAAGCATCATCTCGACCATAATACCGTCCACCATATCCTGAGAACGGATGCCCCTGGCATGTCCCCAGGCAATCGGCTCCCCTGTCTCAGGGCTCAGATCATAACATACTGTCTCAAACATAGGCGACGCAAGCCCTTGATCAAAATAATCCCTCAAACGGAAAGTAAGTATGTCACCGTCCTCATCCACAAGCTTGCGGAGAATCAGCGGTCCTTCTCCAATGGCGTTTTCCGCAGCAATGACCCTGTCACGCTCTGTAGGATACTCCAGATATGGATATGGAGTCATCAGCCAGTCTTCATTGAACTCACTTGGATAAGACGGATCATGCACATTGACAAAACAGTACGCTGCAAGGTCGCCTACGCTGGCCATGATACATACAGCACCGTTGCCTATTGCCGTAATCTCACCTGTGGATGACACCGTAGCGACGGACTCATCTGAAACGCTCCATGTTCCCATGACAGACTCAGCACTTATCTCAGAGGGCACACAAATAACCTCAAGCTGAAAACTTTCATTAACCATAATCGCCGTATCCTTCACCGAGAAACTGATAGATTCAAGTCCGCCTTTATCAGGCTTCGGCGACTCCTGCTCCTGCTTCGTGCAGGAAAACATCAACATAGAAGACAGGACTACTGCGAAAAGCACATTGGTGCTGATGCGCACGCACAACTGTCTTTTATTATTCATAGAGATAGATATTGATTATTTTCTATTTTAATTTCAAACTTATTTTTCAAAATCCACAATTAATATAAAAAACAGACAAAGTGGAATATCCGTTACATGAAATGGGATATACGGCAGGTCAGCTGACCTGCTCCGCTCCTCCCAGCCAGTTAAGAAAGGTTGGCATACTCCGTAATATGCTTCTTACCGGAAAATGTATGGATAAATACATACCTGTCCTCACTCTGCGCCATAGCTATGTCCTCACACGGTATATAGAAATAATTGTCACCCTCGCTGATAAGAATCCGGCTCTTGTAAACGGGATGGGACGGAACTGTGGATGCGCCTGCTTCCGGCATCCTGTTCCTTAAACGCTCGAACTTCTCAATAGCCTTTTCCACGGCATCCTGCGTCAACGGTTTGAGCAGATAATCCATACTGTTGAGCTGGAAGGCCTTGATGGCAAAATCACTGTACGCCGTGGTGAATATGACCGGCACATCTATCCTTACCTGTTTCAGTATATCGAAACAGTTGCCGTCCACCAATTCCACATCCATGAATATAAGGTCAATATCCGGGCCCGTCCTAAGCAGTTCCACCGCATCCTCCACTGACTCCACGCAGAACGCCGGCTTATAATCGCTCCTTACAGCAGACACCAGCTTTATCAGCTTCATGCTGGCGAAATATTCATTCTCTATGACCAGATACTTGACCATTTCCGCAAAGTTAATTATAAATACGGTATTCTGACAGTAAATACATCTTTTCCGCGTTCTATCACCACTTCCTTACCGTTGATCCTATACTGTTCAGATATATACTTGAGCCCGACCCCGGCACTGCTCACTCCGGCACTGCTGACATTCCTGGGCCTGACAGGGTTGCTCACTGAGATAAATGCAGGAGACATATCTATTGTGACCGACATAGGGTACTTCGTCGAGACTATATTGTGCTTTGTCACATTCTCAATCAGAAGCTGCATGGTCATCGGCACTATTTTCTTTCCGCTGACATCAGCCGTTCCGGAAAACACTACTTCAAACTGATTGCAATAACGCATCTTCAATATTGAGATATAACAGGCGAGACTGTCCAGTTCCTCCTACAAAGGAACCGAATTCCTGTCCTGAGAGTCTATAACATACCTGTACATACCGGACAACGCCTCTATGAACTCCTCAGACTTCCGCACGTCTATAGAGACGAGAGATGAAAGAATGTTGAGCGAGTTGAACAGGAAGTGGGGATTGACCTGCGTCTTGAGGACATTGTACTTATACTGCAGGGCCTCGCTTCTGGCCACCTCCACCTGCTTGACGGTCACACGGTAGTTATAGGAAAAATATATAGTCTCCACTATGAACAGTATGAGAATGACGTTGGCGAACGCCTCGTCCCAGTTGAGTCTTATATCCGGATTGAAAACATGAAGAATCACCAAAAACAGCCTGTATACCGCGAATGCTACGGCCATTGAAAGCAGGATATCAACTATCACTTTATAGAAGTTCCTTGAGTACAGACCTTTTCTTCGAGTTACATAGAACACGACAACAAAGGTTATAAAGATAATACCAGCTCCGGAATCACTGTGTACACAAACATGGCTACAATTTCCCAGAACCCCTTATCCTCGAGCGGAGACTCCGAGTGCAATAATATTCCCAGTAAAATCACCAGGACATTATACAGTTCCACCAGGAAGGTATATGCCACTATCCTCTTCAGCGTGATTATCTTCACCGGTGACTGTCCGACAGACCGGGCGAAAGATCTACTTTTGCGTTCCTACTTCATATCCGTCCGGGGAGTGCAAGAAGATCACACTTTATCAGAAAAACGCTCAGGTATGCGCACCACTATGCTCAGTTCCAGCATTGCAGGCTTATTGAGCGCATACGGAGGCCTGAAGATCGTCTGAGCAGTCCTTGCAAAGCGTATCCAACGATCCCAGCTGCGGGCCTTCCTGCGGCTCACAAGGTTGATAGTCCGCACACGCTTGGACAGATGACGCACCCAGCCTCCGGACAGACGGTCCTTATCAGTGATCCGGGCCTCTATCCTCTTCAGATCCAGGTATCCGAAATGAAACAGGTACAAGTGTTTCTCTATGTGATAATTGTGTCCTTTCACCCTATGAAAGCCAGAGCCCCACGTTACAGGACGTGTAATCACCGACGCCTTGGTATACCGTGTACTGAGCAGTCCGTACCGCCTTTGGGACAAAAACTGCCGGGACGGGTCTATCTCCCCCTCGCAGGTCGTATTCTGCCCCACGTCCACGCCCAGCCCCGAATAAGAGGTCCGCGGACTCAATGTACTTAGAAATTCCGCCAATCCCGTTTTCAGACCGGGGTCCACTATGAGGAATTCGTCCGTATCCGTACCTATGGCCATCTCATACCCTTTCTCCCTCATCAGTTCCGCAGCCCTTTGGGAAAGGAACCTGGAGCGCCGCTTGTCGAACTCCACCACCTTTCCCGGAATCTTGTCACATACATGCACATTCACGTCCGGGCACCAGTCCGGCACAGGCTGATCCCTGCCGTCCATAAAGACA
This sequence comes from uncultured Bacteroidales bacterium, assembly GCA_944323785.1. Taxonomy (GTDB): domain Bacteria; phylum Bacteroidota; class Bacteroidia; order Bacteroidales; family UBA932; genus Coprenecus. Next base: position 17,128 of record CALUTU010000020.1, on the reverse strand, counting down.
TACAGATTCTCTCTTCCGAGTTCCGCGCCATAATAGTCAACCCACTTTCTGAGAAAGAACTCATCGTTCCGGACCATTGTCAATGCGCATATTTTTTTCATAAATGGATATATTCTTAATATATTTACAAAATTATAACATATTTTCCAGATAATGGAATAAATTTTGAAACAGGGGAGCCTTCGATGAAAGCCGACACAAAATACACCATCATACTGAAACTGCTGACCGCCATAGCGCATCTGCCGTTGTCCGCACTTTATCACTTGAGCAATTTCGCATACTTCGTCATCTACCGCCTGGTCCGCTATCGGCGCGACACAGTCAGGAGCAATCTCGAGCGCGTATTCGGAAAAGACGACGAAGACCGGATACTGCAACTTGAAAAAGGATTCTACCGTCATTTCTGCGACTGCTTCGTAGAGACTGTGAAACTGCTGCATATATCGGACGAAGAAATTAACGAGAGAGTGAATGTGACAAATGGGGAATACATAGACAGTATCATCCGGTCAGGACATCCGGTCGTGCTGTTCCTCGGGCACTACGGCAACTGGGAATGGGTGCAGGCCATAATCCGGCATTTCAGCGAGCCGCTGATAGGCGGCCAGATATACGCCCCGCTCAGCGACAGGGTAATGGACAGGGTTATGCTCAGAATCCGCTCCCGCTTCGGACTGGAATGCATACCTCAGCATAAAGCCGTCAGAAGGCTTATCCAGATAATCAATGACGGACAGATGTTTGTCATAGGCTTCATCTCCGACCAGAGACCGGGAGGAGCTGTCCTTCGCCACTGGACGGACTTTCTCGGGCAGGACACCCCTTACGCCACAGGAGGCGAGACCATAGGCAACCATGTAGGAGCAAAATTCGTCTATCTCGATGTAGAGAAAACATCCAGGGGACATTACCATATGACTTTATGCCCCATTACACCTGACCCGGAAGACAATGAAGAGTTTCCGTACACCAGAGAATTCTTTAAAATGTTGGAAAAGACTATATACCGTGCGCCACAGTACTGGCTCTGGTCACACAAACGCTGGCTGCGTCAGAGAAACTGAGGGTGGAAGATGGGATTCGAACCCACGACCCTTGGTGCCACAAACCAATGCTCTAACCAACTGAGCTACATCCACCATATGCCCTTTCTGTCTCAAAAGGGACTGCAAATATAAGAATACTTTTCTTATTCACACAAAATTTCTATATTTGGAGAAAATTTTTAACGATTTCAATAAACACTAACTAACCATTCATGGCACGTGAAATAAAATTCTCCCTTGTATACAGGGATATGTGGCAGTCCTCGGGCAAATACGTCCCCAGGGTAGACCAGTTGGTGCAGATTGCGCCGGTGATAATAGAGATGGGATGCTTCGACAGAGTGGAGACCAACGGAGGAGCATTCGAGCAGGTGAACCTCCTCTTCGGAGAGAACCCCAACAAGGCCGTAAGAGCCTGGACCGCGCCTTTCAACAAGGTCGGCATACAGACACACATGCTGGAGAGAGGCCTCAACGCTCTCCGCATGAATCCGGTACCCAGGGATGTCAGGGCCCTTATGTATAGGGTGAAGGCAAAGCAGGGCACCAATATCTCCCGCTCTTTCTGCGGCCTCAACGACCACCGCAATCTCAAAGACTCGGTGATACTGGCCAAGGAGGGCGGCATGATATCCCAGGTGGCGCTCAGCATCACTTATTCCCCTGTTCACACCGTGGAATATTATATGGACATCGTGGACAAGGTGGTGGAATACGGCTGCGACGAGATCTGCCTCAAGGACATGGCAGGTATCGGCCGTCCCGCTTTTCTGGGCCGTCTGACAAAATGCATCAAGGACAAATATCCCCATATCGTCGTACAGTACCACGGCCATTCTGGCCCTGGCTTCTCGGTAGCCTCCATGCTGGAGGTAGCCCGTGCCGGTGCCGACTATCTGGACGTGGCCATGGAACCGCTCTCATGGGGCAAGATTCATCCGGACGTTATCACGATCCAGGCCATGCTCAAGGATGCCGGCTTCCTTGTGAAGGACATCAACATGGACGCCTACATGGAGGCCAGAAGGCTCACCCAGACCTTCATCGACGATTTCCTCGGCATGTTCATCGAACCCAACAACTATATCAGCTCCTCCCTCCTCGTAGGCTGCGGCCTGCCCGGCGGCATGATGGGCTCCATGATGGCCGACCTTAAAGGATTCCAGAGCGCCATCAACATGTCACTGCGCAATCAGGGCAAGAAGGAAGTCTCCCTCAACGAGCTGATGGTGATGCTCTTCCAGGAAGTCGAGTATGTATGGCCCAAGCTCGGTTATCCCCCGCTCGTGACCCCGTTCAGCCAGTACGTCAAGAACACCGCGCTGATGAACCTGATGCACACCCTCAAGGGCGAGCCCAGATGGAAGACCATCGACAAGGACACCATGAACATGATCCTGGGCAAGACCGGCAAGCTGCCAGGCAAGCTGGCTCCGGAGATTCTGGACATCGTCAAGGAGAAGGGCCTGGAATTCTACACCGGCAACCCTCAGGACGCATTCCCGGACGAGCTGCCCAAGTTCATCGAGGAGATGAAGAAGGAAGGCTGGGACCGCGGACAGGACGACGAGGAGCTCTTCGAGTTCGCAATGCACGAGCGCCAGTACCGCGACTACAAGAGCGGCGTGGCCAAGGAGCGTTTCAACAAAGAGCTTGAGGCAGCCCGCGAGAAAGCCGGAGCACCCAAGGTAGTCACCCGCAAGGTGGTCGAGGTTCCCGCCTTCGACATCGAGAAAGTCATGGCAGAGCATCCCAAGGCCATGCCCGTTCAGGCCGTTGCCAAGGGCAAGCTCATCTGGAGGTACAATGTCTCGGACGACAGCACTGCTCCCGCCATCGGCACCAAGTTCGAGGAGTGTACACCTATCTGCTACATCCAGACCTATTACGGAGTAGAGCCCGTATATGCGCCCATCACCGGCAAGCTCATCCAGGTCGAGGTAAAGCACAACGAGAACGTGGACATCAACCAGGTACTCTGCTTCATCGAGTAATCATCCACCAATACGACAATATAAGGGAGGACGGCTGAATCACATTAGCCGTCCTCCCTCTTTTTCAACATAAAAAGCAGCTTTTAACGGAAGGATTCCGGACTCATAATTGCAGGCGACATCGTCAACTCAGGATACAGACCCTCAATGAAATCGTTGAAATATTCATCAAAAAGACTGTAATCATGCGACGTGCCCTCCTCGGTAAAAGTGACTACACTGACACTAAGGTCTCCGAGATTTCCATCAGAATCAACAGCTACGGTACACACAGTGTATTCGGTATCATATGCTGTATACATAAAATTAGCCGCAGCTCCTTTGTTCTGAAGAGTTCCTCCGTTGACCGTATTGTTGAACAGCAGCAGTTCTTCTTCTGAAGAAAGATCTCCTTTCCACACTTTGTAATATACACCCACTGCAGATCCATTGAATTCAATATCCAGCGCAGCCATTAATGGAGTGTCCTCATTACCACTCAGCCAGAACTCATACTCAGGATTATACGCCACCAGGTCATTTCCAAACCAGTAGTTGTCCATCGACGCAGTGGCATAGGCATCAGTGCTGCTGTTCTCAAGTGTACGGAACGGTTCAGAGGCCATCTTTGAGGACCACGTACCGTCTTTTATTCCAAATGCTATTGCATAGTATTGGGTAGAAGGCAAAAGGCCGGTCACCTCCATTTCTTTATAACTTGAGTTGAGATAATATGTGAATTCTATACCGTAACTTCTGATGATGTAATCCATAATCATCTCATCAGTATAACCGGCATCGTAAAATGACTCGTCAATAACTGTCGCGAAATAATATGCTCCCAGATCCGTAGGAGCAATATCCAAAGTAGCACCTGAAACTTTGGGGGTAACTGATATATCAAAAAGAAGTTCTCTGACCTCTGTAGTACTGAATGGAGAATGAACCTCCGTCAGGGCCAACCTCCAATGTGTCAGATGATATAAAGGCAATTACAGGATCCGCATCCTTGGCTCCCTGTGTGATTTTCACGCTGGATGTCTGCGGATCTCCTCCTTTATAGACATACGTCAATATTATTTCGGTTTCCCTGATTTCCGTTACCGGATTGGGCAGTACTGTAAATGAAACGATACCGTCCTCCGCAGTACTGACTGCATCTATCCAGTCGGCATCAGTGTCATATCCCACTTTTCCATCCTCCGCCGGATTATCAACCGTATAGTTTATACTGAAATCTCCACCTCCAGCGGGCACTGAGATATTTCCTTCCGTAGTTATTGTAAAGACAGGTGGCGGATCCGATACCGGCTTTTCTGTTTCCTCCAATTTCCGGCATCCCGAGACAATAACTGAGACCAACACTATTGACAAGAGTACTTTTCTCATAATATTAATTTAAAAAGCATCAGAACGCCATTATACAGCGTACTTTGTTCTCTTGTGACTTATAAGTATAGTAGACATCGCAGTACGTACGGAATGTTCCCGTAAACTGTGAAGTACTGCTGAGCTCATTTGAGAGCCACAGACAGTCATTAGTTGAAAGCAGCTGAGCTCCAGAAACGTTCTTCAGGGATGCGTTAATAATTTCGGCAACATCAACAGATGAATCAAATGACCAGTTCATATCTATTGCAGGCGTACTGGTTTCACCGTGGCACATCAGCACGAATTCCTTGCCGTCAGGCAGATACCATCCACTGAAGCCTTCAGGGACTGCGACAGCAGCCCTGTATTGCCGCACAGTTTCAATAACAGTAAGCGGTGCATCAGGGTGAGCAGCATTGTAGTCCTCATAGGCTTTGGTATTGGAGTACCCATAACGGAGATCCAACGGAGTCATCGTATAGGAATATATAGCATTGGTATATGTTATATTGTCTGCTACCCATGAACTCACATCTGCATCAGACGGCCGCCATGCAATATTCTCTGCCGCATATTTTATGGCCACTGCAAGTCCGTTGACACATTCGGGATGGTCTGTCTTAAGTCCCGGATCATAGGCAGTAGGATCACCGGCCCAAAATACAATGCCCGACACCGTCTTACTTTCATCCAACACAGATGAGTATGTTCCGTCACTGTATATATAGTCCCCGATTTTAGCCGGCGCAGATCCTATGATCACATTGAGGAGGGCGGCGAAGTTCTTGCCATGTGTGTCTGTCAGAACTACGCTGATGACACCGGCCGTCTCAGCGAACAGGTTGTCCTCAGCGGGAGCGGTGATGCTCATCACGGATGTCTCTTCGTTCACCGCCACTCTCCAGCCGTCGGGCTTGTTGACGGTCATCACAGTCACATTGCCGGTCATGGTGTAGCTGATCTCACGGGTCTCTCCGTTATTGAAGTAAAGGACCTGCTCATCGGATCCGAACCTGAAGCTGAGCCCGGCGGTCTTGGGAAGAACTACTACATTGCCGCCCTTGAGTGTGATATAGTAATAGTCCTCGTCCTCATCGATGCCTTCAAGGAAGGACTCCCTGTCCATTCCGTCCTCTGCCCGGGCCCGGATGCCGGTATCTTCCCAGCCGTCTCCGTTATTGATCTCCCAGTTGCCTGTCTCTTCATTGATGCGCACCTGGGGTGCCTCCGTGGTGACGGGTATCCTCTCTCCGTTGGACAGGATGATGTCGTATCCGTCCGCGGTCTCCTCGATGCCGTCAACGGTGAGGCCGCTTTCTATCCGGTTGATCAGTTCGTTGAGAGCATTTATGTTGTCCTGTTCGGCCCTCACCGCCTCTTCCAGGTCGGCTATCCTTTCCTCCAGATCGCTAAGGGAGTTTCTCAGCTCAGTGTCGTCATACTGGTTGCAGGAGTTGAATGCGGCTGCCGTCATCAGTGCGGCTGCCAGAAGTATTATCAGTCGTTTCATATTTTCAGTCAAATTTACAGGTTGGTTAGAAAGCGATGATCAGACGTGCATTTTTGCCCGTCTCTTTATTGGCGTTCTCCACATCGCCGTAATCCATGTTGAGGGCAATGCAGTTGTTTGTGTCTTTTTCGCATGAGGAGAGATGAGTGCTGCGCAATTCTGTCGCTCCGGGGATATTTCTTATACTTGAGTTGACAGGTGCTTTTACAGAGCCTGTCTTAAGCGGTTCATTCGGGTCAACATCTCCTCCGAAAAGCAGCGTGAGCTCTTTTAGCGATGGCATGTACCAGTCGCTGGAACTCTCGGGAGCCGGGACATCCATACGGTACTGTGCGACATATTCCATTACGCCCAGCGCGTATGATACATCAACACTGCTGTTGAACACTTCCATGCTGAGAGTCTGACTGTAACCCAGACGGCTGTTCCTCTGAGTCTCGTCATTGATGTCCACAAGTAAGGATGTGCAGTCTGTATTCTCTGTCAGCCAGTCTGATACGGTGCTGTATCCTTCCACGAGATCGAACAGGAAAGCATTCTGTTGATATTTGACAGTGGCAGAGCCGGTCAGGGAGACGGCCAGACCGTTGACGCAGTCGGGATGATCGGCTTTCAGGCCGGGGTCATAGGCAGTGGGATCGCCGGCCCAGAACACTATGCCTATTACGGTCTTGCTCTCGTCCAAAGCAGCTGACCAGGTGCCGTCGGAGTAGTAGTAGCTTCCGACAGCGGGGGTTTCCTGAGGAGGCTCGGGATCAGGAGCGGCTCCCAAGGCTACGTTGAGGGATGCGGCAGCGTTGCGTCCGTTGTTGTCGGTGAGTATGATATTCACTGCTCTGGAGGTCTCGGCATTCACATTGTCCTCTACGGGAGCAGTGACGCTCAGACTGGAGGCTTCCCCGTTGACGGTTACTCTCCAGCCCTCGGGCTTGCTGACGGTCATGGACGCGGTGCCTGTCATGGTGTATGAGATATCCCTGGTCGCTCCGGCGGAGAAGTATACGGTATCTTCGGTGTTATTGAAGACAATGCTAAGTTCCTTGGTCTTGGGCAGAGTGATGGTTCCTCCGCCTTCAAGCTCAAGATAGTAGTTGTCATCATCCTCGCTGAGGCCGGTGAAGAAACTGTCTCCGTCCTGCCCGTCCGACGGAGTACCCGGCATATCCGTTACGGTCCAGGTCAGGCCTCCGTCCAGTGATACCTCCCATTACCCATTGTTGACACGCAGTCGGGGTATTGCCGAGGTGACTGGTATCTTCTTCCCGTCGGCGGTCGTCATGAACATATAGTCCGTGCCGTCATAGTATCCCCAGTACCATACTCCGTCCTCCTCAATCGGAACAATCTGCGGAGCATTGAAATCCGCTCCGGCGGTACCGTTGAGAAGGGTGACCTCCTGTCCGTCGGAGAAAGTTATGACGTATCCGTTCTCTATCTCCTCTATGCTGCTCACAGTGAGGCCCTGGCTCAGCTTGGTGAACAGTTCGTGGAGTTCTGCGACATCGTTCTGTACATCCTCTATTGCGGCCTCCAGATCGGTGACCTGCTCGTCCAGGTCCTTGATGGAGTCTCTCAGCTCGGTGTCATCGTATTTGCTGCAGGAGCTGAATGCGGCAGCCATCGTCAGCACGGCTGCTAAAAGTATCATTAATCGTTTCATATCTTCAGTTAAATTTCAGGTTAATTAAAAGCGAGTATGAACCGCACGCTTTGCTGAGTGGAAGACTTTGACGGTGCCATGACCCATCCGGAACCGAAGTCTTTTATCTGCACGCTTGTTTCGTTTTCGGATGTTGACCAGCAATAGCTGCTCATGGGCTGCGAGCCCTGTACCTCGGCCAGTATGGGATTGAGTCTGTCCTTCATGGCTGTTGACCATACGCCGGTGATTGAGCCGTTGATCTGGTCTTCACCCGAGCAAAGCAGTGTGAGCTCAAAAAGAGACGGGCAGTACCATCCGCTGGTGTTCTCCGGGTCCGGGTATTGCTGTCTGTGCTCTTTCAGTCTGGTGACGATGTCTATCGTATTCGAGGGGTTCTCTTTGCTGAAATGAACCATGGCCATGGTATTGTTGTAACCGATAATCTTGTGGGACAGTCCGTCGGTATCGTACATATTGTTCTCCAACGGCAGGTATTCGTATCCTTTCTCTGTAATCCAGTCTGTCACCGTGCCGGAGAAATTGGTCTGCCATGCGGTGTTGTCATACTGGACAAGGGATACTGCCAGTCCGTGGGTGCAGCCCGGGAAGTCACTCTGAAGCATAGGGTCGGCTTCGGAGGGGTCTCCTGCCCAGAATACTACTCCCGCCACTGTCTTGCCGGCATCCAGATCGGTGGACCATGTGCCGTCCGAGTAGAGGTAGTCGCCTATCTCCGGGTCTTCAAGCACGGGAGCCGGCTTGGTGTCCACAGCAACTTCAATATAGGTGGAGAAACTGCTGCCGTCGGAGGCCACCAGCAGGAAACTTATGATGCCGGTCAGTTCAGCGTAGGTGTTCTCGGCTGCGGGAGCGGTGATGCTTATGGAGGAAGCCTCCTCGTCTACGCTCACTTTCCATCCGTTGGGCTTGGTGAAGGTGATGATTCCCGAGCCGGTTAAGGCATAGCCTATCTCCCTGGTCTCGCCTGCAGCGAAATACTCTGTCTCCTCACAGTCAAGCGTGAGGCTCAGTTCCTGTGTCTTAGGCAGAACAATACTGGAACCGTTGCCGAGCAGGATGTAGAAGTTCTCTTCATCATCAGTGATGCTGTCGATGAAGGAATCACCGTCCTTGCCGTCTTCTCCGACAGCCTTGACTCCTGTGTCATCCCAGCTCAGCCCGCCGTCCAGGGAGATCTCCCAATTGCCGTTTTCATTGATTCTTATCCGTGGAGCAGCGGACGTACACGGGAAACGGTTGTCCCCGTCCTGGAAGAAGTGCTCTCCTTCTTCATCCACGTAGCCCCACCAGTACACTCCGTCCTCTTCGATGATGGTAATGGAGGGAGGGTTGGCTCCGACAGCATCCTGTCCACTCTTTCCATTGGTTAGGATTATCTCTGTGCCGTCGGAAAGGTGGATGATGCAGCCGTCCTCGGTCAGTTCCACATCATCGGCCGTTATATTCCGGCTTAGTCTCTCAGCCGTAGCTTTAAGGGCCTCTATATATTGGACTGCATCTCCTGGACGTACTTCTCAAGATTGTCGATTCTCTCCTGAAGGCCGGCAATTGAGTCCTTGATGCCGGTGTCGTCGTACTGGCTGCATGATAGAAGCGCAGCCATTGAAATCAGAACAGCCGCGAATAGACAGGCTATGCGGCTTGGGTTCAACAGTTGTTTCATAAGCGTGAATTTTAAAATTAAACCACTACAAATTTCAACATATTCATTGAAATTTGCAATGGTTTGATATTATAAAGATGTGCAGAGTCCGTTTTTATTGCCCTTTGTCAATATCCCTTACCTTATCAGCACCGTTTGAGGACTCGCTGCCATCACCCACCATTAACTCAATAGAAGTGAGTTACTTTGATTAGTCGGTTTTCTTCTTTCTAAGGAGGCTGTACGCCAGACAGGCCACGAGGACGAGGAATGCGGCCAGGATGATGACCATCTCGGTCACGTGCTCCAGAGGGGCGACCCATATCTCGTTGAACAGGTCGATGCGGCCCATGATCTCCACCGGAGTCCAGAATACTATCACAGTGGCTATAGCCATACGGATATTGGCTCCCCATGATGCTATTTTAAGCTGCTTGATAAACATGAAGACAGCACCGATAAGACAACCTGCGCCTATAATCAGGGTAACGGGATGATGGTCTCCCAGGAACCTTGGATCATAACAGAACATAAGCAGCAGATAGCAGGCCCACATCATCATATTCAGTTCCATAAACGTAGTTATGGAAGTGTGGCGGGTCAGCGGACGAGTCACTATCTCATCCTTGCGTCTGCCGAATAGACGCTTCTGAATCCAGGTGATAAAGTAACAGCCGGTCTTGACACTGAAGATATAGACCGTCATGATGAGCATCCAGAAGCCGAAAGTGGCCGGCATGATAAGATACTCCGGCTTGGTCACCACTTCTCCGTTAACTATCTCGGGCTGCACCCCGTAACGTGCCGCATAATACTGAAGAAGAAACTCCACCCATCCGGTCCAGAACAGAAGTCCTCCGACAAGTCCAAGAATCGTCTGCTTCGTGTCACCTTTTACAAACACTCCTGTTATGGCAATCCCCAGACCGACGGCTCCCATTGCGAACGCACAGCCATGCAGTGCAGACTCAGGGATAAAATGCTCCATAAGTATCATCATGGCATGTCCCAAAGGCATAGCACACAGCACTACGAGAAATGCCACCAGGGTCCTGCCCCAGTATCTTTTCACTACATGCTCCATTCGGTACCCTCCTTTGTGTCCTTGATGGTGACACCGAGTTCCTTCAGTCTGTCACGAATACTGTCGCTGGTGGCGAAATCCTTGCGGGCCTTTGCCTCCCGGCGCACCTCCAGTATCATATCCATCAACCCCTCCAATGTCTTTTCCTCTGACGAGGCCGATACCTCGTCCACGAGTCCCATCACGTCCGGAACGATCTTTCCAAACAACTCAGAAAGAGCTCCATAATCCTTGTCACTGAGCTTAATGCTGCCGTCCTTTGCCTGATTGACAATCCTGACAGCATCGAATACCTTGGCAAGGGCTACTGGAGTATTGAGGTCATCACATAAGGCCTCGACAACTTCTTCCGTCAGATTCACCACATCTGGATTGACTGTATCTCCGCCGTGAGGCAGGGCTTTGTAGTCCTTTGCCGCCTGGAGCACCCTCCTCAGTCCTTTCTCCGCAGCAGACAGAGCCTCATTGCTGAAGTCCAGCGTACCGCGGTAATGGGCCTGTAGGATGAAGAAGCGTATCGTCATCGGAGAGTACACCTTATACAGGTCGGCCAGTGTGGTGAAATTACCCAGGGACTTGCCCATCTTCTGCCCGTTGACGGTCAGCAGATTGTTGTGCATCCAGTATCTGACCCCGCTCTTTCCGCGCGAGGCGGTATTCTGGGCCAACTCGCACTCATGATGAGGAAACTGAAGGTCCATACCGCCTCCGTGTATGTCAAACTCCTCTCCCAGATACTTTTCGCTCATAGCCGAACACTCCAGATGCCAGCCCGGGAATCCCTCGCTCCAGGGAGACGGCCACTTCATGATGTGCTGGGGAGAGGCCTTCTTCCACAACGCGAAGTCATATGGCGAACGCTTGTCGCCTGTACCGTCCAGAGAACGGGTATTGGCCATCATCTCGTCTATATTGCGGCCTGACAGGACTCCATAATGGTATTTCTTATTGTAAGCCGGAACATCAAAATACACCGAGCCGTTGCTCTCATACGCGAATCCGGCATCCAGAATCCTCTTGACAAGCTCGATCTGCTCGATTATATGGCCTGATGCCCGCGGCTCTATGCTCGGAGGCAGGGTATTCAGCCTGCGCATGGCATCGTGGTATGCTATGGTATAAGTCTGGACAACCTCCATCGGTTCCAGGGACTCCAGCCTGGCCTTCTTGGCTATCTTGTCATCCCCCTCGTCAGCATCATGCTCCAGATGCCCGACGTCAGTAATATTCCTCACATATCTTACTTTATAACCCAGATACCTGAAAAAGCGGACCAGCACGTCATATGTCACTGCCGGTCTGGCATGTCCCAGATGAGGGTCACCGTACACAGTCGGTCCGCACACATACAGCCCGACCATTCCGGGATGCACAGGCTTGAATTCCTCTTTCCTCCTCGTAAGAGTGTTATAGATGTAAACTGTCCTTGCCATAACAAATCTGATTTTGTCAGGCAAAGATAACATTTTTACATCATCGGTGAATCCTCTATGACAAGTCTGCTGGCCAACACCTCATAAAAAGACCTTTCCTCGCCTTCTGCCGTAGTATAGCGGATCTGCCTCAGCCGGCCTATCACATGCACGCACACTCCTTTGCGGATATTGTTGAAATCCGGCATACCCTTTCCGTTCCAGGCCGAGACCGAGTGCCACGTTGTCTCCTCCTTCAGGTTGCCGGAACGGTCCTTGTACGTCTCGTTGGTGGCCATGTTGAATCTGACTACCGTGTTGTCTCCCACTCTGTTGATTCTTGCGTCCTGCCCTACATTTCCGCGCAGTTCGATTCTGTTCAATGATCTGTCCATAATTCCAATAATTAATGATTGCAGAGGCAAAGCAACACAAATCTACGGAATAAGGCGAACTTTAAACGTTTATAAACGTCTGGATATCTAAAGTTTTTACGAATGTGGTTATGCAGTCCGAAAGCTATTGCCTAACTTTGCAGGACAAAACACACGAGCTGTATGGAAGAGGAGATGAGAATATGCCCTAACTGCGGCCGTCAGGTGACGGGCAGGGCCGATAAGAGATTCTGCTGCAGCGAATGCAGGACTATGTTCCACAACAAGAAGTACCGTCAGGAACGGAAGGAGATCCACCGCATTGACAGGATATTGAAAAAAAACCGGTCCATCATAGACCGGCTCTACACCAACGGAGAGCGGAATATCCCGCTTCACCGTCTTTATCATATGGGATTTGATTTCAAGTATCTGACATCCTTTATCTCCGACTCCGGTGCCGGCGGGACCTGCGTCTTCGAATGCTATGACTATACCTGCGCCCTGTCTTCCGACGGCAGGATCGACATAGACAGACCAGAGCCCGCTACTCCACGGTGACGGATTTGGCCAGATTCCTGGGCTGGTCCACATCCCTGCCTTTTGCTATGGCGATATGGTACGCCAGCAGCTGGAGGGGTATGGTGGAGAGCAGCGGCACGAAGCACTCCTCCGTATCGGGTATCTCAAATGACCAGTCGGAGATATTGCGGACATCGGTGTCGCCTTCCGTCACTATGGAGATAATCCTGCCTTTACGCGCCTTTATCTCCTGCACATTGCTTACTATCTTGTCGTATTTTCCCTTCCTGGTGGCTATCACGACTACAGGAAGTTCGTCATCTATCAGGGCGATGGGGCCGTGCTTCATCTCGGCTGCCGGATAGCCCTCTGCGTGAATATATGATATCTCCTTGAGTTTCAACGCCCCCTCCAGGGCTACAGGATAGTTGTATCCGCGTCCCAGATAGATGAAATTGTGGGCATAAGTAAACACCGTGGCAATTCTGGATATCTGCCCGTCATGCTTGAGTATCTTCTCTATCTTGTCGGGAATCCGCTGCAGTTCCTCTATGAGTTCACGGCTGCGGGCATCGGTTATAGTGCCTTTCTCCCTGGCCAGGCTCAAAGCCAGAAGCGATAGAGCGGCGACCTGGGCCGTAAACGCCTTGGTCGAGGCAACTCCTATCTCCGGGCCGGCATGAGTATAGCAGCCAGAATCCGTCTCACGCGGTATGGACGAACCCACCACGTTGCATATTCCGAACAGGAATGCTCCGTTGGCCTTTGCCAGCTTGATGGCAGCCAGCGTATCGGCTGTCTCACCGGACTGAGAGATGGCAATAACGATGTCATCCTTGAACATCACCGGCTTACGGTATCTGAATTCCGATGAATACTCCACTTCCACTGGTATTCTGGCCAGTTCCTCTATGATATATTTGCCTATCTGAGCGGCATGCCATGATGTTCCGCACGCACAGATGATTATCCGGCGGGCCTTGAGGAAACGGTCCAGGTTGTCAATGATTCCTGACAGCTTGACCTCACCCAGTTCAGGATTAAGACGGCCTCTCATCGACACCCTGAGCGTATTGGGCTGCTCATATATCTCCTTGAGCATGAAATGAGGGAAACCGCCCTTTTCTATCTCACTCAGATTCAACTCCAGTTTCCTGACTATGGGAGTCACCTCCACCTGACGGAGGTCGGTTATACGGATGCCTCCGTCCCTGTCCATTACGGCTATCTGCTCATCATCCAGATATATCACCCTGTCGGTATACTCCACAATAGGGGTTGCGTCAGAGCCGACCAGGAACTCGTCCTTACCGATACCAAGCACAAGCGGGCTTCCCTTACGGGCGGCAATGAGGACATCGGGATTGTCCTTGTCAATAATGACTATCGCATAAGCTCCTATCACATTTCTGAGAGCCAAAGGCACCGCATCCACAAGCGGTATATGATGTGAGTCCATCATATACTGCACCAACTGTATGACCACTTCGGTATCCGTATCACTGTAAAAATGATATCCCTTGTTCATCAATTCCATCTTCAGGGCCTTGTAGTTCTCTATGATGCCGTTGTGAATCAATGCCAGGTTCTTGTGCTCCGAATAATGGGGATGCGCGTTCACCTCATTGGGTTCTCCGTGGGTTGCCCAGCGGGTATGCGCGATACCTATCGTTCCGGTGGTATTCTTGTCGCTTATCAGTTTTTCCAGATCGCTTACCTTTCCTTTTGATTTATACACGGAGAGGTCGCCGTTGTCGTTTATCAGTGCGATACCGGCACTGTCATATCCTCGATACTCCAGTCTGTGGAGTCCTTTCATTAATATAGGGACAGCCTGCTGCGATCCCATATATCCTACAATACCACACATATTGAAAAATTATAGCCAACAGCAAATATAAACAGTATATTTTTATAAATTTGTCTTATTATTGATTTTATTATGAAAATTATTATATCCTGTCTCAAAATCCTGACAACGTTCCTGTTGGTAGTAATAATCGGTCTGGCCATATTCAGCGTATCACCAATATATCAGTTCACAGGTTCCGTACCGTTCTCCGGTAACAGGATTTACAATCCCTACGCGGACTTCGACTCCGCCATAGGCTGGAAGCGGGCCTGCCTGCATACCCATACCAAAGTGGACAAAGGCATCAATGAATGTCCCTACTATCCCGATGTGGTCTACTCCGACTACATGAGTTACGGCTATGACATCCTGGCGTTCTCCAACCATCAGGCACTGACTCCCCATCCGGTAGACTCCAGTCTGTATATAGGTGTCTACGAACACGGCTACAACCTGTTCAAGTTCCATCTCAACCCATTCGGGGTCAAGAAAGTCGAGAAGTTCGACCACATCCTGCCGTTCCTTCTGTCACAGAAACAGTTTATGATAGACCGCCTGGCTGAGAACGGGGACTTCGTTCAGTTCAACCATCCCGACAGGACTCTCACCATCAACAAGAAAGTCATGGAGCACCTGTCCGGATACCGGCTCATCGAAGCGGACGCAGGATTCGGAGAATGGGATAAAGGCTCCGGATCAGCGCTTGTACATTGGGACGAAGCCCTGTCCGCCGGACGCTATGTCCACAACAGCATCAATGATGACAATCACAACTCCAAAAACCTTCCTGCAATAGCCAGAAGATGCTCATGGATAAATACACCGACTCCGTATTATGAAGATGTAAAGGACCAGCTGCTCAAAGGCAATTTCTATACGACCAGAGTCCCCGATTTCGGGAATGATTCAGCAGCCAAGCATGAAGGCAATCTGCATCTGCCGAGGATTGAGGACATAGGTATGCGCGGAGACACTGTGTTCATGCAGCTGTCATCCCCGGCATCAGCCATAAGAGTGATTTCACAGAACGGTCTGACCGTAGACTCTATATTCAACGCCTCCGGTATCAGTTACGTCATGACACCGAAAGATCCCTATGTAAGGATGACAGCCTGGTATGATGACGGCACAACCGTATATACCAATGCGTTTGCCAGATATTCCGAGGGAGACTCACCGTACAGGGAGTTTCCGCATCCCGTACGATGGGGGATGACCATACTCTGGAACCTGCTGCTGCTCGCTGTGGCCGCAGCATCCGCAACCGGTATATATTTCCTGCTGAGAAAGAGGAGATAATAATTACTTTATAAATACTTCCAGTGCTCCGCTTCCGTACCTGAGCAGCGAAGCCTCTCCGAAAGTGACCCCGGGATACTCTTTAAGTTTCCTGATCAGCTCGCTGCGGAGCACACCCCTGCCGTTTCCGTGAATGAATACCACGGACCGTACACCATTACGGAAAGCCTCGGCCATACTCTTGTCCACGACTTCCAGCTGGACATACAGGGCATCCTCATCCGGAATGTTGCGGGCAGCCGGATACTTCCTACGCACGGCATCCATATGCAGGTCCACCTCCATTGCCCCTGCCCCGCGCACGGACTTTTTCCCGCTGCGGACCGCCCTGACCGCAGAGTGCTGTCTTTCCTTGAATCCTGCCGCCTGACTGTTCGCCTCGTAAAGATGCCGCTCCTCTGAGAGATCTCCGGCCGGTACAGGCACGACTTCCGTGACCGAAACCCGCATAGTCATACCGTCCACCTCTATTACAAGCGTAGAACTGTCCAGCACAGCGACAACCCTGCCGTCCTCTACCGAATCCATCAGTCTTATCCTGTCTCCCGGAGAATATTCCATAACTCTTCTCAATCAAAAACCATACCCGATGACATAAGTGATTATTACCTTTAGACGGCAATATTGCCGCAGTACCAAATCAAAATTATACAACAATGATCGTGGGTTATCTAAGAGTCAGCACATGCCGACAACATCTGACAAACCAACAGGAGGAAATCCAGAGGTTTGCCGCGGGAAGACATCTCAGCGTAGATCGCTGGGTCACGGAAATCGTGAGCGGTAAAAAGAATGAAAGAGAGCGTAAACTCGGTCCGCTGCTGCGGAAGATGACAGCTGGCGACACTATTATCGTCACTGAAATATCCAGACTCAGCCGCACCATGAGAGACATCATGAGCATCATGGGAAAATGTCTGAAGAAAAAAATCAACCTATACACCACAAAAGAGGGCTATGCCTTCGATGAAAGCATCAACAGCAAAGTGCTGTGCTTCGCATTCGGGCTTGTCGCCGAGATCGAACGCAATCTAATCTCTTTGCGGACAAGAGAGGCTCTGGCCGCAAGGAAAGCCAACGGGGTGGTACTGGGACGTAGAAAAGGCAGTTATACAAAGACCAATGTCCTGCTGAAGAACAGGTCTGTCATAGTGAGTATGCTGGACGCGGGTATAAGCATCAACTCAATCTGCAGGCAGCTCAATGTATCAAGGGAGACATTCTACAAATTCAGAAGAAAAGCACCGGAAGTAGATGAGGCAATCAAAAGGAAGGAATCGAGGAGGTGCGGGCATCAGGCATAAAAAAAGCCCGCGGAGGGAACTCCTCGCGGGCTCTATGGGGCGGCGGCTACCTACTCTCCCACCCCGGTTAGGG
>CALUTU010000019.1 GCA_944323785.1 uncultured Bacteroidales bacterium | reverse complement strand
AGCTTGTTTGCAATTGCCGAGGCGCAACAGTATATGTGGACGAAGTCCAAATTACGCAGAAGCCGAGAGCAATGCAAGCTTGTTTGCAATTGCCGAGGCGCAACAGTATATGTGGACGAAGTCCAAATTACGCAGAAGCCGAGAGCAATGCAAATTTACCGCAAAATGACTGCCGCACGGTATTACAGTTGTCAAGCCAACTTGACGACAGTGATGCCGGCGCCGCCGCGCTCGACGTGCTCGTTGGCGAATGAGACTACACCAGGAGTGATCTTCAGGAACTTGCGGATCTCCTCCTTGAGGACTCCGGCCCCCTTGCCGTGGAGGATGGACACCTCGGAGACCCCGACCATCAGGGCATCGTCGATAAAGTCGGTGACTGCCGGTATGGCCTCCTCCAGATGCATACCCCGGACATCTATCGAGGGCTTGAAATTGAGCTTGCGCTCCGAGATGGAAGACGAGAGCCGCACACCGGACTTGACCGAAGCGGAAGACTTTACCGAGGCACGGTACTGGTTGGCCGACAGAAGCGCAAGTTTGGAAATATCCACACGGGTCAGTATCTCACCTACGGCCACAGTGGCCTTCTTGCCAGAGACCTGTACCACCTCGCCGGTCATGCCGCTGTCTTCAAGCCGTACATATGCACCGGGTCTGATACTTTCAGGTGCAGCATCATCCGGGGCACCGGCTCCAGGTACGCCGCCGGAATTTCCGCCGGAGAAGCCAAGCCCTGAAGGTGCGACAGAACTGCAGGAAACACCTGGCGAAGCTCCCGGCCGACCATCCGGGGTTCCAGAGGCGGCGCGACGGGCACGGCGTTCCTCCTGCCGCCTCTTGCGCTCCACTATCTGGGCCATCTTCCGCTCGATGCGGGCCTCCATCTCGCTGCGGGCCGCCGAGTCATCGGCTACCGACGCGGCGAAGTCCCGCAGCTCGGAACGCACCAGCTGAGTCCGCTCCTTCTCGGCCTGGGACTCGCGTATCTCCCGTATAGTCCGCTCTATCTGTCTGTTGGCCTGAGCCACTATCTCCGCGGCCTGGGCCTTGGCCTCTTCGAGCACGCTCTTGCGCAGGGCCTTTATCTCGGACAGTTCTTTCTCGTATTTTTCCGTCATGGAATCCAGAGTACGGTCGGCTGCCTTGACACGCACAAGCCGTTCCTCCAGCTCGCGCTTGTTGCGGGCTATCTTGCGCAGATTGCGCTCCACGGCCACATAATCTTTGCCGGCCCTCTCCTCGGCTCCGTGTACGATACTCTCCGGAAGTCCTATCTTCCGGGCCAGCTCAAAGGCAAAGGAATTGCCGGGCAGCCCTATCTCCAGACGGAACAGCGGCTGGATCTTCTGCACGTCGAAGAGCATCGCCCCGTTGACGATACGGCTGCTGTTGCTGGCATAGAATTTCAGGTTGGTATAATGGGTGGTGATGACCCCGTAGCAGCCTTTTTTCTCAAACTCACTGAGTATCTCCTCGGCTATCGCGCCTCCGGCCGCCGGCTCGGTACCTGAGCCGAACTCGTCTATGAGCACCAGAGAACGGTCATCGGCCAAGGTAACGGCCTCCTTCATGTTCAGCAGATGCGAGCTGTAGGTACTCAGGTCGTTCTCCAGCGACTGGTCATCGCCGATGTCCACGAACATATCGTGGAAGACCGTCAGTTCCGAACTCTCCGAGGCCGGCACGGGCAGACCCCACTGGAACATGTACTGCAGCAGGCCGACAGTCTTGAGGCATACCGACTTGCCGCCCGCATTGGGCCCGGATATCAGCAGGATGCGCTTGGCCGGAGTCAGCACGATATCCAGCGGCACTATCTTCTTGCCCTCCTTGGTCAGAGCCTCCTCCAGCAAAGGATGACGGGCCTGGCGCAGAATCAGCTCGCCCCTGTCGGAAAGCACCGGCTTGCCGCCCTTGAAGCGGGAAGCCACAGAGGCCTTGGCCATAATGAAATCCAGCTCGCCCATGAACTTCTGCGACTCGATGACATCGTCGATATAAGGTCTGAGAAAATCCGTAAACACCGTCAGTATCCGAAGTATCTCCCTCTGCTCCTCGAAATGCAGCTCGCGCAGCTGATTGTTGAGCTCGACCACCTCCATCGGCTCGATGAACGAGGTCCTGCCCGAAGCCGACTCGTCGTAAACTATGCCCGGCAACTTTCTCTTATTGCTGGAGGATACCGGTATCAGAACCTTGCCCTCGCGTACAGAGACAGAGGCATCGGCATCAGCCACGCCCTCCTCCTGAGCCTTACGCAATATGGCCTGAATACGCCGCGACACAGCCCCTTCCTTATCCTTGATGGCCCGGCGGATGGCGTACAGCTCCTCGGAGGCATTGTCGCGCACCTCCCCGTATTTGTCCAGAATCTCATCTATCCTCCGCAGAACCTCCGGGAAAGACAGCACTGCAGAGGCCATCTCCCTCAGCAGCGGATACTGCCCCTCCTTACAGCCGCTGAAAAATGCCAGAATCCTGCGCAGGGCATCCAGAGAGCCGCGCAGCACTATCAGCGAAGGCAGGTCGATATGCGAGTAAGGACTGCGCAGCGGCACCAGAAAGGGAATGCAGTCCCCGAAGCCAGAATTGGGAAAGGCCGTCTCGAACATCAGGATCACCCGCATCTCGTCGGCCAGACCCAGACGACGCTCTATCTCCGCCGGCTCAACGGACACAATCTCGCCCTCCGCCCTTTCCCGGCCATAACCGGTGGAACAACGGGCGGCGACACTACCGCGGAGTTTGTCAAAACCCAGCTTGGCCTCTATCTTTACCTCATTTGTCATACGTTCTCCTTACGGTAGGAATTCTCAATCGAGAGCTTCAGCTCGCTCATACTGGTGATGGTCTTCATCTCGCCACCGCTTACGAAAGATATGTTGCCCGTCTCCTCAGACACCACGATGGCATCCGCGTCGGTATCCTTGGTGATGCTGACGGCAGCCCTGTGCCTCATGCCATACTGCGGCGGGATATCAGGGTTGTCCACTATCGGAAGGGTGCAGCGGGCAGCGATTATGCGGTCCGCGTCGATGACCATCGCCCCGTCATGTAAAGGTGTGTTCTTATAGAAAATATTCTCTATCAGACGCCTGTTGACCGCCGCGTCTATGCGGTCCCCGGTCTCTGTGACGAACTCCAGGGAAGAGTTGTGCTGCAATACGATGAGAGCACCGGTGCGGGTGTCGGCCATCCTGCGGCAGGCCTGGGTAATCTCGTCCAGGGCCGTGGCCTGTATCTCCTTGTCATTGCGTCCCAGCAGCAGACGGGTAAGAAGATTGTTGCGGGACGACGAGAGGTACTTGCTCCCTATGTGCAGCAGAAAACGGCGTATCTCCGGCTGGAAAATGACGATCAGCGCTATCACTCCGACTCCGAGAATCTGACCCAGAATCGAGGACAGCAGCTTCATGTTCAAGGCCTTCACCACTACCCATACCAGATAGAACAGCAATATGCCGGTGACGATGTTGAACACCGAAGTGCCGCGTATTATCCGCATCATCTGGTAGATCAGAAGACCTACCAGGATGATGTCGATAATATCAATGACCGATATGTTGATGAAGTCAAACATCCGGAGACTTATTGATTACTTTACTTCCAGGACCTCGCCTGCATCCTTGGCCACGACCTCTTTCCACTTGTCACTGTAGCCGGGCTGGTCGGGAGAGGCGGGAATACGGTCGGAATATCCGTTATTGAGGAATGTTCCGTGCCCGTTCTCCTTCTTCACGTTGCCGTCCATATACTTGACGAGCAGGTAGATATCTAGCTCTTTCCATGTATCGAACAGACTCTGGGCCTGAGCGATGCTGTAACTGGTCAGGAAGTCGCGGGTAGCCGCAATGCTCTCCTCGGTAGGAGTCTCGCCCAGAATCTTCAGAGCGGCGGCATCTATCTCCGGCTGTTCCTCTATGGCTGCATTCTCACGGGCATCGATGACCTCACGCACCTCTGGCTCGATACGGTCATAGAGCATATAGGCGAAATTGGCTATACGGTTGGTGACCCAGAAGAGGGATGTGGGGGAATACTCCAGCATACTGCCGTTGCCGACCTTGATGCAGCCAGGAATCTCATTGACTGTGGTATAGACGGGAGTCAGGCAGGAAGTAGCGGCATCGTCCGTACCGAACCATATAACGCCTCCGATCTCGTCGGGCAGCCAGCTGCGGCTCTGGCATACAATCCAGAATCCGGTCTGCTGGGTGGCGATGGCACGCTCATTGACATAAGTCTTGCCGTCATACTCGAACTCCATCGGTCTCCACCTGTAGGGAGTGTGATGTCCGCCGGCACCGGCATCAACGGTCATATCCATGGGCGAGCCCTCAAAATGGTCGCGCATCACGTCGGCCACATCCTTCAGGCTGACCTTCTCGGAAGGCTTCACGAAGAGAGGCAGACGGTTGTCGGCATTGTAACCCATGGCGAAATCCAGATACTCATCGGCCGGACGGTCTCCTATCATACCGTCGCAGAGGATGTTGAAAGCCGACCATACCCTGGCCTCGCAGCCTCTCAGGGCTCCGAAGTTCAGGGGAGCATATGCGTCGCAGAAGCTGAACTCCTCGTCGGTACCCTCGAAGTAGCCCATCTCGCGGGCGAAATCCACCACGTCCTCAGAGTAGAGCCAGTTCTCAGGGTCATCGAAGTTGATGTTGGTGATACGGGCCTGGTTGGCATGGGCGCAGATATATCCGTCCGGGACACGGGCTGCCACCCATACGATGCCCTTACGGACATTGCGGCCCTTCTTGTCCAGCTTGCTGCCCTTACCGATGAGCTCCATGATCCACACCTCGTCCTTGTCGGCTATCGAGAATGACTCGCCGCTGGAGGCATAGCCGTACTCATTGGCCAGGTCCGCTATGATCTGAATGGCCTCACGGGCTGTCCTGGCCCTCTGCAGGGTGATATAGATAAGCGAGCCGTAGTCCATGATACCGTCCGGGTCATAGAGCTCGGGACGGCCGCCGTATGTAGTCTCGGTGATGATGACCTGGTGCTCGTTCATGTTGCCCACTGTCTGATAGGTCCGGCCTATCTGGGGTATCTGGCCGAGGAAACGGCCTGTGTCCCATTCGGTCACATTGAGCATGACACCCGGCTTGAAGAAGCCCGCAGGGGTAAAATACAGTTCTCCGTAGAGCTGATGCGAGTCGGCCGCATAGGTCACAAGCACGGATCCGTCCTTGGAGGCACCCTTGGTTACCAATACATTAGTACATGCGAGACCGCTCTGCACGGACATCATGGCAAAAGCGGCGCATAGTGCTGATTTCAGGAATTTATTCATGTCGTTTATTCTGATTTTGTATACATTTGCAAAATAAATTCAAAAGTAACACTTTTTAAATTCATATACAAAAAGATGACACGGGACATTATCATCAAGCTGATGCTCACACTGGCCGTCCTTGCCTCCACGACAGTACTCCGCGCACAGAACGGGGAAGGAGAAAGGACTCCGGAAGAGATAGCAACAGAGGAGGCCAACCGCCTTGAGAGACTGCTCAAACTGGAGCCGCACCAGACATTTTTCATAGACTCCATACTGCAGCACGACATGAAAGCCCTGCACGATGAGATAGAGGCCCTCAAGACATCCGGGACACAGGAATACACTGTATACAAACAGGTTCAGGACAGATGGGCAGACCAGATTGACAGTTCGTACAGAAAAGTCCTGACGGAGTATCAATATATGATATACCGCCGGGATATCGGCAAGCTCAGCAAGGAAGAGCTGAAAGTCCTCAAAGCCATAGAGAAGGCCGAGAAAAAAGCCCGTAAGGCCGAAAAAGAATAGGCCATACGGGCTATACTAAAGAGCCACAAAACCGGGATGGCGGTCCTTATAGTAGACCTCATATCTGAGGCCGGCGGCCAGAGCCGTCTGACGGCACCAGTCGAAACGGTCGGCTATGCGTGTGATGTTGTGGGCATCCGAGCCGAAGGACACGGCCTCGCCCCCAAGTTCCCGGAAACGCTTCAGAATGTTGATATCCAGTTCCGGATGCCTTCCACGGTACAGTTGATAGGTCTTGGTGTTTATCTCCAGGGTCTTGCCGTTCTGCACCAGAAAAGTCAGGATTGAGTCCAGCACATCCGCGAAGTCCGAATAGTATATCGTCACTTCCTTATAGTCCGGATAACGGACGATATAGTCATAATGTCCGAGTATGTCAAAGTCCGGCATGACCCTTATGAGACGGTCAAACTCCTCCAGATAGTGTCCGTAGGCATATTTCCAGTCATAAGGTCTGTAGTAGTCCCCGAAATAGGGATCGTGGCCGTCTATCAGATGCAGGGATGCTATCACACAGTCAAATCTATTGTCGGCCAGAACATTCCGTATAGTAGACATACTCTTGTCCTGCAGGCCTATCTCCACCCCCTTGAGCAACTGAAAATCCCCGTACTTTCCACCACTGCGGCCAATGCCCATGTACTCTACATCCTCATCTATGGCCGCCTGCTGGGACGGCACGTCAAACGTGAAGTCGGCCACTCCCACCGGAGGGTCAAAATCCAGATGGTCCGTAAGACACAGACCGCTCAGACCTCTCTCATACGCCGTCTTGACCGCATCCACAATATCCATGCGGGAATCAGCCGAAAAATACGAGTGACTGTGGTTGTCGAACAATCCGCCTTTCATACTACCTTATCTCCTCCACGCTCCATACTCCGGTTTCGGAATTACGGACCACCAGCACACTGTTGCGCATAGGCTCAATCTCATCCGGCACCAGGATGTCGAAATCGACCATCACCGAGTCCCTGCTCAGCTCGTACACCTCGCCGGCCTGAGGTTCCAGCTCCGCAGCCAGTTCCAGAAATGCCGACTTGAGCGAGTCCGGCAGGGTCTCTATCTGCCTTGCGGATTCCTCCACCTTGGCACGAAGATCATCCCCGCACATCGCCGCAGCCTTGTCATACTCGGCCGCAAAATACGCTTTCACAAAGCTTTCCGCCATAGCTCCGGCTTCCCGTACCTGACGGTCAGCACAGCTCTGGACAGCGGCGCACACCACTGCCAGAGCCATTACTGTCAATACCTTTTTCATCGTCACTACCTGCTTTTATTCCAGTACCTCCACCCCGTCCAGGTCCAAAAGAACGAGCTGGTAAGTACTATTGAACTTAGTAAGTATTCCGGTAAGATTGCACCTGACACCCAGACCGGTAATGCCGCTCTCCGCCACTTCCGTATCCGCGAAAGAGGCATAACCGCTGGTACGGACCACGACAGTGGCATCATCCAGTCCGAAGTTCTGCTCTCCGTAGGCAGCCTCGCGGCCTGTATACGGGTCATTGCTGACCGCCCATGTACGGAGTCCGTCAGAGCCGCCCTGATAGGACACATTGCTCAGACGCACATAGCGGCACACCATATTATCGGTAAGCGTGTCTATGTCGGTGGGAGGCAGGGGGTCTCCGAACTCACCTCTGAATATCGTCTTGTCTATAAGCCCCTGAACGTCTATCCACGAAGTCTCGTACCTGTCCTCGTATGATCTGGCGCCCAACTGCACGCTGCCGCCGTAAGTTCCGAGATAAAGGCCCTGCGGCTTTATATACAGAGTCTGTCCCAGCTTGTAGTCATTGTACAGGCCGGTCTTGCCTATCTTGACCTCGAGTCCTGCCGTACTGTCCTCGATATAAAGAGTCCTGTAGACATTGCCGCTGCGGTCAGAACTGATAATCTTGCCCTCAAGGACTATGGAAGCATCGGTTATCTCTGTCGGAGAGCCGGTGTACAGAGCCTTAAAGTCCGCCAGCGTCATGGTCGGTTCCATATCAGCAAACTGATAAGGCTCAGGCTCGGTGAACTTCTGGCAGCCGGAAAGGGCCAGGCAGGCCAGCAGCAGGGATGCTGAATATTTTATAATATCTCTCATCATCGATTTGTCGTTTTAGAATCTGAAATATACATTGATCATATAGTTGATGCCGTGCAGGTAGAAATACCTCGTATCAAACGGCTGATAGTACATGAACTCACCTTGAGCGTCCTCTACGCGGGAAAGACGCATCTGCTCGTAACCGCCGGTCTTGATATTGCGGTTGTTGAGGATATTGTTGATATTGGCGCTGACTCCAAGCAGATACTTGCCTCCGATGTACCATGACTTGCCGATGTTGGCATTGAGCACGAAGGCGTGGGGAAACTGTTCCTGCTCCCTCATGGCGTTAATCAGGGCCATACCCTCCTCGGTGGATGCATCCATTCCTTCCAACGCATAGTCGGTACGGCGCAGGGGGTTCATGGAGATGTACATGCCGTCGAAATAGTTAAGCTCGATACCGGCGAACAGATAGCCCGGGCCGGCCCATGTAAGGCCGATGGATGAGGCCAGATGAGGGGTACGCGCCACCTTGAAGCCCTCCCAGTACACAGTCTGGTTCTCCAGCACTGTCCTCGCGCTGTTGTCCACAGTCTGGGTAAAATTGGGGTTGGAGGTGTACTCGTAGTTGCCCCAGCTTACAGCGCCCTCGAATGCCAGACCGCCCCAGATAGGCACCTTGATTCCGGCCTCGATACCGTAATTGCGCTGGTCAATACCGGTCATGGAGAAGTTGGTGAAAGCTCTCTGGATATCATCATAGAAGCTGATAAGGTCCGTCTGGTCGTTGATGGTGGTGTAGAACGCCGATACGCGGAGGGATATCCACGAGGTTTTCAGCATATAGTTGATATCCGCGCTGAATATCTTCTCGGTCGTAAGGCCGTCCACCACACTGTTACGCGTTCTCGGCGACAGGAACGCCTCCTCAAAATAGGGGGCCTGCGTCATGTAGCCTACATTGGCGTATATCATGTTCTGAGGTGAGAACTTGTAGTAAAGGCCCAGTTTAGCCTTGTATGTCAGGAAATTCAACTTTTCGGAATTGCCGAGAGAGTTGTCGGGGAAAAGGCCCTTGCGTACCAGACCCTCTCTCCAGAAAGTATTGTACCCCAGCTCCGCGCCGAGAGTGGCCTCGAAGCCGCCCACATTCAGGTCCCAGGCCGTCCACAGCCTGTGGTTGCGGATATGGGCATAATAGTCATAACCGTACTTGTCTCCCTCCTTTACCAGACGGTTGGGATTGTCCAGGTCATTCTGGTAAGCATCCTGATCCGAGCCGAAGTCCCTCTCGGCGAACTGGTCGATGTTGAGCCAGTAGTCACCGCCGAGCAGATCCTTGACTATCTTGTAGTACTCGGTACGGTTCCAGCGGAAATTGTATCCGAGCGAGCCTTTCAGTATGGAGCCGAAACTCTTGGTCACCTGACCGGTGACGTTGATGTCGTTCTGGTCCGTGCGTCTCTCCTCCAGGATGTACTTGGAGCGTGAGGCATTGGTCACGTCTATGGCCGGGTTATAATCTATACCCTCGTCAAATGTACTGTTGCGGTTCACATCATATAGCCTGTCCCAGTTGATGTGCTGCACGTTGCTGTTGTATCTCCAGCCGTCCACGGCCCACGCGTATTTGTCGGGGTCATCGTCAAAATAGCTCGGCAGATAGCGGTAGTAGTCCGGACGAGGGTCGGGAGCATCGTACCAGTCGAGAGCCGAGTAGCCGTTGCGGCCGAAACGCCATGACACGCCGGCCGTCACTTTCAGGTCATCGAACGGAGTGTACTCGTAGTTGAACAGGAGCACCGGCTCATGGTTGTTCCTCACACGGGCATTGCGCACCTTGCCGTTCTGGTAGCCCCAGTTGGAGTTGTAGTAGTTGCTGCCCATCAGGTCGTACACCTCCTGGGTAGAGGCGTTCTGCGCTCCGCGCTGTACGGGCGAGCCGAAAAGAGTCAGCGAGAAGCGGTGCTGGTCGTTCAGCCTCTTCTCAGCCGCCAGGAAATATGCAAAGGCATTGTAGTACACGCCTGTGATATAGTCGTTGCCGCCCAGACGCGTAGACACCGAGGCCGCAAACGCCCAGCCGTTGTCCATCAGGCCGGTGGAGTACGTGGCCATCAGGCGCAGACGGTAGGTGGAGCTGTTGGTCAGCACACTGAAGCGGTAACCCTTCGCCACCGACGAAGCATACGCGTTGACATTGGTAAGTCCGTTGATACCGCTCACGCCATAATCGGAAAGTGCCATTCCTCCTACAGCCTCCTTCTCTCTGGTAGCCTCATTCAGACCGCTGAACAGAGAATACGGAGTATAGCCGCTAAGAGCGTCGTTGAACTTTATGCCGTTGATATAGATATCGGACATACCGCTCTCATAGCCTCGGTTGAGAAAGCGCATCTGGCTGAAGCTGAATGAGGCGATGTTGTCAAACACATCCCTTGAGGCCGAAAGCACCGACGGCACGTCCTCGTATCCCGAGCCGGACTCGTCCTCCACCTCAAAGTCCGCGAACATGTCATCGCTCATGAAGTCCGTCATAGGCACATCCGGTGTGATGGACACGTTCATGAGGTCGTATACCTCTCCTCCGCTTACCCGCACACTGAGCTGGGTCTTCAGATATCCGGCGGCGGATATCTCCATATTGTACACTCCGTCCTCTATGCCGTCAAACTCAAACACTCCGTCGGCTCCGGTATACACGAACATCTCCTTGTCCGTGTAGAACAAGGTCACCTTGGCGTCTTTCACGGGCCGGGACAAGTCCCTGTCCATGACCGTACCCCTCACGCCTCCGGTCTGCGCCAGAGCAGGAAGGGCCGCCAGCATCAGCATAAACGCAACAATAGCTGTCTTGATTTTCATAAATTGTCTGTATTCTTCTATTTACCTATTACTATATATACCGGAAGATGGTCGCTGTATCCTCCGAGGAAAGAATTACCGCTGAACGAGCGAAGGGGATAGTTCTTGTAACGTCCTTTCTGCTGAATCATGTAGCTGCGCTTGAACACCCTGCCGTACAGGCCGTTCCGCTCCGATGGCCGGATGTGAAGAGAGCCGCTGCCCTCCTCCAGCAGATTATAATTTACAACTATATTGTCAAAGAGATTCCAGGCGTCCTGATAGCCGAGAGTGCCGTAGCCGGCCTTGTGCATGGCCCACATGGGATTGAAATACCCCCCCGGCTCCACCTCGGAGATTTTCTCCTTTGCGCCGAGCGTCTCGGAAAGGCTCTTGTTGTACGGGTCGTCGTTCATATCGCCCATTATCACTATCTTGATATCCGGGTACACGGTCTGAAGCGAGTCGGCATAGCGGCGTACTGTCTCCGCACAGCCTACCCTCAAAAACTCCGAGGCCGCCGAGCCGCCCCTGCGCGACGACCAGTGATTGACGAAGAAACAGAACCTCTCACCCTCTATCGTGCCGCACACGGCAAGTATGTCACGGGTCTTGAAATCCGGAATCTCCGGTATCACCGGCTGAAAGACATCGCTCCACTCAAGAGTGAACACATCGGGGCGGAAAAGCAGCGCCACATCAATGCCCCTGGGTTCCGGCGAGTCATATTGTACAATCTGGTAACGCGCCGGGCGCAGCTTCTCCGAAGACACCAGGTCCTCAAGCACCCTGCGGTTCTCCACTTCCGACAGTCCGATAACCGCCGGATAGTTCTTATTGGCCGCAGCTATCCCGTACAGGACCTGCGATATATTGGCCAGTTTCTTGTCATACTTGGCCTGAGTCCACTCCTTGGGACCGTCAGGAGTGAACTCCTCGTCCCTGGTCGCGGGGTCGTCGTAGATGTCGAAGAAGTTCTCGACATTGTAGAATGTCACTATATAGCTTTTGTCCTCAGCCCTGAGGGTGAAGACAGCCAAAAGCAACACTGCGGTCAGAATCAATTTCCTCATCTTGTTGGTCTATCAAGTTAGAGTCCCCACCGCTCCGGCTCGCACTGGTTTTTCACAGACCGGGCCACGCTTTGGGGCAGATTGTTGAAAAATGTAAATCCTGTAATTGCCTCAACCTCGGAGACGGAGCACATGTCCGAAGCCGTCGGGTTGCTGCGGCTGTACTCCTCGTTATCATAGACAAATGCCACGGAGTAATATGCAGAACTGGAGACGCTGTAACTCAATACGGCCTTGAAATAACCGTCGGGGACTGCCACCGGATTGCCGGCATTGTCCTCTGTCCAGCGCTCAGGCTCTCCCGAATCGAATATCGGACCTGTCACCACATAGAGCGTGTCACAGACACTGACAAAACCCCTGACCCTGTTCTCCAGATTGGCCCACAACCCCTGGTTGAAACGGGATACCTGAGCCGTCATGTTGGTATAGTAGAAAGTCTGACGGTTCATGGCCGTGTTGGCGTTGCGGGAGCCGGAGGGTATCTGATGCCCCCGGTCGAAGCCTCTCTCGGGCCAGCCGTGATTGAGCAGCGGCTCATACTCGTCCGGTATCTTGGGGTCATATCCCCATGCGTCCGTTCGCCCGCTGCCTATATAGTCGCCGCACAGCGGGTATGCCACCCATAAGGCAATCCTCCCGGCCGCATCATACAGCATGGAATAATTGCGTTTCTGCTGTCCGTCCACCTCCGCTGTATGGTATATGAATGCCCTGCCCTCCTCATCTTCCACTGCAGGAAGCTCCATCCAGCCTGACTGATACGGATCGGACTCCAGACCAGGCCACGGGTCATCGGGATCCGGGTCCGGATCATCTCCGCCGGAAGCGTTCGGATCTCCAGTCTGTACCAGAGTCACTGTCACCAATTCGCCGTCCGAGAAACTCACATTCAGGGCCACTTCCCTCGACTCACCGCTCCCGTTGGCAGAATAAGTCAGCATCACATTATTGACACTGCCGCTTCCGGACTCAGGCGACACCTTGGCCCAGCCGTCCTGCGTTCCGGCATAACTGAGCGATATGCTCCAGTCCACCGAGGACTCTATCGTCACAAACTGACCCGTATGGTCATACGCGACAGTATCGCGGGACAGCCTCACCGCCTTCTCCCCCATGACCTCACGCCCCTCATCCTCGGTACATGAAGACAATAATACTGCCGGCAGCATCACTGCCAGCAGTATCACAATCCTCAAAACTTTATGCTTATGAAACATCTAACAGGTCTGATTAAAGAGTACCGAGACCCGATACATCATCCTGCTCCAGCGTATCCCATTCATCAACATTATACGTTGCCGACGGTGCTGTCACAGACGATTTACGTCTGAGTGTAACATCCTTTCCGAAATCCACATCCCCAAACACTCCTAACAGATCCACTACTTCTCCGTTGCATATCAATGCGACAGGATCATCTCCGTTAAAGTTAAGAACCTGACTGTTAGTAACCTCAGCTGTAACACCTTCCGGCAATGTAAGTTCTGATGTATTTATTCGGAATACCTTTACAGCCTTTGAAGCGAGTGTCCCACTAAGTGTCATATCATCAAAGTTGTCCTCGGCACCGTTCACATACTTTCTCAGAGTATAAGCAGCAAGGTCTATCTCGCTGTCTGAGATATTAGCAATCTCTAAATACTTATTATTTCTGCTGCCCTCGACATATTCAGAGATAATAAGGGCTGTAGGGTCTCCCGTAGGAACCTCAGGCTCCTCACCCTCTTCATGAGAGATGTAGTATGCAGGAGGAGTTCCGCCGGCCTGAGCCTCTCCGTTATGTTCGGCACGAAGTGTTGCAATGGTAACAATATCACCCTCACTCAGTCCGATGGTCTCAAACGAATGGTCATTACTTTCCTGCTTTGTACTGGTAAGACCATACACTCTAACCTGATTACCGGCATCATCCCTTATCCAGAAATTGCCGAAGCTGGTATTATAGATGTCGTACACTTCTCCTGTGAGCTGATACCACACTCCGTCACCCGGCTGAGCTGCAAGGAACTCTGCGATAGTTGCCACCTTCAAGTCTCCAGGCTCATCAGGATCCGGATCCTCACCGCCGCCATCTTTATGTGAGATATAATAAGCAGGACCTCCTATCTGAGGCTCATCCTTGTACTCATCTCTGGTTCCGGCAAGCGTAAGTATATCACCAGCCTTCAGACCAAGTTCAGGGAAAGACTGATCATTCTTACCATCAGCCCGCCATTCACTTGTAAGACCGTACACATAGATGGAACCAGTCTCATCCGTAATAGTGAAGTTACCATAATCCGAAGCCTCGATATTGGAGATGGTTCCAGTAATCTCATACCACACTGAACCGCTCACAGAAGCTGCAAGCACCTCTGCAATAGTAGCTTTAGTAGGCTGAGGACGTTCAAATCCTGAATTATCGAAACGCTCTCCAGTTAATTCAGCATAATCATCTGTTGAGGTAATGCTTATCTGATAGTCACCACCATGAACAGCTGCTATACCTTTTAGTGTTCCGCTGCCCTCCGGCACGAGCTCGTCACCGAAAGTGGAATATGCGGATGAAAACAGCAAAAATCTAACTCCTGTTCTTGAAATGAAATTGATAGAAGTGTGCCTGTCTTTACCTTCGCCATCCTGAGTTACGAATGTCTTACCGAGGTCTGAATCCACAACCTGCACATCTGTCACTGCCACATATTGAGATTCATACTCACCTGTTACCAGTTCTGATGCCGATATGGTCTTGGGCTCAACCTGAGAACCAGTTGTAATCTTAGTGATTCTATCCATCGGCACGGCATTTATCTGAAGAGAGCCATTGTCGAAACGCTGAAGTACTAAACCGTTGACTTTGACCTCTATGCGATCTCCCAACGCCAGTTCCTTATTGTTCTCAGCAAGGAACAGAACAATACCGGCGGTCTCGTCCTGAATAACCACAGATTTCTGTGATGTTGCGTTGTTGAGTCCACCGCTTTCAGAGTGACGATAGTTGCTGATTACCGTACCGCAGATAGTCCAGTCCTCAGAGATAGTGACATTCTCACCCTGATAAAGTGCTCTAACATCCTCTATCGCGTCATATTCCTTGGCGACCTCACCTTTCTGGAATACAGAAACTGTCGCGCTTAACGCTCCGGCATTGAATGTTACACTTGCAGATCTGTCCTCAGCAGAATTGGCTAGCACAGAAAGCACCACCTCCACAGAATCATGAGATGCGCTACCGGAAGCCGGAGTGACTACAAGCCAGTCTTCTTCCACCTCCACTGCATAATCAATTTCAACTGTCCAGTCGCGGCTGGAAAGGATTTTGACAGTCTGCCGTCCCTCTGCCTCTGAGAAACTTACAGAGTTGGTGCTCACTCCGATACTCGGAACACCAAAATCCTCTTTTTCTTCCTTGCAGGACGCGATTGCAGCCAGAATCATGACCGCACCTGCTAGTTTCATTAAAATCTTTAACATACCTGAAAAATTTATAAAAGATTAACCTTACGTTCTTTTACCTTTTTGGCGCAAAGATATAACTTTTTATAAATACACTATTTTAAATTTTCGTTACAATCTTTTTTATGTCGGATTTTTCCTATCCATCAGCACCTTTATCTATACTTTCCATTCAAGTCCAGGACCACACCCGCGACACCTGTCCAGTGCTCCTATAGAAGCAACTCGATGTTTATTAAGCATATACCAAAGATAGTCCGAAGACAGGTCCCCGCAGCCGACTGGACATCCGACATTGCTTCAATGCCCGGACAATCAGGCGGTTGAGATACAACTAAAAAGCAACGTGAGAATGCCGGGAGGATTGGATCGGAAGAATGGGGCTGAGAGATGGGCCGGGCGGTCGTTCTTGGCTGCTGGATACCGGGAGCAGTATATTGCACCGGCGGGATTGCGCCCTGACCATTGACCGTAAGTATCCAGCGGCTCTCAACCTTACCCATAAGGCACCGGCATCAGTCATAACCGGCTGCCAATCAGCCACTATTGAATATGACGGTTGCCTTATGGTCTGTTTTTTCAGGCCATAGGGCACCTATGTCAGAGGAATACACCTGGGAATCAGAGTCTTAATGATTCATACGGTGCTTCATGGGTAATCCTCTCGCTGTTCGGGATGCTGCGGAGGGCAGCGACAGGTATCAGTGCCTCAAAACAGCAATCCGGCCCGGGTTTGTCTTAGACAGATGAAGTCCGCCACGGAGCGGCAATCTGGGATTGGGGGAATCTTTGCGGATAATTATTTTTATTTTTTGCTTTATCGGGAATTTATCATATCTTTGTGATATTATTTTAATATCATATAAACCATGAAAACTCATTCCGACTCCAAGATTACAAAGGACACTCCCTTCCAGGGACATGCATGCAACGGATTTCTGATGATCTTTATCAGCATCCTCCTGATTGCCGCCGGCATCGCTTTCGTCTACATCGCAGAGACCTATGAAACCGCCATCGGCAGTGCTGTCTACAGCATTCTCTGCACAGCCGCCATTCTCCTCTTCATCATTTCTCCCGTACTCCTTATAGGTCTCATGATCCTTGAGCCGAACCAGGCCAGGGCCATGGTATTCTTCGGCAAATACCGCGGCACCTTCACCCGCACCGGCTTCTTCTGGGTCAATCCCTTCTACTCCAAGAAGAAAGTCTCGCTCCGCGCCCGCAACATCAACGTGGACCCCATCAAGGTCAATGACCGCAACGGCAACCCCATCCTCGTCGGCCTCATCCTCGTATGGAAGGTCGAGGACGTCTACAAGGCCATCTTCGAGATAGACACCCAGAACATCGCCATCAACAAAGAAGGCATAATGACAGCCCTCGAGTCCTTCGTCCGCGTACAGAGCGACGCAGCCCTGCGCCAGGTGGCCGGCAACTACGCCTACGACAACCTCGGCATAGAGCAGGCCGACACCATTACCCTGCGCAGCGGAGGCGATACCATCAACAGCGAGCTGGTCGAGAAACTCAACGAGCGCCTGGAGATGGCCGGCATATCGGTACTCGAGGCCCGCATCAACTACCTCGCCTACGCACCCGAGATTGCGGCCGTCATGCTGCGCCGCCAGCAGGCCGAGGCCATCATCTCCGCCCGCGAGAAGATAGTCGAAGGTGCCGTATCCATGGTGCAGATGGCGCTCAAAGAGATAAACGACAAGGATATCGTAGAGCTGGATGAGGCGAAGAAAGCCGCCATGGTCAGCAATCTGCTCGTGGTTCTCTGCGCCGACGAGTCCGCCCAGCCTGTACTCAACACCGGTTCGCTGTACCAGTAGCGGCATAAGCCAATAGCCATGCCTAAGGAACAGTCCAAGACCAAGAGTTTCGTGCTTCGCGTAGATGCCGCCACGATGGAAGCCCTGGAGAAATGGGCCGCCGACGAGTTCCGCTCGATCAACGGCCAGCTCCAGTGGCTCATCGACGACGCCCTGCGCCGCTCCGGCCGCCTCCCCGCCAAAAAGCCACAGTAAACCAACGCAATGAGGCAGATTATGACGTACTTGATTGACAATACTAACTTAAAAAGCATGAAACAATGAGCTTACTGAATTATAAAGGATATACCGGCAGCGTAGAGTTCAGTCAGGAGGACAACTGCCTTTATGGAAAAGTTCTCGGGATGAAAAAGGACTGCATCTCCTATGAGGGGGAAACGGTTTCAGAACTGGTATCTGATTTTGAAGGAGCTGTCGATGAATATCTCAGCAGCTGTAAAGCCCGTGGCGTCAAGCCTGCGAAACCATACAGTGGCAGACTTGTTCTCCGTATGCCGTCAGACCTTCATAGCAGAGTCGCAACCACAGCAGCAGGACTCGGAATGACCATAAACGGCTTTATCAACACCGCTATTATAGACGAACTAGGCAAGTACCAATAAGACATAGCTGATACGAAAAAGGGCCGGCCCGCAGAGGGTCAGCCCTTTGTTCTTTTCAGTCAGCTGTGATTATTTGCGCTCGCCGAGCTTGCTGTCCAGCATCAGAAGACCGGCCTCGCCGGCTTTCTGGACCTTCTCGTAGATTGAGAGCGTAGTAGCCTCTTCCTCCACCTGCTCGCGGATATATCCCATGAAGAAATCCTCGGAAGGTTTGTCCTTCTCCTCACGGGCGATGTCCACGATCTTGTCAATCAGGGATGTCACGTGGCACTCGTGCTCATATACGTGCTTGAAGACTTCCTGAACGCTGCCCCAGCCCTGAGGAACCACGTCCACCATGCTGACCTTGGCTGTACCGCCTCTCTTCTGAAGGAACGAAGCCATATCGTATGCATGTTCCAGTTCTTCCTGAGACTGCCTCTTCATCCAGTGTGACAGTCCGTCATAACCCTCTTTCTCAAGATAGAAAGACATGGAAAGATAGAGGTTTGCCGACCACATCTCAGCAATTATCTGATCATTGATCGCATTCTGTAATTTTTCGGTAATCATAACTTTAAATTTTAAAATTTCTGACTTATGCCTCTGCAAATCCGATACCACGTCAGGATATGCGGACAGAATGTCACCACAATGTCACAACTGCAGGACACTCCGTCAATATATCGCGACATTGTTGATGAGCGGACTGGCATAGGCATCCAGGATGTTGAAACGCACCTCGGAAGCCTTGACGGCCGGAAAACGCATGATGCGCTTATAGCCTATGGTGGTTCCGCGGCACACCTCCTTCCACTCTCCGGTACCTGCCAGCCTGCACTCGACACTGAACTCCTTTACCCTCTGACCCAGAGGTATATACTCCTGAATCATCACGGAGCTGACCTCTCTGTCCCTGCGGAAATACACTGTAAAGGAGGCCGAGGTCACGCTGTCATCGGTGGCCCAATAAGTCGAATAGCGGCCGTCCACCGCATTAGCGGCGGCATACTTGGGAGAGTTGGCCCGGACTGACTCGGAATAGGCCCGCGACATCTTGGCATAGTCGGCATGGAAAGCCTCCTCGCGGGCATCCCGGAACTCCATCAGACGGGCCGAGTCCACGGGGCTGATCCGGCCCGAGCGGTCGGGCGGAACGTTGAGCAGCAGGTTGGCATTGCGGCCTACGGAAGCATAGTAGATGTCCATCAGCTCGTCCACCGTCTTGAGCCTGTCATCGGTGGAGGGAGAATAGAACCAGCCGGGACGTATGGAGACATCGGCCTCGGCAGGAAGCCACCGGCTGCCGTGGACATTGCCGGTGTTGAGAGTATCCCATGAGGGAGAAAGCCGTCCCGGTGCAAAACCATCCACATCCAGTCTGGACCAGTTGGTCTCCCCGGCGTAGCCGCGTTCATTGCCCACCCAGCGGCATCCCGGGCCGACGTCACTGAAGATAACCACATCGGGCTGAATAGTCGTAGCCGTAGCATTGAAATATTTCCACCTGTAAGTGCTTGGAGCGTCTCCCTGGCGGTCATCTGCACCGTCAAACCATAGTTCAAATACATCACCGTATTCACTGAGCACCTCGGATATGGTGCCGGCGAACACCTCGTTGTACTGCTCGGTACCGTATGCGGGATGATTCCGGTCCCACGGCGAGATATACACTCCGAACTTAAGGCCATATCGGGCACAGGCGTCGGAAAGCTCGCGCAACACGTCTCCCTGACCGTCCCGCCATGCGCTCTGAGCTACGGTATGCCGGCTGTATTTGCTGGGCCACAGACAGAAGCCGTCGTGGTGCTTGGCCGTGATGATGATGCCCTTCATCCCGGCTTCCCTGGCTATCCTGGCCCACTGGTTGCAGTCCAGAGCCGTGGGCGCGAACACGTCCGGATCCTCCTCGCCAGTTCCCCACTCACTGTCGGTGAATGTATTGGGACCGAAGTGTACGAACATATAATACTCCATCTTCTGCCACTCCAGCTGAGCGGCTGTAGGCAGCGGGCCGTATGGCTCAGGAGCCTTGCCTTCCTTGCAAGAAGCCGCCACCACAAGCATGGCGACGGCTGTCATGAATATCTTGTATCGTCTCATATCACATTACTGTCTTCCTCCTCCGAGGGAGCGGTACAGGTTGACTGTGGTCTGCAGCAGCAGGTACTTGTCGGACACCACGTTGAGCTGTGCCGTGAGCAGGGACTGACGGGCGGTCAGCACCTCAAGGTAGGTCATCTTGGAACTCCTACGGTAAAGGGACTCCGCTGTCTCAACGGTGCGCTCCAGGTCATCAAGCTGGGCCTGGTGCTTCCGGAGCATCTCGTCGTAGATCTCAAGGGCGTAGAGGTTGTTGTTGACCTCCTCTCCGGCATCGAGCAGGGTCTGCTTGTAAGTCAGTCTGGCTATCTCCTCC
Source organism: uncultured Bacteroidales bacterium (assembly GCA_944323785.1). Taxonomy (GTDB): domain Bacteria; phylum Bacteroidota; class Bacteroidia; order Bacteroidales; family UBA932; genus Coprenecus. The sequence goes on along the minus strand of CALUTU010000019.1, from coordinate 12,347 downwards.
TCAGCCTTGGCCACGCGCAGATTGGATGTGAGCTGACCCTTATTGAAAATAGGCTGGGCGAGCTGGGCCAGGGCGTTGATGATCAGTCCGCCGGGATTGGCCACGGCCTGTCCGAATGCTCCCGTCCATCCGGCACTGCCAGAAAGGGTGAGCTTGGGATAGAAGGCCGAGCGGGCCTGGTTGGTGGAATAATACGCACTGGCCAGGGCCATCTCCGCCTGATAGACGTCGGGACGGTTGGAGAGCAGTTCCAGAGGCACTCCCACCGAGAAATCCTGAGGAAGAGCCTGCTCGTCGATGGTACTCCTTTCTATCCTGGTATATACTGAGCCCAGGATGGAGCAGAGAGCGTTCTCCGCCTCCTGACGCTGACGCTTCATATCGGCCAGCGACGCCTCCAGACCATAAAGCTGTGCACGGGACTGGGTAACGGCATTCTCATTGACACGACCCACCTTCAGCATTGACTCCATGGACCTTATCTGCTCTGCCCACAGAGCCACGTTCTCTTCGCTGACCCTGACCTGCTCATCGAGCATCAGAAGCGAATAGTAGGTGTTGGCTATAGTGGCTATGAGCTGGGAGCGCACGGCCTGCTGATAAGCCTCCTGCTGCAGGAGAGCAGCCTGGGCTCCGCGCTTGGCGTTGAGCAGCGAGCCGAAAAGGTCGATGTCCCAGCTGACTGAGCCGCCGAGATTGTAGGAGCCTGAGCCTGTGCCGGCTCCACCGCTAAGGGAGTAATTGTACCCTGCCTGAGGACCCAGATTGAGCGAAGGGGAATAAGCCCACTTCGAGGCTTTCAGACGGGCCTGGGCCTGCTGTACGCGGAGAGCCGCGCTGAGCAGATCGGTGTTGTTCTCCAGACCTGTACGGATAAGTTCCTGGAGATGAGGGTCTGTAAACATCTCTTCCCATGGCATGTAGCCGAAAGAGGAACTGTCGGCCGCTGCGGCTGCATCATCCGGGGATACCAGCTCAGCCCTGTACAGACTGTCCATCGGGACTATGTTCTCAGGCCTCTCGTATTTGCGGTAGATGGAGCATCCGCTGGCCATCAGCACCGCCATTGATATCAATATAGTCTTTCTCATAATGCTGCTCTTTCCTCCTTTCTTTTACCCATTACCTTCTCCTCCACATACTGGAAGATGACGAAGAACATGGGCGTGATGAACATAAGGGCGATGGTCCCGACCACCATACCGCCGGCTGTACCGATACCGAGGGAGCGGTAACCGTTGGCACCGACACCGGAAGCGGTAATCAGAGGCAGCAGACCGATCACCATGGTAAGCACTGTCATAAGGATAGGTCTGAGTCGCACTCCGGCTGCGGACAGAGCCGCCGCACTGAGGGACATGCCCCTCTTTCTACGCTGCGAGCCGTATTCGGTAATCAGAATCGCCGTCTTTGACAGCAGACCGATCAGCATGACCATACCGACCTGGGTGTAGATGTTGCTCTCCATACCGCACAGCTTGGTGAAGAAGTAGCTTCCCATCAGACCGAACGGCACCGAGCAAAGCACCGCGAGCGGCAGGAAGAGACTCTCGTACATACCGCAGAGGATCAGGTAGATGAATATCACGCAGATCACATACACTATGGCCGTGGTATTGGACTCGGCCAGCTCGGCCTCCTCACGGGTCATGCCGGAGAACTCGTAGCCGAAACCGGTAGGCAGGGCCTCCTTGCTGACCTCCTCGATGGCGGCGATGATGTCTCCCGAACTGTACCCCGGGTTAGGCATACCCTGCACGGTGATGGAGGTGAACATGTTGAAGCGGTTGAGCACCTCGGCTCCGTATATCTTGGTCAGTGTCACGAACTGGCTTACGGGAGCCATACCGTCAGTCGTGCGCACATACACGTCATCGAGCGACTGCATATTGTCCCTGAATTCGGGCGGAGCCTGCAGGATGACACGATAGAGCTTGGTGAAACGGTTGAAGTTGGACACGTACATACTGCCGTAGTAGCCCGACAGCACGGAGAGCACCGCATCTGTGGTAGTACCGGCACGGATACATTTGGCCGCATCCACGTCTATCTGATACTGAGGGAAATCGGAGCTGAACGAGGTGTAGGCCATCTGCACCTCGGGTCTCTCGTTGAGAGCGGCTATGAAGCCCTGGGTCACCTCCTCCAGCGCATCGATGCCACGGCCCGAACGGTCCTGAAGGTCTACGAAGAAACTGTTACCGGTACCGTAACCGGAAATCATAGGAGGTGCGAAGATGAAGATCTGCGCGTTCTTGATATGGGCCGTATTGGCGTATATCTTCTCAATGACCGCAGTATAGCTCTGGTCCTTGTCGGGACGCAGGCTCCAGTCCTTGAGACGTATCATCATCATGGCGTGCGAGGCACCGCTACCGGAGAAGGAGAAACCGGCCACCTGGTTGTAGGTCTGGATCTCCTCGATGTCCTTGATGCTGTTCTGCATCTCGGTCAGAATGTCATTGGTCTCGGCAAGAGTGGTACCGGGAGCCGCGTCCACACTGATGAAGAGCGAACCGGTATCCTCGTTGGGCACCAGGGATGTCTTCGCCGTGGCCATGAAGTACACAAGCAGACCGCAAGCCGCAACAAGAGTACCTACACCTACCCACTTGTGCTTGATGAAGAACTTCACTCCGCCTTTGTACTTGGTGATCATACGTCCGAATGATGCCTCGAAAGCGATTCTGAACCTGGTCGAGAACTGCTTGGGCTTCTCACCGGGAGCCACGATCTCGTTGGGCTTCATGATCAGGGCGCAAAGCGCGGGCGAGAGAGTAAGGGCGTTGATGGCCGAGAAACCTACCGCTGCAGCCATAGTCAGACCGAACTGCTTGTAGAACAGACCGGAGGTACCGCCCAGGAAGGATACGGGGATGAACACGGCCATGAAGACCAGCGTCGCGGACACGACGGCTGCGGACACACCCTCGACACCGTCCATCGCGGCTTTATATGCAGACCTGTAACCCATGTCGAAACGTGCCTGCACCGCCTCGACGACTATTATGGCATCGTCCACGACCGTACCGATAACCAGGATCAGCGCGAAGAGGGTGATCAGGTTGATGGTGAAGCCGGCCACTATCATGAATGCGAATGTCGCAATCAGCGCGACGAAGATACATATCGTAGGGATGAGGGTCGCCCTCGGACTCTGCAGAAAGATGTACACCACCAGTACCACGAGCAGGATGGTCTCGAAGAGAGTCTTTATCACCTCCTGTATGGAGGCGTCGAGGAAGTCCTTGGTACTCATGATGTCTATTATCTCAATACCTTTGGGCAGATCAGCCTTCACCGTCTCCAGATATGCGTCTATCTCCTTGATGATCTCGTTGGCGTTACTTCCGGCAGTCTGGTTGATCATACAGGTAACACCGGGAGCACCCTTCACACGGCCCTCAAAGTTGTAGGAGACCGCACCGAGCTCGATGTCGGCGATATCCTTCAGCTTCAGGACACGGCCGTCGTCATAGGCCCTGATGACTATCTCTCCGAACTCCTCCTCGGTGGACAGACGGCCCTTGTAACGGAGGGTGTACTGGAAGACGTTGTCGGAATTCTCACCTATGGCACCGGTCGAGGCCTCGATGTTCTGGCTGGACAGAGCCGCGCTGACATCGGAAGGTATCAGACCGTACTGGGCCATCACGTCAGGCTTCATCCACACACGCATCGCATAGTCTCCGCCCATCACGTTGCAGTCGCCCACTCCGGAGATACGCTGGATCTGAGGCTTCACATTGATGGAAAGGTAGTTGGTGAGGAAGGTCTCGTCGTAGGTGCTGTCAGGCGACACAAGGGCAAATACCTTCAGGGTACTGCTCTGACGCTTGGACACCTCGACACCGACCCTGGTAACCTCCGCCGGCAGCAGGGATGTGGCTCTGGACACGCGGTTCTGTACGTTGACCGCAGCCATATCAGGGTCAATTCCCTGCTTGAAATATACTGTAATGGAAGCACTTCCGGAGTTACTTGCCTCGGAAGTCATATAGGTCATGTCTTCCACACCGTTGATGGCCTCCTCCAGAGGAGCTATCACCGCGTTCTGCACGGCCGTAGCATTGGCACCGCTGTAGGTCGTGGATACGCGGATGGTAGGAGGTGCGATATCCGGGTATTGCTCGATAGGCAGAATTGCCAGCGCAATGATACCCACCAGCACCAGGAATGTCGATATTGCGACCGACAGGATAGGCCGGTCTATGAACGTCTTTAGATTCATACGTTACTCTCCTTCGTTAGAATTGACAGGCGTACCGGTTATCGGAGTGCCCTCCCTGAGCAGACCGGCTCCCTCGGACACTATCACATCGCCCTCGGACAGACCGCTCTCAACGATATATTCCCGACCGTTGTTGAGACGGAACACCTTTATCTCGCTGGACACCGCCTTGCCGTCAATCACCTTGTAAACAAATATCTTGTCCTGTATCTCATATGTCGCCTCCTGAGGAATTACGATGCAGCCCGTCCTGTCATACGACACATTGACACGGCCTGAGCCGCCGCTCATCAGACGGCCGTCAGGATTGTCGAACACGGCCCTGACGCTCACCGCACCGGTACCCTTGTCCACGATACGGCTGATCACGTCGATATGACCCTGATGCTCGTAAGTGGAGCCGTCGGCCATAGTCAGCGACACCGGCTGGAAAGAGTCCACGGTGTTGTCGATGGAGCCGTACTGACGGGTCATTGAGAGCACCTCCTTCTCAGGCAGGGAGAAATATACGTACATCTGGGAATTGTCCGAAACACTTATCAGGGGCTCCGCCATGGACGCGCTCACCAGCGCTCCCACTCTCACCGAAGTCATGCCGGCCGAACCGTTGACAGGGCTCTTCACGATAGCGTAGGAAAGGTTCTGAGCCGCGCTTGCCTCAGCGGCCTCAGCCTGTCTGAGAGCGGCGACCGCGCTGTTGTACGAGTTGCGGGCCGTCTGGAGCTCAAAATCCGAAATCACCTTGTCGGCATACAGGTCCTCGCTTCCCTCCAGGGAGAGCTCGGCTGTAGCCAGCTGGGCCTCAGCAGTAGCGACAGCGGCCTTGGCCTGCCTGTATGCTGCGGCATAGGGGATAGTGTCTATCACGAACAGCGTCTGCCCTTTCTTAACCTTGGCCCCCTCCTTTACCAAGACATCCGTAACGAATCCTGAAACCTGGGGTCTCACTTCCACATCCTGTTTTCCCTCTATGACAGCAGAGTAGCTGACTGACAGGGATCTGTCCTCGGGAAATACTTTAAGAAGCGGATACGTAACCGCCTCCATCTGGCCCTGAGCCTTCTGCTTGCATGATGTCATGCCGATAACGGCACAGAGGCCCAAAACCGCAATTTTCAGATAACGCATATATAATAACTCTTTAAAAATTCTGAGTCCGTGCTAGCAACGATTGTGCCAAATGACCGAAATTTCCTAAATTTGCACTTACATTTCTTATTTTGACAAACAGGCTCTTAACTGATATGAAACACACCCTCTCTCTATTCTCTTTTATGATTGTATCCGTTGTTATTACAATGTCCGGCTGCAAGCCGTCATCCGACACTTTCACACCTAAGGAAGGCACCCTCCAGGAACTCCGTTACACCCCTCAAAGTTCTCATTTTTCCCTCTGGGCTCCTACTGCCGACTCAGCCCGCGTCATGCTCTACAAAGACGCTTTTCAGGACAATCCGTATGAGGTAATGGAGATGCAAAGGACATCTTCTGACGGTTCATGGCATGCTGCTGCCTACGGAGACCTGGCTGGACGGTTCTACACATTCAGAGTCCACGTTGAAGGACGGTGGCTCGAGGAGACTCCCGGCATATTCGCCACCGCAGTGGGAATCAACGGACAGCGCGCCGCTATCGTGGACATGAGCACCACCGACCCCGAAGGATGGGCCGAGGACCGCAGACCGGAGCTCCGGTCGCCCGCTGACGCAGTGATCTATGAGATGCACCACAGGGATTTTTCCATCGCGGAGAATTCCGGGATATCTCCTGAACACCGTGGCAAATTCCCCGCTCTGACAGAGTCCGGCACACATGGCCCCCACGGAGTAAGTACCGGCATAGACCATCTGGTGGAGCTAGGAGTGACCCACGTACACATCCTCCCCTCCTTCGACTACGCATCTGTGGATGAGACCCGGCTGAGAGACAATGTCTACAACTGGGGCTATGACCCGGTAAACTACAATGTGCCGGACGGCTCATACTCCACCGACCCCTACGACCCCGCCTGCCGCATCCGCGAGTTCAAGGAGATGGTACTGGCCCTGCACCAAGCCGGTATCCGGGTCATACTGGATGTGGTCTACAATCATGTGGCTGATGCGGCCTCCCACGCTTTTGAACGGACTGTTCCGGGATATTTCTTCCGGATGAAGGAGGACGGCAGCTTTGCGGACGGCTCCGGATGCGGCAACGAGACCGCTTCGGAAAGAGAGATGATGCGCCGCTTCATGGTGGAGTCCGTATGCCGGTGGGTCGAGGAATATCACATCGACGGCTTCCGTTTCGACCTGATGGGCATACATGACATCGGGACGATGAATGCTATCCGGGCCGCTGTGGACGAGATAGATCCTACTGTACTCATCTACGGAGAGGGCTGGGCTGCCTCGGCTCCCCTCTACGACGGTTCGCTGCTGGCCATGAAGGCCAACACAGGTCAGATGCCAGGCATAGCCGCCTTCTCCGACGAGATGCGCGATGCCCTCCGCGGACCGTTCAGCGATGACTCACAGGCCGGATTCCTCGGCGGCGAGCCGAGGCTGGAGGAAAGCGTGAAGTTCGGTGTGGCCGGAGCCGTACAGCATCCTGGCATTGACTACTCCGCAGTCAATTATTCGGACACCTGCTGGGCCTTGGAGCCGGTGCAGATGATCTCGTACATCTCATGCCACGACGACATGTGCCTGCGGGACAGGCTGGCGGCGTCCTTGCCCGGTGCATCAGAGGCAGAGCTGCTGCGCCTGGACAAACTGGGCCAGACCGTAGTGTTCACCTCCCAGGGCATTCCCTTCATCTATGCCGGCGAGGAAATCTTCCGCACCAAGCAGGGTGTACACAACAGCTACAACAGTCCTGACTCCATCAACGCCATCGACTGGTCCTTCAAGACCCGCTACGCCGACCTGTACGACTACTACCGCGGACTGATTGCCCTTCGCAAGGCCCATCCCGCCTTCCGCCTCGGTAACGCCGACCTGGTACGGGAGCACCTGGAGTTCCTGGATGCACCTGACGGAGCCGTGGCCTGGCGTCTGACCGGACATGCCGGCGGAGACCCCTGCGAGGAACTCGTCGTGGTGATCAACTCGCGCAAGGAGGCCGTATCGGTGGCATTACCTGATGCCGACAATAATAACACCTACACTGTTTACTGCCGGGACGGACGCATCTCTGTTGACGGCCTCGGCACCATCACCGGTCCCGTCCTCACCGTCGGCCCCCAGCAGGCCCTCATCGTCGGCCGATAAACAGGCTGCCCGTACAGGTTTATTGCTATTTTTGTGACATGAAACTGCTGAACCGAAAGCTGGAATTTCCGAGCACCTATGTAATTATTTTCGCCGTGACGCTCCTAGCCGCGGCCGCAACCTGGTTTGTCCCCGGCGGGGAATATGTGACGGGGGACGACGGGGTGACCTTCGTCCCGCAGGAGTCCGTGCCGCAGACCTGGCAGATCATGACCTCGCTCTACGAGGGATTCACGGCCCAGGCGGGCATCATCGTCTTCCTGCTGATCATCGGCGGGGCGTTCTGGATCGTCAATTCGGCCAAGGCGGTGGATGCGGGGATACATTCGTTCCTGGCCTTCACCTCGCGGCTGGAGAGGTTCCGGGTGCTGCGGGCGGTCGGCGTGAACAATATCGTCCTGGTGCTGATCATGCTGCTGTTCTCGGTCTTCGGGGCGGTCTTCGGGATGAGCGAGGAGACCATCGCTTTCACGGTGCTGATAGTGCCGCTGGCCATCTCCATGGGCTACGACTCGATAGTCGGGGTGTGCATGGTGTATGTGGCGGCGCATGTGGGCTTTGCCGGGGCGGTCCTCAACCCGTTCACGGTCGGGGTGGCGCAGAATCTCTCGGGACTGCCGATGTTCTCCGGCTTTGAGTACCGGCTCGTGTGCTGGGCGGTGCTCAATCTGGCCATGATCATATTCGTCCTCCGCTACGCGCACAAGGTGCACCGGGACCCGCGGCGGTCGGTGATGTATGAGGCGGACGCCCGCTGGAGGGAGAAGGCCGCCGACGCCTCCTCCAAGCCCGATGTGCTCCGGACCCGCTCCTCCTGGATAGCCTTCGCCCTGTCCTCGGCGGCCGTAGTGCTCTTCTCCATTTTCTATGCGGACGACTGCACTATAAGCGTGGGCAACGGCACCTACCGCGCCGCGTGGCTCCTGCCCGCCGTGTCGCTCTGCTATATTGCCCTGTCCTTTATTGCCCTGAGGCGCAATGTCCGGTATTTCATCCTGACCATGCTGCTGTTCTCGGTGCTGTACCTCATCGTCGGGGCTCTCGGCTATTCGTGGTACATCGAGGAGATTGCGGCCCTGTTCCTCGCCCTCGGCATCCTCTCTGGCATTGCCGCCGGGTACAATGCCAACCGCATCGCCCGGGAGTTCCTCGAAGGGGCGAAGGACATCTTCTCCGCCGCCCTCGTCGTGGGCCTGGCCGCCGGCATCATCCACATCCTCGAGAACGGCCGGGTGATCGACACCATACTCTACTCGATGGCCTCCGGTCTCGGAGAGGGCAGCAAGATCGGCTCGCTCTCAGCCATGTACGGCATCCAGACCGGCATCAACCTCTTCATGCCCTCGGCCACTGCCAAAGCCGCCCTCACCATGCCCATCATGGCCCCCTTCTCGGACCTGATCGGACTCTCCCGCCAGGCCACCGTCCTCGCCTTCCAGTTCGGCGACGGTTTCACCAACATGATTACCCCTGTCTCCGGCGTCCTCATCGCCGTCCTCGGCATCGCCGGCATACCCTACGCCAAGTGGGTCAGGTGGGTCTGGAAATTCATCCTGGTGCTCATTGTCCTGGGCTTCCTCCTGCTGCTGCCGACCGTGCTGATGCCGCTCAACGGCTTCCAATAATCCTGAAAAAGCTGTTCCCCCATGATATAACACGGGAAAGCAGCTGCGGTATTAATGGGAATCAATTTTTTGTGTATCTATTCCATGCGGAAGGAGGGCAGTTCTATCTCTACGGGCATCTGCATCACCAGCGGTGAGACTGCGCTATACTCCGGATTTTTAAGCATTCCGGACTCGTCAAGGAACTCCTCGGGAAAAGTGGAAGGGTCTGCGCAGCCCCTCCAGGTCCCGCTCTATCGTCCTGACTGACACGCCATATTTTGCGGCTAGCTGTTTCCGTGTCTGTTTGCCCTCGATGCATTCCAAGATGACCTGTGACTTGCCGCGCCGGATACCGCCTAAAAATTGGCGGCCGCAATCCTTGCATTTATATTGTTGTTTCCTGCCTCTCAGGCCGTTCCACATCTCCATATAGTGACACGCAACTACAGATAAAACACCTATAAAAAGCTCTGCATATTCAAATATTTGCAGTATATTTACAAGGCAAATGTGTATTATGATATGCTCATAACGGATAAACTGAAAAAAAGCTTTGTCTCTACCAAAGAACTAAGTGCCTGGCAAGCACAGCAGTTGCAGGCTGCTGTGCGCAAAGGTGAGGCCATACGTCTTAAAAACGGCGTATATGCAGATATTGATGCCTGGCAAACACGATGGTAAATATTCGGATGATTATTCCTGACGGTGTGCTTTGCCTTTGGCCTGCATGGTCTGTCCATAATCTGACCACACAAATACCCGATGCCTACTATGTTGCCATTGAGCGCACCCGAAAAATAACCTTGCCGGATTACCCTGAATTTCAGTTGATTTATCAATCAGCCAAACTGCTTGAAATTGGATTGACCGAAAAGACTGTACAAGGTTTAACGTACCTGTTTCTGATTTGGAACGTTCAGTGTGTGATGCCATCAAATACAGGTATAAAGTCGGTATAGACGTGATGGCTGAAATCCTGCAAACTTACCTTAAACGTCCCGACAAAAATATCTCAAAGCTGATGGACTACGCAGCAAAACTAAGAATCCGAAACACACTTAAACAATATCTTGAAGTATGGGCATAAAAGAAATACATATCAATCTTTGTCGATCTGTTTTTTGAGGCGGCACAGGTGCTGGGGCGCGATATCAAGATAGGAGGCGAGCACCTTATTGGTAACGGCCTCTATGATTTCGGGACGGTTCTCCAGCACCGACTTGTAACGTTCAAGGGCCGAACCGTTGATGATGGACAGCTTTCTCTCGCATATGCATATCTGGGCAGTAGTCAGGGAAAGCATCCACCTGGCAAATTCAGCGGACAACAGGCAGGCGCGGTTGACAGAAACTCCGGACGGATGTCGGCACTTGAGTCTTTTGTCAGGGTACAGAGCGATGCCGCCCTCCGTCAGGTGGCAGGCAACTACGCCTACGACACCCTCGGTTCCGAGCCGGCAGACACACTGACCCTGCGTAACGGCGGTGACACCATCAATCACGAACTGGTCGAGAAACTCAATGAACGTTTAGAGATGGCGGGGATATCGGTACTTGAGGCCCGTATCAACTATCTGGCATATGCCCCTGAGATAGCAGCCGTCATGCTGCGCCGCCAACAGGCCGAGGCCATCATATCCGCCCGCGAGAAGATAGTCGAGGGAGCTGTATCAATGGTCCAGATGGCACTCAGACAGATAGACGAAAGGGATATCGTGGAACTGGATGACGCGAAAAAAGCCGCCATGGTAAGCAACCTGCTCGTAGTCCTCTGCGCTGACGAATCTGCCCAGCCAGTGCTCAATACCGGCTCGCTGTATCAGTAACATCTGTTGTCAGTCCTGAAAGCCGTTTCTAAACAAAAGTTTTGTTCTCCGCATAGACACAGCCACGATGGAGGCGCTGGAGAAATGGGCCGCTGATGAGTTCCGATCCATCAACGGCCAGCTCCAGTGGCTCATCGATGACGCCCTTCGCCGTGCCGGCCGCCTCCCCTCCAAAAAAAGCGACTGAATCCTACACATTGCAATATAAGAGCTGTATGCTGAACACGCATTCGTCAAATGCACCGTTGTCCGTATCTCACAAATACCGGATTTTCTTTCTTTACGTGTTGCCGGAGCATGAAGAACGCTGCAGAGCATTTTACAAATTTGAAGAACCGCAAAATTCCCAGTTTGGATATTAGATATTTTATTTCAGAATCTCAATAATTCTTTGTACCTTTGGCTCAAGATATCTTCTTGAAGTTTTACTCATATGCTTACATTTACCATAAATACAACAATATGAAAAAATTAAGAATTACGGCCGCAATGGCAATCACAGCCCTTCTTCTGGCTGGCTGTGATAATGAAGAGCAGAAAGTTGTGCCAGATCCTATCATCAATGTTGACACCGAGACCGTCATAGAGCTTCCTCCCGCAGGGGGAAGTACCAGTTTCGTCTACAGCATAGACAATCCTGTAGAAAACGGTCGTCTCGAAGCAGAACCGTCTGACACATGGATGAGCGACTTCACTACCACCGATGATGAAGTCCGCTTCCGTGTCGAGGCCAATGAGACTGAAGAGCTCCGCGAGGGCACTGTATCGCTCACATACGTATACGGTGAAGACAAGACCGTCAATGCCGTAGTAAATGTGTCTCAGGCTGTAATGCAGCCCGGTGAGGAGCCTGTACCCGTAATCACCATTACCACAGAGGAGCCCTTGGCTCTGGCCGCGGACGGAGGCTCCTACACCATTGAGTACGAAATCACAGATCCCGCCGAGGATGGAAGCATATCCGCGGACGCAGGAGACGCCGGTTGGATTACAGACATCAACTGCGATACTGATGGAGTCATAACTTTCAGCGTAGCCGCAAATGACACTGAAGAGGAGAGACAGGCTACCATCACTGTAACGTACACCTACAACGGCACTGAAACTGTCAGCGATGCAATCACTGTATCCCAGCCGCCTGTACCCACAATCACCATTACCACAGAGGAGCCCTTGGCTCTGGCCGCGGACGGAGGCTCCTACACCATTGAGTACGAAATCACAGATCCCGCCGAGGATGGAAGCATATCCGCGGACGCAGGAGACGCCGGTTGGATTACAGACATCAACTGCGATACTGATGGAGTCATAACTTTCAGCGTAGCCGCAAATGACACTGAAGAGGAGAGACAGGCTACCATCACTGTAACGTACACCTACAACGGCACTGAGACTGTCAGCGATGCAATCACTGTATCCCAGCCGCCTGTACC
>CALUTU010000018.1 GCA_944323785.1 uncultured Bacteroidales bacterium | reverse complement strand
AACGCCGCAGTGTCAGTACTGGTGCGGTCAGGATTTACGGCAAAGTTACCGGGTGATGTCGCTCAGGATTCTGCCGAGGTCTTCCAGTCCGGCTTCACCGGGCAGGCCGGGGAAGGCTTTCTTCATGCCGTCCACGAAGTCCTGTACGGTCCTGCTGTTGCCAAGTACCTCTTTCATTTTCATCAGATAGTCAATCTTGAACTGTACGGCATCGGCTTCTGCTGCCCCGCCGTGACCGCCTATGAACAGTTCGGCGCCTGACTCCAGGGACTTGCGGGCTTCGGCGATTTCAGCGTCGATGGCTGCCGGAGAGGAAATCTGCAGGTGGCTGGCATGTGCCTTCGACGGAGCCCAGTGGGTAAAATATACCTTGCCGCCTACATGGTAGTCGGTGATGCGTTTCCCGACCTTCTTCCCCAGTTTGGAGAGATAGGCGTCGAACTCCGCCACATTGTCCTTGAACAGCGGCTGTTCCATTGTCACGAGAGCCTTTCTGCCCTCGATGATGTAGCTTGCGTCGCCCAACGCATCGTTGGTGTAGTACACGTGAAGCTTGAAATTGCCGAGGTCATACACCTCGAAGCGTCCTTTGTCCTGTGCCGAAGCACTTAGGGTCATGCCGGCAACGGCCAGCGTCAACAGAGTCTTTTTCATACTTGCGTAAATTAGATATTAAACATTGGTTTCAAAAAGTGTCTTTGTATCTTTTACGCTGCAAATATATGGCGGAAAATGGCCCTTGTCAAGTAGGCACCTGATAAGCATATGGTTACGTCCGGGTAACGATTGCTGGATATGAGTGCCTTGCGAATTGAAAATTTTGTAAAAATTTTATACTTGCAAGATTTGGGAGATTTGGTTACTTTTGCGCACTAAAAATAATAAAGAGTATGGACAGAACAATGATATTGGATGCGTATGACCCGCAGTGTCCCATCCGGAATATTCTTGCCCGCCTGGGTGACAAATGGTCGCTGTTGGTTCTCTATACATTGTCGCAGACGGAAAGGATGCGTTTCGGAGACTTGCGTCGTGCAGTTCCGGATATTTCACAGAAGATGCTGACCACCACATTGAGGACACTGGAGGAGGATGGTTTCGTCACCAGGACCATCTATCCGGAAGTTCCTCCCCGCGTGGAGTATTCGCTCACGGCGAGGGCCTTTTCCCTCTTGCCGCACATCCAGTCCCTGGTAGCCTGGGCAAAGGAAAATATGGAACCGATAATACGTGACCGGAAGAAAGCCGCGGGCAGCCGGTGACGCAGAATGACGATAGCCCAAATGAGTGAAACCATATGGGTATACAGCGTATAATCAGCTTGGTCAAAGAGACTAAGGGAATAATCACAAACCGGGAGATGGCGGCCCGTGTGAAGGAAAAGGGAGTTGCCGATTACGTTACGCAGGTTGACGCTTGCACCGGATGAATGCAGACTATCTGCAGAAGCATCTCCTCGACCATTTCCCGGAGGTGGAGAAGGCCACTTCGTATCTGTCAGGTTCGGGAATAACCGGACTCGGGGAACTGCATATAGCCGGTAATGATGCGGCGATACCGACACAGACCTCCTACGCAGACAGCTCGTTCTTCGACATATTCTCCTTCCGTCTGCTCAGCGGCTCCGTCGAGGCGTGGAAGGCATCGGACCGCAGTGCAGTCGTCAGCCGGAGTTTCGCTGACACCTATTTCCCCGACAGGGATCCTGTCGGTCAGGCATTGACTTACAGTATTGTCGGGGACGGGGATTATACGTTTACCGTGGCTGGAGTTATGGAGGATATCGACCATTCGGTAATCAAGTACTGCGATGTGATGTGCCGCGCCGATATCATGGCGGAGGTCAACAGTGCGAATAATGAGGAGATGAGCAACACCGGACAGTTCGACACTTTCATCATGACCTGGCCGAATTCCGATATTCAGGCCAAGATACCGGAGATCAGGGATTATCTGGGGAAGGTATGGTGGGCCTATTCGGAAAATATGGTGAACAAGGTCTTCTTCATCCCCTTGAGGGACCTGTATTTTTTCGATGACTCGCAATCATTTACAGGCAATATCAATCAGGGCGACGGCCAGTTGGTGAAGATTCTGCTGGCCGCCTGCATTATCCTGCTGCTGTTCGCCGTGCTCAACTACATCAACCTGACCGTGGCCCAGTCGGGAAGGCGGGCCAAGGAGATGGCCACCCGCAGGTTGCTCGGAGAGGGGAAGGCCGGGGTTATCTGGAGGATGATTGCCGAAGCCACAGCGTTTGCTGCCGTATCGACGGTGCTGGCCGTGCTGATTGCCGAAGCCTTGGCACCGTACGCCTCCCGGCTGCTCGGTTATGAGTTCTCGGTACTGGCGGAGATTACCCTGCCCATAGCCCTGCTTATTGTCGTAGGAATCGCCGTAATAGGCTTCCTCTCGGGCATTATCCCCGCACTGACGATTTCAAGGGCCAAGCCTATCGACATCGTGCGCGGCTCGTTCAGCCTGCAGATCCGCTCGTGGTTCGGCAAGGCTCTGATAGTCATACAGCAGGTGGTTGCAGTGGCCATGATTGCGGTCTCCCTGATGATGCTCTTCCAGATAAAGGCCATGATCCACGCTCCGTTAGGATACAATACTGAGGATATCCTCAATGTTTCCAGCGACATTTTCACCTCCGGAAGCCAGATCAGGGAGTTCCGGGATGCGGTGGAGGCAATGCCGTTCGTGGAGTCGGCAGGTTTCGGGGAGGGTACGCCTCTGTACGGCGCGAATAACAATACCAAGTATTATCAGGGCGGTCTGCTCGGCTTCCAGCTGGTACGCGGGGATTCGGCGTATTTCAATATTCTCGGCCTCAGGCTCAAGTCCGACAATCATCTGGCGGAGAAGGAATGGTACTGGAATGAATATGCCTTCAAGGAGGCGGGCCTGCCGGAGACGGCCACAGAGGTCCGGTTCGGAAACGAAAAGGCAGGTTATTACACTCAAACTATTGCCGGAGTGTACTACGACTTCAAGATCCGTCCCCTGCTCTATGACCAGTCGGCGGCCATGATCTACATGTACGATGTTTATCCGGAGAACCGTACGCCCTGGAATATCCTGGTCAAGGTGACCGGAGACCATGGCGAGGCATACGACCGCATAGCGGAGGCGTACAGCCGCATCCGCCCTGACGGGGCCTTCGACGCCTCGTACATTGAGGACGAGATAGCCGCCACTTTCGAGGAATACACCCGGCTGCAGAAGATAATCATCATCTTCACGGTCATCGCGGTATTCGTCTCGTCCCTCGGCCTGTTTGCCATGAGTACCTACTATATCCGTGCCCGCAGCCGCAACATAGCCGTGCAGAAGGTGTTCGGAGCAGACAAGCGCCTTGTCCTGCGCCAGATAGTCATCTCGTACCTTATGCTCTCGCTCATAGCCTTCGTTGTATCCGTACCGGTCAGCTGGCTGCTCACCGACTCATGGCTCAGCCAGTTCTCCTACAGCACGGGAGCATGGCTCCAGTGGCTGCTGATCCTTGCCTCAGGAGTCCTCTCCTGCGCAGTGGCCTTCCTCACAGTCCTGTACCAGAGTATCGTGGCCATCAATACCAACCCGGTCATCGCCCTGCGCAAGGAAGACTGATCGCTTTTAAGGACGGTGAAGTTCAGTTCAATGGACGTCTTGGTGTCACTGGACGGAACCGTCTGGAAAATGCTGAATTAAGATAGTTTAATCTTTTTCTCGCAATATGCAGGTAAATTTGCATTTGATAACCAATAAATGTACAGGATTATGAAAAATCTATTTATCAATTGCATTCTTGCTTCTCTGGCTCTTCTTGCTGTCTTGTCTTGCAGACAGGAAGATGAAGTGGTTGTGGAGCCTCGTCTTGATATGGTGACGGATTCCGTTATTGCGGAACCGGACGGCGGACACTATGTGATAGAGTATGTTCTTTCCAATCCGGTCGAAGGAGTGAGCGTAGTGGCCTCATCTGCGCAGAACTGGATTACTGATTTTGTTTATGAGGATGGCAGGATAGGCTTTGATGTAGGCGGGAATACCGAGGTCTCAAGCCGCGAGGGACTTGTCAGAGTCACCTATGGGGACTATATGGGTTTCGATGTGCCGGTCTGCCAGGCAGCTGCCGGATATGCCGGCTATGAGATGGCTGCCGATTATTTCTTTGGTACTTATTATGGAGACATGTATGGCGAGTCTTATAACTTTTATGTCATTTTATCTGACACTGATGTGCATGATGACGGCTCGTTTGCTGACGGTGGCAACTATTACGTTTTTGATATGTACTGTTCTGAGCCGGAGGAGGGTAAGTTAGTGCCGGCTGAAGGTACGTACGTGCTGGGGGAGGCTGGCTCTACAGCGTCCATGACATTTTCATCTGAAATGTCGTGTGCTTATCTTCCTTATAGGGAGGAAGATTACGGTACTGAACTGTATTTCTCGGAAGGAGAGTTGGTTGTGAAAGCGGATGGTGATGTGTTGTCTCTTGAGGCTGTGTTGACAGATACTGACGGGGACACTCATCGTGTCACATGGTCAGGAATTCCTGTTGTAGAGGATTATTCTGGAGGGGATGTCCCGTCGATAGATCATGATATAGATCTTGACGCACGGTATGCTTCCGGTTTGTATCTTACAACTTTTGGCAGTACCATGTATTTGAATCTTGCTCTTACAGATATGGAGACAGATGAGAACGGAGAAGCAGTACCTCCGGGAACGCTCGTTTTTCTGGATTTGTACATGCCTGTAAGTAATGATGGAAATATTGTCAATGGTGAATACAATGTCTCCGACGACTATGCTGATTTCACGCTGTATCCGGGGATTTCGTCAGGTGGGATGCTGATGGGAACCTATGCGCAGAGCATTGGTGCGGACGGGTCGTCTGCAATAGGTTTGGTGAGTGAAGGTTCGGTACAGATATCAGGCAGTGTCGGAGACTACAGTATTGTATGTGATTTTGTCACAAAGGACGGCTACAGTATAAAATGCCGTTATACAGGCGAACTTGTCGTACTGGGTATGCCTTGAGTAAGACAGATTGATGTGTTCTCCGCTTCTCAGAGTGTGGCGAATTTCTCCCCTGTGAGCTGTTCGTCGGAATAGAGCTCGCGCGGAAGAATGTTGGGGTAGGCGTGCCACTGGCGGATGGACAATGCTCCGCGTCCTCCGGTCAGACGGCGTACGGTCCCGTCCTTGGCGGTGAAGGTGCCCTCGGCTTTCGCGAATGTGAGGGTGGCCACCGGATTGTCCGGCACCTTGAACGTCACTCCCCATGTGGTGGCGTTGCTGACTTCGGCGAGGATGCGGTAGAGATATCCCTCTACTTCGATACGGATTTCGTACTTGGAAGGGATGAATCCGTCGAGGCTGCGCATGAACGCCCAGCCTCCGAGCTCCGCCGCCGATGAGTCTACGGCCACATATCTCTCCCGGATGCCGAAGCCCTCCACCTTGACCTGCCGTCCGTCGAGCCATATCGTGCCGTTTGCCATTCCGGCCCAGTTGTAGCCGTAAGTCACTGAGTGCTGGGTGAGCAGCGATGGTTTCTCCCTGCCGTACCACAGCGGGAATCCCTCCGGCTTGTGATATAGGTCGGCTTTGTAAGTTCCGTCACCCATGTCCACCATCAGGTGCCATGAGTGGTCGTCGAAGCATTTCACCTGGTAATGCTCTGAGCAGGTAACCATGACGCTGTGCTCACGCATTTCCACATTGAGGGTACCCTTGGGCAGGCGGAACAGTTTCTCGTACTTCATGCCCGGGAACGCGGTCACCTTGTAGATGAAACCGTGAACTGATGCAGCCAGTCGAGGAAGCCGCTCCGGACTTCTTCCTTTACGCTTGTCCTGGCTTCGTCGGCAAGCGCAACTGTGGAATGTCGCCCAATACATACAGGCATGGGAAGTAAGTCTCCACGATTATCGCTGTATTCTTCCTGTCATTCGGTCGTCTGTGTGGCTTTAGGACTTTTCAGAATGGTGGCAAGCATGTAAAGTCCCTTTTCTGTGAAGGCTTTTGGTGGATATTTGTGTGCTCGCCACGTCCGGCTGTCTTTAAGGTCGAAATTTTCGACCTTAAAGATGATGTCTCCCATTCTCCGTTGTTCAAAGTGATAATATATCCGTCAGGGAATTTATCCGGATTATTCTTTACTGCCTCGTTTACACGTTTGGTCTCGACTCCGTAAAGTCTTGCGACGTCACTGTCGAGAATGACCCTTTGGCCCCGTATTTCAAGCAGGGCTTTCTCAACATCCTTGAAATTTACAATGTTTTCCATATCCATTAAAGCATTTGTATTTGATGCAAAGAAAGCCAAAGCATTCCAGATAATCCGCACTTTAAACGGCTATAAACGTTTATAATCGTTTAAAAACGGCTGATTACAGCCAGCGTATGATGCGGGCCGGGTTACCGGCCACTACGGTGCGTGGCGGAACGTCGCGGGTGACGACACTTCCTGCGCCTACTACGGCTCCTTCGCCGATGGTTACTCCGGGAAGGACGGTTACATTGCCCCCGAGCCAGACATTGTCCCCTATGGTGACGGGCAGGGCTTTCTCGGTACCCTTGTTGCGCTCCTGAGCGTCGAGGGGATGGACGGCGGTGAGCAGGCTGCAGCCCGGGCCGATGAAGACGTGGCTGCCGATTGTGACAGGGGCCTCGTCGAGAACGGTCAGGTTGAAGTTGATGTAGGTGTCATCGCCTATGGATATATGGGTGCCGTAGTCGCAGAAGAAGGGGGAGAGGATGGTGACCCCGCGTCCCATGTGTCCGATGATGGACCTGAGCAGGATGTCCCTGGTGGCTGTCTCCCGAGGATGCAGGCGGTTAAGTTCGTATATCCTGTCCCGGCAGGCATACAGTTCGGAAAGCAGTTCGGAGTCGGATGCGGCATCGTACCATTCGCCGCCGAGCATTTTCTCCTTCTCAGTCATAATTTCGTATTCATTGTCGGTTAATAGCTTGTACAAAATTACTATCTTTGCCATCACGAAACAAACAAATAACAACAGATATGGAATTCAAATACCAGGAACTTTTCCAGATGGGTGAGGATAATACCAAGTATCATCTTGTCACCAAGGACTATGTGTCCACCGCCCAGTTTGAGGGCGAGGAGATTCTGAAAGTCGATCCCGAGGGACTCAGGCTGATTGCCCGTCAGGCATTTCACGATGTGGCCTTCATGCTCCGTCCCGAGCACAACGAGATGGTTGCCAAGATTCTCAACGATCCCGAGGCAAGCACCAATGACAAGTCGGTTGCCCTGACCATGCTGCTCAATGCCGACGTGGCCAAGAATCAGAAACTGCCTTTCTGCCAGGATACCGGCACCGCTATCGTGGTGGCCAAGAAGGGCCGCAAGGTGTGGGTGGACAAGACAGCCGACGGCTCCCGCATCAGCGACGAGGAGGCTCTCCAGCACGGAGTCTACGATACCTATACCACTGACAATCTCCGTTATTCCCAGACCATTCCCCTGGACATGTACAAGGAGAAGAACTCCGGCAACAACCTCCCTGCACAGGTGGACATCTACGCCACCGAGGGCGGAGAGTACAAGTTCCTGTTCATAGCCAAGGGCGGCGGATCGGCCAATAAGACCTTCCTCTTCCAGGAGACCAAGGCCCTGCTCAATCCCGAGAAACTCGAGAGTTTCCTGATCGAGAAGATGAAGACCCTCGGTACTGCGGCCTGCCCTCCCTACCATATCGCATTCGTCATAGGAGGCTCATCGGCCGAGACCAACCTCAAGACCGTAAAGCTCGCCTCCGCCAAATACTACGACAACCTGCCTACCACCGGTGACGAGCTCGGCCGCGCATTCCGCGACATCGAGCTGGAGCAGAAGCTCTTCAAGGCTGCCTGCAACATCGGGCTCGGAGCCCAGTTCGGCGGCAAGTACTTCGCCCATGATATCCGCGTTATCCGTCTGCCCCGTCACGGTGCGTCCTGCCCTGTCGGCCTCGGAGTATCCTGCAGCGCGGACCGCAACATCAAGGGTAAGATCAATAAGGACGGTATCTGGCTCGAAACTCTGGACAACAATCCTATCCGTCTCGTGCCCGAAAACCTCCGCGACGGTTTCGCCAAGCATTCCAACGGTGTGCGCATCAACCTGAACCGTCCAATGAAGGAAGTTCTGGCCGATCTGTCCAAGTATCCGGTATCGACCTTCCTCCTGCTCGACGGTACGATCATCGTGGGCCGCGACATCGCCCATGCAAAACTGAAAGAGCGCATCGAGCGCGGCGAAGGTCTGCCCCAGTATATGAAGGAGCATCCGATCTACTATGCCGGTCCTGCGAAAACTCCGGAGGGAATGCCTTCCGGCAGCTTCGGCCCCACTACGGCCGGCCGTATGGACAGCTACGTGGATCTATTCCAGGAGAACGGCGGCAGCATGATAATGATCGCCAAAGGCAACCGCAGCCAGCAGGTGACCGATGCCTGCAAGAAACACGGCGGCTTCTACCTCGGCAGCATCGGCGGTCCTGCAGCCATCCTGGCCCAGAACAATATCAAGAAAGTAGAGCTCCTCGAGTATCCCGAGCTCGGAATGGAGGCTATCTGGAAGATCGAGGTAGTCGACTTCCCCGCCTTCATCCTCGTGGATGACAAGGGCAACGACTTCTTCAAGACGGCCCTCAAATAACCGTGCCTTTGTGGCATTATGAGGAATAAGGCAGCAGTCCTGTTATTATTTTGTGCCGTCGCACTGTGCGGGTGTGGCGGCACTGTCGTAGACAGGAGACAGGCGTCCGGTATCAGGCCGGATATGCTTGAGCGACAACTGAACACCCTCACAATAAACGGTGAATGGGATTCCTTGTTCAGGATAACATATCCTCTGGTATTTGGGGATGTGCATGATACTGCGGCTATGGTATGCGCGGCTCTGTACAATGCGCAATACTACCTGTATCGGGAGAACCTGGATTCGGTTTTGTACTATCAGAGCATAGCGTCAGGCAATCTTTCCAGTATAGAAGGTACGCGCCTGGAAGGTATGTACTATGCGCAGGAGGGTATGTATCAGATGAAGTCGAAATGGGATTTCCCGACGATGGTGGCAATGCTTCTGAGAAGTTACGATGTGTATAAGGAACTAGGGGAAGTCTCTGATATGGTATATGCCCTTACCAACATTGTGAATTTTTACTATATGAGGTCTGATGTCAGGGGGATGGAATATGCCGAGGAGGCCTGGGGTCTTGTCAACAGGCACCGGCTTTCGGTATATTATCAAGGAGTAGTGTCGATAACCATGGCAGAGATGCTGTCTCTCTCCAAATCGCCTATTGACGCGCTGCCGTATCTGAGAACAGCTGACTCCGTTATACGGAGCAGGGGACTGGAACCATATTATAGTATCGTAGATCTTCTGAAGGCGGATATCGCTTTGGTTGTCGGAGACAGTACGGCGGCAGACAGTCTGTATTTGGAGGCACTTGGCAGAGAGTCCGTTACCGAACCGGTCGTGGTGTCTCTCGCATGCTTGCATTATGGCCGCTTCTGTGAGGACAGGGGAATGAATGCAAGGGCTGCGGAACTGTACGGAAAGGGGCTGTCCATATCTGAAAGGTATGCCAATCTGGAATTGCGAAATGAGCTGTTGCGGCATCTTGCCGATGTCAATTATGCTCTCGGGGACTGGAAAGGAGCCTTGGAACACTACCGTTTGAGTATCGCAGGACAGGCGGGAAGCCGTGAGTGGGAACTGAACGACCTGCGTATGTCCTATCAGCAGATAGTGCATGATAAGGAAATGCAACTCAAGGAACTGGACCTGATGAGGACCAGAAGGCTTATCGTGGTGGCTGTCTCTGTTCTTGTAGTCGTAGCCGTCATCTCTGTCTCTTTCATTGTTCTCTTCAGACGGCAGCGCAGGGTGAACAGGACTTTGGTGGATCAGTATCGGGCATGGATGCAGAGGACTCCTCAGAGGCTGAGGGTGGATGATGCGGACAGGAGCTTGTGGGAGAAGGTTGACCGCATGATGTCGGAGGACAGGCTTTATCTTAGAAAGGACCTTACTCTTGAGAGTATGGCGCAGGCGGCGGGTACCAACAGGACATATCTGTCGAAAGCGATAAATACATTCTCTGGCGGTAATTTCAGCAGTTATGTTGACCGTTACCGTATAAGGGAGGCAGTGGGTATCATTGAGGCCAAGGGCAATGCCGTAGACCTGAGAGAAGTGGGTGATATGGTCGGTTACAGTTCTGTCCCGGCTTTTTATAAAGCATTCTCCAAAGAGACAGGGCTTCCTCCCGGCCGGTATCGCGATGAAATAATACGGAGAAGGTAATATCTTGTGAATCTTGTATTTACTTGTTCTATTTTGTAAAATATACAATCGTATAAGCTGTAAATTTGGACTTTGCCCCAGTATAAAATACCTTTGAAAGGTAAACCAATAAAAGTCCTTATATATGAAAAAAATTATCTTTTTGACAGCGGTGGCAGCCGTGGCTTTTGCCCTTGCCTTGCATTCCTGTAAACCTGATGAGGAGCAGGTGGCGAGTCCGAGTTTGAATCTGGAACGTACGGAAGTGACGGTGCCGGCCGAAGGGGGCAGTTTTACTGTCGCGTATAAAATAGAAAATCCTCTTGCGGATGTAAAGGTGGTGTGTGAGTGTGCTGCAGAGTGGTTGGGTCCGTTCGATACTTCCAAAGAGGATATAATCTCATTCCCGGTGGATGCCAACACAGACGAGAATGCCAGAAATGCCGTAGTGGAGGTGATATATGGAGAAGAGTCAGAAAGTTTTACGGTGCTGCAGGACGGATTGCAGCCTGTTGTCCCAGACGAGGGTTTTATGCTTGTAATAGATGAAGTCTCGATGACGGACATGTCATGGACGGTGATACCGGCGGATGATGAGATGCCCTATATCTCCATGTCGGTGGATAAGAGGGTGTACGACCAGTTTGGCAGTGATGAGGCATACATAGAGGAGGATTTACAGTTGTTCAACCTTATGGCCGGCTCAAGCGGCATGACACTTGAGGAATATCTTGATTGGCTTGTGAAATATGGGGAATATTCATTCTACAAGGACGGTCTTCTGCCTGGATACGCTTATTATGTATATGCCTACGGAATATCTCTGTCAGGGGAATTGCTGACAGGAATGTACAAGGAGGAGGTGGTCATGGACTCTCCGGAAAAAGTGGATATCTCGTTTGAGATTACATGTGAGCCAGGGCTTGATACAGTGGCAGTGAGTGTAACTCCGTCTATTCAGGAACAGAGGTATGTGGTGGACGCGTATCCTAAGGAAGAGATATCCGAGGCCATAACGTTGGAAGAATGGTACAGTTACAAGTTCAACGAAAGAATAGCCGCCGCCGTTTCAGAAGGAATGAGCGTGGAAAAGGCGGTGATATCATTGACGGAGGTCGGCACTGCCACTGTCGTACTGGACAATCTGCGTGCCGAGACTGATTACACAGTGTTGGTCGTTGCAGTCAATGAGGAGGGACTGTTTGTATCCGACGTCGCTACAGATGAGTTCAGAACGGACGGATTGTACTCGGACAATGTTATCGAGGTCGAGATTACGGATATAACACCGGACGGAGCCTCTTATTCAATAAGTACAACCAATGATGATCCGTATGTGATGTACTATATTCAGGCCTCTATGTGGGAGGACTGGAGCGATGAGGATATAATCCGCAATCTGATAGAATACTATGATGTGGAGGAGAATAATGTTTACAGAGGAGACAAGAGCGGTACTATTACAGGACTGATGACAAAGACAAAGTATGTCATGTATACTTTCGGCTGTGAGTCCGGTACGGCCACTACATCTCTTGGCAAGACATTTTTTACGCCGGAGTCAGGCTCCTCTGATGTGACCTTCACGCTCAAGTTTGACAAATACTTCAACGGAGATGACCTTATAGCGGCATATCCTGAAGAGGAGTCGTACAAGCAGTATGCGGGAAAGGCCGTGCTGCCTGTGAAGGCGGAGGTATCCGACCCATCTGCGACATATCTGTATTATGTGTACTCAGTTGATTATTCTGAATACGGAGATGATGTACTGTATTCGTCATTGTTGAACGGGACAGGTCTGAGTGAGCCGTCATATGTGTTCAGCAGGAACTTCGGACGTGTCTGTACCGTAGCCGGATTTGCGATAGACGAGGACGGCAACAACGGACCGCTTTTCAGGACAAGCATAAAGTTTACTCTCGAAGGCGCTTCTCCTATTTCGGAATTCACGCCAGACATGCTGTCGTCGGACTGACAGGCGTAAGAACGTTCTTGCACGGACTTTCCGTGAGGTAAGGAATTTGGCCGGTTCAGGCATCTGGGACCGGCCAATTCTTTTTCTCATTGACAGGTTGCGGCAGGACCGCGTTTTTTGTCATGGGGCAATTTCAGGTGGCTCGGGGACTCAGGGACGACTGTGTAGGCAGGTACAGTCTCTACTTTTGCAAGAAACACTATCACCTGCTATCCTGATCGCCCAATGCAGCAAGATACCTAAAGCTCATAGTCCTGTCCACGACATCATGAGCAAGAAGAATATACCTCCACGGCTTTCCCCCATTCTCACTTGTATATTCAGTCGCATTCTTACAGTATTCCTCTGCGGCCCTCTTCTTATCTTGCACATCCGCATCATTTACATCTTTTGCAGCCTTAGTCTCAACAAGATAAATACAACTTTCCGTTTCCACGACAAAATCCGGTTCATACCGCCTCGAACCATTTGACCAGTAAATATTGAACTGACTGGAAGCCGGCCTGAGCCATTTCTTCACATCCGCATCAGACTCCAGCACATTTGCAAAATCAAGTTCAGTCTTACTGTCAAACTTACATTGCATATAATACGACTTAGTAAAGCCGGTGAAAATTATCTTCGGTACCGACTTTTTATCAACACTGTCCCTGTAATCCCTCTTTCCATATCCTTCCACTTCTGTAAGATGCTGTTCCACAATACCCGAAAACGGCAATACCTTCGGCCTTGTATACCCAAGAGGCTTCATCACAAAATGATCCTTCAACTGCTTATAGATCATACCGGCAATGGCCTCCCTAAAGTTGTACACAATCTCAGCGGCATCAGAGTCCTCACCAGCAGCCCCCTGTATGGCTTCCAATGCCTGCTGCGCCAAATGATACAGCAACGCAGAATTCTTAACATAATCTATATCATCATAATCCATCAGCGCACTCACTATTTGACCTACCGGCGGCTCATATTCCCGTCCTGAGATCACCTCAATAATCTCCGAAGACTTATCCACAAGTCCGACACGCACTATCTCCTGTTTCAAATCAGGAAGAGAAAATCCGAAATCCGTATTCAGGTCGAACCATTCATACTCAGCTCTACACACCTCTCTCTGAATTGTCATTCTTGGAATCTCTATCGTATTCTCCACGAAATTATATATAACCGTCTCCACCACATTGTCCACATCAGCAATCAACGACCTCGACACATCCTCATAAAACAGAGGATACCTCTCCTTCGCACTTTTTATAATCTCCTGCTTTGTCATCTCCTTAACAACAGAAACGACATCCGGCCTTTTCAAATCAGCAGCACTTCTTATAGGATTTATCCTCTCCAGAGAAGAATCCATTATCCTGGGCATCTCCGACAGCACCTTCCACACAGCACTCTTGGCATCAGACACATCCCTGACAGATTTCTTATCCTCCTCCGTCCTTGCCGCCTCAAGAGCCCTTTGTTCCTCCAAATCCAGAATAGTCTGAGCCACCACCTTACTCGTCTCAGGAGACACATCCTCATCATCAAGTTCCACATACGACAGCCTGCTCAGCACAGAAGCCGGATTATTAGCCCTCTCGATAACAGCCTCAAAATTTTCATGAGCAATCACCGTCAGCTTATCAACATCAGGACACCCTGTTCTTCTTCCATAAGGAAGCCTCAGTCCCCGTCCTATAGACTGCTCTATCAGTATAGGAGCATCAGCAGCACGGAGCGGCACTATCGTATAAAGATTTGTAACATCCCACCCCTCCTTCAGCATATTGACATGAATGACTATCTCTACCTTATTATCCGGACTCTCAAGAGACACAAACAGTCGGTCCACTTCATCATCCTTCCTGGTAGAACTGTCTATCTGCAGCACCTTCCCCCGGTACTTACCACCATAAAGATCATTTTCAATAAGCTCAAAAGTATCTTTAGCGTGCTGGATATTCCTGCAGATCACCCAAATGAAGGGCTTCACAAGCGGCAATCCGTTTTGCCGTGAATACAGTTCAAGTTGAACCTTCGTCTTCTCATGTATACTGAAGGCATCCTCCAACTTTATAATATCCAATTCCCTATCGGACATATTGCCTTTCTTGAAATTCCTCCGCCTCGCCACCGTAGGTATCTTCACATATTTCCCGTCCGCCAACGCCTGAGCGAGATTATACTCATACACAATATTCCTGAAAGACTTTCCTTTCTCATCAGTAGGTGTCGCCGTCATCTCAAGTCCCAGCACAGGCCTCAGCTCATCAATAGCCTTCCTCGAAGCATCCGCATGATACCTGTGAGCCTCATCCATCAGTATCACCAGGTCCTCCAGACTAGACAAATACTCAAAATACGACTGCCCAAGATATTCGGACAGCCGCCTCATTTTTGGAACTCCTTTCTTACTGGACTTACTGTCTGAATTGAACTTCGATATATTGAAAATATTTATCTCGACAGAGTTATGCAGAGTCCCCATATTATGGAACTGATTATAGTTGTCCCCGTCCACCACTATCGGAGGATTTGCCACAAACTCTGCAATTCCCTTGAAAACATACTTCTGGTATGACACCTCTCCGAAATCTCTTTTCAACTTCTCATACAGAGTAAGATTGGGAGCCAGCACAAAGAAATGCTTAATCCCCTTCTTTAGATACAAATACGATATACAAGCCCCCATCAGGCGCGTCTTTCCAATCCCTGTCGCAATAGAAAAAGCAAAAGACGGGAAATTCCTCTCAAAACTCCTACAGTCGGGACAGACCTCCTTTGCCAAAGCCAGCTGCCTCACAAGATATCCGGCATACTCCGACTCATCCTCAGGTTTCTTTAGATCCAGCCTGTCAGTAAGCCGGGCCACAATCCCCAGGGCCTCGGCCAATGGCTCGCGCAGCGACATCCGCTGCCTGATGGCATCAATTATCTCGCTCATTATTAATATATTCAGATATTTGCAAATCTCCTCATCCCCAAATCCTCTAAATTTTTATTCTTATAAATTTGTTTTTGTTTTTTTCTAACGCTATTTTTGCAGCATCTCATCAACCATGTTGTTGAAGGAGTTACGGGGGCGGCCTAACGACCGCTCCTTGCTTTTATCTCCCGCTGTATACTGCATATCAGATCATCCGGAGTGACAATACACTGCCCGGCAGAGAGCTTCCACTCTTCATATTCCCTCAGTTTTTTCTTCGTCTGATGCTCCCACTCCGACACAAAAGCCGTCCACAGCAGCACATAATCACTCCTCACCTCCAGTATTACAAAATAATCCACATCTACCACACCGTCATTCCTCTCCAAACATATACACACTCTGTTGTCAGACCTCTGCCTGGACTGCCTCCAGAATTTAAGTCCCCAAGACTCCACATTTTCAACAGACGGCCTGGCCCAAGGCATACACTCACATCTGCGCAGATCCGGCAGCCGCTCACTCTCCACCTCTCCCTTATGGGTCATATGATAAAACGTATATGCCCTTCCCTGGAACTCAGGGTGATACTTCATCCTCAGCCCATGAGAGCCGAACATCGCCCTATGCCTGATAAAATCTCTTTCAAACACCTCATACACCGCATCAACATTCCTCTCATAATTCCCTCCATACTCCGCAAGATATATCTTCTTAGGCAATTCCATACTATTTACCATATCCACCCCTCCACACAAACACGTTGAACTTGTTTTCTCTATACAGAGTACTGCGCATCAAATCATACCCGCTCCTGCTCCTGATACGCTCAATCAGCCGCAGCTTGGCGGCACTTGCCTCCAGCCCTCTGTGCAGATATGACACAGCACCAGTCAACAGATCCGCCACAGCCACCAGTTCCACCTCCTCAGAGCGGACCTGCTGTACCCTCCTGATCATCTCCCTATTGAAGTCATAATGGTTATTACACAATATCTCATGCAGTTTCTCCACCTTCTTCTGTCCGCGTGTATCCTTAATATCCACATAGATATTATATCCATAGCCAGGTTCGAACAGCGTCTTGAGCATATCAAAATACATCTTGTAGTAAAACGTATCGTGAGTCTGATTAAACTCCCCATGCCTCAGCATCTGCTTGTCCGGCACCACCAGCACCCGGAAATGCAGATCACTGTTGTCAAAAAAATAATTGACAACATCCATATAAAAATCCAGCTGTCCGTTCGACACCTTGTTTCACTTTATCTCCATCCATCTGCTGAGCCCGTGCTCCACCTTAATCTCCCTTATACGGCGGAATATCTCATCCTTCCTCTCCTCCGGACACCAGACCCCGCCGATAGCCATAGCCTTCTGTCTGTCATGCTCCAGATGACAGCTCTCATCACAGTAAATATTAAACAACTCTTTCATAATTACAGCACCTCCTCATCCACATTATCCGGCAATGCAACAATATTCAGAGAATAATCATTATGATTAAATTCACACTTACCCAGCAGCATCTGTGGAATCTTTTTTACAGTAATATTCGAAAACATTCCGCGGCACTCCTTCTGAAAAGCAGTACAGCATACCAGAAGAGACTCCCCCTCAGCCATTTGGTCCGCAATACCAGACAAAACCTCCACAGTCACAAACTGAGTCGTCGTATAAATATAGTCACTCTCCGAACTATGCCCCTGCTTCCAATAAACATCCACCGAAGGTTCATACACAAACCCCTCCTGCTTCGCCATAGCCGCAGCAAGCATATCCGCATTATACTCCTGATTGATTACCAGACGCCCGTAAGCATCCTCCTTCAACAGCGAAGGAGCCAGCTCATAAAACTTGAAACCTCCTCCACCATGCCAATTCAACGCCTTGGAGACACCACCCTGATCAGACCCGTCAACCACTTTTTTCAGACGTTCATAACAATGCGTATAAGCATGATTCCCCAACTCTACACCTATATACCGCCTGTGCATCTTATGAGCAACAGCAGCAGTTGTGCCTGAACCGAGAAAACTATCCAAAACTACATCTTACGGTTTATTAGTAAATAATGACAAAATCCTTGTTACCAGCATTTCCGGTTTTTTAGAATTCGGGAAATCAATACCTCCTTCATGTTGAGTGTTCTGAAAATCAACATCATCCCAAAAATCACAAAGTAAAATAGAAATATCTTCTACAAATGATCCATGGTATAACACTTTATTTAGAAGCTGTTTAAATTTTATTCAAAAATAATTTTATGGCAGCGATATGCATCATGGCTTCGTGCGTATCGGCCCTGTATTCGTAATCAATGGTCAGCCTCCTGAAGTTCTCAAGCCAGGAGAAGGTGCGTTCGACAATCCATCTTTTGGGTAAGGGGACAAATTTGTCCGCCTGCTTGTCAGACCTGAGCACGATGTCCAGTTCGCAACGCAGCAGTTTTCCGGCCATTTCCCTGACGGCATCACCTCTGTACCCTCCGTCAGCCAGAATCCGTTTCAGCCTAGGGAATTTGTATCTCATGGATTCGAGCACCTCTTCCGCCCCTACGCTGTCATGGACGTTAGCCGGATGGACTCTCACTGACATGGGCAGCCCCAGTGTGTCAACCACTATGTGCTCCTTCCTGCCCTTTATCTTTTTGTTTCCGTCTATTCCCCTTTGACCATCAATATGATGGGAGGTCCTGACACTCCTTGAGTCGATGATCCCAAGGCTGGGACTCTCCGCCCTGCCCGAAAGACGGCGGACAATGCCGCGGAGGGTGTCGAAGATCTCTTCAAGCAGGCCCTCGTTCTTCCACTTGCTGAAATAGTAATACACTGTCTGCCACGGAGCGAAATCCGAGGGGAGCATTCTCCACTGCACGCCGGTCTTCACGATGTACAGGATGCCGTCAAAAACAGAGCGCAGAGAATATTGTCTGAATCTTTCTTTGGGGTCCAGCATATTTTTTATAACTTGCCACTGTTTATCAGTCAGGTTGGTTGGGTATTTGTGCATAACATTAATGTCTTGACAACCTTAAAGTTACGAAAAATATTCCAATTAACCTACTGATTTACAATTAATTATAAATAAATTTAAACAACTTCTTACTCTTCAAAAGTTTGTCCACTCCAAAGAGAAGCTTAAGATATAAAAACTGATGAGTTTATACGGGAAAATACATGGGCAGTTTGCCGGGCGACTCATAATTACGGAATTAAGCGACAGCTTTTCATTATTCGTATGCCGGCGGATTGTGCGTTTGATGGCTGTGGTGCCGATTATTGGTTCTTCGTGGTGAAGGACAAGATGTGGACTGTAACGCCGACGGCTATGGCGGCCAGCAGGATGCGGAGCCATGCGTGGTGTACCAGGATGATGCTCAGAATGATGGTCAGCCACAGGGTCACTATCGAGACGGCCTTGACTTTGCGGGAGATGCATCTGTGCTCCTGAAAGTCACGAATATACGGGCCCAGTCTCGGCTGTGACATAAGCCAGGCGTACAGCCGAGGCGAGCCTTTAAGCCAGCACCACGCCGTCAGCAGCAGGAAAGGGGTGGTCGGCAGAACCGGCAGGAACATCCCGGTCACACCCAGCCCGAGCGACACGGCCCCCAATATGATCAGCAGATAATTCACGCCCCAAAAGTAACAAAAATCATTTGTCCGCCTCTTCCCGGCCACATTATCCGTTCCCCTTTCCACAACGGCAGCAAAATCCGCGATTCGGTGCCGTTGCGGCAACAGCCATCAGTCAGTCTGTAGTGGGTGGTGTTTCGCTAAACAGCAGATATTCAGAGCATTATGTCGCTCGCTGGGATTACGGACAGAGAGGTGTTATCCACCGTCTGTTTTGTTGTAATAGACGTAAGTGGCATCTATATAGGCATTTGTGTGCGTCATTACAAAACAGACTCGATGGAGAAATTTCCGGATAAATTAATCACCCCGTCCTGTAGCATACTCAGAAGCGGATTCCGAGAAACAGTTTCATTCCTATCTCTTCAGTCTGTAATTGTTGATATCGAGATAAATTGCTGTAATTCATCTAATTATACGTAGTGTTGAAATTACAGACACTGATGGCTTTGTATGTTGATGTGGGAAGCCTGACGTTGCGTATCAGTAGTTAGTAGTTGAGGCCGAACCACCATAGAGGAAGGATGTTGCCGAAGGAGAACTCGAGGAGAACTCGATGCCGTCCTTGACGATGTAGCCTTCTTCGGCGGAGGCGGCTGGTAAAATTGCACTTGTGAAGTGCAAAAATGTGAAAAATTTGCACTTGATAAGTGCAAATTAGAGATTTCTCCGGCGGCCGAGGAAGTAGTAGAGGGCGATGGCGGCGGTGGTGAGGGCCTCGGAGACGGCCATGGCGAGCCAGATGCCGGCGTCACCGAGCAGGCGGGGCATGATGATGAAGCTCGGGACGATGAAGATGAGGCCGCGCAGGCAGGCAAAGAACATGGCGGGCTTCATCTTTTCGAGGCTCTGGAGGAGGCCGATGGTGGCTACGTTGGTGACGTAGAATATGTAGCCTAGAGCGAAGAGGGGCAGGCCGTCGATGGCGATGCGGGCGGCATTGCCTTCCTGGCCGATGAACAGGCCTACGAGGGGGCCGGGCAGGAGCATGAATACGGCCATCCCGACAGTGCCGCAGACGATGGCGGTGATGATGGCCAGGCGGCTGGCGGACGATACCCTGTCCATCCTGCTGGCTCCGTAGTTGAAGCTGATAATCGGCTGTGCGGACTGGGCCACGGCGTTGCCGAACATAAAGACGAAGGGGGTGTAGTAGCAGGCCACACCGAAGGCCCCCACGCCGTCGTCTCCGAGGTAGCGCATGAAGACCTGGTTGCCCATGAACATGAGGACGGCGATGGTGGCCTCACCGAGCAGGGCTGGGGAGCCTATCTTGCACTGATAGCCGATGTTGCGCATACTCAGGCGCATACTCTTGCGGCTCATTTTCAATTTGATCAGGCGCACAACCCTGGCCCGCAGCAGCAGATAGCCGATGCCCATGCAGCCGCCTATGACGATGCTGATGCCTGTGGCTATGGCCGCTCCCTTGACGCCCATTCCGAGCGGGAAGATGAAAAGCCAGTCGAGGACGGTGTTGATCAGAGCCGTTACGACCGAGCACCACATGGCGTACTGCGGCGCTCCGTCCAGGCGGATGATGAAGAGCGATACTGAAAGCCACATCTGGAAGGGCAGGGCCGGGACTATCCACAGCAGGTAGTCCAGTACGAGGGGCATCAGGTGCTCCGAGGAGCCGAGCATCCGGGCCGTGGTCTCGGGGAAGGTCATGATGAGGCCTGCTACGAGCGCGGCTATGATGGTCACGAAGAGTATGGCCTGGGTGACGTTGAGCCGGGCGGCCTTGACCTTGCCGCGGGCCAGGTGTATCGAGGCCACTACGGAACTGCCCGCTCCGGCCATCAGACCGAGACCGGTGAATATCATCCATACAGGTACGCAAATATTGACGGCGGCTATACCGTCGCTGCCTACTCCGTGCCCTATGAAGATACCGTCGATGGCCGTGACCGCCGACATGCTCACCATCCCCAGCAGTGTGGTTACGAAATACTTACCGAACAGGGACGGGATGTTTACTGTTCCAAAATCGATAGCGTCGCGCTGCATATTACAGCTTGCGCTTGATCTCGACGATCTGGTAGGCCTCGATGGTGTCGCCGACCTTGATGTCGTTGTAGCCGTCGATGTTCAGACCGCAGTCCATGCCGGCTGCGACTTCCTTGACATCGTCCTTGAAACGCTTGAGCGAGCCGAGCGCGCCTGTGTAGACCACGATGCCGTCGCGGATGACACGTACCTTGGAACTGCGGGTGATCTTGCCTTCCTTGACCATACATCCGGCGATGGTGCCGACCTTGGATATCTTGAAGGTCTCGCGTACTTCGGCGGTGGCGGTGACTTCCTCTTTCTCCTCAGGAGCGAGCATACCCTCGATACCGCTCTTGACCTCGTTTATCGCATCATAGATGACGGAGTAGAGACGGATCTCGATCTCCTCTTTCTCAGCCAGACGGCGGGCGTTGGCCGAGGGCCTTACCTGGAAGCCGATGATGATGGCGTTGGATGCGGCGGCCAGCAGGACATCGGATTCGGAGATGGCACCGACGGCCTTGTGGATCACGTCCACATGTATCTCCTCGGTGGAGAGCTTGATGAGGGAGTCGGAGAGAGCCTCGATGGAGCCGTCCACGTCTCCTTTGACGATGATGTTGAGCTCCTTGAAGTTGCCGATGGCGATACGGCGTCCGATTTCCTCGAGAGTGATGTGTTTCTGAGTCCTCAGACCCTGGATGCGCAGGAGCTGCTCGCGCTTGTTGGCCAGGTCCTTGGCTTCTTTCTCATCGCCCATGACGTTGAATGTCTCGCCGGCAGTCGGGGCTCCGTTGAGTCCGAGCACAGACACAGGGGTGGAGGGGTCGGCCTCGGATACTTTCTGGCCGCGCTCGTTGAACATGGCCTTGACCCTGCCGTAGTAGCTGCCGCTGAGGATGATGTCTCCTACGTGGAGAGTTCCGTTCTGTACCAGGACAGTGGCCAGATAGCCGCGTCCTTTGTCGAGGGAGGACTCGATGACCGTACCTTTGGCCATGCGGTTAGGGTTGGCCTTGAGCTCAAGCAGGTCGGCTTCCAGCAGGACTTTCTCGAGGAGCTTGTCCACGTTGGTGCCTTTTTTGGCCGATATCTCCTGACACTGATACTTGCCGCCCCAGTCCTCCACCAGGATGTTCATGTTGGCAAGCTGCTCGCGGATGCGGTCGGGATTGGCCCCCGGCTTGTCTATCTTGTTGATGGCAAATACCATGGGGACGCCGGCGGCCTGGGCATGGTTGATGGCCTCTATGGTCTGGGGCATGATGGCGTCGTCGGCGGCCACGATGATGATGACCAGGTCGGTGATCTTCGCTCCTCGGGCACGCATGGCGGTGAAGGCCTCGTGACCCGGAGTGTCGAGGAAGGTGATGCGCCGGCCGTCGGGCAGCTTGACATTGTAGGCTCCGATGTGCTGGGTGATGCCTCCGGCCTCTCCGGCTATGACGTTGGACTTACGGATGTAGTCCAGCAGGGATGTCTTACCGTGGTCCACATGACCCATGACGGTGATGATGGGAGGACGCTCTACCAGATCTGCCGGATCGTCCACTTCCTCCTGGATCTCGCTTTCCTCATCGGCGGATACGAACTGTACCTCGTATCCGAATTCCTCGGCCACCAGCACCAGGGCATCGGCATCGAGACGCTGGTTGATGGAGACCATCAGGCCCAGGTTCATGCAGGCCTCGATGACTTTGGTCACCGGGATGTTCATCATGACTGCCAGATCGTTGACTGTCACGAATTCGGTCATCTTGAGTATTCTGCTCTCAAGCTGCTGCTGCTCGCGGGCCTCCTCCATCTTCTGGGAGATCATCTCGCGTTTCTCTCTCTTGTGCTTGGAACTCTTGGTCTTGCCCTTGCCTTCGGTCATACGGGCGTAGGTCTCCTTGATCTGCTTCTGTATCAGATCCTCGTCTATCTCCACACGTACAGGCTTGGGTTTCTCCTTGCGGTTCTTTCTGTCCTTGTTGTCACCACCTTTCTTGTTGCGGTTCTTCTGACTGCCGGAGTCCACTTTGGTTATGTCCACCTTCTCGCCCTGACCCTTGATGCGCTCGCGCTTGCGGTGGCCGTTTCTGTCGCCTCCTGAAGTGTGTTTCTTCTCGAAGGCGGACAGGTCTATCTTGCCGCTGATGACAGGACCGGCGAGTTTCTCGACCTTTGTCTCGATGTGCTCCACCTCGTGTCTCTCGGGATGCTTTTCCGCGGCATTGTCTTTCGCTTTTACCTCCTTTGCCGTCTCCTTGGCCGGGGTTGGCTTGGCAGGAGACGGTGCAGGCTGGGGCTTCGACGGCTTTTTGTTCAGGTCTATCTTGCCGAGAATCCTGGGCCCTACATGACCGGTGCCGTTGTCAGTGACGGCCGGCTCCGGCTTTGCCTTGGGCTCTTCCGGTGTCTTTTCTTCCTTTACCGGAGCCGGAGTCTCCGCAGCCGGAGCGGCGGCCTCCTGTGCAGCCGGAGCAGGAGCCGGTTCAGGTCTGCGGGTGTCATCATCTTCTTTCACGGGCGCAGGATCGGCCTTCTTCTCCGTGATGGCGGGTTCAGGAGTGGAAGGATGATCGATGGTTGTGGTCTTGATGATGACCTCGTCCTCAAACGGTTCCTCTTCAGGTTCCTGTTTCTGGGTCTCTTTCTTGGTGAT
This sequence comes from uncultured Bacteroidales bacterium, assembly GCA_944323785.1. Classification (GTDB taxonomy): domain Bacteria; phylum Bacteroidota; class Bacteroidia; order Bacteroidales; family UBA932; genus Coprenecus. The sequence goes on along the minus strand of CALUTU010000018.1, from coordinate 14,876 downwards.
TTCCTTAATCTTGATGGATATTTTCGCAGACTCCTCCTTTATGCGCTGGTCTTTGGCATACTCCTTCTTGAGAAGCTCGTATTCCTCACCGCTGATCTGCGCACTGGGATGGGCCTCCACCTCATATCCTTTCTTGCTGAGAAACTCCACCAGGGTTCCCAGCCCGATATTGAATTCCTTAAGTACTTTGTTGATTCTTATTTTCTCTTGTCCCGCCATATATCACTTGTTTTAAATTATTGTTCAAATTCAGCTTTCAGTATCTTCTGTACTTCCACCACTGTCTCCTCATCGAGGTCGGCTCTGTGGCAGATCTCCTCTACGGGAAGCGCGAGCACGCTCTTTGCGGTGTCGCAGCCGATGCCCTTGAGGGCGTCGATGATCCACTGCTCGATCTCGTCGTTGAACTCGTCGAGCATCACGTCCTCTTCCTCTTCGCCGCCTTCGCTGTCCCTGAATACGTCTATCTCGTAGCCGGCAAGCTGTCCTGCGAGCTTGATGTTGCTGCCGCCCTTGCCGATGGCCAGGGATACCTCAGAGGGACTGAGGTTGACGCGGATGTGCTTGGTCTCCTCGTCTATGGACATGGACGATATCTTGGCCGGACTGAGGGCCCTCTGGATGAGAAGCTGGGTGTTGGAAGTCCAGTTGATGATGTCGATGTTCTCGTTGCGCAGCTCGCGGACGATGCTGTGGATACGCGAGCCCTTGACACCGACGCATGCTCCTACAGGGTCGATGCGCTCGTCGTAGGACTCGACGGCCACCTTGGCCCTGTCACCGGGGATGCGCACCACTTTCTTGATAGTGATGAGTCCGTCGAAGATCTCGGGCACCTCCTGCTCGAAGAGTCTCTCCAGGAAAGCGGGAGACGTACGCGACAGGGTGATGACGGGAGTATTGTTCCTCATCTCCACGCTCTCGATGACAGCCTTTACGGTCTCGCCTTTCTTGAAGTAATCGGAAGGAATCTGCTCCGACTTGGGCAGCACCAGCTCGTTGCCGTCCTCGTCCATGACCAGCACTTCCTTTTTCCATACCTGATAAACCTCGCCTACCAGTATCTCATGTATACGGTCCTTGTATTTGTTGTAGAGATTGGCTTTCTCGATGTCGGCGATACGTCCCTGAAGGTTCTGGCGCAGGTTGAGGATACCCCTGCGGCCGAAATCCGACAGCTTGACCTCTTCCGGGAAATCCTCTCCCACCTCGTATGAGGGATCGATCTTGTGGACTTCCTCAAGCGATATCTGGGTGTTGGGATCCTCGACTTTCTTGACCACTTCCCTGTTTCTCCAGATCTCAAGGTCGCCCTTGTCGATGTTGATGATGATGTCAAAGTTGTCGGCCGAGCCGTACATCTTAATCAACTGGGTGCGGAAGATGTCTTCCAGCACGCTCATCATGGTAGGTCTGTCGATGTTCTTGAGCTCCTTGAACTCGGCAAACGTACTTATCAGGTTTACTTCCATGTCGGTTGTTGTTAATTGTTATCTATATCATTTTCATTATTGTCGCAGTTGTCTCCGGCAGAGCTGACCATCAGGGAGAAATCCTCCTTGTCCCGGTCCAGTCCGGCTTCTATGAAGCGGCTCAGGGCCACGCAGTCATCTATGCACACCGGTCTGTCCAAGGCCCTGAAGAACACTTTTATGTTGTTGGCCTTGTTGACCTTCACGTCTACGAGGACCAGTCTGTTGTCCTCCATGTACTTTTCTACAATCTGTTCTATGGTGCGTTTCTCAATCATCTGATGCGGTTTTACGGGAGTGGCTAATAAGACGAAAGGGACTCGCCGTCCCTTTCCACTATCCTTTATCGCCACAAAAGTAATGGTTTTGTGCTGATAATCCAAAAAAAATTATTTTCTTTGCACAATTCTTTAATAGTGAAATTAGACTTATAATGGAGGTAAGTGCAAAACAGATAGCTGAGCATCTTGGAGGCGAGATCGTCGGAAATCCCGATGTGACAGTCTCTTCCGTGGCTCGTATAGAGTCCGGCAAGCCCGGGACGCTCTGTTTTCTGGCCAATCCCAAATACGAACATTACCTTTATACCTGTAAGGCCAGCATAGTTCTTATAAACAAGTCATTTGAACCCAAAGAGGCCGTGTCGCCCACTTTGGTGAGGGTGGACAATGCCTATGAGGCCGTCGCATCGCTTCTGGACCTGCTCAACACGATGAAGGCCGCCAGACGCCGCGGCAGGGCATGGTCATCTCATGTGGCGTTCTCGGCAAGGCTTGGAAAAGGTGTCTATGTGGGAGCCAATGCCTATGTGGGCAAAAAGACAACGGTAGGCCGTAATACGCAGATATATCCTTTAGTATATATTGGAGAAGGTGTCACAATCGGCGAGAACTGCATTATATACCCGGGAGTGAAGATATACAGGGGCTGCAGGATAGGCAACAACTGCATCATACAGGCAGGGGCTGTCATAGGCTCTGACGGCTTCGGTTTCGCTCCTACGGAGGACGGTTCATACAAGAAGATACCTCAGACCGGAATAGTCACCATAGAGGACAACTGCGAGATAGGGGCCAATACGGTGATAGACCGCTCCACTATGGGAACGACGCTTATTGAGAAAGGAGTGAAGCTGGACAATCTGATACAGGTGGCTCACAATGTGGTGATAGGCTCCAATACCGTGATTGCCGCACAGTCCGGTATCGCCGGCTCCACCAAGATAGGCCGCTCGTGCATGTTCGGCGGTCAGGTCGGCATAGCCGGTCATCTCAATATCGCGGACGGTACTAAGCTCACGGCCCAGGCCGGTGTCCAGGGTGACATCAAGGAGGAGGGGAAAATATATATGGGAAGTCCGGCCATAGAGCATATGAACTATATCAGGTCGTATGCCATGTTCCGCAGAAGCGGTATGAAAAAATAATTAAACTGCGATTTTATGTCAGACAGACAGAAAACTCTTAAGAGAGAATATATATTTGAGGGAAAGGGACTGCATTCGGGACAGAATGTGAGGATGAAGCTTTCTCCCGCTCCTGTCAATCACGGTATCAGATTCCTGAGGAAGGATCTCGGTGACAGAGCCGTTATAGAGGCGTTGGTGGATTATGTCACATATACCCAGCGCGGAACTACCCTTGAGAACGGAGAGGTCAGGATATCTACTCTGGAACACCTGATGGCCGCTTTTTATGGTCTGGGAGTGGACAATGCCCTGGTTACTGTAGATAATTTCGAGGTGCCCATACTGGACGGAAGTGCGCTTCCGTATGTCAGGGCCATACTTCCGGACGGACTGGATGAGCAGGGTGCTGAAAGGCAGTATCTTGTGGTCAGGGAGCCGATTCATTACAAGGATGAGAAGTCCGGCTCGGAGATAACCGTCCTTCCGGCGGAAGAGTTTTCCGTGGATCTGACTATAGACTTCAATTCTCACGTTCTGGGCGTTCAGAAGTTCCATTATGACGGCAGTACTGATTTCGCAAGGGAGGTGGCTCCCTGCCGTACTTTCGTGTTTTTCCACGAGATAGAGTTTCTTTTCAAGAACAATCTCATAAAGGGCGGAGACCTGGACAATGCTCTGGTGATAGTGGAGCATCCGGTTCCGGAGGAGGACCTGGCCCGTATGGCCGCTCTCTTCAATGTGGAGAAAGTGGACAGGCTTCCCGAGGGCTATCTGGACAATGTCCGTCTCCATTTCCCGAACGAGTGCGCCCGGCACAAGCTGCTGGACCTTCTCGGGGACTTCTCTCTTGTCGGCAGACGCATAAAGGGTCATGTGACGGCGGATAAGTCCGGTCACAGGATCAATACTGCCGTGGCACAGATTATGCGGCGGGAGATTTTAAGAAACGGTAATAATTAAACAAGATATGATGCAATTTTCCTCAGTTCATCCCAACGCCAGGATTGCCGCAAATGTGGAGATAGGCCCCTATTGCTATATTGCGGAGAATGTGGAAATAGGCGAAGGATGTGTTATCGGTCCTCATGTGACTATTTTCGACTATGTTAAGATAGGTAAGAACTGCAAGATATTCCCCGGTGCCGTCATCGGAGCCATACCTCAGGACATGAAGTATTCCGGTGAGGTCACATGGGTGGAGATAGGCAACAATACGGTCATCCGCGAGTGCGCGACCGTCAACCGAGGGACAGCCGCAAGCGGAAAGATGCTTACCAAGATAGGTGACAACTGTCTGATCATGTCCTATGCGCACGTGGCCCATGACTGCCGTATCGGCAATCACGTAATCCAGGTCAGCTATGTGGGACTGGCCGGAGAGACGGATGTGGACGACTGGGCTATCATCGGAGGCGGCTCGCTGGCCCATCAGTTCACCCGCATCGGTATGCATGCCATGATCCAGGGCGGTTCCAAGATAGCCAAGGATGTTCCGCCTTATGCCCTCGTGGGACGTTCTCCTCTGTCTTTCTGCGGGCTCAATAACGTAGGACTCCGCCGAAGGGGATTCACCAACGAGCAGATAGACCGTATCCGCGAGATATACCGCATCATCTACAACAGCGGACTCAACCGCAGCGATGCCTGCGTAGAGGTGGAAAGAGAGGTCCCGCCCTGCATAGAGAGGGACAATATTCTCAACTTCATCCGCGCCTCCAAGAGAGGAATCGTCAAGTACTCAGATCTCTCAGCCGATGACTAGTGGGGGATATGCGGTGGTGACCACTGCGTATTTTCCTCCGGTGGAGTACTTTATGGCCGCAGCCGCGACCGGACATCTCCTGATAGAGGACAGTGAGTCCTATGTGAAGCAATCATACAGAAACCGTTGCAGGATATATGCCTGCGACGGTATTTTGTCTCTGACTGTTCCCGTGTCCGCTCCGGACGGAGACAGAGGAATAAGGTCGGTCAGGATAGATTATTCGAAGCCCTGGCTTCAGCAGCATGAGCGGGCCCTGGTGTCGGCTTACCGCACATCGGCGTTTTTCGAGTATTATCAGGACGATATATTCGCTATTCTGGATTCTCGTCCGCGGACTCTTTTTGAACTCAATACGGCTCTTACAGTCAGGATGCTGGAACTGCTGGGACTCAGATGCCGGGTCTCCTTCATCGGAGAATATCTCCAGGAGTATGGCCCGGATGTTCTGGATCTGCGGGATGCCATACATCCTAAAAAAACGGTCCCGGAGATGTTCCGGAACCGTTTCAAGTCTTACTATCAGGTGTTTTCTGAAAAATTCGGGTTCATACCCGGACTGTCGGCACTGGACCTGCTCTTCAATGAGGGACCGAACGCCCTGTCCTTTCTCTAGAATCTCCAGCCCAGGGTCAGAAGTATCTTCCAGTCGCGGAATCTCTCACTGGTTATGGGGCCGGAAAAACTTTCATAGTTATCATACAGCTTGTAGTTGTTGCCGCTTTGATTGCACTGCTGCTGGTAAGCCAGATCTACGAAAAATCCGGAAAGTGCTCTGAATCCGATACCGGTTGATGCATAGTGGCGGCTGAGATCAAAGTCTTTGTCAGGGGAACTGTAATAGTTGTATCCCAGTCTGAGCGCCAGTTGGGGAATGGGCCAGGCCTCTATACCGGCCCTGACATTGTTTACTGCCCGGTAGTATGTGGAGATATATTCATTGTCAAATTCAAATGCTTTGCGATTTCCGTTGTCATCAGACAGGACTATATCGGAGTAATTGGTCCTTTCATAGTCTACAGCCAAGGCAAGAAAGCCTCCGAGCGTATAGCCGATACCTACATTCCATCTGAAGGGAGATGTGATTCTGTATGAACTTTTCCCCAGAGGAGAGTCGATAAAAGACCTTCCATAATCTGTATTGCCTCCCATACTTTCCATCCATGTCTCGTTGAGGTACATCCACGTGGGGGTGGAGATGGAACCGCCTATGGTCAGGCCGGCTACAGGACGCACTATGACGCCGGCTTCGACGCTTACCCCGAGTCCGGATGTGGTCATACGGTATTCGCGGGTGAAATCAGTGAATCCGGAACTGAAGTCCGACGGGTCGGCAGCAGATTCAGATATGGATGTGAATTCGTTCATCCAGATGCTTTGGAGGGTCAGGTTGACACCGAAGAAAAAGATGTCGTTTACATTGCCGGATGCATTGATAATGATGTCTTCCACATACCCTGTCCGCTCTCTATAGTAACTTTGGTTGAGGTCTCCCGGTATGTGGAACTTGCCGTTCCTTATGCTTTCGGTTGCTCCTTTGTATGAGTCGTGGGATACTGTATCCAGCAGGCCTGTGTTCCATCCCAGAACCCAAGAACTCGGGTTGTGGTAGAAAGGCAGTGTAGGGTCGTTCTCGGGCATTGTGAGGTTGTCGGCATCGATGCCGTTCATTGTCGCTGCTATGCTGCCGAGATAGCTTGAATGGTTTTGGATGCCTTGGCCTGAGCTTCGATAAGCGAAGTTGTTGGATTGATTCGCGGTGATGGCGAAGTTGAAGTTGAGCAGTCCTCTGGTCCTGCCGGTCTCGAAGGAGCCGACCCAACCCACGTTGGACAAGGACAGACGGCTCTTGTCGGCCCGCATGGAATTGCTCAGGAATGACGTATTTGTGATACTGGAGTAGACGGACGGAGTGAGTGTGATCTCGGTGTACCGGTATACTCCGGAAGCCGCAGGATTGTATGACAGGGCTCCGAGGTCTCCTCCGAGGGCTGTCATGGCGTTACCCATAGCCACGCTGCGGGCCGTACCGTCGTAGAACTGGCTGGAGAACAGCAGCGCGTTGTTGTAGTACTGCGGTGTTATCTGTGCATATGCCGACAGCGCACTTACTAAAAGTGCTGTGAATATGGTGAGTTTCTTGTACATTGTCCTTTATGATCTAAAATTATCTCCTTACGCTCCTGACACTGCCGCCGCTGCTGCTTGAGCCTCCGCTGAACGATGACCTGCTTCCGCTTGTATTGAAAGAGGATCGGGATATGCTTCTGGTTGCGGAACTGTTGTTGAATGTTCTTGAAGAGGAGGAACTTCTGTTGTACGCAGCGTTATTGGTCCGGCTGTAGCCGTTGGACCTTACAGCTGATGTGGCCGTCCTGTTGAATCCCGTGCCGTTGAGACTGCCGCTTACAGTCGCTGTGCCACGGCGCATCTCAAACGGATTCCTGAAAGATGTGGCCGTAGAGGTGGCGGCTCTTCTGTAAGAGGAGTTTGTTGCCCTGTATGACGGGCCGGCCGTCCTGTTGAGCGATTCGGCCCTGACAGCAGTTCCTGCCTGTACATATCTGTTTCCGGAGTTGATGTCTCCTACAGGCTTGAAATTCCCGACGGCAGTTGTCCTGCCGCTGTTTACGGATATAGCAGTCCCGGTATGGGATACTCTTGTGGCAGTGGCCTTGAGCGCAGTGGTTTTATGAACGGAGGCAGTATTGCCTCTGACAACCGATACAGTTGGCCTTACAGTGGAAGCGATCGTCTTGTCTGAAGTAACCGCCTGGCGTACAGTGCCTGCGCTGCGTACAGTGTTGGTGCCCCGCACGGCAGTTCCGGTCTGACGGACAGTGCTGCCTGATGCAGTGAGCCTGCTTCCGGAAAGACCGGCCCCTGTCCTCAGGCCTGTGCCGGTGTACCGCCTGTCATGGTGTATGGCGGGCTGATATGCCACGGGGTATCCCCACGGACCGTACCAGGGGTCATACCACCCGCCCCAGTAGCCGCCCCACCACGGGCCGTACCATCCCCAGCTGTTCCAGGCGAAGCTCCATGTCCAGCCGTAACTGGGATACCACGGGTCGTATATGCCGGGGAACCAGGGCGAGTACCAGTTGTACCAGTCAGCCCAGCTTGAGTATCTGCCCAAGGGGCCGAACATGTCCCAGTAACGCCAGTCCCAGTATGAGCAATAGGTGTCGTAACCGAGCAGATTGTATTCGTACCAGTTGTCCATGTTGATGTTGACCGGAACAGCGTTAGCCGTAGCGGCTGATGTTATGCTGTTTGTGCCGTTTATGCTTGCGAGCATTATGGTGTCCGAGAAGCGGGCTGCTTCCTGTCTTGTCTTCTCGATGAGGTCCTGCATCTCCTGACGGTCCTCGGCCAGCTGCTGGCGGGACTCCTTGTCAGGTCTGTAATATATGCCGTCTTCGAAAGCGGAAGAGGCATAATAGGATGATGTTCCGCAGGAGGACAGCAGCGCTGCGGAGCATATGGAAAGGAAAATCAAACTTTTTTTCATACCTACCTCCTTGTTTTGTCAATAATTACTACTTTTGCATACAAATTAACAAAAATCATTCCATTTAAACAATACATTAATGGCAAAAGAAGTTACAAGCAAGGAGGAGAATTACTCCCAATGGTATAACAATCTTGTGGTAAAGGCTGATCTGGCGGAGAATTCCGCAGTGAGGGGATGTATGGTCATCAAGCCTTACGGCTATGCTATCTGGGAGAAGATACAGGGACAGCTTGACAGGATGTTCAAGGCTACAGGACATCAGAACGCATATTTCCCGTTGTTCATACCTAAGTCCTTCCTCAGCCGCGAGGCGGAGCACGTGGAGGGATTCGCAAAAGAGTGCGCTGTGGTGACCCATCACAGGCTCAAGGCCAATCCCGACGGTCCGGGAGTGGTGGTGGATCCGGATGCCAGGCTGGAGGAGGAGCTGATAGTGAGACCCACCTCCGAGACCATCATATGGAACAGTTACAAGAACTGGATAAAGTCATACAGGGATCTGCCCATACTGATCAATCAGTGGGCCAATGTGGTGCGTTGGGAGATGAGAACCCGCCTTTTCCTCCGTACTGCCGAATTCCTGTGGCAGGAGGGACACACGGCCCACGCCACGGCTCAGGAAGCGATGGAGGAGGCTCAGAGAATGGTACAGGTCTATGCTGACTTCGCCCGTACCCACATGGCCCTGCCGGTAGTGGTAGGCCACAAGTCGGAGCATGAGCGTTTCGCCGGAGCCCTCGATACTCTCTGCATCGAGGCCATGATGCAGGACGGCAAGGCCCTGCAGGCCGGTACGTCTCATTTCCTCGGACAGAATTTCGCGAAGGCTTTCGACGTTAAGTTCGCCGACAAGGACGGCAAGCTTGATTATGTATGGGCTACTTCATGGGGTGTGTCCACCCGTCTTATGGGTGCGCTCATCATGGCCCATGGAGACAACAACGGCCTCGTGCTGCCTCCGGCCATCGCCCCGATACAGGTGGTGTTCGTACCTATATATAAAGGTCAGGAGGAACTGGAGCGTATGGTGGCTTACATGAAGGATATCGCTTCCGAACTGGAAAAGGCCGGTATATCCACCAAGATAGACGACAGGGACAATGTCCGCTCAGGCTTCAAGTTTGCCGAGTGGGAACTCAAAGGAGTGCCTGTCAGGATAGTTATAGGCCCCCGTGACCTCGAGAGAGGCGAGGTGGAGATCTGCCGCAGGGATACTCTGGAGAAGTCGGCGGCTTCCCGTGAGGGACTGGCCGGCCATATCAGAGGCCTGCTGGATGAGATTCAGACCAATATCTACAATAAAGCATTGGCGTTCAGGGATTCCAAGACTGTTAAGGTCGATACCTGGGAGGAGTTCAAGGAGCGGATTGAGGAAGGCGGTTTCCTGCTCTGCCATTGGGACGGTACAACCGAGACCGAGATGAGGATTCAGGAGGAGACCAAGGCCACTATTCGGTGCATACCCGTAGACAGTTACGTATGCGAGGAGCCCGGCAAGTGCGTTTACTCCGGCAGGCCTTCACAGAGAAGGGTGATTTTTGCAAGATCATATTAAAATATCCGACAGATAATGAACAGTGATGACTCAAGCCCCCGGGCCAAGATAATCAATCTGCTGAATGTCAAATCTGTAATCAAGTCACAGATATTTGACCAGTGCCTGGAGGTCTTCGGTGTGCTCAAGGATGTCCTGAGCGAGATGAGCAATGACTTGAACGATATGCTGGAGAACCACGGTGCCAGACGGGTGCGTCTGGAATACCGGGACAGGGGCAAGTTCGAGGCTGAGCTGAAGTTTGCGGACGATGTGCTGATATTCAGCCTGCATACCGATGTGTTTGAATTCGACAGGGATCATCCGGTATGGAAGAATCCATACGCGAAGAATAACCCGTACAATACTTACTGCGGTGTAATCAATGTGTACAACTTTCTGTACGACTCCATGAAGTACAACCGCAATGACGACCTGGGCTATCTGGTGGCCAGGATGTTCATCAATAAGGACAAGGCATTTTTCGTGGAAGGCAAGCGGCAGAAGCGTCAGATTACCGACCAGTTCGGCAAGAGCACTCTGACCAGGGACGACCTGGTGGCTTTCGTGGAGTCTGCGATTCTGTATACTCTTTCATTTGACCTGCTGGTTCCCCCTTATGATATGGTGAAGGAGGCGACTGTGGGAGAGATGAATGTCAAGATAGAGTCCTCCAGGATGAAGACAGGCAAACGCCTGGGTTACAAATATAATTCCGACGACGTATTAAACTCTGAAAATCATGAATAGAAAAGCGATTATCTGTATCGGCCTGCTCTTGCTGCTGACCGCCGGTGCGACAGTGGCACAGGCCTCTGACAGAAAGAAGGACAGTGACAACGATATCACTTATAAGGAAATCAAGGAAGTCGAGATAGATCCGTCCGCACTGGATGATGCCCAGAAGGTGTGTCTGGACGTAGTGTCCTCGATAGACGAGGCTGCGGTGGATACGACAGAGAAGAAAGAGCCGCCCAAATACTGGACCAACGGTATCCTGACCCAGATAGGATTCTCCCAGACATCCCTGACCAACTGGGCTGAGGGCGGATCGGCCAATATATCCCTGAATGCCCTCATAGATGCGAACGCCAACTATGCCAAGGATAATATGATATGGGAGAACAGACTGAAACTGTCCTACGGATTTATCCAGTCGTTTGACAAGAACACTCCTCTCAATCAGCAGTTTGACAAGAGTGATGACCGTATTCAGCTGGACAGCAAGTGGGGCCTTCAGTTGGTGGACAAGCTGTATTTTTCAGCTCTGTTCAACTTCAGGACGCAGATGACTCCGACTTATGCATTTGATACTTCTACGGATCCTGCCACCAGGACGCTTCAGTCAAAATTCATGGCGCCCGGCTATGTGTCGCTCGGTCTCGGTATCAATTACAAGCCGTTCAACTTCCTGTCGCTCAACCTATCGCCCGCTACGGGCAATCTGGTAGTGGTGACAGAGGAAAGTCTGCGTGAGACATACGGCAATGCAATAGACCAGCCTGTAAGGGCAGAGTTCGGTGCCCAGTTCAAGATGGACATCAATTATGCCTATAAGATATTCAAGATATCGTCTGCCCTGACCCTTTTCTCCAACTATCTGGAGAATCCTGACAATATTCAGGTTTACTGGGATGTGGACGCATCCTTGGCCATTACAAAGATACTGACGCTGACTCTGAGAACCAACCTTATCTGGGACGAGAATATCAAGATAGCCGACGCTCAGGGCAATCTGGCTCCCAGGGTGCAGTTCAAGGAGATTGTCAGCCTGGGTCTGACCTGGACATTCGGCCAGTATGTAAAGCCTGAGTAGCATGACGATTGAGCGGGAATTTGCCTCTGCCCTGGAGTCACTGTCAGGCGGTACGCTGGAGGGGCACCGTTATCTGCTCGGTGTGAGCGGAGGCATTGACTCCATGTGTATGGCGGAACTCTTTCTCCGCTGCGCTCTCAGGCCTGATTTTGCACTGGCCCACGTCAATTTTTCCCTGCGCGGAGAGGAGAGCGACGGGGATATGGCCTCTGTTCAGGCCTGGGGCGAGCGCAACGGTATCAAGGTATATACCAGGATATTCGATACCAAGGCCTATGCGGCCGAGCACTCGCTTTCCACACAGATGGCCGCCCGGGACCTGCGCTACGGCTTCTTTTCCGAGCTGATGAGAGCGGAAGGCTTTGACCTGCTGTCCATCGCCCATAATCTGGACGACAGTATCGAGACGATATTTCTCAACATAGCCAGAGGCACCGGCCTCAGGGGCCTTTCCGGTATACCCGTGCGCAACGGCCACATCATCAGGCCGCTTCTGGGGGTGTCCAGGACGCAGATAAGGGAGTATGTGGAGCGCAACGGCATATCGTACAGGGACGACCATACCAATTTTGAGTCGCACTATGCCCGCAACCGGGTGCGCAATATCATTTTCCCGGAATTCCGCAAGATCAATCCCTCGTTCCTGGATACAGTCCACCGCGATTCGGAGTATTTCCGTCAGGCCTCGGAGATTATGGATGACTTGCAGAAGGATGTTTCTGACCGCGTTTGTAGCAGAGACGGAGATGTGCTGCTTATAGATGCGGCAGGTCTTACCGCCAACCGTCATTACGGCTACTGGCTGTATATGATTCTCCGCGACTACGGGTTCAACAGCACTCAGGTGTCTGACATCGAGCGTTGTCTGCGCACGGGGCAGCCCGGAAAACTGTTCCGCTCCGGAAGCCACGAGCTGGTACTGGCCAAGGACAGCCTTAAAGTATATCCGCTGCAGGAGGAAGAGGACACTGAGTTTCTCATAGAGAGCCCCGGTGTGTACAACTTTAAGGGGACACGGTTCCGGATAGACTTCTTCCCCAAGCCGGCGGACTTCAATCCGGTCTCGGACGGCAGCTCGCTGTACTTCGAGGCCGACCGTCTGCGGATGCCCCTGCTCTGCCGGGGCTGGAAGCCGGCTGACCGCTTCAGGCCGTTCGGTATGAGGCAGGGCTCCAAGAAACTCAGCGATTTCTTCACCGACCTGAAGTTGGACCGCGTCCGCAAGCTTTCCCAGCCGGTGATACTCGACGCCGCCGGACATATCGTCTGTCTGCCCGGCCTCCGCATCGATGACCGTTACAAGATAAAGGCCCCGACAACTACAGTCGCCGGAGCCTTTATTATCCGTTAGCAATCCCTGTTTATTCGAAAAGGTAGACGTAGGGGAGGAGGGCGTAGATGCCGGCCTCGGCCTTGATGGACTCGTAGATGTTCTCTATGAGCGTCTCGGGGTCGGACAGGGCCTCGACGGTCTCGGATGTAGTGCCGATGTTCTCCATCAGTTTGTCCAGGCTGGTCTGTACTGTCGGATAGGATACTACACGGTAGCTGTCCAGTCCGGCGGATGTCGCCGCATAGTCCAGAGCGTCGGTAAGACCGCCGATCTCGTCGGCCAGATTGATGCCGAGAGCCTCATTGCCGCACCATACGCGGCCCTGTGCTATCTCGTCCACTCTCTCCTTGGAGATACCGCGTCCGTCGGATACGATGGTGATGAACTTGTCGTAGATCATCTCTATCTGTTCCTGTGTAGCCTCGGTCTCACGGCTGTCAAGCGAACGTGCGGGAGAGTACATGTCGGCGTGCCTGTGCGAGCGGACGGTCACGGGGTTGACGTGAGCGATGTCCTTGAAAGTCTTCTCAAACGACGGAATCATGCTGAATACTCCGATGCTGCCGGTAAGGGTGGAGTTGTTGGAGTATATCTTGTCGGCTTCGGCAGAGATCCAATATCCGCCCGAGGCCGCCATCGTGCCGTAGGATACTATCAGCGGCTTGTCCTGCCGAAGCAGTTCCAGCTCGGTACGGATGATCTCGGCGGGCTGTACGGCTCCTCCGGGAGAGTTGACTCTGAGGACTACTGCCTTGATGGTGCTGTCGCTGCGGATGTCCCGGATGATGGGCTGGAATTTCTGGGCGGTGATGCCCTCGCCCTCCGTGTTGATCTGTCCGTCAGCGTAGATAACGGCTATCTTGTCCTTGACCTTGAAGTCCGGCTTGATGCGGGCCTTGGCGTATTTGTCCAGGGTGATCATCTTGACATCCTTGAACTTCTCCTCTCCGGAGAGCATCTTGAGCTGGTCTTCCATCTCGTTGACCGTGAAGATGTCGTCTATGAAACCGGCGTTGAGCATGTGCTCCGCGGTGTTCAGCTCCAGGTTGTCCACCATCCGGTCCAGAGCATCCGGCGTGATGCCTCTGGACTTGCAGATACCGTCCCTTACAGTCTGCCACAGGGCGTCCACCATGGCCTGGTTCTGCTCGCGGTTGGCCTCGCTGATGTTGTCGGCGATGAACTGCTCGCCGGCGGATTTGTATTTACCGTGACGGATGAGCTGCATCTCCACTCCGAAACGGTCGAGGATGTCCTTGAGGAAGAAAATGGTGGTCGAGACACCGAGGATGTTGTTGGAGGCGAACTCGTCGGAGTAGATCTTGTCAGCCACTGACGCAAGGTAGTAGCCGCCGAGGGAGAAATTCTGTCCGTATGCGATGACGGGCTTGCCGGAGGCTCTGAAACGCTCCAGTGCTCCGCGCAGCTCCTCCATGTAGGCCAGTCCGCTGGAGTAGGCGCAGTTGGTCAGATAGATGAACTTGACGGCCGGGTCCTGCGCCGCATAGTCTATGGCCTTCACGGCATCCAGGATACCGAGTGAGGACATGCTGCCGGCGTAGGGCACGATGGAACTGAAATCCAGAGGGTCGGAGACAGTCTGCTCTCCGACCGGGGAGCTCAGGTCTATTTTCAGTACGGAATTAGGTGATACCGTTACCGGTTCTTCGGAAGACATGATGCTGCCCAGCAGTCCTCCTATGATGCCGAATGTGAGCAGGATCAGGAATCCGAATGCGATGAGCGAGCCAACGAAGGCCGCCAGAAGATTTCTCAGAAATTTCATAAGTAAGATGATTATTTAATTATAGAACAAATTTAATCAATATTCGCAACAAGACAAACAAAACTGCACTGCAACGGAAAATGTATTATCTTCGCAGCTGGAAATAATAATACAGTTATGTATAAGATACTAAGGAAGAAATTTCTGACGCCGGCCATCTGTCTTATGGAAGTGGAGGCGCCGCGTATCGCGCACTCCGCGCGTCCCGGACAGTTCCTCATCGTGAGGGCCGGGGAGAAAAGTGAACG
>CALUTU010000017.1 GCA_944323785.1 uncultured Bacteroidales bacterium | reverse complement strand
GAAAGAATAAAAAATGGAGATACAAGTATATAGTGTACAGTTCTCTCAGTTAAGTTAAGATAAGATTACTAACCTAATAAATTTGCTATGTCAAAAAGTAAACTAATAAATTATAACGGTCGCTTTTGCGAATCTGATTTTGAGAATGCATTTATTTCATTCTTGGAACAAGAGGGCTGGACATATATATCAGGTGATGAAATTGTACGAGCCAATAAAAAGGAAGTTCTGATTGAGAAGGACTTAATAGACTTTTTGACAAATAGCAACACGGGACTTGAAGCGGATGAGATTCAACAGATTGTTGATAATGTACGACTTGTTGGTGCAGAAACAGACTTTGCAACCCTCCATAAAGTTTATGGATGGATGGTTGAAGGTGTAAACTTTACATCTAAAAACGGTACAACACGAAACATACCTATTATTGATTTTGATAAACCTAAGGAAGACCAATCAGCTAAAAACATATTCCGAGTAGTCAATCAATTTTCAGTTGAGTATGTAAATAATGGTCGCACAAAGAATAGACGTCCAGATATTATTTTATATGTAAATGGAATGCCGCTCTGTGTGATGGAACTGAAAAATCCAGCAGACGATAAAGCGACCATATTTGATGCTTGGGAACAGATAAATATTCGCTACTGGCGTGATATCCCACACTTGCTTCATTATTGTCCATTAGCATGTATAAGTGATGGTGTAAAAACACGTCTTGGAACAGTGCGTACTCCATACGAACATTTTTATGCTTGGCGTAGAGTGAACAACGATGATCAAGTATCTACATCCCCATTTGATGAGATGCTGACCATGGTGAAAGGAGTCTATTCTCCAGAAAGATTCCTTGAAATATTCCGAGACTACATTTATTTTCAGGACAAGGAATATGATGATAAGGAGAAAGAAATAGTATGCCGTTATCCTCAATTCTTTGCCACACGGCTGCTTCGTGAAAGTATCGTGAAATCTGTGAAGGAGAAAAGTGGAAAAGGAGGTACATATTTTGGAGCTACCGGATGTGGGAAGACCTACACAATGGCTTTTCTTGCACGTCAACTTTCTATGCGATGTGCATCGGAAATTGGTTCGCCAACCATCTTGATGATAGTAGATCGAGATGACTTGCAGAAACAGGGTAGCAAGTTATTTACCAAGAGTAAAGAGTTCCTCGGATTAGGTGAGGTGTCTGTGGTACCTACACGCAAAAAACTGCGTGAAGAACTGGCTGCACGAGAAAGCGGGGGATTTTATATTTGTACGATACAGAAATTTTGTGACCGTGAAGATGACCCGGTGGGACTCATTAACAAACGCTCTAACATCATCTGCTTTAGCGATGAAGCACATCGTACTCAGTTGGAAAGTGCTAAACGTATCAAATTCAGTAAGCCGAATGAAGATGAAATAGAGTTAGCAGCAAGTAATGATGAACAAATGAGAGCTGTGTTATCCAAACCATACGCAAAGGTGCTTCGTGAAGCTTTACCACATGCTACATTTGTAGGATTTACCGGTACTCCCATTGCAGAAACCTATCAAACGTTTGGTGATGAGATTGACAGATATACCATGGATCAAGCGGTTGCTGATGAGATAACTGTGCCAATCAAATACCACCCTCGGATTACAAAAGTTCTTTTAGATAAAGAAAAAATCCAGTTAGTAGAGGAATATTATAAACGCTGTGCTGAAGATGGTTCCACTAAAGAAGATATAGAAGCCAGTAAGATAGCTATGAGTTCATTACAAGTGATTCTTGGTGAACCACAAAGATTGGAACGTTTAGCTGTGGATATACACGACCATTACATAAATGCATGTAATGGTGATCCAGACCGAGTGCAAAAAGCAATGGTGGTATGCTCTAAACGTGAAATTGCATACAAACTACTTACTGTTTTCCAAGAGAAATACCCGGAATGGTTTGAATTAAGGAAATCGCCCGAAGGTGTTGTGTGTACGGAAGAAGAGCTAAAAGAACTGCCTGAAATGCCTACTATGGCAATGGTCGCCAGTGTGGGTAAGAACGACCCTAAAGATATGTATGAATATTTAGGAGGAGTAACGAATGACAAACGTTCTGAAGACTTAGACGCTGCATTTAAACAAGAGAAGAGTAATTTCCGCATTGTGATTGTTGTGGATATGTGGATTACAGGTTTTGACGTAGAGTCTTTAACCTATCTATATAATGATAAACCATTACAAAAACACACGCTTATCCAAACTATCAGCCGTGTAAACAGAAAATATCCACAAAAGGAATTCGGCCTTGTCATTGACTATATCGGCATACGCGACAATATGCGTGAAGCTATGAAAATATATGGCGGTGGTGGTAATACATTTGCACCGACTGATGACGATGTAGAACAGGCAACATTGATATTCAGGGAGCAGTTATCAATACTGAAAGATTTATTCAAGAAAGAGGATTTAACGCCATTCCTTAATCCAGATACAGATCCGGCACTGAGATATACACTATTAGCCAAAGTAGCAGAGTATGTTTTCAAGTCAAACGATCAGTTAAACTTAGCCTCTGATGATGGTAAGAAAGTAAAGAAAGTATCTTTTAAAACATACTTCTTGAAGGTGGTTAAGCGGATGCGTATAGCATACGACATATGCCAGCCATCAGGATATTTGAGTGAAGAAGAATCTGCTTTAGCGCAATGCTTTATGGCGATAGCTGGTTTTGTGCGTAAAATGAGTGGAACGGATGTGCCTGATGCAGAAACCATGAATCGAAAGGTGGCTAAGATGGTGGAAGAGGCATTAAAATATACCAAGGTCGAAAGCGTTTTGGAAATAGGAGAAGAGGAGGATATATTTAGTCCGGAATACTTTGAAAAGCTATCTGATGTAAAGATGCCTGCTTCCAAATTGGAATTGCTGGTTAAAATGCTCAAGAAGCAGATAACAGAGTATGGTCGGACTAATGGAGCAGCTGCCAAACGGTTTATGGAAATGCTGGAAGAAACCATTAAACAATATCATGAACGTAGAAAACATTTAAGTGCAGAGGAAGCTGGTGAAGCTCAAGATGCAACATCAGAAGAAATCATAAAGAGTGCAACTGAACAAGCTTTACAGATTCTTCAAGAAATGCAGAAAGATAGGGAAAGCTTCCGAAAACTGAATCTTACTTTTGAAGAAAAGGCATTTTATGATATTTTAATCCTGCTACGCGATCAATTTAATTTTGTATATGGTGAAGAGAAAGAGATAGATGGGATTAGGATTAATGAGAAGTGCAGAGATTTAGCGCGTAAGATTAAAGAGATAATTGATCTGAAATCGAGTGTTGCCGATTGGTTGAACAATCAGAATGTTCGTAACCAATTGAAGTTTGACATTAAAGTATGTTTGGTAAAGAATGGTTATCCGCCACAATATAGTCCGGAAGTATTTCGTCAGGTAATGGAACAAGTGGAGAACTTTAATGAGAATGACGTATATCATGAAACAAAGGATTCGACTGAGAATGAAGACGAAAATTCTAATCTTACTATTTCATCGCGAATCATTGATGAGGTATCTGATACACAACGTTTCGTAACACATTTGCCATTCTATCCGAGCATTAAAGCCGCTTGTCACGATTTATCTGAAATTGGGGTGCCGTACGAAGAAGCACAATGGATAGATGTATCTGCGGAAATGTCACATTTAGATGAATCAATGTTTGTGGTTCGTGCAATGGGTGATAGTATGCAACCAAAAATAAATAATGGAGATTACTGTGTTTTTGCACGCTATACAGGTGGTAGTCGCGAAGGTGAAATCGTACTGGTGGAAGGTTATAATATAAAGGACTATGATAGCGACAATATAGCTTGTACCATCAAAAAATATCATAGTGAGAAACGTGCTACGGAAGATGGTTGGGAGCACTCACTCATTGAATTAATTCCTCTAAATAAAGAATATAAAACAGTTATCCTTGACCCAGAAGAATCATTTAAGGTTTTAGGGGTGTTAAAGATGGTGATAAGAAAGTAAAATTTAAAATCAGTGTAAATAATAATATAACTATGGCAGTAGAGTCACACGATAAAAAACTCGATGACCTTTTAAAAATGGTCGAAGAAGGCAAGGCTCAATTACCAGATTTTCAGCGTAGCTGGGTTTGGGACGATACGAAAATCTGTAAACTCATAGAGAGCATCACCTCAGGTTTCCCGATGGGTGCAGCAATGTTCCTAGCGAATGGAGGTGATCATATACGTTTTAAATATCGTATGTTTGATGGAGTAGACCCGATATCTCAGGTTACTCCTGAATGGCTTGTGCTTGATGGACAACAGAGGTTGACCACTTTATATCAAGTTTTAAAAAGTAAAAAAGCGACTAATACTAGATTAGAGACAAACCGTGATACGACAATCAAACGTTATTACTATCTAGATATACGAAAATGTCTTGATCCTACCGCTGATAGATTAGATGCCATTATTTCTGTATATGAGAAAAAACAACTAACTACAGATATAGGACGTACTGTAACACTAGACTTATCTACCAGAGAAAAAGAATTTGAGAATTTGATGTTCCCTCTTAATATTACTTTTTCCCATAATGATACAGAGGATTGGCATTATGATATGGAAGACTATTATCATGGTGATAAAGACTATAGAAATTTGTTTCGTGACTTCTCCCAGAAAATCCTTCGTCCTATATTAGATTATAATATGCCTGTAATTCAACTGGATAAAGAAACTCCCAAAGAAGCCGTTTGTCAGATTTTTGAGAACGTAAATACAGGTGGAGTTCCTTTGACCGTTTTCGAGTTGGTTACTGCCACTTTTGCAGCTGACGGACATGAATTAAGAAAAGATTGGGAGTCAATACGTAGTTTATTTTCTCAAAAAGTAAACGGTGAACTACTTAAAGAAATTACTGGTGCCAATTTATTAGCCGCGATGACTCTTTTGGTTTCATATTATAAAAGAGTTGCTTCTGGCGATGATGAGCGAGTGGCTGTAACCTGCAAGAAAAGAGATATCCTCAAACTAGAACTTCAGGATTATTTGAAACATCATGATGCTTTGGTTAAAGGTTTCTGCGATGCTGCTGATTTCTTGGTGCATCAAGGCATATTTCGTTCTAGAGATTTGCCATATTCCTCACAACTGATACCTTTGGCAGCTATTTCTGCATATGACAATGAAAATAAGAGATTGCTTCATCTTGGAAAAAACCAAAGTCTATTATCACGTTGGTATTGGTGTGGAGTAATGGGAGAATTATATGGAGGTGCCAATGAAGCGCGTTTTGCTACAGATATAGTGGGTGTTTTCCGTTGGATGGATGGTGGTGATATGCCAGAGACAGTATATAGATCAAACATTCAGCCGACTCGTTTATTAACTATGCAGACAAGAAATAGTGCAGCGTATAAAGGTATAATGGCACTAATTTTACAAGATTCTCCTCTTGATTTTATGACAGGTAATCGTATGGATATAGCATCGTATATTGATGAGGAGGCCGATATTCATCATATATTTCCACAGGCCTATTGTGAGAAAAATAACCTCTCTCGCATAAAATGGAACTCAGTTATCAATAAAACGCCTATATATGCATCATCCAATCGTTCGATAGGTGGACATGCACCAAGTGTCTATATTGGAACTATGGCAAACAAAGGGTTAGCCCAAGCAAAGATTCAAGAAGCAATAGAATCTCACAAGGTAAATTATGCTTATTTATCCACAGATAATTTTGGTGCTTATTTCATTGATCGTGCAAAACAATTACTTGATAGGATTGAACAAGCGACAGGTAAATCAATATCGGGAAGAGATAGCGAAGAAACGATGCGCGAGTTTGGAGTAAAATTGTTATAATCAGTTTATAATTAAATGATATTATGAAACTCAAATCATTTACAACAAAAGGTAGTGTTTCAAAAAGTGTGTCCGGTGTTAGCCATTATCGTTAAATAGCTTTAAGATACTGCGACATAGCCGGCTTCCGCAATCTCCAAGTCACATTCATCGGGTAATCATCATGTGAGGAGACGTAATCGACCAGGCCGAAACAGTGGAATGGTGATGTGTTGCCGAAACCATCCTTTTTCTCTTCGCGGACAAAGAGGATTATCTTGTTCTTAGTCCGAGACTGTTCTGTATAGCGGCGGCCTCCGTTATTCGTGTGGGAGTCGGTGTTCTGCGATTGCCAATGGAAATATTCTTCATTGATCAGGTAGTCATTATACTGTGTCGATGGCGAAAAGTCTTTTTCTGATTTGTTAAGTGTAACGAACAGTATGGTAGCATTGTGTTCAGGCAAGTTAAAAACACCGGATGCGGTACCCTGCATTTTCCGGTCGGCAGTTTGCCTTCCTGCCAATGTAAAGATTTCCTCGCGGGTATAGCAACCGTATAACTCCAATCCTGGAATTATATCGTCCCCAACAGGCGTCGTCTTAATATTCAGATTGGCCAATAAATATGATATGATTTCCCCTATCTCTTGTTTGAAGCAAGAGTATTGTTGCTCATGAATCAATGCCAATGCCTCATCAATAGATTTAAAGCCGGCCTTGCCGATGCGATCCTGGAATAAATCATAGTAAAGAATCAGTGCATACTGGTTGTAATTTGGCTCGGAGCTTATACTATCTTCACCCTTGATGAACCGTTCCACAAACCGCAGGAACGATACGGTATTATGATGAAGTAAATTCGACATTCCTTTTTCCAAACGCTTTGTAACCGCATCGTCTTCATACTGTATGCGTCCAGCGGCGCGTTTAAGCGATGACCAGCAATTTGTACCTTGATATAGGACTCTGATATCCTGGTTGTTGTTTTCAAGGAACTGAGATATTGTAGGAATAGAGGTATATGTGTTTATCTCCCTGACAATACGTGTTTTGTTGTATATTGCGCTCGTAATGTTGTCAAGAATATATTGCCGTGCTTTTTTCTCCATCACGATACTGCAACCCAGCGGCAAAAGTGTAAAGCCCTCTTTTATCTGTTTCTGTATATTCTTTTCAGGATGGAGAGTAAGCGCTCTAAAACGGCTTGCAAAGTCGTACTTCCGGTTTGCCTGAGCAACAAAGTCAAGCACAGTAAGCTCTGTTTTACCGACAGACAGACGCAAACCACGGCCTAACTGTTGCAGGAAAATCGTCAGACTCTCAGTAGGGCGCAGGAAAAGAACGGTATCAACCTCCGGAATGTCAACACCCTCATTAAAAATATCGACTACACATAGATAGTGCAGAGTGCCTTCGCGCAGCGAATTTGCCAGCCGCTTTCTCTCTTCAGCCGGAGTGTCTGAGGTAAGGCTCTCTGCGTTAAGACCATATAATTTAAGTTGCTCAGCCATAAACTCTGCATGGCGCTTATTTACGCAGAAACACAATGCCCGGCATGTGTACTCGTCCGCTAAGTATTTATGCAGGGCATCAACGATCAGCTTTGCACGACTTTTGGCGCAAAGTTTATCAGCCAAACGCTCAATATTGTACTTCTGGCCGCTCCACAAACTGTCATCGCTCAAATCCGTGTCATCGGATATGCACAAGTACTGAAATGGTGTGAGCAGTCCGGCTTGCAAAGCTTGTGGCAGACGTATTTCAGCACTGATACGTCCTCCGAAATCGGGGCGCAAGTCGCGTCCGTCCATGCGTTCCGGCGTCGCTGTAAGACCAATTAGAATCTGAGGCGCGAAGTGTCCGAACAATTTCCGATAACTGTCAGCTTGACTATGATGGGCCTCATCGATAACAATATAGTCGTAAT
Source organism: uncultured Bacteroidales bacterium (assembly GCA_944323785.1). Taxonomy (GTDB): domain Bacteria; phylum Bacteroidota; class Bacteroidia; order Bacteroidales; family UBA932; genus Coprenecus. The sequence goes on along the minus strand of CALUTU010000017.1, from coordinate 42,278 downwards.
AGTCCGATTCCAATTGAGCGAAAAACTCCTCAAAACGAGAGTTAAACATCGAAATAGAGACAAAAAGATGCTCATACTCAGTCGAATCCTGCGGGCTGCTGCCGCCAACCCATAATGTACCGAAATTGGCATCCTGCAATACGCTTCGGTATGTGTTTAATGATTGCCTTAAAATCTCTTCGCGATGAGCCGTGAACAGAATCCGGGCTCTTGAATGAGTCCTGACGAACGCCTGATAATCGAATGCAGATATTACGGTTTTACCAGTACCAGTTGCCGCTACAATGAGGTTCTTATAGTTGCCTCTATCTTCTCTCTCGACCCGCAGTTTGTCAAGAATCTGTTTCTGGTGCGGAAGCAGGGTATAATGCTGATAGACATACTCAGTACCTTCTGAATGGAAAATATTGCGATGGATCTCTTTGTTGAATTTCTCAATGCCGCCTATGCGGAAGTCCTCAAAATTCGGACTGTTCCAATACATCTCAAATGTGGCCAATGCCGTTTTGATAATGTGCGGATTCTCAAAACTCGTCACACGCATGTTCCACTCCAGGCCCTCAGTCTGTGCAGACTTTGACAGATTGGATGAGCCTATATATGCAGTATGCATTCCAGAATTTCTGATAAAGATATATGACTTGGCGTGCAGGCGCTCAATATCAGTGTTGTAGGAGATACGTATCTCCGTATTGGGAAGTGCAGCCAACTGTTCAATTGCCTTGGCCTGAGTAGCGCCGCAATATGTGGTGGTTATGATGCGGAAACGTGTACCTTCCCGACGGCAGAATTTATTTAATTCATCCAATAATATACGAACACCAGAAACTTTAAGGAAGGATACGATAAAGCACAATTCATCTGCGCTCGCAATCTCTCGGCGAATTTCCTCCCCTAGAGATATCGTACTGCTTCCACCCGTGAAAAGATTGCTGACCCGGAATCCGGAAATAGGACGAACAGTTTTTGAATTACTTTCGGCCTGCATAAGGGCCTGTTCCTGACTCATCACTTCTGCGAGCAGATCCGAAGGGGCAGTAATTTGTTTATCATCCATCAGCCCTGCGTCAATCATAATTCTATTGATGAGATTCACACGGTCTTGCTGTGCCTCAGTGTCTTCCAACTTCTGGCATATAGCTTTTGCCAGATAATTGGCTAAAATCTGAGGAGATTCGGCATCATCAACCGGCTGCTTCAGGCACACCAATCCAGCCTCCTCCGAATCATTTATCTGCTTCTCAGTCTCTTGATTTATAATATGTTCATATATTCCTTTTTTAAGCATAATTTTTTACAAAAATATAAATAATGCTATAAAAAGAAAAAAAGCCGACCATAAAACTATTCTGAGTATTCCAATAGAAATATCGTAATTTTAAGTTCGACTATCCGCCCTTTTATCCGCTCTTTACTATCCCCCTTTGTCAACGATTCTTGAGCAACAAAAAAGGCGCCTGTAAAGAGCGCCATATTAATCGATTACAATCAATTTAACTATTTAGCAATTAGATATTTACTTACCTATGCAAAACCGCGAGAACACAGTCCCCAGCACCTCCTCCGAAGTAACCTCCCCGCAAATCTCCCCGATATGGTGCAGGGCCTCGCGTATGTCCTGTGTTACGAATTCTGTGGAGACTCCGGCGAGGAGGGCTTCGCGGGCGCGGGTGAGGGCTTCCAGGGCTTTCTGGAGGGCCTGGTAGTGGCGGAGGTTGGTGACGAGGGTGGCGGAGGTGTCGGTTGTGTGGGCTGCGGCGGTGGCGGCGAGGGCTGCGGTGATTTCGGGCAGGCCGAGGCGGTTGCGGGCGCTGATGGCGAGGGTGCGGGTGGGGGAGAGGCCATTCCGGCGGGCGAGGCTCTCGGCTGAGGTCAGCATTGCGGGGATTTCCGGCTCGCTGAGCAGGTCCGCCTTGTTGAGCAGTATCAGCAGTGTCCGCTCGTTGATTCCGCTATGAGTGGAGGGGACATGGTTAAGCCGCGAGGCGATGGCCCCGAAGGATTCCCCGAATGTCCCGGGTCTGGTGGCGTCGAGCATGAGGAGGATGACGGAGGCGCGCTCGATGGTGCTGTAGGTGCGGTTGATGCCGATGGCCTCGATGGTCTCGGCGGTGTCGCGGATGCCGGCGGTATCGATGAAGCGGAAGGTGGTGCCGGCGATGTTGACGGTGTCCTCGATGGTGTCGCGGGTGGTGCCGGCGATGTCGGAGACGATGGCCCGCTCCTCGCCTAAGAGGGCGTTCAGGAGGGTGCTCTTGCCGGTGTTGACGGCTCCGACGATGGCGGTGGGGATGCCGTTCTTGATGGCATTTCCGAGGGCAAATGAGTCCACGAGGCGCGAGATGTGCTCCGATACCCGGTCGAGGAGGGCGAGCACCTGGCTCCGGTCGGCGAACTCCACGTCCTCCTCGCTGAAGTCCAGCTCCAGCTCCATCAGCGACACGATGTCCACCATCTGCGAGCGCATCTCCTGCAGCTCGGAGGAATAGCCGCCGCGCATCTGTTTCAGGGCAATGTCGTGGGCCGCTCTGTTCTCGGAGGCGATCAGGTCCGCGACCGCCTCGGCCTGGGCGAGGTCCATCCGTCCGTTGAGAAAGGCCCGTTTGGTAAATTCTCCGGCGGCGGCCATTACCGCTCCGGCGGCGAGGAGCGCCCTCAGAATCTCGGACACAATGTATTGGGAGCCATGACAATATATCTCGGCGGAATCCTCTCCGGTGTAGGAGTGGGGGGCACGGAAGGTCACTGCCATCACCTCATCGATGACGGTCTCGGCATTATCGGTGGAATGACCGGGGCTTTCAGGGAAAACAATCCGCCCGTAGTGCATCTCCCTGGGCCGGAACTCCGCAGCCCGCGGCCCTCCGTCCTTGAAAGGCCGGAATACCTTGTCCAGCACCTCCACCGCCTCTGGTCCGCTGACGCGCACTATCGCGACCGCCCCCTGTCCCGGAGCTGTCGCCCTGGCGCAGATTGTCGTCTGCTCGTATATTTTTCCGCTGTCCATCCTATATTTTCTCTAAAAGAGCGACATTCTCCACATGAGTGGTGTGCGGGAACATGTCCACCGGTCTGATCCTGACCAGCCGGTACGCTCCACCGGAGGTGAGCATGGCGAGGTCGCGGGCCTGTGTAGCCGGATTGCAGCTTACGTACACGATCTTCCGCGCCCCGGTTCCGAGCAGCACCTCGATGACCGAAGGGTGTACCCCGGCCCTGGGCGGGTCGAGTATCACCACGTCCGGCGAGGCTCCCTGGGCGGCCACGAACTCCGGAGTGAGGATGTCCTTCATGTCCCCGGCGTAGAACCGGCAATTGTCTATCCCGTTGATCCGCGCATTGACCTTCGCGTCGGCGATGGCCTCGGGCACGTATTCCACGCCCACCACGGAAGCCACGCTCCGGGCCACGAACAGGGCTATCGTCCCGGTCCCGGTGTAGAGGTCGTAGACGTGCTCCCCGCCCTGGAAATCCGCAAATTCGCGCACCGTCGAGTAGAGCCTGTAGGCCTGCAGCGGATTGGTCTGGTAGAAGGATTTCGGCCCGATCTTGAACCGCAGCCCCTCCATCTCCTCGTAGATGGCGTCCTCGCCCCGCGCATTCAGAATCTCCTGGTCGTTGATGGCGTCGTTCATCCTCCCGTTGTACAGATAGTTCAGCGACTTGATCTGGGGAAAACGCTCCATCAGCACGTCGAAGAGCTTCTCCGCCTCGGCGTCGCAGTCCTCCGGGCGGAACCCGCAGCGCAGTTTGCCGAGCTTCGGCGGACGGGCCCCGAACATGACGGTCAGCATGACCTCCCCGCGCAGGTTGGTGCGGATGATTATATTGCGCAGGAATCCGGTCTGCTCCCGTATGTTGAAGAAGGGCAGCCCGTGCACGATGGCGTACTGCCGGATGAAGTTGCGTATCTCGTTGGAAGGCTCCGGCTGCAGCCAGCAGTGCCTGATATCCAGTATTTTGTCAAATGCCTTGGAAATGTGGAATCCGAGGGCGAATCCGGCGGGATTGCCGTTGACGGACGAGTACCCTCCGCGCAGGTGCCGAGGGAATACTCCTCCCTCGAACTCCGAGGGGTCGAGAGGGACAGGGGGATCGAACACCGTCGAGGGGTCCTCGCCGCTGAGCAGCCACCTCCGGTCGGAGAAGGTGAATTCCAGCTTGTTGCGGTATTCCGTGGTGCGCTCCGAGGGAAGGATGGGCTGCACCTCCACCTGCTCCATGGGCAGATGCCCGATGCGGGAGAACTGGTCCACGACCTGCTGCTGCTTGTACTTGAGCTGCAGGTGGTAGGGGAGTTCCTGCCAGGCGCAGCCCCCGCAGTCCTTGTAATGTTCGCAGAATGGCTCCACCCGGTCCGGCGAGGGCTGCTCGATTTCGACCAGCGTACCCTCGAAGTACTTCTCCCGACGCTTGTCGATCCGCACGGCCACGACATCCCCCGGCACGGCATTGGACATGAATACCACTTTCCCGTCAATACGGGCCACCGCCTTTCCCTCGGCACCGACGGACTCCACCGTCACGCCGCGGACTATTTCCTTTTCTTTCTTTCTACTCATGGGCGCAAAAATAAAAAGAAGTCGAGAGCAACGCAAATGAACTTGTTCGAATTGCATTGCAGTTTTAAGGATGAAGTCACAAATACGCATAAGCAGGATACTGAAAAATGCAGAATCCTCACATGGGCCGCCTGAGACGTATCTCGTAGCAGGTTATGGCAGTCGCTATGGCCACATTGAGGGACTCTGCCCTGTCGGAAGTGCCCTCGGCCGCAGACGGTATATAGATCCTGCGGACGGATTCGTCAAGCAGGGCGGGAGACACTCCGTCACGCTCGCTGCCCATTATGACAAGTGCCCGGTCTGTCTTCAATGGCACTGTGCGGATGTCTTCTCCTCCTTCAAGGGCTGTGGAATAGACCGGTATGCCTGCTGTACGGCAGTTCCGGGCAAGATGCACCAGGTCGCAAGTAGCGGTTTTCTGTCGGAAGACGGAACCCATCGTGGCCTGTATGGTCTTGGGATTGTACAGATCCGCGCAGTCCGGCGACAGGTAGACTGTCTCTATCCCGAACCAGTCGGCCAGACGCAGGATGGTCCCGACATTTCCCGGGTCGCGGACAGAGTCCAGCCCGAGACACAGGCCTGAGGGCAATGCGGAGGCGCGGTCCGGAATTCCGTCTGTAGGGATACGCAGGACGGCAAGGGCAGGGGAGGGGGAGGAGAGATGGCTCATCCTGCCCATTGTCTCCTCCCCGATATCGGAGGTACGGTATACCGCTTCAACGGAAAAACGCTTCTGAGTCAGGGCCTCCCCGACCATTTTCTCTCCTTCGACGACGAAAAGCCCGTGCTCCTGCCGGAACTTCTTCTGTCCGAGGGAGCGGATGAGCCGGATGTCGGCCTTGGAGGGTATACGGTCGGTCAGCATTGTCCCGCAGAACTTCCGTCAATATCCCAGGATCTTGAGCATCGACTTGTAGGTCTGCTCCTTGCTGAAGAGCTTGGTGGTATAGTCCCCGTCCGGTGTCTTGTCGATGATGATATGCTTGGGAGCAGGCTGGAGGCAGTGCTGGATGCCGCCGTAGCCGGCTATTGACTCCTGGTAGGCTCCGGTGTGGAAGAAGCCGATGTACAGGGGCTCCGGGTCGTCAGGGGAGACCTTGGGAAGGAAGATGGCGTTGGCGTGCTCCTCGGCGTTGTAGTAGTCCTGACTGTCGCAGGTGAGGCCTCCGAGGAAGACTCTCTCGTAGGGCTGGTCCCACTTGTTTATCGGCAGGAGGATGAATTTCTGCTTGATGCCCCAGATGTCGGGGAGGGTGGTCATGAAGGAACTGTCGACCATGTACCATTTCTCGCGGTCGTTCTGCTGCTTGACTCCGAGTATGGAGAATATGGTGGCTCCGCTCTCACCTACGGTATAGGAACCGAACTCGGTGAAAATGTTGGGCTCCTCGACTCCTCGGGAGTTGCAGATGCTCTTGATCTGGGCCACCACCTCCTCAATCATGTACTCGTAGTCGTAGTCCATGCCCAGGGAGTTCTTGATCGGCAGGCCGCCGCCTATGTTCAGGGAATCGAGGGTAGGGCAGACAGCCTTGAGGTTGCAGTATACGTTGACACATTTGCCCAGCTCGTTCCAGTAGTAGGCGTTGTCCTTGATGCCGGTGTTGATGAAGAAGTGCAGCATCTTGAGACTGAACTTCTTGTTATGGCTGAGCTTTTCCTGATAGAAGGGCATGATGTCCTTGTAGCGGATACCCAGACGAGAGGTGTAGAACTCGAACTTGGGCTCCTCCTCGGCCGCGATACGGATACCGATGCGGGTAGGCTCGTTGATCACGGCGTCAAGCTGGTCCAGCTCGGGCATGTTGTCGAGGATGGGTATGGTGTTGTGCCAGCCGTTGTTGATGAACTGGGCGATATTGGCGATGTATGTGTCTTTCTTGTAGCCGTTACAGATGATATAGAGATCCTTGTCTACTGTCTTGCTGTCGTAGAGGGACTCTATCAGGTTGAAGTCGAAGGCCGATGATGTCTCTATGTGGATGTCGTTCTTCAGGGCCTCTTCCAGTACGAAGGAGAAGTGCGAACTCTTGGTACAGTAGCAGTAATGGTAGTCGCCCTGATAGTCCACCTTGGCCATGGCCACATTGAACATCCTCTTGGCCCGCTGTATCTGCGAGGATATTTTGGGCAGATACGATATCTTCAGCGGCGTGCCGTACTGTTCGATGACATCCATCATCGGAATATCGTGGAAATACAGAGCTCCGTCCTCTACACGGAATTCGTCCTGCGGAAACTCGAAGGACTGCTCAACCAAATCGATGTACTTGTTCTTCATGACGCTTAATGCAACTTAGTTACTTTTACCTCTTTTCATGCCATCCGGCTCACCCGGATTTTTCACACTGCAAATATATCCAACTATTTTTTATAAAAGCATTAAAAATTATAAATTTGCAGAAAAATGTAAATGCGTCAAAAGAGCCCGGCATATATCTATCTGATATTGACTTTCATGTCGATGATGCTTCTATTGGGCTCATGCAGTACTACGAAGGTCCTGACCGGAGACCAGACCCGCTTGAAAAGCAACGTCATAACTGTGGTCAACAAGAAGGAGCATCCGGAATATCAGGACTCCCAGCTGGACAACTATATCCGCCAGCAGGCCAATACCTATATTATAAAAACCAGAAGGGGAGGGTGGAATCCGTTTATATACGTCTACAACTGGACTAATGGAAAAGGCAAGGGGTGGGACAGATTTGTCACCCGCTTAGGGCAGGCGCCAGTGGTGTTTGATCCGGCGTTGATGGAGGACAGCCGGGATAATATCACCACGCATCTGAAAAATATCGGCTACTACAACTCCACGGTCGAGGCCAGGGCAGAGATAAAGGACAGACAGACTGTCGTAGACTATATGGTTACCCTCGGCAAGCAGTATCCAATTAAGGACATACAGTATCAGGTAGATGACCCTGCTCTTGCAGAAGTGGTGTACAGTGATACGGCAAACTCCCTGATAAAACGAGGAGCTCCGTTGTCAGAGGACCTGTTGGACAGGGAGACCGAGCGTTCAGCTGCCTATATCAAGGACAGGGGTTACTATGAGTTCTCTAAAAACTACTATTTTTTTGCAGCGGATACATTATCGATAAAGGATTCCGCCCTGCTGAAGGTGTTTGTACGCAATTACACCCGCAATGAAACTCCTCAGGATGCCCGACGGCACAGGAAATTCTACTTCGGTGACGTATCTATACGTCCGGTATCCGACAACATCAGGTACAGGGTTTCTGTCGCCAAGAAGATTCCTCAGATACTGGATACCCTCAAATATGAGAATCTTACGATACTGTATGATTCCAAACGGAAGGTGCGTCCGTCCATCCTGTACAAGATGAACCGCATAGAACCGGGAGATGTCTACAGTGAGTTTATCGTCAACAACACCTACCAACGGTTCGCAAACATGCGTATTTACAACAACGTAAGTGTCGAACTCAATAAGACAGACACCAACGTGGTGGACTGTATGATAAGGCTGATACCTTCAAAGGCCCACGGCTACAGGATCAACCTTGAGGCTTCGACCAATTCGACCGGTCTGATAGGTATTTCTCCTACTTTGTCATATTATAACCGCAATATATTCAAAGGAGGGGAGTGGCTCTCGCTATCTGTTTCCGGCAATTTCCAGTTTTCTGTGGACAACTCGACACGGGCGACCGAATTCGGTGCCAGTGCCGGTCTCAGTTTCCCGACGTTCGTACTTCTGCCCGACAGGATGTTCAAGAACATCATTCCACGTACCGACTTGGATATCACGTACAATTTCCAACGTCGGCCGGAGTATACACGCAATATGATCGGAGCCAGTTTCGGCTGGAACTGGAGCAGCCAGTCCAACAAATATTATTTCAAAGTGGTTCCAGTCCAGTTCAATATAGTCAACCTGCCTGTTTACAGCGAGTCTTTTATGGAATCGCTTACCAATCCGTTCGTGCGCGAGGCCTACAAGAATCATTTTGAGTTCGGTCTCGGATTCGATATGCAGTACAGCAGTGATCCGAGCCTCAATCCCCAGAAGTCATTTTTCAAGGCAGACTTTCAATTCGACCTGGCAGGAAATCTGCTTTCCGCCTTTAACAATTTCATGCCGGTAGACAGTTCCGGTTTCCATACTATCTGGAATTCGCCTTACTCGCAGTTCGTAAGGGCGGAGCTGTCGCTGTCCTATACATGGAAATTCGGCAAGAACAATAAGCAGGCCCTGGCTGTAAGGGCTCTTGGAGGTGCCGGTTACGCTTACGGCAACTCGACCAAGATGCCTTTCGAGCGTCTGTTCTGGGCAGGAGGTTCAAACAGCCTGCGCGGCTGGACTGCAAGAAGCGTAGGTCCTGGCTCGTCCCAAATGGACCAGACATTCTCCATTCCCAACCAAACCGGCGATATGAGGCTTGAGGCCAACGTCGAGTACCGTTTTCCTCTGTTCTCTATCTTCCGTGGAGCCTTGTTCGTAGACTGGGGCAATGTCTGGAATATTGACCGTACCGGCCGCAACCATCAGTCCATGGAGGGCAGCACGGAAGACGAGAGCGCGGAGCAGTCCTCGTATTTCTCTTTCAGGAATATGCTTACGACATCCGCTCTTAGCTGGGGTGCCGGCATCAGGCTGGACCTCAATTTCGTAGTCGTGCGTTTTGACTTGGGAATCAAACTGTACGACCCGGCTTCACAGCAGTGGCAGAATGCCCGCAACTGGCTCAGGCGCGGAGGATATGCCTTCCAGTTCGGAATCGGCTACCCGTTCTAGGATTCAGGGGCTTATTTCTTGTATTTTGGCCAGAGACGCTCCATTCGGGTGCGTATCTCATTTTCCCTCGGATTATTGCCAGGCTCGTAAAATACAGTTCCGGAAAGTCCGTCCGGAAGGAATTCCTGATCAGTGAAATTACCCTCGAAGTCGTGGGCATACTTGTAGTCCTTCGAATATCCGAGATCTTTCATGAGCCTGGTAGGGGCATTGCGCAGATGGAGCGGGACGGGGGAGTTGTCACCCTTTTCCGCGAGGGCCATAGCTGCGTCAATGGCCATGTAGGCCGAGTTGCTCTTGACACAGGTGGCAAGGTAGATGGCACATTCAGAGAGGATTATGCGGGCCTCGGGCATACCTATCTTGTGGACTGCGTCAAATGTGGCCTGAGCCAGCAGCAGCGCGTTGGGGTTGGCCAGTCCGATATCCTCCGAAGCCAGAATGAGCATCCTGCGGGCAATGAACAGGGGGTCCTCACCTCCGGCCAGCATACGGGCCATCCAGTAGACGGCTCCGTTGGGGTCAGAGCCCCGCATACTCTTGATAAAGGCGGAGATGATGTCATAGTGCATCTCGCCGTTCTTATCGTATATCGAGATGTTCTCCTGAAGCCGGTCGGCCACTACAGCATCGTCTATCACCACCTGCTCCTCAGGCGGGAACGAGTTTACAACTATCTCCAGTATATTCAGCAATTTACGAGCATCCCCTCCGGAAAATCTGAACAGCGCGTCCTTCTGCCTTACATCAATACTGCGAGTCCTAAGATACGGATCCTTGGTAAGCGCGCGTTCCAGCAGGGTCTCCAGATCCTTGACTTCCAACGGCTTCATGACAAATACCTGACACCGGGAGAGCAAAGGGGTGATTACCTCGAAGGACGGGTTCTCTGTAGTGGCGCCGATGAGGGTCACGGTGCCGGTCTCCACGGCTCCGAGCAGCGCGTCCTGCTGTGATTTGGAAAAACGGTGAATCTCGTCGATAAAAAGTATCGGCGAGCCTTTGGCGAATATGGAGTTGTCCTTGGCGCGGGCAAATACGTCGCGCAGTTCCTTGACTCCGGAACTGATGGCTGAGAGCGTGTAGAAGTCCCGCTTGAGTTCCTTGGAGACGATGTGCGCGAGCGTGGTCTTGCCGACACCCGGAGGGCCCCAGAGAATAAACGAGGAGATATTGCCGGACTCAATCATTTTCCGGAGCACCGCGCCGGCACCGACCAGATGTTCCTGGCCGACGAACTCCGCAAGAGAGTTGGGGCGCATCCGCTCAGGCAGCGGCATGGAAGGCATGGAAAAGAGGTCTGTCATATCCTATTTAACATAATAGGAATTGTGTGAAAACAACTCGTGCTCGATGGACTGGAGGAGACGCAGCTGGGCACGCGTCCTGACAAGGTTGTGTTCCGGATATTTCACCTTATAATATCTGTCACCGTCAATGTAGTCCATCAGGAACCTCAGGACCTGCTCGTATGTGATGTAACGGGCCGAGAACGGCAAATATTCGCGCTCTATGTCCGTCAGGAAATCCTCGGCCTCGGACAGATATCCGCGAAGAAAAGCATCGTACATCTTGCGGCTCATGGAAACTCTGTCCGGCTCCGGATCGTCCTCGGCACCGGTATTGGTATACGAGCGTATGGAGTCACCGAAATCATATAGGCACGGTGCTCTGAGAACTGTATCCAAATCCAGCACGCACAGGACGTTTCCGTCACGGTCAAAAAGCATATTGGCTATCTTGGTATCGTTGTGAGTAACTCTCAGCGGTATCTGACCGCCTTCTACAAGTTTGAAAAAATCAAGCATCTCGGAACGACGAGCCTCTATCTCTGAGATCAGATCCCGCACTTCGGCTGCACGGCCTGCCGGATCTTCCGCCAAAGTCTTGTCCCACTGCACGAAACGGTATCTGATATTGTGGAATCCAGGCAGCGTATCCACTAACTCACCTTCAAAATCAGCCAGCATTGCCTGAAACCTGCCTATGCCTCGTCCTCCGCACTCAGCCAGATACTCAGAGTCAGCTTTATCGTAACTAACAGAGTCATCGATAAATACCGTTGCGCACCAATATTCTCCGTCACATTCATAGTAGAGCCTGCCGTCCTTTGCCGGCACTACGGTCAGGGCTTCCCGCATAGAATCTCCTCCCGCATCTGCTATTTTCTTTTTCAAATGCTCGGTCACGGCCTTGATGTTGCTCATCATACCCGGAACATCTTTAAATATAGCAGTATTCTTGCGCTGCAGTATATACCTTATCGGACTGCCCGCTATCAAGACAGTATAAGTATCGTTGATAAAACCGTCTCCAAGGGCCTTGACCTCAGAAGGGACACCATCCATCCTGAACTGCCCGGCGATATCTATTAACCTGTTATTCTGATGCATATTACAACAATCTTAACAATGTGCCTGCGTCTGAGGCTATTCTTACGTCCACAGGTGTACTTGAGTTTAATACATCCGTTTCCTGAATTCCAAAATATTCAAAAGCATGTTTAGGGATATGGACTTTTATCTGCACTCTTTCATTTGAGAAATTGGCCGCGCACAGGTAAAGTCTGCCGCCTGATTTTCTCATAAAGACAAAGTGTCTGTCAGGATTGAAATATCCGGAAGCCGGATTCGCGTACTCCAGATCAAATGTATCTCCTTTATAGATTGCCGGTTCTGCTGTTTTCTTCATGAACTCGCGGTAGACCACATACAGAGCCTGCTCCTCGTAGCCAAGATACTTCATCGGATCTCCGGCCTTGACTCCGCGGAGCCAGTCACGTACTTTTGGCAGCGAACAGAAATCAAAAATGGAGGTTTTGTCAGGACCTTCACCGAACTCCTGTCCGAAATACAGCATGAACGGGGCCCTGTTGAAGAACAGAGACACGAACAGGGCGGCCAGCCCTCCGAACGGACTGCCGGCGAAATGCGGTGACGATATACGGTCCTCGTCGTGATTCTCCAGAAAGTTGAGCATGCGGTCCTGATAAGGACCCAGGTGCTGCCATTGCGCAGTCAGACTGGATGCTGGAGCCTCTCCCCTTACAATTTTCTTAAGAGTATCATAGAACCCGCTCTTGTCATAGAGGTAGTCAAAACATCCGTAATCAAAGTAACTGCGGTAATTGTCAGGCTGATAGGCCTCACCTATAAAGATGAGCTCCGGATATGACTTCTTGACCTCTGGAATGCACCAGTGCCAGAAATCTACGGGCACAAGCTCCACCATATCGCAGCGGAATCCCCCTACTCCCTTTGCCGCCCAGAAGAGCAGGATGTCACGCATCTTCTCCCATGTGTCCCTGTCGTTGTAATTAAGCTTGACAGTATCGCTCCAGTCCCCGTCGTGGATCCGGCCAGGATAGAAATTGCAGTCGTCAAAAGGCCGTATCGTCCCTTTATATGAAGGAGACACATGATTGGGCACAAAGTCCAGTATCACCTCCATGCCTGCGGCCTTGGTCCTGGCGACCAGAGCCTCGAACTCCTTCATACGGCCGGCTTCCCGGGAAGCCAGATACGGATTGACATCGTAGTAATCCGTTATTGCAAACGGAGAACCGGCGCCTCCTTTTACTCCGTAATCACCCTGGACGGCATGACGTATGACACCCGTGTACCATATATGGGTCACATTGAGCTTCCTGATCCCGTCCAACACGGGAGCGGTGATGTCCTTGAACTTACCGGTACCGTTCTGTTCCTGAGTTCCTCCAGGGATATTGGCCTGGCACATATTGCCGAACACTCTCGGCAGCATCTGATATATTATGAGTTTGCCTTTCATCAGTCCTCAGGTCTTTCCCAGTTAAGAATCTTGTAAAAATCGTAGTCAGAAGGGTAAGTGACGTACTTTTTGGCGGCCTCATAGTCGTCAGGTGTCAGATAATGAAGCATATACCTGAGTACATTCTGCACTTTTTCCCTGGATATGTCCACCGGACGGGGAGGTATCTTTCCTGTCTCCGGATCCTGCAGGTCTTTCAGATACAGGGGAGTGACGATACCCAGAGAGTTGATGTACACCATACATCCTGTCTCTCCGGCCTTGAAGAGCTTCCATACCCCGAATGCCATCTGCGAGCAGTAAGTGATATCGAACGACACAGGTGTGTGACACCGGACATCATAGCCTATCTCGATGGGGCGTGTCTTGACCTTCAGCCCCAGAGCTTCCAGTTTGGCATCCAGTACTGTGCTGAACAGCTGGGCCTTGGATATCTTTCCAAGTTCAGGATGGCCGTGCTCGTCATATGAAAACTGTACTCCGGTCGACACCAGCTCTTCATTGCTGAGTTGATAGAACACTCCCTCTGACACTATCACGCCCCCGTAAGATATGCCCATCAGCTTTCTCTTTATGATGGAAGACACAGCAAGACGCACTATCTTGTCTATCGTCAATTCGGTCTTGTTGAACATCTCCGGAATCACTATCATGGGATAATGGCAGGAAGCGCCTATACCTATCGCCAGATGACCGGCGCTTCGCCCCATAGCTGAAACCAAAAACCACGTACCGCTGGTACGGGCATCCTCGTAGACAATAGTCGCGACCCTCGTGCCTTCTGACTTTGCGGACTGGTAACCGAAAGTAGGCTGGTTGTTCGGCAACGGAAGGTCATTGTCTATAGTCTTGGGGACATGGATGTTCTGAATGGAGATACTGTGCGACCCCAGGTATTTGGTCACTCTGTTGGCAGTGGATGCAGTGTCGTCTCCGCCTATGGTGACCAGCAGTTTTACATTATTGTCCCTGAAAAAATTCAGGTCAAACCTCTTCTCGAAATCCTCATCCGAAGGTTTGTAACGGCTCATCATCAGATGCGATCCGCCCCGGTTGAATATGTCGTCAGCCAGGAAGAAATCTATGTCGATATAGGACGGTTTTCCGTTGAAAAGGCCCTTATACCCCTCATGCAGACCGATGACCCTGTATCCTTTCGATATGAAGGTCTTAGCTATAGTTCCTATAACTGTATTGATGCCGGGAGCCGGTCCTCCTCCCGCCAGGATTACAATTGACGGCTTCATAAGTCATTGTGTTTATTCATTACAAATTTAGTAATTTTTGACGGATTATTTTTTATATTTTTGCATTTGATATGGATTTTAAAGACAAAAAAGAGATTCAGAAGCGGATAGAGTTCCTCCGGCAGGAGCTGGAAAAGCACAACTACAGGTATTATGTGCTGAACGACCCACAGATATCTGATTTCGAATACGACGGGATGATGAGCGATTTGGCGTCGCTGGAGAAGATGTATCCGGAGTTCGCCTCCCCGGATTCCCCTACGGTGAAGGTCGGCAGCGACATTGCCGGAAAGACTCCGGGAACGAGAGAGTTCAGACAGTACCGCCACAGATACCCCATGCTGTCCCTAGGCAACACCTACAATATTGAAGAACTTCAGGACTTCGACCGCAGGGCGCGGGAAGGGGCCGGAAAGGATTTCAACTACAACTGCGAGCTCAAGTTCGACGGCACCGCGATATGCCTTACTTACTCTAAAGGCCGACTGTTAAGGGCACTTACCCGTGGTGACGGAACTGTCGGAGACGATGTGACAGACAATGTCCGCACCATATCCTCCATACCGGCTTATATCGGGGATGTCCCTTGGGATTTCGAGATAAGAGGCGAGATATACATGCCTTTCGCCTCATTCAACGCCCTGAACGAGGAGCGTCTGGACATAGGCGACCAGCCATTCGCCAACCCGCGCAATGCGGCCGCAGGCTCACTCAAGACCCTTGATCCAAAGGAAGTCAGCAGGCGCGGTCTGGAATGTGTCCTTTATCATATAATAGGTGACGGTCTGCCGTTCAGATACCATTCCGAGGCCCTTGAGTGGGCCGCCGGACACAATCTGCCCGTATCCGGATACTCCAGGCTGTGTCATGGCATGGAGGAAGTGAGAGCCTATATCTCGGAATGGGACACCAGGCGCAAGACTCTTCCTTTTGCTACGGACGGAATAGTCATAAAGGTGGACGACCTTGCGCTCCAGACCAGACTGGGCTATACCGCCAAATCCCCGCGCTGGGCCACGGCATACAAGTTCAAGCCCGAGCAGGCCCTGACCCGACTGCTGTCCATAGACTATCAGGTAGGCCGGACCGGAGCTGTGACCCCCGTCGCCAACCTCGACCCGGTACCTCTTTCAGGCACGACAGTCAGGAGGGCATCCCTGCACAACGCCGACCAGATGGAACTGCTGGACGTCCACATAGGAGATTATGTCTATGTGGAAAAAGGCGGAGAGATTATCCCGAAGATTACTGGAGTAGAGTTATCAAAGCGCCCTGCCGACGCCGTAGAGCCTCACTTCCCTACCCTCTGTCCTGACTGCGGCGCCCCGC
Source organism: uncultured Bacteroidales bacterium (assembly GCA_944323785.1). GTDB lineage: Bacteria > Bacteroidota > Bacteroidia > Bacteroidales > UBA932 > Coprenecus. The sequence goes on along the minus strand of CALUTU010000017.1, from coordinate 26,583 downwards.
TGGTCAAAGACGAGAGCGAGGCCAGGCATTACTGCACCAACGAGGCCTGCCCGACCAGGGTCAAGGGAGCCTTTCTGCATTTTATATCCCGTAAGGCGATGAATATCAATGCCGGAGAAGCCACTATAGACCAATTGTACGACAAGGGTTACATCCGGGAACTTCCGGATCTTTACCGTCTGGGAACGGAACAGCTCCTTAGCCTTGACGGCTGGAAGGAGAAATCGGCCGGCAATTTTCTTGACAGTATATCCGCATCTCGTAATGTGCCGTTCAGCAGAGTACTGTTTGCACTGGGCATAAGACATATAGGCGAGACTACCGCCAAGACTCTGACTGCCCGTTTCGGCAATATCGAAGCCATGGAAAAAGCCTCCAGGGATGAATATCTGGAAGTGGAGGATATCGGTGAGGTGATTGCGGACTCGCTTGTGGAATATTTCGCAGATCAGGGACATCGTAGAATCATAGAGGAACTGCGCGGGTTCGGTCTGCAATTTGCAGACAACACCGCGTCCTCAAGGCTTTCAGACCGCCTGCAGGGATGTACCGTAGTCGTATCGGGGAATTTTTCCATTTCCAGGGATGAGATGAAGGCCCTGATAGCCGCGCACGGCGGCAAGAATACAGGCTCGGTTAGCGGAAAGACCACGTACCTGCTGGCAGGAGAGAAGGCCGGCCCTGAGAAACTCGCGAAAGCGGAGAAACTGGGTGTCAAAGTCATAACTGAAGAAGATTTTTACAGTATTATAAACTCATAAACCTTAGAAGCAATTATGATTCAAATCAGCAACAAAGTGTTCTATATCGGAACCAATGACCGCAAGAAGCATCTTTTCGAGAACAACTGGCCTCTGCCCAATGGAGTGGCCTACAATTCATATATCATAGCCGACGAGCATCCGGCCCTGATAGACACGATTGAGTACGGTTCTGACCCCGACTATCTGGCGCATATTGACAGCGCGCTGGGCGGACGGGATCTGGAATATATGATCGTCAACCACATGGAGCCCGATCACTCCAGCATGATAGGTGAGATCCTGCGCCGATATCCCAGGGTCAAGGTTGTGGCCAACTGCAAGACCTATAAGATAATGGAGAGCTACTACCCTCTTCCTCAGGACAATATCCATGAGATTAAGGAAGGGGACGTCCTCGACCTCGGTTATCACAAGCTGACATTCGTCATGGTTCCCTGGGTACACTGGCCCGAGACGATGGTGACATACGACACTGTAGATCAGATACTCTTCTCGTGCGATGCATTCGGCTCTTTCGGAACCCTGGACGGAGGCATCTTCGACGACACGGCCAACTTTGACTTCTATGAGGAGGACATGCTGCGTTACTACTCCAACATCGTGGGCAAGTGGAGCGGCATGGTGCAGAAGGCTTTCAAAAAGCTGGAGGGTGTGCCGGTGAAGATTATCTGCCCGTCTCACGGACTCATCTGGCGCAAGGACCCGGGCAAGGTGCTCTCGCTTTACGACAAGTGGAGCAAGTACGAGGCTGAGGACGGCTTCGTAATCGCATACGCCTCGATGTACGGCAACACCGAGAAGTTCGCCGATGAGATAGCCCGTCAGATATCGGTCCTCGGTGTCAGGGATATCCGCGTATACGACGTGTCCAAGACCCATGTCTCCTATCTGCTGACAGCCATCTGGAAATACAGGGGCCTCGTACTCGGAAGCTGCGCCTACAACACCGGTATGCACCCCATGATGGCCCTGCTTACCCATGAGATAAGCGTATCGGCTCCTCAGAACAAGATTCTGGGTATCTTCGGAGGCTCAAGCTGGAACGGAGCCGGAGCAAAGGCCCTCAGAGAGTTTGCGGAGAAGGCCAAAATGCCCGTTACCGGAGATCCCGTGGAATTCCTCGGACGGCCCTATGAGTCCGATTTCGACAAGATAGGCGACTTCGCCAAGAAACTGGTGGATGCGATGCGCGGATAACATAAGACGGTTCAAGGAGTTCTTCCGCGACGGCATCTGGAACATCAACACCTCCGACCTTGGCCGGGCAAAGGCCAAGGTCGTCAGGTATATCAGGGTCATCATACTGACCGCCAAGAATTTCAGTCACCAGAACGTAGGACAGCAGGCCGTGGCTCTGAGCTTCTTCACGACCATGGCCTTCGTGCCCTTCCTGGCCGTAGCGTTCGCCATATCCAACTACGCAGGACTGGGAGACCACCTTAGGGAGCTGATATACGACAATTTCGGACGCGATACGATAGTAAACCATATACTTACCTTCGCGGACAACATCATAGCTGCCTCCCAGCAGGGCATCTACGGAATCCTCTCGTTTCTGATCTTCCTATGGATGGTGATATGGCTGATGTCCAGGGTTGAATGGTCTTTCAACCGGATCTGGAAGGTGGAGCGCAACCGCATACTGTGGAAGAGGGTGCTGGCATACATCGTCACCATGACCGCTTCCCCGTTCGTCATCATGGTCTTCCTTTCGGTGACCCTCTCCATTTCCGACGGCATCGAGGCCATCGGACTTGAGATACCTTTTCTGAGCTCCATCAGCACTTTTCTGGTGTGGCTCTCGTTCTTTGCGTTCATGACGGTTGTCCTGACTGCAATGTACATACTGATACCCAACGCCCGGGTGAGGCTGCTGCCGGCGCTTTCGGCCGCGCTTATATCCTCACTGGCATTTACGGCCGTGCAGTATCTCTATATGGAGACCCAGATGTTCGTGTCGAGGATGAATGCCGTCTACGGAGTGTTCGCTGCCATCCCGCTTTTTATGGTATGGCTCAACATCGGATGGTTCATCATCCTGCTGGGCTCTGAACTTTCCTACGTCTTTCAGAACGTGGACAATTATCCGCTGGAAGACTTGAATTGAGAATGTTTAAAATATTGAGTAAAATGAATATGGAATTAACAAAAGGCTTCGTGGATTTTATTGACGACGCCAAACTGCATTCCCTGATCAACAACACCAGGGAGGACCCGGTGGTCTACAGGGCTATTTTAAAGAAATCCCTTTCCAAACAACCGCTGACGGTCGAGGAGACGGCTGCGCTCATCGCTGTCCAGTCCCCCGAGGGCCTGCACGAGATATTCGAGACAGCCCGGGAGCTCAAACGCTCGGTGTACGGCAACCGTATAGTGCTCTTCGCTCCCCTTTATATCGGCAACTACTGCATCAATGACTGTCAGTACTGCGGTTTCCGCCGCTCGCTGCGCAGCACAGTCCGTCACAGTCTCAGCGACCAGGAGCTGGTCAACGAAGTGCGTTCCCTGGAGGACGAGGGGCACAAGAGGCTGATCCTCGTCTACGGTGAGCATCCCAAGTACACTCCCGAGTTCATCGCGCACACAGTCAGGATGACCTACGCCACCAAATCCGGCAAAGGCGAGATCCGCAGGGTCAACATCAACGCCGCTCCTCTGGACATCGAGGGCTACAGGACGGTCAAGGAGGCCGGCATAGGCACGTTCCAGGTATTCCAGGAGACATATCACAAAGAAACATACGCCAAATATCATCCCGGCAATACCCAGAAGAGCAATTACCTGTGGAGACTCAACGCCATGGACCGCGCCTTCGAGGGCGGCATAGACGACATGGGCATCGGTGCCCTGTTCGGACTCTATGACTGGCGGTTCGAGGTACTCGGACTGGTATCCCATGCAATCCACCTCCAGACTACTTACGGAGTCGGTCCTCACACCATCAGTTTCCCGAGGATACAGCCGGCCAACGGCATGGAGCTGGACCTGCCTTACAGGGTCTCCGACCAGGACTTTAAGAAACTGGTGGCGATTCTCAGGCTTGCAGTACCTTATACCGGCCTTATAATGACCGCCAGAGAGTCCCGTGCCATCCGCGATGAGGTGATGGAGTTCGGGGTTTCGCAGATCGATGCCGGCACCAAGCTGGAGATCGGAGGCTACAATAAGGAACGCAAGGGAGATGAGCAGGCCCTGGACGAGGAACAGTTCCAGATCGGTGATACCCGCAACCTGGACGAGGTCATCCGCTGGCTGCTTACCCGCGATTATATCCCCAGCTTCTGCACCGCCTGCTACCGCGTAGGCCGTACAGGAGAGCATTTCATGGAGTTCGCAATCCCGGGCTTCATCAAGAGATTCTGCACCAGGAATGCCTTGCTTACACTGGCCGAATATCTTGAGGACTATTCGTCAGATCTCACGAAAGAGGAAGGATATAAGCTGACAGAGCGGGAACTGGCGAAAATGCCCGACGGGGACGAGAAAGAAAGTCTGAAAGAGAGACTGAAAAAAATCCGCGAACAGGGTATCCGGGACATTCTCTATTAGTTTTTTGATTATTTTTGCAGAATGGATTTCACACAAAGCGATTACGATCTGATAAATAAAGAATTCGAGGAGCTTCGGCTGGCCGCGCTCAAGCGGTGCTCCTCGCAGGAGGAATATGACGGTGTTCTGAAGGCCTTTGACTTCGCAAATGAAGCCCACAAAGGTGTCCGGAGAAGGTCTGGAGAACCGTATATCATCCATCCGATATCCGTGGCCAAAATCGTTGTCAACGAGATCGGGCTCGGATACAAGTCTATCGTAGCTGCCCTTCTGCACGACGTGGTGGAGGACACGGAATACACCGTGGACGACATCAAGCGTCTTTTCGGAGAGAAGATAGCCTCGCTGGTAGACGGCCTGACAAAGATCAAGGCCGCCATGGACACCGACGGCGGCGGCAATCTTCAAGCCGAGAATTTCAAGCGGATCATCCTGACTCTAAACGATGACGTACGTGTAGTGCTGATCAAGCTGGCCGACCGTCTGCACAATATCCGCACCATCGGCTCCATGCCGGACTACAAGAAGGACAAGATACTCAGCGAGACCATGTACCTCTTCGTGCCCCTGGCTCACCGGCTGGGTCTGTACAACATAAAGTCCGAGATGGAGAACATCTGGCTCAAGACCAGAAATCCCAAGATGTACAACGACATCGTAGCCAGGATAGACGGAGTGATAAAGGAAAAGGGGGAGGCCATGGACAAGTTCATCCAGCCCGTGGCTGATGCCCTGCAGAATGCCGGCTATACATTCGACATCACCAAGAGGACCAAGACCCCCTACTCTGTCTGGCACAAGATGCAGGAAAAGCACGTGGAGTTCGAGGACATATACGATATCTACGGTATCCGCATCATATTCACTCCAAAGCCCGATGAGGACGAGCGCACCCAGTGCTGGTACATCTATTCGCTCGTATCCGGCATCTACACTTCCAAGACAGACCGCATCCGCGACTGGGTGACCAGACCCAAGAGCAACGGCTACGAGGCCCTGCACTGTACGGTCATGAGCAACGGCGGCGGATGGGTGGAGGTCCAGATCCGCAGCGAGAGGATGAACGAGATAGCCGAGAAGGGTATCGCCGCACACTGGAGCTACAAGCAGAAAGGCGAGGAGACCAACTCTGAAAAAGAGATGGACCGCTGGCTGGACATGGTCCGGGAAGTGCTGGAGAATCCGGATTCCAACGCCTTGAAATTCCTGGACAAGTTCCACGACACCCTGCTGGACCAGGAGATATACGTCTTTACTCCGAAAGGAGAGTCGAAATCCCTGCCTAAAGGCTCCACCGCCCTGGATTTCGCATACAGCATCCATTCCCAGATAGGCAACAGGGCCATTGCGGCCAAGATCAACTTCAAGCTCTCGCCTCTGTCCAAGGTGCTTCGCAATGGAGATCAGGTGGAGATCATCACCGCCGAATCCCAGAAGCCCCAGCCGGAATGGCTTGAATTCCTCAGGACATCCAGAGCCAGGAACTATGTTTACGAAGCTCTTAAGGATGACGTGGATGACAGCATCAAAAGCGGCCGCCAGATGCTTGAGAAAGAGCTGGCCGGCTACGGAGTCAAGCTGCAGAGCAACGTGCTCAAGAAACTCCTGCGCGAATATTCCGTGAGCACGAAGGAGGAGCTGTACAACAAGATATCCACAGGAGTCATCTCGCTGAAAGATCTGGACAAGGTCCTGCGCAAGAATACCGAGAACAAGAACGTCATATACTGGACCCTGAAACTGTTCGGAAGCAACAAGAAGAGCAGTTCCGAGGACAGCGGGGACGATGAGGACGGAGAGAGCGACGAGATGACCAACGCCGAGATAAGGGACCGCATCATCAAGAATCAGCTGGACAAGAACAGGGATCTGATTCTGGCCGAGGAAGGCAAGGGCGAAGGAAAGAACCCCGGCTCACCTGTCACATACCGCATAGCTGACTGCTGCTACCCTATTCCCGGTGACACTATAGTGGGTTTCATCAATGACAGCGGAGAGGTTGTCGTACATAAGAAGACCTGTCCGGAAGCCGTCAATCTGGCCTCCATTCACGGAGACAGGATAGTAAACGCCAAATGGAGCAAGAACACCGTTGCATCCTTCCTTGCCCGTATCAAGATGTTCGGTACTGACCGGCTCGGCATACTCAACGAGCTTACAAAAGTCACGACACTTGTGCTGAACATCAACATCCGGAAAGTCTATATCGCCACTCATGACAGCATCTTCGAGGGTTATATAGACTGCTACGTCCGCAGTACGGCCGACCTGGACAACCTGATGGCTCATGTCAGGAAGATCAAGGGTGTCGAGAGTGTCAACAGAATTGATATCAAAGAAGACAAATACTAGAGATGAAACATAAGAACCTGCTGAATACCACAATAGTTCTAGGAATATTCGCATCCGTAATTTTCTCTAAATCCTGTGCGAATACATCCACTCCTCCGGAAGGCGGTCCGAAAGACACCATACCTCCGGTAATCGTAGAGGTGGTACCGGCCAACAATGCGCTGAATCATCCGAGAGACAAGCGGCACAGCTCTGTATCTTTTGAATTCAACGAGTATGTGGCACTGAACAATCCCAACTCTTACATCTTTCTGTCTCCTCCGCAGACCAAACCTCCTACAGCCAAGATTAAAGGCAAACGTGTAGTGGTTTCATTCGAAGAGCCGCTTGACTCCAACAAGACTTACTCCCTTTCCCTGGGAGAGGCCATAAAGGACAACAACGAGGGCAATCCGTTTCCGCCCTATACGCACAGCTTTTCCACCGGAGACCATATTGACTCGCTATTCGTATCCGGCAATATAGTTGAAGCATCTACCATGCTCCCCATGCCGAACATTACCGTACTTTTCCATACTGATCCTTCGGACTCCGCCATATTCAAAGTACTGCCCAAAGCAGCTGCGAAAAGCGACCTCTGGGGTTATTTCACGGTACGAAATCTTCCAGCAGATACAGTGTACAGAGTATTCGCAATCGAGGATCTGAACAATAACTGTCTCTATGATCCGGATCAGGAAAGAGTGGCATTTCTGGATACATTGGTTCTGCCATCACATGTGATGAGGGACAGTCTGCCGGAACTTTTATCATTCAATATGACTGATACGGCAGCCTGTCTGTCAAGACCGGCCCAGCTTTCCCTGTCAATGTTCAAGGAAGTCTCGCAAAGACAGATTCTCCGGGCAAAGGAAAGGGTATCCAGAAGGCAGATGTACCTTAAGTTCTCCGCACCATATCCGCAGATAGACTCACTTATCATCGACGGTATTCCTGATGAAAAACTTATTAAAGAATATAATTTCTATCGGGACAGTATCGTTATCTGGATAAATGACCAAGGCGGTGTGAACGATACGTTGCAGATGAGACTGTCATATATGAAGACAGATGACTCGCTGAATATTCTCGTTCCTGTTACAGATACTATCAGAATGATAAGACCAAAAGCCAAAATGGTGGAAAACCGCTGGGGAGAAATGGTGGAGGAAGTGGATACTCTTGCTGCCTACACTGTGGATGCGACTCCTGAAACCATAGATCAGAACGGTATTATCATCACATTTGAATCCCCGATGATAGTAACTCCGTTCGACTCCATAACCATTATGGCGAAGAACACCAGGGAACAGATCTCACCTGCCATGTTCACAGTAGAACAGGATACGGCCAATATCAAGAAATATATTCTCAGGCTGGAGGAAAAACTGGTTCCAGGTTTCGAATACACTCTCCGCATCCCGGACAGCCTGTTCATGGACATAGACGGCATCTACTGCGACAGCCTGGTCCAGAAAATAACACTGCCTCAGGATGAGAATCTTAGTTCTCTTACCATTGAAGCATCCAACGTAAATGAGAAATATCTAGTGGAGCTGGTGGACGAGAAAAGGACGAAGGTGTTCCGAAGCTACCAGATAGACACAGCTTCCGTTCTCGAATTTCCTTACCTCAAAGCCGGAAAATATTCAATTCGTATCACAGAGGATAAGAACGGCAACGGTCAAGTAGATACAGGTTCACTCCTGGATAAAAAACAACCGGAGAAAGTCCTCATGCTTAAAGTAAGCGAGTCCATGGGAAGCGATGCATACATAATGGATATCCCTGAGCGGACAGAATTGATACAAACCATAGATATCGGAGAGATGTTCAAATGAGATCCTTACGTTCAATAATAGCTCTAATCATCTTGTCTATCATTCCTTTGTCTGCATCAGGACAGAATCTGACTGACAAGAAGGACAGTGTTCAGAAGATACAACCCGGCATACAATGGGATACAACTGTAAAGGTACTCCCGGTCAAATACCCGGAACACCTGATCGGTGTCAGGTATGATTTTTCATTTACCGGAGTATCCATGACTCCTGATATGGGTATAAAGTCCATCAACTCCCCTTTAAACATCGCGGTGCTTTATACCTACTATCATCCCCTGTGGGGTGCATACGACTTCTTCGGCCTCCAGACGGGACTCAGATACAGTAAATACGGATTTGTCAACGATGAATATCAGTTTGAGCATTTCGAACAGACAGTCACATTTGTGGAACTGCCGTTTCTATCCGCATTTCACATAGATCTCGGTGAACACTTCAGAATCCTGCTCAGCCTCGGGCCCTTTGTCGGCTACCGTTTCGCCACCACTAAGGACAACGGCTTCGACTGTTTTGACATCCGTTTCGACTACGGTATAGTCGGCGGGGCGGGACTGGCTTACATCCTGGGCAAGAGGATAGAGTTCCATCTGGAAGGAGCCTTCCACTACTCTCTTTCCATGCTGTATCATCCCGAGAAAATGAGCAGTACGTCATGGATATACAGTTACCCTTGGCAGGCCAGTATCAATTTCGGAGTTCACTTTAAGATAAAGTAGCATGCGCTATATTATTGCAAATGTGAGGAATGTGCTCATCGGGCATAATGAGCCGACTGTCGTTCAGAGCATGTGCAACTGCGACACCAATGACATAGAGTCGGCAGTGGCCCAGTGCAGGGAAATGTACCTGGCCGGAGCCCGGCTGGTAAGACTGACCACCCAGGGCAAGCGTGAGGTGGAATCCCTAGCAGTCATAAAAGACAGGCTGATGAAGGAAGGTATCGACGTACCGCTGGTGGCCGACGTGCATTTCTCATCGGAGGTGGCCATCGCCGCAGCCGCAGTGGCCGACAAGGTCCGCATCAATCCCGGCAATTTCGCCAAGGACCACGAGGTGGCCCGCAGCCAGTTCCGCAAATTTCTGGAAGAATGCCGAAGGCACGGGACTGCCGTCCGCATAGGCATCAATCACGGTTCGTTAGGTCAGCGTATCACAGAGATTTACGGCAATACACCTAAAGGAATGCAGGAAGCCATGTCAGAGTGGGTGCAGATGTGCATCGACGAGGATTTCTACAATGTGGTGCTCTCGCTCAAGGCCAGCAACGTTCCGGTCATGACCCGGGCCTATATCCTCCTTCAGCAGTGGATGGAGGAGCGCGGCGTCATCTTCCCCCTGCATCTCGGAGTCACCGAGGCCGGCAACGGGGACATGGGCCGCATCAAGTCGGCGGCCGGTCTGGCGACCCTGCTCTCCCGCGGCATAGGAGACACGGTCAGGGTTTCCCTCACCGAGCCTCCGGTAAACGAGATTCTGCCTGCAAGGCTCATAGCAGAGTTCTTCAACATGGCTCGGAAGCCCTCGGATTATCAGACCGGAACAGTAGACGGAGTTCCTTCTTTCGAGCTCCGCTGCGCCTCCCACGAAGAGTTTATCGTCAAGGCTTCGTGCATACTCGGGCCGATGCTGGTCAATAAGGAAATAGACGATTTCAATATCCGTTGCATCTATGGAGATAAAGAGGCCGACAACGCTGAAATAGGACAGTTTAAGTCGGACATAATGCAGGCGACACGCCGTCGCATGACCCAGTGTGAGTACATCGCCTGCCCCAGTTGCGGAAGGACGTTGTACGACATTGAGCCGGTATTCAATGAGGTAAAACGCCGGACATCGCATCTCCGCGGCCTGACCATCGCGGTCATGGGCTGCATCGTCAACGGCCCGGGCGAGATGGCCGACGCCGATTACGGCTATATCGGCGAGGGACGAGGCAAGGTATCCATTTATCGGGGCAAGGAGGCCGTAGTGCGCTCAGTGCCTCAGGAAAAGGCCATAGACGTGCTGCTGGACATCATCAGGAAAGATGGACGCAGTACAGACGTCCGCCCTCTGACCGAATGACCCTCAGGCGGTCTCCGGCATTGGCAGAGCCGTATTCCATAACCGCCTCATACTGACGTCCGTCCAGTTCCACCTTACCTGACGGACACATCTCCGTAGCAGCCGTCACTTCTTTTCCTTTCAGACCGGCTATGGACTCGGTATCCACTCCTACCCAGCCTTCGTCTCCTTTGAGCTCGGTCTTCTGGGCGATATATGCGAACGACTTTCTGGGATACAGCCTGGCTGCGCCCCAGATTGACAGTATCAGAGCGGTGACAGTAGATACCAGCACTATGGCGCACGGCTCCAGAAACGCTCTCAGATTCAGTTTCCCCTCAAAATACAGGGTGTCATTGTCAATCATGGCAAAAATGAGAGCGGTCAGGGACAGTATGGCGCCTAGGACCCCCGCCACTCCAAAACCGGGTGTGACGAATATCTCCACGGCAAGCAGTATGAGACCCAGAACGAAGAGTATTATCTCCCAGTTGAGAGCCAGACCGGAGATATACAGCGGGGAAAAATACAGTACGGCCCCCAGGAGCGCTATTACGGACGGCAGACCCAGACCGGGCGACTGCACCTCGAAGTATATGCCCCCGACGATCATCATCAGGAAAATTCCCTGCAGCACAGGAGACAGCATCATGAGAATGAACCTCTCTATCCACGACAACTGCTGATGCACTATCTCGCAGTCATCCAGCTCCATAATTGATATTACCTCATCTATGGATTCGGCCTTGCCCTCGCAGTAGCCAGCCTCTATCGCCTCGTCCGGAGTAAAGCTCAGTACTCCGGCAGTATCCACCATTTTCTCCGCTATGGCCGGGTCCCTGAACCAGCTGCCGTCGGAGCGGCGGCCGTGAGCCTCGGCGGTGGAGCGCATCATCCCGCGCATGAAGGACTGGTATTTGTCCGGCATCACCTCCCCGTTCTGATTGACCACAGTTGCGGCTCCTATCGATGAGCCGTTCCGCATGTATATGGAATCGCATGCTATGGATATCAGGGCTCCGGCGGAGGCGGCCTGCATGTCGATAAATGCGATTACCGGCACCGGTGCATGTAGAATGGCCGTCCGCATACTGTCCGCCGCGTCCACAGCCCCTCCGTAAGTGTCCAGATGCAGGATTATATAGTCAGCTCCTGCCCTTTCCGCCTCCCTGAGCCCCAGGCCCAGCTTCCGCATGGAAGACTTGTCAATGTCCTGCCGTATCTCGATGACGAATACCGTGTCCTTTTCCGCCGCCTCTGCCGAAAAGACTGAAAAAGAGAGGATAATACATGCGATGACCGCAATGCTGGCTGATATTGTTTTCATCTTGGTGAGTTTTATTGCTTTTGACTCCACAAATATAAGGCAGAAATCGCATTTTTTTCTAATTTTGCATTCTTAGATATGAAAGAAGCACTATTACATCTCGGAAAAGACTTTGCGGTCAAAGGATTTTCCTTCGGCTATGAGGGCCGTGCCGACGGAGAGGTGGTCTTCAACACCGCCATGGTCGGCTATCCCGAATCCCTCACCGACCCTTCCTACTCGGGTCAGATATTATGTGTAACCTACCCTCTTGTAGGCAACTACGGAGTTCCTGAAGAGAAGACGGCCGACGGTATTTCCGTCAACTTCGAGTCCGAGCGCATCCACGTCCGGGGCCTGATCATCTCCGACTACTCCTTCAAGTACAGCCACTGGAGCGCGGTCAAGAGCCTGGATGAGTGGCTCAAGGAGTACCGCATCCCCGGCATCTTCGGAGTGGACACCAGGGAGATCACCAAGATTCTCCGCGAGCAGGGCTCCATGCCCGGCTGCATCGTGCCCGAGGGCTTCGAGGTACCTAAGACGCTCTACGATCCGGGTTCCGAGAACCAGGTGGCCATCGTCAGCTGCAAGGAGGTGATCCGCTACGGCAACCCCTCCGGCAAGAAAGTAGTGCTGCTCGACTGCGGAGTCAAGAACAACATCCTCCGCTGCCTCCTCCGCTCCGGTGACATCGAGGTCATCCGCGTGCCCTGGGACTACGATTTCAACACCATGGAGTACGACGGTCTGTTCATCTCCAACGGTCCCGGCAACCCGGAGTACTGCGGCGAGGCCGTCCGCAACATTCAGAAAGCCATGGCGGCTGAGAAGCCGATATTCGGTATCTGCATGGGCAACCAGCTGCTGGCCAAGGCCGGAGGTGCTTCGACCTTCAAGCTCAAATACGGTCACCGCAGCCACAACCAGCCCGTCCGCCTCGTAGGCACCGAACGTTGCTACGTCACCTCCCAGAACCACGGTTACGCTGTGGACGGAGACACCCTCGGCACTGACTGGGAGCCACTCTTCGTCAATATGAACGACGGCACCAACGAGGGCCTGCGGCACAAGAGCGGCCGTTTCTTCTCGGTACAGTTCCACCCCGAGGCCTCCAGCGGTCCTACCGATACCGAATTCCTCTTTGACAAATTCATTAAAATGCTGTAGACCATGATCGACACCACTATAAAGAAAGTCCTGCTCCTGGGTTCGGGAGCCCTCAAAATCGGCGAGGCCGGCGAGTTCGACTACTCCGGCTCCCAGGCCCTCAAGGCCATGCGCGAGGAAGGCATAGAGACTATCCTGATCAATCCCAATATCGCTACCGTCCAGACATCGGAAGGTATAGCCGACAAGATATATTTCCTCCCCGTGACACCCTTCTTCGTGGAGGCGGTCATCAGGAAGGAGCAGCCCCAGGGCATTCTCCTCGCATTCGGAGGTCAGACCGCACTGAACTGCGGAGTGGCCCTGTACAGGGAGGGAATTCTGGAAAAATACAATCTGAAGGTGCTCGGCACCCCCGTCCAGGCAATCATGGACACCGAGGACCGCGAGCTCTTCGTCAAGAGGCTCGACGAGATCAATGTCAAGTCCATAAAGAGCCATGCGGTCAGCAATATCGAGGACGCCCTCGCGGCAGCCTCCGAGCTCGGATATCCGGTGATTCTCCGCGCCGCCTATGCTCTCGGCGGTCTCGGCAGCGGATTCTGCGACAATCCTGAAGAACTTATCAAGTTGGGAGAGAAAGCCTTCTCCTACTCACCTCAAGTACTGGTCGAGAAATCCCTCAAGGGCTGGAAGGAGATAGAGTACGAGGTGGTGCGCGACCGTTTCGACAACTGCATCACGGTCTGCAACATGGAGAACTTCGACCCGCTCGGCATCCATACCGGCGAGAGTATCGTGGTCGCTCCCTCGCAGACCCTCACCAACCATGAGTACAACCTGCTCCGCGAGCTTTCGATAAGAATCGTCCGCCACGTGGGCATCGTCGGCGAGTGCAACGTGCAGTTCGCCTTCGACCCCAATTCCGAGGACTACCGCGTCATCGAGGTCAACGCCCGTCTGAGCCGTTCCTCGGCACTGGCATCGAAAGCGACCGGTTATCCCCTGGCCTTCGTGGCCGCCAAGCTCGGCTTAGGCTACGGCCTGTTCGAACTGAAGAACTCCATCACCAAGACCACTCCGGCATTCTTCGAGCCCGCCCTGGACTACGTAGTCTGCAAGATTCCCCGCTGGGACCTCTCCAAGTTCCACGGAGTCTCCCGCGAGATCGGCAGCAGCATGAAGAGCGTCGGCGAGGTCATGGCCATCGGACGCACCTTCGAGGAGGCCCTGCAGAAGGGTCTGAGAATGATCGGCCAGGGAGCGCACGGCTTCACGGGTAATAAGGAAATACCGATAGAGAACATCGACAATGCCCTGCGGGAGCCTACCGACAACCGCATCTTCGTCATCTCCAAGGCCCTTATCCATGGTTATACCCCTGAGAAGATACACGAGCTCACCAAGATAGACCGCTGGTTCATCGACAAGCTGATGAACATCATCAACACGGCTGCGGAGCTCAAGGCCCTGAACTCCCTCGAGGAGCTGGACAAGGCTCTGCTGCGCAAGGCCAAATGCCAGGGTTTCTCCGATTTCCAGATCGGACGCCACATACTGAAAGACCGCATCGATTCCGAGGAGATGGTAATCAAGGTCCGCGAATACCGCAAGAAGCTCGGGGTACTGCCTGTCGTAAAGCAGATCGACACCCTCGCAGCCGAATTCCCGGCCCAGACCAACTACCTCTATCTCACCTACAACGGTACTGCATCTGACATAGCCTATGAGCATGACGGCAAGTCGATTGTCGTACTCGGTTCAGGGGCCTACCGCATCGGCAGCTCCGTGGAGTTCGACTGGTGCAGCGTCAATGCCCTGCAGACCATTCGCAAGAGCGGCTGGCGCGGAGTCATGATCAACTACAATCCGGAGACCGTATCCACTGACTACGATATGTGCGACCGCCTCTACTTCGACGAGCTGACCTACGAGAGGGTGCTCGATATCTGCGACCTGGAGGAGCCGCACGGAGTGATCATATCCATGGGAGGCCAGATTCCCAACAACCTGGCTACCCGCCTGGATGCCGCCAAGGTCCCCATCCTCGGCACCACCGCCGACAGCATCGACAACGCCGAGGACCGCAACCGCTTCTCGGCCATGCTCGACCGCCTCGGCATAGACCAGCCCAGATGGAGGGAGCTGACCTCGATGAACGACATCCACAGCTTCATCCGCGATGTGGGATTCCCCGTTCTGGTGCGTCCCTCATACGTGCTTTCCGGTGCGGCCATGAACGTCTGCTCCAACGACACTGAGCTCGAGCAGTTCCTTAAATTGGCCGCGGAAGTATCGAAGAAACACCCTGTTGTGGTCTCAGAATTCATACAGCATGCCAAGGAGATAGAGTTCGATGCAGTGGCCGACCATGGTACCGTCATCGCCTATGCCATCTCGGAGCACATAGAGTTTGCAGGAGTGCACTCGGGCGATGCGACGATACAGTTCCCTCCCCAGAAGCTGTACGTGGAGACAGCCCGCAGAATCAAGAAGATAGCCCGCAAGATCGCCGAGGCCCTGAAGATTTCCGGCCCGTTCAACATACAGTTCCTGGCCAAGGAGAACGACATCAAGGTCATCGAATGCAACCTCAGGGCTTCGAGGAGTTTCCCCTTCGTGTCAAAAGTGCTTAAGATCAACCTTATCGAGCTTGCCACCAAGGTCATGACCGGAGAAAAGGTCACTCCTCCCGAGAAGAGTGCCTTCGACCTGGACTACGTGGGCGTGAAAGCCTCGCAGTTCTCCTTCTCCCGTCTGCAGAAGGCCGACCCTGTCCTCGGAGTAGACATGGCCTCTACCGGAGAGGTGGGCTGCATCGGAGATGACACCAACGAGGCAGTGCTCAAGGCCATGCTCTCAGTAGGCTATACCGTGCCAGGCAAGAATATCCTGGTATCCTCTGGCGATGCCAAGCAGAAGGTCGAGCTCCTGGGTGCCTGCAAGCTGCTGGCCAAGCACAATTACTCGATATTTGCCACGGGCGGAAGCTACAAGTTCCTGGTGGACAACGGAGTCCCTGCCACTCTGGTATACTGGCCGTCGGAAACCGGAGAGCCTCAGGCCCTGGAGATGCTTCACGAGCGCAAGATAGACCTGGTGGTCAATATCCCTAAGAATCTCACCAAGGAAGAACTGGACAACGGTTACCGCATCCGCCGCGCCGCCGTGGACTTCAACATCCCGATTATAACCAACACCAGGCTTGCATCGGCCTTCATCACGGCATTCTGCAACATGCCCCTTGACAATATCCAGATCAAGTCCTGGGACGAATACCGATAGATTTTCCGCATCATGGGTAAGATATACGAACGGCTGATGAGCGATGTCCGGCTTCAGGAAGGGCTGAAGGCCTGCATCAACTGCGGGACCTGTACCGCCGTGTGCCCGGCTGCCGAATTCTACCGCTACAACCCCAAGAACATCGTCAACATAGTCCAGACCCAGGACGACGATGAGATCATCAAGCTGCTCAAGAGCGACACGATATGGTACTGCGGCGAGTGCATGTCCTGCGTGACACGCTGTCCGAGGACCAATGCTCCGGGGCAGGTAATCATTGCCCTGCGCACCCTCTCCGTAGAGCTCGGATATTTTGTCGAGTCGGAGAAGGGACGGCAGCAGTATGCCCTCGCCAAGGTGCTCTGCGGCAATATCCTCAATTACGGCTACTGCGTCCATCCCGAGACCTTCAAATACGCCGCTCACCCTGAGTACGGGACTGTAGGCAAATGGATTGAGGACCACCTGCAGGACGTGTACGACCGCGTGGGCGCAAATTACGGAAAGAGCGGTCCGGGCCCTCTGCGGAAGATCGCCCCTGAGTCTCTCGAAGACCTGCGGAAGATATTCGACGTGACCGGCGGCTCGGCCAGGGTAGAAAAGATCAAGGCTCTCTCGCGCAAGAAGGCCGAAGAGATGGGCCTGAGCGAGGAGGAGTATTTCAACGAAGTGTTCAACGAGACTCACGGTGAGCACCTTAACCAATAGAACCTTTAGCACTGCATGAATTACGAAGGAAAGAAAAGAATATGGTCCGAGTTCCAGAAGGAGATACCTGACGACAGGTATTTCTACGCCCGCAGCTGTATCCGCCAGAACTTCAATCCGGGTGCGGAGCAGGCCTTTCTGGACATAGTGCGCAACCGTTTCGGAAAGGATTTCTACGAGGATCCACTCCACACTACCTGCGGAGGCATAGCATACCACAGCGACACCACGCCTGAAGAGACGTCGATGACTATCATCGCCCGCCAGTTCTCGCTGATGAACCAGGCCGGCTACAGGAATTTCGTGGTATCCTGCGTCACCTCCTTCGGTCTGCATACCGAGATTCTCCAGACATGGGAGGAGCATCCGGAGATTGAGGCCAAAATACACGAACTGCTCTGGAAAGCCTGTAAACGGGAGTTTACCAAGCCGGACTTCCTGATGCACTCCAGCGACATGATGTACCACTACCGCTTCCTGATATCGGAGCAGGCCAGGTATCCGCTGATAAACGTACATACCGGGGAGCCTCTGAAAGTAGTCGAGCACATAGGCTGCCACTACTCCAAGATCTTCCCCTCCAAGTCTGTCGGCGGTGCCGAATACCCGCGTGTCCTGGCCGGGCTTGTAGAGGCCCTGGGAGGCAGCGTGGTGGACTATCCGGAACGCAGACACTGCTGCGGCTTCGGTTTCCGGCAGTATCTGGTCAAGGCCAACAGAGGCTATTCCCTGACCAATACCTACAAGAAGTTCGAGTCCATGGAACCGTTCCACCCCGACCTGATCATCACCAACTGCCCGGGCTGCAACTACTTCCTGGACCGCTGGCAGTATGTCATCGCAGAGACATCCGGCAAGACATACGGAGATACTCCCGGCTACGGCATACCGGTGCTCTCATCCGAAGAAGTGTCCGCGCTGGTCATGGGCTATGACCCCTGGGACCTCGGCCTGCAGATGCACCAGGTAGCCGTGGAGCCGCTGCTGGACAAGATGGGAGTGCAGTACGACAAATCCCGTAAATACAAGGGTGTGGGCGGCAAGGACCTCGGAATCCCGGCCAGCCCCGCGAACATCAGAATATTCTAAGCCTCATACACCGACAATATATGGAACTGACCAATCAACAGAGAAATGTAGTGATAATCGGCGGAGGACCGGCCGGAATAGAGGCTTCCAAAGCCCTGGATGCCCTCGGATATACGGTTTTCCTTATCGAGAGAGAGAACCGTCTGGGCGGACATCTGGGCCGCTGGGACCGCCTCTTTCCATACGGAACTCCAGCGGATGATGTCCTGGGACAGATGACAGCCTCTATGGGCAGAGTCAAGTGGTTCACCTCCACTGAAGTTACTCAGCTCAATAAACTGGAGCGGGGCTACAATGTTATCCTGTCCAACGGTCTGTCAGTCCTGGCTGATGCACTGCTTCTGACTACCGGATTCACCCTTTTCAATGCATCAAAGAAAGAGGAATACGGCTACGGCATCTACGACAAGGTGATAACAAACGCCGACCTGGAGGACTGGTTCTCCGGCATTCCCGTCCCGGCTGTAGGCAATCCGCGCCGCATAGGATTCGTACACTGCGTGGGCTCCCGTGACGAGAAGGTAGGCAACCGCTACTGCTCCAAGGTATGCTGCGCCACGGCCGTCAAGCAGGCCTGCGAGATCAAGCAGCAGTTTCCGGATGCGGTAGTGTACTGTTTCTATATGGACCTCCGTATGTTCGGACGCGGATACGAGGACATGTATCTCGAAGCCCAGAAGAAATACGGCGTGATCTTCGTCAGGGGCCGTGTCTCGGAAGTCTCCGAGGACAAGGACGGCCACCTCTTCGTCAAGGCTGAGGACACGCTCTCCGGCAAGCCGCTCAGAGTGACCCTGGACCTGCTGGTCCTCATGGCCGGGATGTCCCACAACAGGGCTGTGGATCCGATAGCGCGTACCCTCGCGCTCTCCACCATGGAGGACGGTTTCCTCAAGCCCAAGGACTCACTCACAGCCGCACAGGCGTCCTACTGCACGGGAGTATTCTACGCCGGTGCATGTACCGGCCCCAAGACACTGCCTGAGACCATGGCCGAGGCCCGGGCCGCCGCTACAAATATTCACGAATACCTGCAGGAACAATGATAGACTTTGGATACGGCATATCACCCAGTTCGGCAATCAATCTGGACAAGTTCGACAGGACCATGTTCGAGGAACTTGCCCGCGAGGAGCCGGACGTGCTGAAGTGCATGGCCTGCGGTTCATGTGCGGCCTCCTGCCCGACCGCCGGACACAGCGACATGAATCTAAGGAAGGTGATCCTGCTGCTCGGACGCGGGCGCGAGGACGAGGCCCTCAGGATGGTCTCCCACTGTATGCTCTGCGGCAAATGCCTGATAGTCTGCCCCCGCGGCATCAACACCAGACATCTGATACTAAGTGTAACTAAAATCTACCAAAAGAAGTGAAAGACAGGTTCATATCAGGATACAACGATTTCGTACTCCCCTTCGTGATAGGCATGAGTTTCATACTCATCTATCTGGCTATCGGGATAATACGGGTCATAGCCCAGCTGCCCGCCCAGGACCGCAAAAAGTTCTTCCTCTCCCTGATCAACCCCAAGCTCTGGATAATCAACCTCAAGGACATCATCTGCGACGTCCTCCTGCACACCAGGATATGGAAGCGCAAGCCGCTGTTGGGCTACATGCACTCCAGCATCGCCTTCGGATGGTTCATGCTTATTGTCCTCGGACATATTGAGACATGGATGTTTGTACCGGACAGACTGTCCACTTTCTACTATCCGGTATTCTTCCGTTTTTTCGTCATGGAAACAGACCATACCATCGGAGGCTCATTCTTCTTCTTCCTGATGGACTTCTTTCTACTGATCGTGCTCAGCGGTGTATTTCTGGCCATGTTCAAGCGTATCCGCTCCAGGATATTCGGCATGAGAAGAACTACAAACAACCAGCTTCCGGACAGGATTGCAATGTACTGCCTATGGGCTATTTTCCCGGTGAGACTGCTGGCTGAAAGTTTTACCGCCGGTATTGCCGGAGGCAGTTTCCTCACCCGCCCTATGTATTGGCTCTTCAGCAACTTCCTGACCAATACCTACCACATCCTGCCGACCTGGTGGGCCTACTCTACCCTCCTCGGCACCTTCTTTGTACTGCTGCCATTCACCCGGTACATGCATATCCCTACGGAGGCCTTCCTGATAGTCCTGCGCAATGCCGGCATCAAAGTCTCCCATCCCCGCAAAGGCTACTCCATCGCCCAGATATACTCATGCTCCAACTGCGGAATGTGCATTGACGCATGTCCGATGATGGGGCAGAAGAAGAACCTGCGCTACGCCACGGTGTATTTCAACCGTCTGCTGCGCCGCCGCAACTGGGCCCGCTGCGAGGAGAGCGCGGACAAATGCCTGATGTGCGGCAAGTGCGTGGCGGTATGCCCCGTCGGTGTCGACTCCTGCAACATCAAGCGCAGCCTTCGGGGTCTGAAAGCAGCCCCCGCTCCCGCAGATTACGGCTATTTCTCCACATACAGTCTGTCCGAAAGCGCCGCCACATCCCCATCGTCTGCAGAACCAGCTGCGGGACAGGAGAAAATCCTGTATTATGCCGGCTGCATGACCCAGCTGACACCCGTTATCTCCAAAGCTGTCGGAACGGTACTTGACCGGGCAGGCGTGAACTGGGAGTTCATGGACCGGGACGGCGGCATCTGCTGCGGACGGCCGCTGATATTGGCTGGAAGGGACGAGCGTGCCAGGGAGATGATCCGGAGCAATACCGAACTGATACGGCAGAGTGGAGCCACAGTACTGCTTCTCTCCTGTCCCATCTGCTACAAGGTGTTCCGGGAGAATTACGACTTGAAAGGCATCCGGATCGTGCATTATACCGAATATTTCGACGAGCTCGTGCGGCTTGGCAGGATAACACTCAGGAATTCAGGTGAGAAACTCGTTTACCATGATCCCTGCGAGCTGGGACGCGGCTGCAAGGTGTACAAGGAGCCCCGGAGGGTGCTCGGTGCCGTTGGAGAGCTGGTGGAGGCGGAGAAACACCACGACGAGAGCATCTGCTGCGGAGGCTCGCTGGGCTCGCTGACATTGTCCTATGAGGACCGCAAGGACATAACCATGCACTCTCTGGACAATCTGTTGTACGCATCTCCTGAACGGATAGTCACGGCCTGTCCGCTTTGCCTGAAGACATTCTCCCCCTATTCACCTAAAAAAGTGAGCGACTTCGCGGAAGTTATTGTCCAAAACATGAATTGATTATAAATAAATTATAATTACGCTTATGAAAAGTTTTACTCCAACAGTGTACTCACTGATGAATGTGGCTACAGGAAGGGTGTTTCCTGATGCCGGATGGATGCTGGCCGATCCGGAATCCCCAAAACCGTCGCTGGTACGTACGGTATATCAGAAGAAACAGATAGATGTCAAGGGCAGTGACTGGGGCTTCTACCGTTTCGCTGACTGGCTTCCTGTGCACCGGCTGCTTCAGGATTCAGCCACAACAGTGACTTATAGGAGTGAAGGCCTGGCCAGAGAACTGGGGCTGGGTAATCTCTACATAACTTTCTCCGGATACTGGCCGGAACGCGGGGCTCTTATGAAGACCTGTTCTTTCAAGGAGACAGAGGCCTATTCCGTATGCGGTCGCCTGTCCAGAGACTGTAAGCAGATACTGACTGTCGCCTCCGCCGGAAACACTGCCCGCGCTTTCGCCAAAGTATGTTCTGACAACAATATACCCCTGCTGCTCTGTGTGCCTCATGACAACATCGATGCCCTATGGTTCGAAAAACCGATACGGGACTGCGTGAAGCTCGTATGCGCTCCGGCCGGCAGTGACTATTTCGATGCTATCGCCCTCTCGCAGATTGCCTGCAGTTCCGGAATGTTCATCGACGAGGGAGGCGCCAAGAATGTGGCCCGCCGCGACGGCATGGGCACGACCGTGCTTTCCGCCACTGTGGAGATAGGCCGGGTTCCCGATGCATATTTCCAGGCGATAGGAAGCGGAACCGGTGCCATAGCAGCCCATGAGGCCAATCTGAGACTGCTTGAGGACGGACGTTTCGGTTCTGCCCGGATGAAGCTCCATACGGTGCAGAACATCCCCTTCGTGCCTATGTACGATGCCTGGAAGGCCGGACAGAGAGACCTGCTGCCTTTCGATGACGACGATGCGCGTCAGAAAGCGGCTATGATAGATGCGAAGGTGCTGTCCAACCGCAAACCGCCATACTCCATTGCCGGAGGCGTGTACGACTGCATGAAAGATACCCAAGGAGAGATGTATGCCGTGACGAATGCCGAAATCCGCCATTGCACGGCCATGTTCAAGGAACTGGAAGGTGTGGATATCTACTCCGCCTCAGGTGCGGCCCTGGCCGGTCTGGTGCAGGCCTCCAATGCCGGTGCAGTAGGCCGCGATGACGTGATAATGCTCAATATCACAGGCGGTGGGGAGCTCCATTTCAAGAAAGACTGCAAGGTACACATGCTCAAGCCCTCGCTGGTCATCTCTCCTTCGGAGGACCGGGAGAAGATTATCCGGGAGATTGAAGGGCTGTTCGCATAGCCGTCCTGAATTTCAAGTTTAAAAATATTAAATATGAGACTTTTTAAGATATCCGCCGCTGCCCTGATGTGCGCGGCTGTCCTGAGTTCCTGCGGGAGCGGTGCCGGGAGTGAGGACACAACTTCCGCCAAGAGTGCATCCGACATTGTGATCGAGACCATTATGACCCGCCGTAGCGTGCGTCAGTATCAGCCCGCCGCCGTGGGCCGCGACACCATGAAGACGATACTCGAGTGCGGCATCAACGCCCCGAACGGCATGAACCGCCAGTCATGGGAAATCCGCGTGGTGGACTCCCCCGAGTTCATCAACGGCCTTACAGAACTCTACGTCAAGTCCAATCCCCGTGCCGCCGAGGATCCTTCCTTCAAGAACATGTTCCGCAATGCGCCCACAGTGGTGTTCATCGCCCATGATCCGTCATACGACATGTCGGCCATCGACTGCGGCCTGCTCGGAGAGAACATGATACTCTCGGCCTGGTCAATGGGCATCGGCTCCTGCTGCCTGGGCGGACCTGTAAGGTTCATGAAATCGCCCGAGGCTGCTGATTATCTGAAACGTCTGGGCTTCTCCGAGGGCTATGAGCTGCTCTACTGCATCGGATTCGGTTATCCTGCCGAGAGTCCTGCGGCCAAGGACCGCGATGCCTCCAAAGTAAGGTTCATCGACTAGTTTTACCATATACATTATATGACAGGTCTTTATACTGTCCTGCTGCTGGTGGTGTCCAATATCTTCATGACTATTGCATGGTATGGACACCTAAAGCTGCAGGAGATGAAACTTATTGACAACTGGCCGCTCTTTGCGGTCGTTCTTTTCTCATGGGGCATCGCCCTCTTCGAATACTCCTTCCAGGTGCCCGCCAACCGCATAGGCTTTGTGGACAACGGCGGTCCATTCAACCTCGTTCAACTCAAGGTAATCCAGGAAGTCGTCTCCCTGACCGTATTCACCGCCTTTACCATATTGGTATTCAGAGGCCAGACCTTCCACTGGAACCACATCGCCGCCTTCGTCTGCCTTATCCTCGCGGTGTACTTCGTATTCATGAAATAACCGACATGGAAACAGGTCAATACAGACTCAGAAAGGCTGCCGCAGAAGAGGTTCCGGCCATCTGGGAAATCATCCTGCAGGCCAAGGCCCAGATGTACCGCGAGGGCAAGCACCAGTGGGACGAGAACTACCCTACCGTGCCGATATTGGAGAACGACGTGCGGCGCGGCTGGGGATATGTGCTCGTGCCGGACAACTGCAGTACACAGCCGGAGCCGGACATCATAGCCTACGGGGCAGTAGTCTTCGACGGTGAACCTGCGTATGACGGTCTGCGGGACGGCAAATGGCTGAGCGGACATCCCTACGTGGTACTGCACCGGCTGGCGGTCGCAGACTCATGGAAACATCAGGGCATGGCCGTCCGCTACATGCAGGCAGTCTGCGACTTAGCCATCTCCCGCGGCATCCGCAGCTTCAAAGTCGACACCAACTACGACAACTTCTACATGCAGCGCGTCTTCTCCCGCCTCGGCTTCACCTACTGCGGCCGCATCCGGTATGAGGCCGGCGAGCGCATGGCCTACGAGAAACTGCTGTAGCTTTCCTGTGTGAAGCGTCATTCCATCCGCCCGTACTTCATCTCCTCCCCTTCCCTGTCGTACTGCTTGCGCTTGCCTGTAGGCTGTGCGGTAAGGGTAATACGGACTACGGCAGTGCGGTGCAGGCTGCGGCGGACCGACTCGTCGAATGCGTCCATATGCCGTGGCAGAAAACGTTCGCAGATGAGACGTAGAGCATGGATTTTTTCGGCTTCGTCCTTTACTGTTTCCGCCCTTCCGAAAGCGACAGCCGAATGGTACTGGAGGGTGAATGAGCCGTCCTTGGGCCCTACGGTCGGAGAGCATTTGCTTACCGCAGAGAGACAGACCTCAGGATGCGCTGCAATCGCCCCGAGCTTCTCCCCTTCCTGGGCGCAGTGAAAATACCACACCAGCCCGTCCTCCCCGGCGGAAGCCAGCGACAGCGGAAGACCATAGGCAGTACCGTCTTCCCGAGTGAAACTTACTGTAATGTACGGGGCCTTGCGCATGACCTCCAGAGCCCATTCCGCGGGCATTTCCCTGCTGGCTTTTCTCATTGTACTCAATTGATTTCCTGCTGCAAAAATAACAAATAAAGTGATTATCCGTAAAACCTTCACCTTCCTCAGTAAAACAGGTATCCGTTCACAGTCATAAAGCGCTATTTTTGCAGTATGAAAAAGATACTGGTAATATCATCAAGCCTGCGTCACGACAGTAATTCTGACGCACTGGCCGAAGCCTTTGCCAAAGGTGCGGCAGAGGCCGGCAATGAAGTGGAATCCATCACATTGAAAGGAAAGAACCTGCATTTCTGCACTGGCTGCCTGGCCTGCCAGAAAACTCAGAAATGCGTTATCGCTGACGATGCGCCTGCCATCGTGGATAAAATGTATGCGGCGGATGTCATCGCTTTTGCAACCCCCATTTACTATTACGGGATGAGCGGTCAGTTGAAGACCCTTCTCGACCGTGCCAATCCGCTGTATACCACGGATTATCATTTCAGGGACATTTATTTTCTCAGCTCTGCGGCCGAAGAGGACCCTCAAACTCCGGAACGCGCAGTTACCGGACTCGGAGGATGGATCGAGTGCTTTGAGAACGCGCGGTTGGCAGGGTCCGTATTCGCCGGTGGTGTGAATGCTCCCGGTGACATAAAGGGGCATGCGGAAGTGGAAGCGGCATATCAGATGGGAAAGGCCGTCTGACAGTCCACAGTCAGGCAATTTTTTTTCAATCTCCAACCGCCTCATTTCCAGCAAAAGTTACCATGGCGTAAGATACTTACCGTCTTGTAACCTCTTGATTATCATCAAGCAATGACTTACATTTGCGTTGTAAAAAATAAATATCTGCAATATGAGCGACATTAAAATTCTGAACACAGGCAAGACCTGGGCACACGCATCCGTAGGGACATTGAAATCATTTGAAGGCAAGCAGTTCGTAAAGGAAGCAACCGGAGCTGACTCCTGCGAGATCTCCTTCGGCTCGTTGCCGTCCGGAGCCGCAGTGCCGTTCTTCCACAGCCACAAGGCCAACGAGGAGAACTATATCATCCTCTCAGGTGCCGGAAAATTTCAGGTAAATGATGATGTTTTCGACATCGCCGAAGGGTCAGTGGTGCGCGTCTCCCCTGGATGCTTCCGCAACCTCAAATGCACCTCTGCCGAGCCGATGACCTATATCTGCATACAGGCCAAGAGCGGCAGTCTTGAAAAGTACACGGCTGAAGATGCCGAGATAGGCGAATGCAAGAGCCTGCTCTAAGTATCCCTGCCTTACCGGAAAACACAGGGGCGGCCGCCAGTCGGTCCGCCTCTGTTTGTGTATTGCAACAACTGCTGCTGACGGCAAAACCTATAATGTGGCATACACATCTTCCAAGAACTCAAGCTATCTATTTCTCTTTGTTTCCTATAGGCTCTTCATCCAGTTTACTCACTGTCACCTGACAGTGCCCAGCACAGGTCTCCTGACGAAGGAGATGGTGTCAGACAGTCTCGTCACGTCTCTTCCGGCCAGCACGACCCGGCTAACGGACACCGTATCAAAGACCCCAACGCACCCGGCAAAGTAAACTGGGTTCACTCCATCCTCAAGCAGCGAAAACTGCTCCCCGCAGACTGGATTATATCCTACCGTCAATCCGGAAATGCTATACCCGTTTCACCTGAAACAGACGGAACGGAAGAAACACCCGTAACAGCACCGGCAGTCGCATTCCTGACCGCAAAATGCCCCGAACTGCCCTGCTCATAGACGAACTCGGCCTTGAAGTCTTAAGTGAAAGCCGACCGATGTAGTCTCACACAGGTAAACATATTTTTCCTACATTTGTTGTTTAATTGAACGAAAACATGCAAACCATGACCGACGGAACACCGCAAGGAAACATTATACTCTATCAGACCGAAGACGGACAAAGCAGGATAGATGT
>CALUTU010000016.1 GCA_944323785.1 uncultured Bacteroidales bacterium | reverse complement strand
AAGATGCACATCCTTGTCGGCGCAGAAATGCTCAACCGAGGCTTTACCGTAGAGAAATTGGCCACCACCTATATGCCCCGCTATACAAAAGGCGCCACAAATGCGGACACCATCCAACAACGATGTAGATTCTTCGGTTACAAGATGGACTACATTAAATCATGCCGTGTATTCTTACCCGGTAATTCTATCGCCAACTATCTCAACTACATAAAACATGAAGAAGAATTAAGATCAACTCTTGCATCATGCGACACTTTAGAAGCCGCAGAAAGGAAAGTGCTCCTTTCACCATCACTGCGCCCTACAAGGGCAAATGTACTCCCTATCTGGGTGGTCAATACCAGAATGTCCGGAATGAATGCATTACAAGCATTCTCCAGCAAATCGACAATAGAACGGAACAACGAACTTGTTGCCAGATTCCTTTCAGAACACACTAATGGCTGGACTGTCCGCCACGACACAACCCCTTACAGAACACATCGCTATTTGAGATTAAATGTTGATGAAGCTATCCAATTCCTCAGTGACTTCAATTTCAAGAATTGGCCTGATGCCCAACGAAAAGCCGACACAATCCGTTACCTGCGCTATCTCGCCAGTGCCCCTGGGGATGACAGAATAGAATATGTATATTTCTATCAAATGGCTTTCGCCGCTCCGGCCATAGAACGTAATTTTGATACTGTAGAACGCCGTCTGGCTGCTAATACGCAAATTTTTGCAGGTCCAAGTTCGGCAGGAGATTCTACTAATTATCCCGGAGATGCGAAAATAGTCGGCGGTAACGAGACACTGACTTTTCAACTATATCATATCCGGTTGAAAGGTGCCGAACTTGAATATCCGAAAGAAGCCTATACAATGGCCATCTATGTTCCGAAAAGTTTGGCTGCTACATATAGCTCAAACGAGCAATACAATATTGATGACTCTGACGATGATGAGGATGATGAATAACACATAATACTTATGTCACAAATTAATACACTATACTCAAGTTTCAAGGAATTGGAAAATCAAGTTGCGGAAAAAGGCAGATTTACAGTCATTGCTATAGACGGGCTCGCTCATAAACTTGGAATCTCACAAGAAGGATTTCCTAAATTCTTCGTCAGAACCAACTCCTTTGCATCCTCTATACAAAATATTATACGGGAAATTCTATCCATAGAATATAATGTTTCTTGCAAATTGATTGACGACGCGGGACATACAGAAGACGACACATTCTGCATCATCACTCTTCGTTCTTTAGATGCGCCACTACAGGTCTATTTTGTAGAAATATTCACAATGATGCTGCTCAAATTGCAGCCCATTCCGTCAAACCGGGAACTTTCCGTTGAGATTGAAAATCTTATAGCCATATTTGATGCTCTCACGAGTCCACCGAAGAAAAAGATTCAGGGACTGTGGGCGGAACTGCTCGTAATCGACCAGAGTACAAGACCGGAAGTCCTCATCAATGCCTGGCACTCTTCGCCATCGGCAAAATATGATTTCACACTCGGACGGGACAAAATCGAGGTCAAAAGCACATCCTCCGAAGAACGGGTACACAAATTCTCACTGGATCAACTGAATCCGTCACCTAATTCCCGTCTGCTCATAGCCTCCACAGTTGTACGCGAATCAGGGAAGGCTGCCGACGGTCTCTCAGTAAGAGAGCTGTATGAAAAAATCCGCAACAAAGTTCCTGCCGTAGACTCTCAACTCAGGCTCTATACCATTATAGCAGAGACTATCGGCTCTGACATTGCCAAGTTAGAAAGCATATTTTACGACTACACTGCGGCTGTAGATTTTCTTGAATTTTACGACTACCACGACATTCCAAGCATATCCAAAGACAATGTTCCGCGTCTCGTCAGCGAAGTCATATTTTCAAGCAATCTTAACGGCCTTATCGATGTCCGCAGCAATGACTCACCTTTCGAGATGAACTCAAGCAACCTGTTCAACAGTCTCATATAAGCCTATGGTACAGAAAATAGACAGACAAGAACTTCAGATGCTCTTCCTTGAAGCTTTAAATGGTGCCGACTACCGCTTTATTGAAGGACTCAATCCATTCCACATACTACTCAATAGTGCGGAATACTGGATTTACATCAAGAACCTGACATCAGCGCATTTCGAAAATCCCGACGTGTGGCGGGCCCAGTTGCCGCAAAGAGACGACTTTCAACCGATAAAAGAATCTGAGGCTGATTTCATACTTCTTGGATATGACGGAGACAATGATGTTTATGCAACATGGAATCCAATTTGGGTCAAGCAGCGCCTAAACAGTACAGGAAATGTTTCTTTCTACTCTAGACTCTCCTTACAAGAACAAGCGCGTGGCGAAAAGCAGTTCAAGAGAATGGAATTAAGCAATGAAGGTGAGGTTGTCGTCTTTCCCCGCGAACTTGTCAAGATGTTCTTTATAAATGTTCAGAGCTTTTTCCTTGCCGAGGGAGATTATGTAGCTATAGGGTCCAAACGCAGACCAGAAGCCAACGAAGCCTTCAAGACCTTTACCGACACGGCTAACATAGCCGAATTCGCTAAATATCTTGCGGATAAAGGAATGTCCCAGGTAACCATCGGCAACTATTGCAGGGTAGTCAAGAATCTGATTTCTGATGGAACTATCACCAAAAACAGAAAGCTATTTTATACATATGACTCCATATCGGAATACCATCTCGCCATTCCGCAGTTTATCATACTCGATGACGTAAGGGAAAAGAATGAAAAGTGGCACAATCTCATTTCAGCTGCACTGAATGCTTACATTGATTATTTACAATTCAGTCAAGTCTCGAAAAATGAGTCAGAAACCGAGCATAATGCGAAAAATGACGATAAATCTGAAGAATCTGTAAGAGTATTAGAAGATTGTACAGGTGGCAACTTGTTTGATTATTTTTGTTCCGATGAAGCCCTCCAACAATTTGAAGAGTATCTAAGTCACAAGGGTTATCTTCAGAGTACTGTAAAACGCTATATCCGGGCAATAGAGTATCTATTCGATAACAGGGTGATACAATCTTACCGGAAACTGTTTGATGCTCACAAAAGTTATAACGAGTATGCCGGTGCTGTTGAAGAATTATTCAAAATACCGGAGATTCGTACTCTGAACGAACATAAGCATCATGAATACTCTGCTTCTCTGAAACAATATATCACATATCTATGTGAAACATATACATATCTCAACAAAGAGAGCAACTCATCTTTACAAGATGACAATCCTGCAGCGAGCAATCCAGACAAAACCATAGACACAAAACGAGACTGGGAAGCAGAATTTACGGATACATCCGGGAAACTGACTCGCATAGCCAATCCTGAACTGCTCGATATTCTTAGACCGTATCTTAATGTTGAGTACACAAAAAAAGCAGCCGCATTTAATGCTATAGATAAATTTTACGGGAATCGATTCCCCACTATGTCCCTTGCAGATTGGGGCAAACTATTGAACGTCATTGATTGGTCTGACCCTTATGTCCGCAGAGGGACAACGTGCCAGGGTTCAATAGGGAAAACCATACCCGTTTCGATTGACCCGCCTAAGCGCAGCAAGACACATATCCTACGGGTTGAGTTCCCGGACGGTACAGTTTTCCAAGATAGGAATGTCAGTGAGACATATGCCAAAGCTATCAAAAAAATAGACCCTGATTTAGTTTCATTATTAGAAATTTCCCATGCAGGCGTTGATATCGTCTCAAAAGAACTTGACACCAAATATGCTCAATACCAAAAGCCGATAGGCGATGGATGGTATGTCATGACCAACAGTTCTACCAATGCAAAGTATTCAGACCTTCAAACCATCTCCGATGAACTTGAGCAAGACCTTATTATAAGCCTGGTGCCTCTCGATGGTTCAAAAGAATATGTCGTTCCTCGAATAGATGTCCCGGATGGCAGTCGAGCAAAAATACGAGTAACCTTTCCTGATGGTCATGTCATACAGCCTGCCAAAGTTTTGGAAGCATTGCTGGAAGTTGTCAAATTTGCAGGTGCGGAAAGAGTAAGGGACTTAAATATCATCTGCTGTGGAGACAATCTCATACTTAAGTACCCCGCATCCCGATACAAGAAACCATGTAAAGATGTCGGTGAGGGCTGGCTTTGCAACACCTGTTCCGGCACTGATGTCAAATTCGCCCAGATTAACGAAATCAATGACAGATTAAAATTGGGACTTACAGTTAAAATGATTCAAGATGATAAAGTGAGGTAAATTTTAAACAGCATCACATTATATTAAAATTCTGCGTAATGCTTACAAAAACTTCTCCGCCCCCTAAACTCTTCGATTGACCTTCCCTGAATTTGGTTGTCTCTTCAAAATATTCGCAAAAGACTTTATCATAGTGAATCATCAGACAAACTGGCATTCAACCTATTTATATCCAGCATCGGCAAAGGGTACTTCGCAAGAGGTGTTCCGGCTGTCTTTGCGATGAGTATCCCACGCATAGTTCCTACAGCAACGCTCAGAAGATGAGGCATAATGTGGGTTATCGTTACGCTGTTGTCTTTGGCATTGACCTGTATAAAGCGTTTCAAATCGACTACAGAGAACTTGAACCGGCATACACATTCCAGCACATCTTCGGAATGAACTGCATATTTTACTCCGAAATCCAAAGTAATTTCGTCCGTCTCCTCAGCATAATCTACCTTGTTCGAGAATCCGATCTGAATATCTTCTGACCTAAAAGCATTTCCTATTCCGGCTGAAGACATCATAAACATGATCTCATCAACGGATACCAACCTCATCTGCAACACGATATTATTTTCCGACATAGCCGTTAATTTTTATATTCATACTTCCCTGAACGTTTTTCAGTTTTAAACGTATACTTCACGTCACGAACATCAGCTGGGCAAACATATAAAAAGGTAGAATAAGAGACCATATTCTGCTCACTGGCCTCCGGAACTTTAACTACAGCTTCTCCCAGAACCGCTGAGATTTTAGCCAAGGTATTGGTCGTGAAGCCACGTGTTCCGCTCAGCCATCTTGAGACCTCCGACTCTCGTTTTCCCATCAGAGCAGCAAATTCTCTCTGCGTCATACCCTTCTTCTTGATAAGATCATATATGCGATTTGCGATATCGATATTGAGACTCACTTCATTTCTTATCTCAGGATCAACGCGCTCAAGATATTTTTCAAACAGATTATTCGCTTTATCGTCAACCATAACTAACTACTAACTTTATATATCGATATTTTCAATTACTTCTTTTATTGCTCCTTTATCATCAATAGTTTTCCTTATTCTTTTCAACTCTTTTGTTATTATCTTGTCTATTATCCTTAAATCATTCACACATTTGTTCAGCCACACATCATCTTCATATTTTTGTAAAGTTGACACACCTCCATTACCTAAAACCAATATTTTTTCAGAATATCTCAGGCAATAAAGCCTCATCTTACCTATCTTTTTATCTATCTTGCTATTTGGTGAAATAAATAAAGGCAAGGCCTTAATCCGCCTTCCTTCAGGTCGAAAAAGATTTTCCCTGGCTCCGACCTCTCTGATTTTATCTACGGCTGAGACTATTGCATCAAAGAACTTTTTCAACTGTGGTTCTTTTCGAGCACCATTAATCTTTAGAAACTTCTCAAACTCAGAGTCTTCTTCTCCATCGTACCTTGGAGAATAAATCTCGATCACTTCACTGTCCGTTCTCAGTATCTGAATCAAACGCCCCATGATTTCTCTTCTTTGACACAAATATATGCCATTTCTTTGAGAACTCAAAATAAAGTTCATTTTTTTGTTAAGTCAGTATGATTTTCACTAAGCGACATTTCCGTACTAACGACAGTCTGTAATTGACCGTTTAGGGTATCCGGCCATAAAACAAATGGTTACACGGTTATGCGGATAACAGACTGAACAGTGCGCCTGGACATGTATTCTCTTAAAATGCGCCTTAGAAGCGTTGTGGCAAGGGCAGTCCGCGGTCAGCACATTTTCTCCATGATGAGTCTGTAAATCGCACACCTGACGTAAGTTTCTATGTAATAGAAAAAAACGTAAAACTGGGTATGAACAGACTGCGCAGTATGTAAGTAAATTCAGTTCTTTCAGATCCAGTGTTTAATACGTTAAGCAATAACAGCATATTTTTGCTTTTTGCAAAAAGCATTTCCAAAAATTCTCCAAAGTTTACGGCTCCGCCACCATCCTCCCATCGCCTCCGTCCTCCTCCCCGCGGACCGGATACTCCAAAGCCCGCGAAGGCCCGTTCCCGACCTCCCGGTCCGCCAGATAGATGTGATAGAGGGTCTGCTCGAGCGACTCGAGGGTGCGCCGGCGGAGAGCCGCGGACCTGAGGCTGCACTCCCAGATGACTATGGTGTGCCAGCCGAGGCGGGCGAGGGCCTGGTAGTCACGGCGGTCGCGCTCGCGGTTGCGCTCTATCTTCGTGCGCCAGAAGTCGATGTTGGTCTTGGGGAGGCGGAAGTAGCGGCAGCCTTCGTGGCCGTGCCAGAAGCAGCCGTTGACGAAGATGCAGGTGCGGTACTTGCGCAGGACGATGTCGGGGTGGCCGGGCAGGCGCGGATGGTTGAGCCGGTAGCGGAAGCCGCGGGAGTGCAGCCAGCGCCGGACGGTCATCTCGGGCTTGGTGTCAGCCGAACGGATGGCCGCCATGTTCTTATGCCGCTGCTGAGGGGACATCGTATCCATACAGCGCGAATTTAGTAAATTTTCGTAAATTTGAAGGACGAACCAAACAGTACTCCGGATGGTCAGACTCTCAACCCTCAGACCCGACCAGGGCATCCCCGCCCCCACCCTGCTGATGATGTCGGCAGTGGCGGGCCTGACCGTGGCCAATCTCTACTACAACCAGCCGCTGCTCGAGGACATCCGCACCGACCTGGCCTGCAGCGGCACCCTCGCCAACCTCATCACAGTGGTCACCCAGGCCGGTTACGCCCTCGGGCTCCTGCTCATCGTCCCCATGGCCGACATGTGGTCCAGGCGCAGGATAGTGCTGACCATCATGAGCATAGCCGCCTCGCACAGCATCTGGACCGTACTGGCGGTCTCGCTCGGTCTCGGAGTATGCTCGGTCATCCCCCAGATATTCATCCCGATAGCCGGCCAGTTCTCGGAGCCGGAACACAAGTCCCGCAACATGGGCTACGTCCTCTCGGGCCTGCTCACCGGCATCCTCGGCGCCCGGGTCATCAGCGGCTATGTAGGCCAATGGGTCGGATGGCGCACGATGTTCATAGTGGCAGCCGTCCTGATGCTGCTCTGCCTGGTCCTCACCCTGAGGATGCTGCCACGTATGCCGGGTACTTTCAGCGGCACATACGGAAGCCTGATCAAAAGTGTCTGGAAAATATTCGCGACCCATCCCCGCATGCGTCTGTACGCCTTCCGCGGCGCCTGCACCTTCGGCAGCATGATGAGCATCTGGTCCTGCATGGCCTTTCACCTGGCCGGAGAGCCG
The DNA here is from genome assembly GCA_944323785.1 of uncultured Bacteroidales bacterium. Taxonomy (GTDB): domain Bacteria; phylum Bacteroidota; class Bacteroidia; order Bacteroidales; family UBA932; genus Coprenecus. The sequence continues at coordinate 42,597 of CALUTU010000016.1, read as the reverse complement.
TTCCATGCCGGCAGCCGCACCGTAGGCCTGCTCGGACTCTGCGGAGTGGTCGGCGCCATAGCGGCCAGCGGTATTGGCAGATATGTCCCGCGCCTCGGAATCAGACGGATGACCGCCATCGGAGCCATCCTCCAGCTCGCGGCCTGGACAGCAGCAGCCACCCTCGGCCACACATACACCGGCATCATCGCCGCCATCATCCTCCTCGAGCTCGGCGCCCAGTTCATGCAGCTGAGCAACCAGAGCGGCTGCCTGCAGGCCGTTCCCGACGCCTCGAACCGGGCCAACACCATCTTCATGACCTCCCTCTTCCTCGGCGGCAGCCTCGCGACCCTGCTCTCGGGCATCGGCTGGCGGCTCGCAGGCTGGACCGGCGTCTGCATCACCGGAGTCATATTCTCCGCAACAGCCCTCTGTACGGTATTCTGCAAAAATCAGACATTGCCCAGATGCACATAACGGATCCCGCACTCCCGCGCAATCTCCTCCGCCATCCGCAGAGTCCCTATCGGCGTAGGCGGCACCTCCCGCATCCTGTACTGCGGAAAGAACCTCGAAAAATGCAGCGGCGCCCCGGCAAATCCGTTGTCCACCAGCCAGCGGCACATCTCCCGCAGCATCCCCGGCTCATCGTTGATCCCCGGAATCAGCAGATTGGTAATCTCGAGCCACACCCCCGCATCCCGCATCTTCTCCAGGGTTCTCAGCACCGGAGCCAGCGAGGCCCGGCTCACCTTCCGGTAGATATCCTCGGAAAATGACTTCAGATCGATATTCGCCGCGTCGAGATACGGCAGCAGGTCATCCAGCGGCCCCTCATTGACATATCCGGCCGAAACCAGGATATTCAGCAGCCCCGCCTCCCGGCACGTCCGGGCACAGTCCACGGTGTACTCCATCCAGGTCAGCGGCTCGGTATAGGTATAAGCGACTATCCGGCAGGAGGTCCTCCGGGCCAGTTCCGGCAGCATCCCGGGAACAATGAAACTGCTCTCTACCTCCTCGGGGCGCACCTGGGAAATGCTCCAGTTCTGGCAGTTGCGGCAGGAAAGGTTGCAGCCTGCGGCAGCGAGCGACAGGCACATCTCCCCCGGATGAAAATGCAGCAGCGGCTTCTTCTCGACGGGATCCACATGCAGGGCACAGACCCGTCCGTAGGCCAGCGACACGAGTTTCCCGTTCCGGGCCTCCCGGCTGCGGCAGAGTCCACGGTGTCCCTCGGTCAGACGACAGCGGTGCGGGCAGAGCGTACATGTCACGCTCCCGTCAGCCCCGGCTTCACAGTACCGGGCCTCCACCCCACCTAAGCAGTCACCGCTCATCGAACACCTCCGCCTGATAAACGTACAGGTCCGCATCCTTCCACCCGTTCCAGCCGATTCCGGCCTTGTCCCGGGCACAGTGCCCTAAGAACTCCTCCTTGGTCCAGCCGGTCTCGTCCGCTACCTGCGGCAGGAAGGTCCCGCTGCGGCCGTCCTTGACCATCAGCACCCCGTCCCGCCCGAGCACTATCTCATCCGGCGAGGATATCTGCCTCAACGGAGACAGTACCGATATCTCGATATGCACCTGTTCCAGTTCCTCCCTGGTCAGCGGCCTGAACCTGTCATCCTCAAATGCCGCTGCCCTGGCCATCTCCGCGACAGTCTTATACAGCGGTCTGACACCCACTATATTGCCTATACATCCGCGAAGCCGCCCATGCAGATGCAGGGTAACGAACGCCCCGCACTCCGCCTTGAGCGTCTGCGTCAGCTGAGTGTCGGACGGCAGCCAGTACTTGCCGTCAAAAGCCGTCTCAATACTCCGCCGGGCCGTCTCCAGCAGCACCTCCCGTTCCTCGGCAGTCAGGGAGAATCCCCCCGAGGCTCCGGTATTCTTTTCCACACCTTCCTTATACATCACTGAAAACGCGTGATACCCCACGACCTCGCTCTTGTCCCCGTAGACCGCCGCATCACCGGAGTTGCGGTAATCCAGATGTCTGATTTCCAGATCATCCCGTCCCTCCATCATCATCAGCAGGGCCGCTATGGGCAGCTGACCACAGGCACTGGTAGCAAGACCCGGTATCCGCTGCCTTGCATTGTCCAGCAAGGTATTAAGGAACTCTTCCACCGAACCGGAGAGAATGGCGTCACCGGTCGCCCTGTCCACTTTGCATGCATCGTCATAAGACGGATAATGCGAGAAATCACTGCTGATTACAAAAAGATTCTCTTGCGTAAAATATGGCTTGAGCACACGAACTATGCGCCCGAGGCCGTTTCCGTCCACACTGCCTATAATGACCGGGACTATCGGAGGCATCCGTTTCAGTCTTGCCTGCAGGAAAGGTATCTGCACTTCGAGACAATGCTCTTTATCAAAAGGTTTGCGGCGGTTGTGAAACACGCTGTCCGCCGCTGCCAGTTCCAGACAAGTCCGGGTATCGACACTGACATCTCCGAGAGGCATGGAATATACTTCGCTGCTTCCGTCCACTGCCGCACCGAGGAAAACCTCTCTATGACCCGGACCTATAATAAAAATCCTTTCATATACAGCTGCGGGAGAAATACCTGCATAAGCCTCGGCCGCAACCGCTCCTGAAAACACATAGCCGGCATGAGGCACGATCACCGCCTGCACTGGCCTGTCAGCACGGGTGGACGCGCTGTCCAGGAATCCTCCCACTATAGTTGTCAATGTCTCTGCGTCAGTTGGATAGAACTGTCCGGCCACCGCCGGTTGATGTATCTGGACCATAATGCTCAATATTACAGATAAAAGAATGTTCATAATATCTGTCTAAGATACGCATTTTTATCTCAGGATATTCTTTTTAAAAACTTATTTTTCTTTCCTTCTCCTGCACATTGAGAATTTCCGCCAGTCTCTGTGCGGCAGTACTATAGATGATTTTAGAAAATCTTATTTTTTTAGAAACTTCTCAATCTCAATGGTTTGTACGGAAGTGGTTTTTTTGTTCCGCTACATGCTCTTACTTTTGCAACCGAAAGCCGTCCCTGGCATAAAGTGACCTTTTATCAACTTTATAAACAACAAAAAGATGAGAAACACTTTTAATTACACTGTCAGGGCATTACTCCTGACCGCACTCACCGCAGGGCTGACTGCCTGCGAATTACAGAACTGCAGCGAATGTCCCGAAGAAGGCCGGCCGGCCACACTTTCTCTTACGCTCAGCTCCTCAGATGTCAAAAGCACCGAGACACCCGTAACAGCCGAGGACAACGCTGTTAACACCATTGACGTATTTATCTTCAACGGAGGAACATCGTCAAATTACGGACAACTTGATGCCTACAGGAGATTTGAGGACGGATCGGACGTGATGGAAGTCCATACAACCACTGGGGCTAAAAAAATCTGCGTCATCGTGAACTATACCGGACAGGATATGAGCAGCATCACTGACATCAGTCAGTTACAGGCTTTGACAACAAGTCTGCAGGACGAGACTTTCGGCAATCTGACCATGTACGGGGAAAAGGACGTGACCATGAAGGCCCAGACCTCAGAGACAATAACTGTCTCACGCTTTATCTCCAGGGTGGCAGTCAATTCCATTACCACTGACTTCGACGGGACACCGTATGAGGGAGCAATACTCTCCAATTGTAAGATTTATCTTACGAACGTACACGCTGACAAGCTGTTATACAACGGAAATGAATCCACTTACCCGATTGTTCTCAACGAGACACGGTTGAGTGAGGACGATGTTGAAAGTACTGCGCAGCCGGGAATTCTTATGGATGAGATTACGGTAGATATAGATGGCGCAGGATACACTGTACCTCATTATCTTTATTGCTATGCCAATGAGACCTCTGACATTACCTCCAGTACAAAGCTCATACTTCAGGCCGACCTGAACGGAACCACCTACTACTACCCGGTACCAGTCAATCAGGAAGGTTACGGACAGCCGGAGGAGAACGGACACTACGGTATACGCAGAAACACCGTATACACCTACAGCATCACAGTAACCAGGCCCGGATCACTGGAACCCGACATACCGCTTGAGCCGGGAGTTCTGGACCTCAACATCGTCGTAGAAGACTGGACACTGATTCCGGAATTTGAGAAAATATTCTGATAAAACCATTGAATCATGAGACAGATCAAAGCGATAGCGGCAGTCGTCATGGCTGTGGCATTAAGCCATGGATGTATCTTCGAAGACCGTAGCGACTGCCCCTCATTCCTGACTCTGGACTTCTCCAGGACACCGGAGGATATCTCGGACATTCACCTTGTCATCACGACGGCGGATAAGAGAATCATCAGAGACACCATTGACAGGAATGAGTTTATGGTCCCCTACGAGGTGAGCGTCAGGCGCGGAGAGACCGGCATCGCCGCATTTGGCAATATCGACAGAATGATATACGGCAACGGATACCGTGTGGCTGAAGGAGAGGATGCGGACAATCTGTACACCTGTTTCATCAAATCCGTATACCGTGGCGATCTGTCTTCTGAGAAAGTGACTGTTCTTAAAAACAACATAGGCCTTCATGTCAGGGTACTGGGCAGTTCTTCCGACAGCCTGCACATTGAAGTAGTCTCATCCTCTACCGGTTATGACCTTCAAGGACATATTATGGAAGGGATATTCAGACATTTGCCGGACGCAATCCACACTCCTTCTGACAAGGAGGCCTATTTTGAGTTTCTAACAAGAGTAACCAGACAAAAAGACGACGATCTCACTCTGAGCGTATACACAGGCTCGGGAAAGGAAATCACCTCTATCTGTCTATTACCGCTGCTCACAGATGCCGGAATAGACATGGACGACGAGATTCTTCAAGACCTATACATAACAGTGGATGTCGCGCTTTCCTGCCTTACGGTCAGTCCGGAAGGCTGGAATCACACCGGACATACAGAAATATTCTTTTAACATGAAGCACAGTGTATTTATCATAACCGCATTATGCCTTTTGCTCTCTTGCAGCAAGGGAGACAGTCCGGAACAGAGACCGTCAGGACAGACGGTTAAAATCAGACTGCTGGTTCAGGAGACCGCATCGACGAAGACGCTCCCGCAGGTAAGCGAGGCGCTGCTGGCTGATTTGAATCTCCTCGTATACGACAGCAAAGGCTCACTTACCGAACATATGTTCATAGAAAGTCCTGGAAGCGAAGTCATAGTGGAGATAGACAGGAATGACGACAGTATGTTATACGCCATTGCTAACACGGGCGATCTGAGCGACTCGGAGGAGATACTCTCCGTCAACGGGCTCCTGGGCCTGAGATGGCGCATAGAAAACCCCGGGGACATCTCCGGCCCCGACGGATGCATTCCGATGTCCGGGATACTGCCTTTAAAGAATGTCGACAACAATACATCCCTCACTCTTTATCTTACGAGACTCCTCTCCAAGTTCAGAATCATCGTGGACACAAGCGGACTGGATGATGATGTCACGACATTTGACATAACACGGGTCACAATACGGAACATGAACAAGAGCGTCGGCTATTTCACTCCAGCCGGAGCGTCTTCTGACTACGACATAATGGACATAGGGCTGACAGCGGAGGATGATGAACTGGACCGGCTTTTCACATACGGACTGGATTTCTATGTCCCTGAGAATATTCACGGAGACCTGCTATCCGGCAACGAGAGCGAGCAGGATCATATCCCACCGTCATCGCACTCAGACCTGTGCACTTATGTTGAATTCTATGTAAAATACCGTAATTCGGAACATTACAATGACAATCTTATCTACAGGTATTATCTGCACGACGGAGACAACCTTGACAATTTCGACATAGTCCGCAATACAATGTATACATGCAGAACATTGTTCAATGGCACCGGACTGGAGGATAACTCATGGAGAGTGGATCAATCCGGCATGAAGGACCTGGTAACTGAAATCACCGTCATTCCGTCAGAAGTGACTTTCGTTGAAAAGGGTAAACTTAGAAAACTAACCGCACTCGTCACTCCTGCATCAGCCGAGAATCCGGAGGTTGTCTGGTCTTCCGATAATGAAAAGGTAGCGACTGTGACTCAAGACGGTATTGTGATGTCCACAGGAGACGGACGTTGCACGATAACAGCATCGGCTACTGATGGAAGCGGAGTCTCCGGAAGCTCGGAAATAAGTGTGTTCGCAGACAGTAAGTATTTCATTATGGATGATATCCCGGATGCAATATATCACCGTTATGATTCCCCGTACCAGCTCCGCTACAATGTATTTCCATTTACAATACCGATACTGTCAATAGAATGTCTCTCAGGAAACGCGGACGGAGCGGCGGAAGCATCAAACATGATAATGACATACAACCCTACCCGTCAACAGGGTGAGATAGGCACTTATCGGCTCACTGCCCAGGCAAATGGAATTACGGTACAGGATGAGTTCAGTGTAAGCGCCGGATATGTCGACATCAATAATGTATTCAGCAATTTTTATCTTGGAATCCCTTCAAGACTAAGTTTCAACAGACTGGAACCGGCGGACGTAGAGCTGACCCTGACAGCCTCCGACCCTTCTATGGTTGACATACTACCGGATGGAAGGATTATTCCACAAAAAACCGGTAAATGCACAATCACTGCGACATCCGTAACTGAAGCCAGCGATATCATAAACATCAATATACTGGAACCTTACATATCGTTTGTTGATGTCACGATGTACGAAGGCGCGACATGGGAGCTGTCATCAGGGCTCAGACCTGTTTCCGCAGACCTTCCCATAGAGTATTCCGTTGTACAGGGTCATGAACATGTCTCCATATCCGGAAACCTAATGAAAGGCCTCAAACGGACAGACGGTTTCAATGATGTGATTATCAAGGCCTCACTGGTGGATTATCCTCAGGTTTACGCAACAGCCAGAGTCCGCGTGGTACCTGCCGTACAGGCTACCCTGACAGGGGACAACAAAGTCGTCAATACCTACGGTCTTACTTCTGACGGAAGCTCCTGGAACTTCAAGAACTACCTTAGCCTTGACATCGAGCATGCTCCCAATGTCTCTATGACATGGGAAGTCAGGGATGAGGACGGGCAGCTCAGCAGCGAAATACAAATATCCGAAAACGGAACAATCAACCCTTATTCATCAACTGCTAACGGAAAATATTTCATCACAGGATGGGATCACCTGCACCGCTTCTCCACAGACAGGATAGAGATTGAGGTTTACAGGCTGCTGGAATATGAATGCGGACTCGGTGCGTACGGCTCTACAACTGTAAATGGAAGAAACGTGTATGTCGTGACCCTCATTGCAAGATGGAGCAATCCCACATGGAATATTATCCTGAACAACGGATACACTTCCGCCATGCTGCAGAATAGCCTTATAACATACCCGCATGTTTCTACAGCATACCACAGCATCGGCTCTCCTACCAGTGCAAAGCCTTACATTCAGAACTTTACTACAAACATCGCTTACTACAGCACCCAGAATGTAATCAATGCTCTCAGTTCATTAAAACCGCTTAGCTACCTGAGAGATGATTTCAGCACACATGCCGGCAATTCATCCGGAATCAACGGCAAATACTATAAGTTCACAACAGCACAGAACGGTTTTGACGGATATTTCTTCATCAAACAGCGCAATGAGTCCTTCTACAACAGTAGTGACTATCGATAAACAGACTGCGTCAGTCTCTGGCGGACCGCCTCGAAAAGCATGAGCGAGGCGGCCACGGAGACATTAAGCGAACCGATGTCACCACGCATGGGTATTCTCGCCATAACATCACATAATGCCAGTACAGAGTCAGAGATACCCTTGCCTTCGGAGCCCATGACGAAAGCCGTGGGCTTCTTCATATCCACTTCATAGATAAGCCCGTCGGCCTTCTCAGTAGCAGCTACTATCTGGAATCCTCTCTCTTTCAGATAGTAAATCGGGATGCGCAGGTTCTTGCACTTGGAGACACCGATGCGCAGCAAGGCACCTGCCGAAGCCTTCACTCCGTCAGCGTTGATGGCGGCTCCTCCTTTCGCAGGCAGGATGATGCCTCCGGCTCCCGCACATTCGGCACTGCGGGCAACGGCTCCGAGGTTGCGCACATCACTCACTCCGTCCAGGAGTACGAAAATGGGTGCGGAGTCTTTCTGGAAAGCCCTATCCACCATTTCCTCCAGCGGCATATAGTCAATCTGCGGCAGATAAGCCACCACTCCCTGGTTCTTGCCTCCGCGGAAGCGGGCCAGCCGCTCGGCAGGTACGAACTGGAAAGGAATGCCCCTGTTGTCCAGTTCAGTAAGAAGCTGGCGGAACTGCTGTCCCTCAAGTCCCTGCTTCAGCAGCACTTTTTCTATCTGTCTTCCGGACAGAACGGCCTCCAGGACTGGGTGCATCCCGTAAAGGTGGTATCCGCTATCCTTTTTCTCGGTATTTTCCATATTGTATTGCATTTATTTTCAGTTACTAAGTTCTATCCACTCCTCCATCGTGCGGTCGAGGGTACGTTTCAGTTCCAGATACTCCCTGGTCAGCTTGTCGATGTCAGTATCTGCCGACGGAGCCGCCAGGACCTTCTCCAGTTCCTTCATCTGGCCCTCAAGGTCGGCTATTTTCTTCTCGCAGCTCTCGATGCGCTTCTGCTTGCGACGCTGATCCTTCTGCTCCTGAAAGGAGAGGTTGGAGGCTGTCCGGGGCTTGGGAGCCTGGGCTGACTGAGAAGATGATGCCTGAGAGTCTGACGGTTGTCCGGTTGCCGAAGGTTTCTCTGACTTCTGAACTCCGGACTCCGATGAACGGTCAGAACGTTCCAGGTCCTGCAGGGTCTCGATCCTGCGCTTCTCGATGAAGTCCTGCACTCCTCCGAGATACTCCTTGACATGGCCGTCGCGGAACTCGTAGACCTTATCCACCAGTCCGTCGAGAAAGTCCCTGTCGTGAGACACTATGATCAATGTACCGTCGTAGCGCTGGAGAGCCTGCTTGAGCACATCCTTGGAGCGGATATCCATGTGGTTGGTGGGCTCGTCGAGGGCCAGCAGGTTATAGGGATGCAGTATCAGCTTGGCCATGGCCAGACGGGAACGCTCGCCTCCGCTGAGTACGGCCACTTTCTTGTCCACATCATTGCCCCTGAAGAGGAACGCACCAAGTATATCCCGCAGCTTAGTACGGATATCCCCTACCGCCACCTTATCCAACGTATCGTACACAGTATCATTGCGGTCCAGCACATCCTCCTGGTTCTGGGCGTAGTAACCCAATGCGACATTGTATCCGAGGGAGGCAGAGCCGGCGATGGGCCGCAGCTCACCGGTGATGTATTTCATCATGGTACTCTTTCCCTCGCCGTTACGCCCGACAAATGCCACCTTCTCCCCTCTTTCCACGATCAGGTCTATGTCGGTGAACACCACCTTAGGACTGCCCGAACCATCACGGGGCGGATAGCCTCCTGTGAGGGCCTTGGCCTGAAAGACTATCTGGCCGGAGCGGGGGGCGGGCGGGAACTTGACGCTAAGAGCCGAGTTGTCTTCCTCGTCTATCTCTATGCGCTCTATCTTCTCCAGTTGCTTGATGCGGGACTGCACCTGATTGCTCTTGGTGGGCTTGTAGCGGAAACGCTCGATGAACTCCTCGGTCTTCTCGATCATCCGCTGCTGGTTCTCGTAGGCGGCCCGCTGCTGTTCCATCCGCTCGCGGCGCAGCTCCACGTACTTGGAGTACGGCACCTTGTAGTCGTAGATGTGTCCCAGAACTATCTCCACCGTACGGGTGGTCACCCGATCCAGGAAGCGGCGGTCGTGGGAAATGAGCACCACCGAGCCACGATAACCGTACAGATAATCCTCCAGCCACTGTATGGATTCTATGTCCAGGTGGTTGGTGGGCTCGTCCAGCAGAAGCACATCAGGCTTGGTCAGCAGGACCTTGGCCAGTTCCACACGCATGTTCCAACCCTGCGAGAATGTGCTGCGCTGCCGTCCGAGCTCGTTCTTCTTGAAACCCAGGCCTACCAGGGTCTTCTCGGCCAGCACGGCGGGAGACTCGGACTGGGCCATGGCCAGCTTGTCGTTGAGTTCATTGAGTTCCTCTATCAGCCTATGGTAGGCAGCAGATTCGTAATCCGTCCTCTCGCCCAGCTCACGGCTGATCTCCTCCACCCTCTCACCCATGATGAAATGGTCGGCGAAGACGGACATGGCGGCCTCTATGACAGTCGTGTCCTTCGAATAGCTTATAATCTGGGGCAGGTAGCCTACGGTCTGCTCCTTAGGTTTCATTATAGAGCCTGATGTCGGATGATCCACACCGGCTATGAGCTTGAGTATCGTACTCTTACCAGCACCGTTCTTACCCACAAGGGCTATATGCTCCCCGTCACTGACGTGGAAGCTGATGTCGTCCAGGAGGGTAAAGCCTCCGAAAGCTACTGTTATATTATTTATCGATATCATTCTATCTATCTACAATATTAACTTCTGCATTCACTTTTTTATCCCTGCAAAGCATTATGGACACCTCGTAGAGCAGATACAAAGGCAGTGCCACGACTATCATCGTGAAGGCGTCGCCCGATGGGGTGATGACGGCCGATATGGCTAAGGCGGCCACTATAGCATACTTGCGGAAACTCCTCAGCATCCTCCGGTTGATAATCCCTATCCGGGACAGCAGCAGGGCCAGGGCCGGCAGCTCGAAGACCACGCCCATAATCAGGTTGAGCTTCAGGAACATCCCGATGTACGAGAGCAGCGATATCTGATTGGCCACCGACTCACTCACCTGGTAGGTTCCCAGAAAGCGCAGGGTCAGCGGGAAGACCACCACGTAACCCACAGCCACACCGATATAGAACAGCAGGGATGAGAGCCCGAAAGCCGTCTGAGCCGCCCGCTTCTCCCGGTCATACAGGGCCGGTCTGACAAAGAGCCACACCTGATAGATCAGAAACGGCAGAGCCACGATAACCGCCAGCCAGAAGGAGATGCGCACGTGGGTGAAGAACTGAGCGGCCAGGTCGATATTGACCAGCTCCACCCGGAAAGGCTCCAGAGCCCCGAGTCCGAGCAGCCCCAGCAGCCTGTCCATCCACCGGTAGACGAAGAAACCGTCCGTCAGCGGAGCCAGCACCACCCCGTCAAAGACCGTCTCCTTGCACAGGAATAGCGCGACCATCAGGACAATAAGCACAGCAAAACTGCGGAAGATCACCTTTCGCAGCTCGTCCAGATGTTCCCAGAAGGTCATTTCTCCCGCCACGGCACCACTCTCCTACTTCTTCCCGGCGGAGCTGCCCTTTGCGGAATCTGCGGAGGACTGTCCCTTCTTGGCGGAGGAATCCGTATTCAGTTCATCCTCAATACCGTTGACCCCCTCCTTGAAGCTCTTGACCCCCTTGCCGAAGCTCTTCATCAGCTCGGGAATCTTCTTCGCCCCGAACAGCAGCAGGACGATGAGCAGCAGCACCAGTATCTCGGTCAGTCCTATAGACCCTAAAAACAAAAGTGTAAGCATATTGTATTTTCGTTAATTATCTGATTTATCAGCCTGCTCCCTATCGGCCTTGCGGAATACTTCCAGCAGGGCGGCGGGGATACGGGTAGGCCGGCGGTTGTCGCTGTGGATGAACCCGAGCACCACCGAGCCGTCGCAGACGAGGTCGCCGTTCTGGTTGTAGATGTCCGTAAGCACCTCTATCCGCGCCATCGGTTCCTTCTCCACCCGGGAGACCACCCGGAGCACGTCCCCCATCCGGGCCGGAGTATGGTACCTGGCATTGACCGACACCACCGGCATCATGATTCCGTGCTTTTCCAGTTCCATGATCGGCAGCCCGACATCTATAAGGAACTGATGCCGGCCGCACTCGAAGTAGCGGATGTAGTTCGAGTGATGGACTATTCCCATCTGGTCAGTCTCGTAGTAACGGACCTCTATCTGTGTCTCCGACTGGATGAACATAGCTTTATCCGACTAAAATATTCAACCTCTGAGCGCCTCGAGGGTCTTGCGCAGTCCCTCTATCTTGGCGGTCGCATCCGAAAGTTTCTTCCTCTCGTTCTGCACGACAGCCTCCGGGGCGTTCTGCATGAACTTCTCATTGGACAGCTTGGCATTCACTCCCTTGAGGAATTTCTCCAGACGCTCGATCTCTGCCTCGGCCTTGGCTATCTCCTCCTGCACGTCGGTCTTACCGGCCAGAGGCACGAACATCTCTACTGTCCCGACAAGGAATGAAGCACCGGCCTCCTGGCCTCCGAAATCCTCGACAAAGGCGACATCTCCGACATTGCCCATACGGCGGACTATGCCGGTCATCTCCTCGGGGAATGCGCCCTTTATGCGCAGGTCAAGAGCCTCTTTCGGGGACAATCCCTTCTTCTGGCGGATATTCCTCAGAGCCGCCACAGCCTCCGTAGCAAGGTCAAATGCGGCAATGAAGGCCTCGTCGTACTCGCCGCCCTCGGGCTGACGCTCCAGCATGATGGTAGCCCCCTCGGGACGCTCGGCCAGGTTGTGCCAGAGTTCCTCGGTGATGAAGGGCATCACGGGATGCAGGAGTTTCAGCAGGGAATCGAAGAATCCGATGGTGGCGTCGTAGGTCGCTCCGTCTATCGGGGCTCCGTAGGCGGGCTTCACTATCTCGAGGTACCAGGCGCAGAAGTCATCCCAGAAGAGCTTGTACAGGCACATCAGGGCATCCGAGATGCGGAACTTGGAGAAATGGTCGGCGACGACGGCTATCTCGCGGTTCAATTTCTGCGTGAACCACCTGACGGCCAGGGCGGCGTGCTCAGGAGCCTCCAGGGAGCGGTCCACGCTCCAGCCCTTGACCAGACGGTAGGCGTTCCATATTTTGTTGCAGAAGTTGCGGCCCTGTTCCACCTGGGACTCGTCGAAGAGGATGTCGTTGCCGGCGGCGGTGCATAGCAGCATGCCGATGCGGACTCCGTCAGCGCCGTAGTCGTCGATCAACTTCAGGGGGTCGGGCGAGTTGCCCAGGGTCTTGGACATCTTGCGGCCCAGCTTGTCGCGGACGATACCTGTGAAGTACACATTGCGGAAAGGCACCTTGTCCATGAACTCATTGCCGGCCATGACCATCCTGGCCACCCAGAAGAAGATGATGTCCGGGCCGGTCACCAGGTCGTTGGTCGGATAGTAGTAGGCCAGGTCGGTGTTCGGGGCCTTGTCCGGGAAACCGGGCTTGTCGGGGTCGAATACAGAGATGGGCCAGAGCCACGAGGAGAACCAGGTGTCCAGCACGTCCTCGTCGCGCCTGAGATCGGCGGCTGTAACCGAGGGGTCGAGCTGCTGAGCGGCCTTCAGGGCCTCCTCGGGAGTGGCCTCGACCACGTAGCGGCCGTCGGGCAGGTAGTATGCGGGAATCTGCTGTCCCCACCACAGCTGGCGGGAGATGCACCAGTCGCGGGTGTTCTCCATCCAGTGACGGTAGGTATTGCGGTATTTATCTGGAATGAGTTTAATCTCACCATTCTCCACCCGGGCCAGGGCAGCTTTGGAAAGTTCCTCCATCCTGATGAACCACTGCATCGACAGTTTGGGTTCGATGACTGCATCGGTCCTCTCGGAGTGTCCCACGGGTGAGATGTAATCCTCTTCCTTCTCGAGCTGTCCGGCCTCGGCGAGCATCTTGACTATCTTCTTGCGGGCCACAAAGCGGTCCTCTCCGACGAGGATTACGGCCTTCTCGTTGAGCTTTCCGTGGTCGTCGATGATATCGAGCACCGGAAGGTTGTGACGCAGGCCTATCTCGTAGTCGTTCACGTCGTGGGCCGGGGTCACTTTCAGACAGCCAGTACCGAAGTCCATGGTCACATAGGAGTCCTCGATGATGGGTATCTCGCGGTTGATCAGAGGAATGAGTATCTTCTTGCCGCGCAGGTGATGATACCTCGGATCCTCGGGGTTGATGCAGACGGCAGCGTCGGCCATGATGGTCTCCGGGCGGGTGGTGGCGATGACGATGTAGTCGTCAGTGGGATTGCCGGCTCCGTCGGAGACCTTATAGCGCAGGTAGTATAGCTTGGACTTGGTCTCCTTGTGGATCACCTCGTCGTCGCTCACGGCGGTCAGGGCCTGGGGATCCCAGTTGACCATCCTCACGCCACGGTAGATATAGCCTTTCTTGTAGAAATATACGAAAGTATTGATAACCGCCTCGCTCAGGGCCGGGTCCATCGTGAACCTTGTGCGGTCCCAGTCGCAGGAGGCACCGAGCTTCTTGAGCTGCTCGAGGATGATGCCGCCGTGCTTCTCCTTCCACTCCCAGGCGTGTTTCATGAACTCCTCCCGGGTCAGGGATGACTTGTCGATGCCCTGTTCCTTGAGCTTGGCCACGACCTTGGCCTCAGTGGCTATCGACGCATGGTCAGTACCGGGCACCCAGCAGGCGTTCTTGCCCTGCATACGGGCGCGGCGCACCAGCACGTCCTGTATAGTATTGTTGAGCATGTGACCCATGTGCAGCACTCCCGTCACATTTGGGGGCGGGATAACCACCGTATACGGTTCGCGGCTGTCGGGTTCCGAATGGAAAAACTTGTTCTTCAACCAGTAAGAGTACCACTTCTCCTCCACCTCGGAGGGACTGTATTTTGCTGACAATTCCATAATCCTTCAATTTAACTCGCAAATATAATTCATTTTATGTAGATTTGCAGGCAGAATATTTTAAAAATTAAATCAAGAATTATGGACAATCAACCGCAGAAAAAAGAAATAAGCATCGAGCTTACACGGGACGCCGCAACAGGACATTATTCGAACCTCGCCCTTATCACACACTCCAACAGCGAGTTCTTCATCGACTTCGCCAGTGTGACTCCTGGCTATCCCAAAGCACAGGTAGTCAGCCGTGTCATCATGACACCGGAGCACATCAAGAGGCTCTACCTGGCCCTCAGGGACAACATCAGCAAATACGAGGCTCAGAACGGAGAGATCAAGCTTACCGGCAACACTCCCAAGAACACCATACCTTTCGGTTTCGGCAACACTCCGGAGGCGTAGCCGATGAGACCTGACATAGCTTTTGCGGGAGCCGGAAACGTAGCGTTCCGGTTCTCCCTTGCCCTGCAGGAAAAAGGCTACGATATATCTTTTGTCTACAGCCGGACCGAACGCAGCCGCGACAAACTGGTGCGTGCTCTCCGTGCCAACGGCTCCGACACCCAGGCTGCGGCAGACTACAGAGATCTGGCATCGGCTGACTTGATTTTTATCGCAGTATCGGACGACGCGATAGAGACAGTCGTCCGCGAAATGACCGGGCAACTGGCAGGTATGGAAAAACTGCCGGCAGTAGTCCACACCTCCGGTGCCACCGATATCTCCATACTCAAGCCGCTGGAGGACATAGGCTGCCGCTGCGGCGTAGTCTATCCGCTGATGACTCTCAACCGCAACAAGAACGTGGAGTTCAAGGACGTACCCCTGCTGCTGGAGTCCACCTCACAGGAACTCAGGCCGGTACTGGACTCCATCGCGTCAGACCTGGGCGGCGAGCATTATTTCTACTCGTCCGCAGACAGGCTCAAGATGCATGTGGCCGCCGTATTCACCACCAATTTCGTCAACTACCTTCTAGGGCTGGCATTCCCGATAGTCCAGCATGACCATCCACTGCTTATACCCTCCACGATAGAGGCCGTGCGCAACGCATTCCTGCACACCCCCGCCTCCACTCTTACCGGACCGGCCAGGAGAGGCGACATGGAGACCATCCGCAAGCATCTGGAAGTCCTGGAGAGCATGGGTCTAAAGGAGCAGGAGGAGATATACCGCCTCTTCACTGACAGGATTCTGGAAAAATACCACCACAAATAACAGCACAAGCAAAATGCCCAACTACAACTATAAAGTCCGGCTCCACGGCATACGTGCCTTCGCCTTCGATGTGGACGGAGTCATGACGGACGGTTCCATAATAGCGGCTCCGGACGGAGAGCTGATCCGCACATTCAACGCCAAGGACGGCTTCGCATTCAGAATGTGCCGCATGAAAGGCTATCCGGTGGCCATCATCACTGGAGGCACCTCCGAAGGCATCGTCAGCCGTTTCTCCAGCCTGGGAGTGGACAAGGCTGACATCTATCAGAAATCCCGGGATAAAGTGCCCGACTTTCTGGACTTCTGCAACCGCCACGGACTCAAACCGGAAGAAGTGGCATACGCCGGAGACGATATCCCAGACATCCCCGTGCTGAAAATAGCAGGACTGTCCGTTGCTCCGGCTGACGCAGTCCCCGAAGTCAAGGACATCTGCGACTACGTGTCCCTGTACCTCGGCGGCAGGGGACTGGCCAGGGATCTGGTGGAGCAGGTGCTGAAAGTCCACGGAGACTGGAACCTTGACACCGAAGTCTATTCAAAACTGTTCTGATACACTACGCCATGCTGCTCAAAGACGCTCTTTCAGGCCGGAGAATCGTACTCGGCTCCGCCTCTCCCAGACGCAGGGAGCTCCTGGCCGGACTGGGACTGGACTTTACCGTAGAGGCCACTCCTGGCGCACCCGAGACCTATTCTCCTGGATTAAGACCGGACGAAGTTCCCGTGGCTCTGGCCGCCTCCAAGTCCGAAGGATTCCACCGCCCCCTGGAGCCTGACGAGATACTCATCACAGCCGACACCGTGGTAATCTGCGGGGACGACATACTGGGCAAGCCCTCCGACAGAGAGGATGCGGTGAGGATGCTGCGCGAACTGTCGGGACGCACGCACAGGGTCGTGACCGGAGT
This sequence comes from uncultured Bacteroidales bacterium, assembly GCA_944323785.1. Taxonomy (GTDB): domain Bacteria; phylum Bacteroidota; class Bacteroidia; order Bacteroidales; family UBA932; genus Coprenecus. The sequence goes on along the minus strand of CALUTU010000016.1, from coordinate 25,856 downwards.
ATGCATCCGAGACACAGGGCACAGAAGTATATTCTCAAGCACATCCGAAGTGGAGTTCAAAGTCCTGTCGGATGAGGAAATCAACTACTACATAGGACAATACCGTCCGTTTGACAAGGCCGGCGGCTACGGCATCCAGGAATGGATAGGCTATATAGGCATAACCTCCATACGCGGCTCCTACTTCAACATCGTAGGACTCCCCGTACAGAGGCTGTACACTGCTCTTTCCGAGTTTATCGGACTTTGATCATCTCGACCGGCTGCTGACGGACTTTATCCAGTGGAGCCACGGTATATCTCACCTTGGTGAAGTCAATGGATGTCAGGTCTATGCAGCGGATAGTGCTGTTCCAGCACGTGCGCCAGTAGAATTTCAGGCCTTTCGTGTCCGCCGCTGTGGTGAACTGGGTCGCTCCGGGAATATCCACCGGTGCATGGTCTTTCTGACGCTCCACTCCTATCGGTATGTCGAAGTTGTTCAGTATCAGGAAGCAGGACATCACGGTCTCCTCTGCTGTCGGATATTGCGGAGCCGTAGCCTGATAATAAGCAGCACGGACAAATCTAGACGGCGGAGTCACGTCCCCGGGAAGGCCGATCATGCCGGTACCGGCACCGAAGCGGCGCACCTGTGGCCAGGCCGAGAAGGCGTTGCCGTCAGCCTCACCGAAAGCCAGGTTGACGTAGTTGTTCAGGTTGGTCACCTGCCAGGGGAAACCTGGAGCATTGGTCAGCACTCCTATCTCATTCTCATAGAAATTGGTCTTGCCGTCCACTATCTCTATCACTATCTGACGGCCCGAAGGCTCGCCCACTCTCCAGTGCGAGGTGCCGGCCTGCGGATACAGCTTGGTGACTATGATCTCGTCAAAATGGTCTATGACCTCCTGTACCGAAGTGAAGTTGGCCAGAATCCAGCTGACCACCTGTATGTCCGGCACGGTACGGTCCACCTGTGCAGAGTCAAAATCCGGATACTGCCCGTATGCCGGGAAAAAGAACAGTCCGGCTGACAGACCTTTCTCGTTGAGTCCCTCAAGGACGAACTGGTCCTGCTCGGCGGCTACTCCCACATAACCGTATTTGCCGGTGAATATCAGCCCTGTACCACCGGTAGAAGTCAGGGCAGTATGCCTGAAGCCACGGGGAACTATGACATAGCGGCTCTGCAGGTCCGAGCCGCCCCACTCAGCCGTGCGGGCCAGCACATAACTGCCGTCCCCGGCCTTAAAGGATATCCCCGTACACGCCGACATCTCTGAGAATGTGCCGGCCAGGGCTGCTGCGGCTACCGCTGCCGCCCTGATTATGAATGCAGATAATTTCATAGCTTTGAAATTTTCCCAAAAATACATAAAAACAGTGTTCTGCACATTACACAGCCAATACTTCAAAATGATTTTCTAAATCTTGAATATCCTTTGTCTTGACTATTGTTTCATCTGAAATCACCTTCTTCTTATTTTGAGTAGACATAACAGCTTTCAACGTTTTCTCAACATCTACCGGCAAATTCACCAAACATGCTTTGCCATTTTGTATACTATCCTTAAACCGGACATAAAATTCGTCCATAAAACTTCTCGTTGCGAAATGAACATCCGAAAAATCTATAATAATTTCTGTGTCATTTGAATTCTTTATGTAATTGTAAAAATCATCAGCCAATGGACGAGACATCAAATCCCGGCTTAAAATCCTAGATATGTAAAAAACACTCATGATATTGCCTCCATTTATTCAATATAATTAACATATTCAAAGTCTTCATTCCAATATGGAATTCTCAACGCAACAATAGTTCCTTCAAAACGGATACCATACGGCAACTCAAAATAACCTGAGCCCGCCTTAGTTTTGACATATACTGTATCTCCAGATACCATCATATACTGCCCTCCCATTCCATCGACAAGCATCTTTTTTGTCGTACTTATACCATATCCCCTATTTTCCGCATCAGGAAGATTTTTTGCTGAAATACCGCTGTTAGCAGCTCTCATCGCCTCCCCGTCACTATCTATGTCCCATTTAGGAATTTGTGAATAACTTCCCAATAGGGTTATTCCTGCATCTCCGATACAGACATCGATACATCTTGAGGTGGGATAACACTGAGCCAAAATATACCCATACTCAGATTTCGAATGTTCAGAAATATTATCGACAATCTCACCGAGCATGTATTTAATGCCGGAAATGATATTCTGTCTCAAGCCTGCCTGTCTTACTATCATAGACTCTATCACCGACATAATGCTATTCTTATCCTCTATACGATCATTCGTGGCCGGAAATTTTATTAATGGGATATATCGTTTTTGGACAAACTGTTCCAAATACGCTGCAAACTCTGACTTCCGCATAGCCCCGGAATTGACCCCGAATTTATCCAGGCACACGGAACTCAGATATCCTTCTACATGATCTAAACATATATTTTTACCTGATTTCTCAATATAAATGAGTACAGACATAATAAATGTCGGTGTCACAAACTTGGCATGAGAAAAATCTACAATATCCTCCTCATCAGGGCTTTTATTTATCTGCCTGCATATCCTCAGTGCAACACTGAGTCCTGATGACAATTTTTCCTGCTGAACATTTATGTTTTCAATTATTTTCATAACGTTATAATACAACTATACAAAGATAGCGATACATATTGATTATGCAATTATTTCAGCAAGGAATCAGAAGTTTCTCGCTATATTTGCTATTTGCAGTGAAATCTTTTTGCTTTGGATATGGAAAACGAAACAAAAATATCGCGAAGAGGATTTTTGAAAATCACCGGAATAGCCGGTGCGGCGACAGTTCTGGCATCCGGATGCGGACGCAGGAATGACGAAGTCACCGCAGAAGTACCTGAAGGGCAGATGACATACCGCAATCTCAACGGGGACCGGATCTCCCTGCTCGGTTACGGATGCATGAGATGGCCGCAGAAGGCGGCTGCCGAAGGACAGGAGAGCGAGATTGACCAGGAGACGGTCAACGCCTTGGTGGACTACGCCATAGAGCACGGCATCAACTACTTCGACACCGCGCCCACCTATCTTCGCGGATTCTCCGAAGACGCCACGGGCATAGCTCTCAAGCGATACCCGAGAGATTCATATTACATCGCCACGAAGCTGTCCAACTTCGGTGATTCCAGCCGCGAGGGCTCGATGGCCATGTACCGCCAGTCATTCATCGACCTTCAGACCGACTACATCGACTATTATCTGCTGCACTCCATCGGACGCAGCATGGAGGATTTTCAGAAGAGGTATATCGACAACGGTATGCTGGACTTTCTGATAGAAGAACGCAAGGCCGGGCGCATCCGTCACCTGGGATGGTCCTTCCACGGCATCCAGGAAGTATTTGACTATGTGCTGTCCATGCATGACAGGATTCACTGGGACTTCGTACAGATACAGCTCAACTACCTGGACTGGGGCCATGCCACACCGGGAAACGTCAATGCCGAATATCTGTACAGCGAGCTCACCAAGAGAGGCATACCAGCCATCATCATGGAGCCTCTGCTCGGAGGACGCCTGTCCAACGTCCCTGACCGTATCGCCGCCAGGCTCAAGGAGCAGGACCCCGAGAGCAGCGTGGCCTCCTGGGCTTTCCGTTTCGCCGGCTCACCCGGGAATGTCCTGACCGTACTGAGCGGCATGACCTATATGGAGCATCTGCAGGACAACATCCGCACCTACTCTCCTCTCAGACCGCTCACGGACGAGGACCTGGACTTTCTGGAGGAAACGGCAAGACAGATGCACGAATACCCTACCATTCCCTGCAACGACTGCAAGTACTGCATGCCCTGCCCCTACGGCATCGACATACCCGCCATCCTGCTGCACTACAACAAATGCGTCAATGAGGGCAACCTCTCCGTCAGCAGCCGGGACGAGAACTACCGCGAGGCCCGCAGAGCCTTCCTGATAGGCTACGACCGGAGCGTACCGAAGCTTCGCCAGGCCAGCCACTGCATAGGCTGCGGTCAGTGTGTTCCCCACTGTCCTCAGTCAATCAAGATACCTCAGGAACTGCACCGCATCGACCGCTACGTCGAGAAACTCAAACAGGGCATCCTATAGAGGACACCCTGCCTGTTCTTCGTCACAAAGTGAGCTAGTCAACCCAGATCTCGTCGATGAAGATGAAGCCCTCGCCGCCGTGGCCCAGATGCCACTCGGGGATGGTTCCGAAATTCTTGGCGAACACCCTTACGTATCTGGCCTTTACAGGCTTGTCCAGCTTTAGGACGAAATCCCTGGTCTGAATCGTATAGTCCTGCTCGTCCACGGTGTTGTCCACCCTGCCCACGACAGTGAAGTTCTGACCGTCTTCCGACACGGCGTATTCCACGTACCTGGGCATCCAGATCCACGAGCGGGCATCCTGACAGTAGCCTGAGCCGACAAGCGTCACCGTTTTCTCCTTACGCAGATCCACTACAGCCGTAAAGTCCGTGTCCTGATAGCCCTGCCAGCCGCCGGTCTTCCAGTTCACGCTGCCGCGCAGACCGTCTATCAGACCGCGCGGGCCGCGGGCATTGTACTGGGGATTGTACTCATTGTCGGTATAGATGTCCATCTCGTCCTTCATCTTGTGGAAGACCGCCGATATCTCGGGACTCTTCTCTCCATCAGGGGACTGGGCATAGATGCTGATGCGGGTGGTCCTGTCGATGGTCACCGGGCCGTCGTACCTGCGGTAGCTGCCGCTGCCCGCCTTGACATACACAGTATTGGCCGGATCTCCGCTGTTCACCCCGACCGTCAGGGTGTCCTCGAAGATGTCCGACGGAGCCTCGAACCACGGATTGCGGACAAAGCCTCTGTAACCTTCGGAGACTGGCCTGTCCTCCACCGCTGAGCCGAAAGCCGTATCCGGCTGCTGGGCCAGAGTGAGATCCAGTTCCCCGCCGGCAATCACATCGCTGAAGCGGATGTAACTTCTGGTGTAGTCCTCTCCGTTCAGACGAGCGGAGGTGATATACCTGTTCCTGTCTATTTTCCCTTTACACCCGGACTTGATGACGAACTGCCTGCCGTTCTCCAGATTGATGGTGATGTTCTTGAAGACGGGTGAGCTGAACACGTAGATGTCGCTTCCGGGGGTGACAGGATAGAGACCTATCGCGCTCATCACATACCATGCCGACATCTGGCCGCAGTCATCGTTGCCGCACAGGCCGTCCGGCTGCGACGAATAGAGATTATCCAGGATATGACGCACCTTTTCGTATGTCTTCCACGGCTTGCCCACGTATGCGTAAAGATAGGCCGTCTGATGGCTGGGCTCGTTGCCGTGTGCGTACTGTCCCACCAGCCCGGTGATATCCACCTGCTTGCGGCCCTTGGTGTCGGAGCTGGCCGAGAAGAGCGAGTCCAGCATGGCGTCGAAGCCCTCATCTCCGCCCAGCAGGGCGATATGTCCGTTGATGTCATGGGGTGCGAAGAAGCTGTACTGCCACGAATTGGCCTCGGTGTAGTGGTTGTTGACCTCACGGGGCTCGAAAGGAGTCAGCCACGCACCGTTCAGCACCGGTCTCATCAACCTGGTCTCAGGATCCAGCACATTGACATAGCTGGCCGAGTAACGCATGTAACGGTCCCTGATATCAGCGTATTCAGCGTCACCTGTCTTTTCGTAAAGGAAACCGGCGACCTGGGCGATGCACCAGTCATCATAGGCATATTCGAGGGTCTTGGACACCGACTCGTGCTCCTCCTCGGCCGGCACCACATTGCGCATACGGTAGTGCAGGATGCCGAACTCGTCCTTGTTGGAGGACTCCACCATAGCATCCAGAAGCTCCCCGGCATCCTCCACGTCTATGCCCTTGGCTATCGCATCGGCAATCACGGACACCGAGTTGTATCCGATCATGCAGTTGGTCTCCCAGCCTGCCAGTTCCCATACCGGCAGCTTGCCGCCCTCGCGGTATATGGTCAGGAACGACTTGAGGAAATCCTCCGTCCTGTCCCTCTCTATCAGAGCGAACATCGGATGCAGGGTCCGGAAGGTATCCCAGAGCGAGAACACTGTATAACGGTCAAATCCCTCTGCCTTGTGGATCTGCCTGTCCATCCCCCTGTACTCTCCGTTGACATCACTGAACAGATTGGGAGCTATGGCCGTATGATACATCGCTGTATAGAAGGTCCGCAGCCTCTCGCGGCTCTCCCCGCCCCCGCGCACGTCTATCTTGGAGAGGTAGGCTTCCCATAGGTCCTGCGTAGAGGCCAGCAGCGCGTCAAAGTCGAAACTGCCCTCAGGCACGTCGGACAGAAGGTTAAGCCGCGCATTATCAGAAGACACAGAGGAGATGCCCACCTTGGCCAGCACCTGGCGCGTACCCTCCGCAAATGTCACCAGCGCACCGTTTTTTCCGAACGGACGGTAATCAGTCATCGGCTCTGAAAACTCTATGTAAAAATGCACCATCTGGTCCTCCGACCATGACTTTGACCGCCGGAAACCGGTCAGTGCGTTGTCAGATACCTTTTCTATATCTGAGTCCAGAAGGACATCTCTGTGCTCCAGGTCAATGATTATCATCGGCTGCTCTCCGCCAAGACTTTCGTAGGTGTATCTGTGCATTCCGGAACGCGGCCCTGCTGTCAGCTCGGCCAGCACATCCCAACGGTCCAGGTTGACGGCATAGTAACCGGCCGCCGCTTTCTCATTGTCATGGGAGAAATGCGACTGATACAGTTCCCTGTTCAGCGTGTCCGCGTCATAGGAGGTGACAGGCATCAGGAGCACGTCCCCGTAATCCAGCACTCCGGTTCCGCTCAGGTGAGTGTGGCTGAAGCCGATGATGGTGTCGTCGGAATAATGATAACCGGAACAGCCCTCCCAGGTATCCATCCTGGTATCGGGACTGAGCTGCACCATGCCGAAAGGAGCCGTAGCTCCGGGGAAAGTATGGCCGGTAAAATCGGTTCCGACCATCGGATCAACGTAATCCACAAGCCGCTGCTCTGTCCGGCTGCATGAGACGGTCATCGCCGCAACTGCCATAAGTACTAGGTTCAGGTAAAATTTTTTCATTAATTTTTTAAATTTATTTTGGTATTTGAAACAATTCTTATACATTTGCAGTCCCAAAACGGAACGCTTCCTTAGCTCAGTTGGTAGAGCACGACACTCTTAATGTTGGGGTCCAGGGTTCGAGCCCCTGAGGGAGCACTGAGAGCCACTGATTTTTTCAGTGGCTTTTTTTCGTATCCATACTATTTGTTTGAATTCTGTCATCTTTTCAGTATTATATTGCATTGCAAATTTAAGCAATTTGGTCCATTCTGACAACAGGCTGCCTTCTCATCCTTTAACTACATATAAATTACTAATATTCAGTATTGAAAACATACTTGTTTTAAGCAGTAACTTTTTTGTTTTCACACTGAGTAGAACCATGCGAGAAGTTTTTGGGTGAGTCTGCCGGGCAGTATCCGGGAGACACGCGCAAACATGGTCTGAGGGAGGCTACCTGTCAGGGTGCGGAACCCGGGCCTGCGCTTTTCTACCAGGCGGCAGATGACGCGGCCGAGTTTTTCAGGACTTGAGCCGTGGGTCTCGTCTTTCTCGATGCCGGTCAGCGTGCGTCTGAACGAGCCGGCATAGTCCGGATGGCTGAGCGTAGCCTCCGACACTCTGCGCGAGGAAGTGAAGCCCGTCCTGAAATCCCCAGGCTCAACCACGCACACATCTATGCCGAACCTGCGCACCTCCACCGCCAGGGCCTGACTGTACCCTTCTATGGCAAACTTCGAGGCGGAGTAGAACCCTTGATACGGCACCGCCACTACTCCTGCAATGGAACTGATGTTGATGATGCGTCCCCTGCCGCGTCCCCTCATGTGCGGCAGCACGGCCGAGCAGACATTGGTCATGCCCATGAAATTGGTATCCATCTGCCAGTGCTTCTCCTCCTGCGTGGCAAGCTCCAGCGCACCGCCTATGCCGGCCCCTGCATTGTTGATCAGCACGTCTATCCGTCCGGCCATCTGCATTACAGCATCCACTGCCCTGCGCACTGACTCCACATCCGTCACATCCATACGCAGCATCCATACTCCATCTTCCCGCAATCCCTCACACACCGTCCGACCAGTCCCGAAGACTTTGTGCCCGCTGGCCGCCAGCATGGAAGACGCCGTTTTTCCGAATCCGGATGTTGCCCCTGTCAACAGTATCACTTTAGACACTTTCACTTCTTATTTGCATTTATCCGCCAAAAATACAAAAAGTCAGCACATTCATGACATTTTTTCCGAAAATAGGCTCCAGTACCGCCAATTGCACACAAATTGCTGATGACATATTATAAACCAATTAAATTATTTTAATATGAACAATTTATTTGACAAAGTAGCTGAAAGGGCCGGAAAGACTATCCGGCACTGGTGGCTGTACCTGCTCACAGGCATCCTGTCCATAGCAGCAGGTATCATAGTATTCTGCAATCCATTGGAGAGTTATCTGACTTTAAGTCTCATGTTCGGAGTTCTGATGCTTATCAGCGGTATCGTAGAGCTTGTTGTCAGTTCTACCAGCCGTAACTATTTCACTACAAGAGGATACAGCATAGTCAACGGTATCCTGAACCTGATACTGGGTATCTTCCTGTGCTGCTATCCGAGAGTCACCCTCGTCGCACTGCCGGTAATACTCGGTATATGGATGATGTTCAACAGCTTCACAATCATCGGTCTCGGCAGCGACATGGATTCGTTCCGCATAAAGGGTGCCGGCTGGGTCATTGCCTGCGGAGTCATTCTACTGCTCCTGTCACTGGGCATCACGCTATATCCTCTGACTATAGGCACAACAGCCGTAATCATACTCACCGGCTCGATACTGGTGGTCTTCGGAGCCGTGATTATCGCTGTCAGTCTGCGCCTGAGACGCATCCACGAGCATTTCCGTTTCCACGACGCTGAAGTCATCGACAGCAAATAACCATTTTCGGTTAGCAACATATTGGTATTTCAAATGTGAGGATAATCTTTTTCATTTGCAGCATGAATTTCAAATTTCTGTTCAAATGAAAAAGATTGTCATTATTTACGGTTCGTCCACAGGGACGACACAGGCAGTGGCGGAAGCCATAGCCTCCAGATTAGGAGTCAAGGATGTTTTCGATGCCGCTACAATCACCAAGGGGCAGGTAGAGCCTTATGATGTCCTGATACTCGGGACATCCACATGGGGAGACGGAGAGCTGCAGGATGACTGGTACGAGGGCGTCAAGGTATTGAAATCTGCCAGTCTGGCAGGTAAGGATGTAGCTTTCTTCGGCTGTGGAGACTCGATGGCCTATTCCGATACATTCTGCAACGGCATGCACCTGCTCAAGGAAGAACTGGAAGGTACTGGCTGCAACTTCATCGGCGGAATCTCAGCTGACGGATACACTTTCAGCGATTCCACATCTGTAGAGAACGGGGAGTTTATCGGTGCTGCCATCGACGAAAGCAACGAGTCCGACAAGACCGGGGAGCGGATTGACAACTGGCTTGCCTCTTTCAGTGACCGGCTCTGACATTTCGCCTGACCATACGTCCTGTATCGGACTCACAACAGGGCTCATAACAAGAAGTCCCGGAGGAATTGCCTGCCGGGACTTCTATTTCATAATACTCGACTTACAGTAGATTACATATACACCACCTCGAAGTCTGGATCCGGCATGTCTGGATCGAGCGGGAAAATGGGACGCTGGAGATGCTGATAAGGCAGCTGGAGCAGGTCCTGATCCACACCTCCGCGTGTCTGGGCCATCATCCAGTCTCCGCTCAGACTGATGTCATAGAGTTCCTCGGTCAGATAACCCAACTTGTTGACGATGATGTCCACCTGATAGGGATCAATGCCCAGGGCCTCATAGTCGGCCTTGTAATGATAGGGGCTTCTCTCCTCTCCCACCACCACGAGCATCGAGCCAACCTTCACCACTACCTGGTCGTTGGTCTCGCGGTCGAGAATCTTGACTACAGTACCGTCCAGCATTACCGGAGGAGCATAGCGGTTGTCCACAGCGGCTCCCACCTTGCAGCGGACATGGCCGCCCTCACCGACTTCCTTGGCCTGAGCCACCATCTCGGGACCGGGTATAGCGGAATACACTAAAGTCTTGCCGCCCTCCTTCTTGAACTCGGGACGATCAAGCAGTTTCTGCAGAGTCCAGGTCACGTCACCAGCACCGCCGGCAGTAGGATTGTCTCCCATATCGCTGATGAAATAAGGCTTCTTATCGCTCTTGATGGCCTTCTCCAGAACCTCTTCCAATGAGGCCGTAGGAGCCACGAACTCGAAATCGTTCCGTACTGACCAGAAATGTTCGGCCAGCTGACGGGCTCCGTCCGTAACCTGCGCGCTGTCGTCACCGGTCACAACCACCACACCGTGGTTGCGCGGCTCGTCAGCCCATGGATAGGACATCCAGATAGCTGCATCGATTACTCCATCCTGAGCCTCGATAGGCTCGATAGCGGCATACAGGGACTTGCCTGGCTCCACACGGGTAGATGTCTTCTCCCCTGGCAGCAGGATAGGCACCTTTACCCAGGCCTTATAGGCAGGCTTACCCTTACCGCTCTCCAGACGGTCCAACAGATTGACAATGGCTCTCTCACGCGAGATGTACCTGTCAGTGTGCGGGGCCATACGGTATGACGTTATCAGGTCCACACCCTTGGCCAGAGTCGGCGAGACGCAGCCGTGAGGGTCCATGGAAGCTGAGATCAGCACATCAGGTCCCACTACCTCACGGATCCTGGTGATATAATCACCCTCAGGGTCCTCAAGTCCTTCCACACTCATCGCACCGTGAATGTCCAGGAAAATACCGTCATAGGGCATTCCTTCCTTCAGCATACGAAGCGAACGGTTCACCAGTGTGTCGTAACAGTCACGGGTTACCATTCCGCCTGGAGTTGCCCAGGCCATGATTGTAGGCACCCAATCAGCCCTGCTCAAAAGAGCCTCATTGTCCTGGAAAAACGGATAGGACTCTATGATGTCCTGCCCGTACAATATAGGCTCGAACATATCAAGTGTGGTCCTGGCCGGAGAAAAGGTACTGCACTCAATACCGATTCCTACAATGGCTACACGAGGCTTTTTGTCCGCACAGCCTAAGACTGCTGCCAGCAATACGGCGGCAAGCATTACTTTGGATAAATATCTCATGATTTTGATGTTAATGCCTGTTATTTCTTTGCCAGCTTTAGTTCTCTGGCCTTGAACGTGTTTTTCATCAATGATATAATAGTCATCGGGCCGACACCACCGGGAACCGGTGTGATGTACGAGCATCTTGGAGCGACCGTATCAAACTCCACGTCACCGACAATCCTGTAACCCTTAGGGTTGTCAGCAGGCACCCTTGTTATACCCACGTCGATTACCACAGCTCCCTCCTTGACCATATCCCCCTTGAGGAACTCAGGCACTCCGAGGGCAGCCACTATGATGTCGGCATTGCGGGTAAATGACGCGATATCCTTGGTACGGCTGTGACACATGGTGACAGTGCAGTCTCCGGGATATGCCTTGCGGGAAAGCAGATTCGCCACAGGACGGCCTACGATATTGCTGCGGCCCAGTATCACGCAATGCTTGCCGGACGTCTCAATGCCGTAATGCTCCAGCAGCAGGAGTATGCCATAGGGCGTGGCTGGAAGAAAGGCATCCTCACCCAGAGCCATGCGGCCCACATTAACAGGATGGAAGCCGTCCACGTCCTTCATGGGTGACACTGCGTTGATGACCTTGTTCTCGTCGATATGCTTCGGCAAAGGCAACTGAATGATGAATCCGTCCACATCATCATCCCGGTTAAGCCTGTCAATCTCGGACAAAAGTTCCTGTTCTGAAACCGTATCGGGGAATGTCAACAATGTGGACTTGAAGCCTACTTCAGCACAGGCTTTCTCCTTGTTGGCCACATATGTCTTGCTGGCTCCGTTCTCACCAACCAGCACTGCCACAAGATGGGGAGGTCTCTCCCCTGTCGCCACCATCTCCTGGACTTTGGCGGCTATCTCCTTTTTTACGGCTGCTGCCGTTTCCTTACCATTTAATAATATCATATCGGTACATTTTGAATATCCTTGTTATCCACCTGCCTACCTGCGCCTCATACCCTTGGCCGTCCTCACGGCGTTGCGCACTCCTCCGGAAGCCACAGTCTTCATAATCTTACGTGTACCCTCAAACTGCTTGAGCAGACGGTTCACGTCCGCTATGGTCGTGCCGCTGCCGTCGGCTATCCTGCGCCTGCGGGAGCCGTTGATCACAGCCGGATTCTCCCTCTCATACGGAGTCATGGACAGGATGATGGCCTCCACGCTCTTGAAAGAATTATTGTCTATGTCGATATCCTTTATTGCCTTGCCGACACCCGGTATCATGGACGCCAGGTCCTTGATGTTACCCATCTTCTTGATCTGCTGTATCTGCTGGTAGAAATCCCAGAGATTGAACTGATCCTTGGCCAGTTTCTTGGCCAGTTTGCGTGCCTCCTGCTCGTCGTACTGCTCCTGGGCCTTCTCAACCAGGGAGACCACGTCACCCATACCGAGAATACGGTCCGCGATACGGCTGGGATGGAAGACATCCAGCGCCTCCATTTTCTCGCCTGAACTTATGAACTTGATGGGCTTGTTGACTACCGCCTTGACAGACAGCGCGGCACCGCCTCTGGTATCACCGTCCATCTTGGTGAGCACCACTCCGTCGAAGTCCAGACGGTCGTTGAACGCCCTGGCAGTCTCCACCGCGTCCTGACCTGTCATGGCATCCACCACGAACAGAGTCTCGGTAGGCTTCACCGCCTCCTTTATGGCGGCTATCTCGTCCATCATCTCCTCGTCCACAGCCAGACGGCCGGCGGTATCGATAATAACCAGCGAATAACCTTCCCTAACCGCATATGCTATGGCGTTCTTCGCAATCCTCACAGGATCCTTGACTCCATCCTCGGAATATACGGTCACATCTATCTGCTGCCCGAGCACCTTCAGCTGATCGATAGCCGCGGGCCTGTACACGTCACCGGCCACCAGCAATACCTTCAATCCCCTCTTGCTCTTGCAATTGAGAGCCAGCTTGCCGCAGAATGTAGTCTTACCTGAACCCTGCAGGCCGGCCACCAGCACTATTCCGGGCTTGCCCTTTATATTGATGTCCGTCGCCGTACTGCCCATCAGGGCCACCAGTTCGTCATGGACTATCTTTACCATCATCTGATCCGGACGGACTGCAGTCAGCACGTTCTGACCTATCGCCTTGGCCTTGACATCATTGCAGAAATCCTTGGCTATGCGGTAGCTGACATCCGCATCAAGCAGGGCACGCCGCACCTCCTTAAGAGTCTCCGCGACATTGATCTCAGTAATACGCCCCTGACCCTTTATTATCTTAAACGACCGCTCTAATTTTTCGGTTAGATTCTCAAACATAGAATATTTTTGCCTTTTGTTAAATAATCCGCAAATTTATTAAAAAAAGGTTAGACACTACGTCTAATTTTCTAATTTTGCAGAACGATTCAAAATTACAGAAAAATGGAAAGAGGACCTATTTCAAAATTCATCACTCATCACTACCGTCATTTCAATTCGGCCACTCTCGTGGACGCTGCTAAGGCATACGACGACCTTATCAACAGAGGCGGAAAGATGATGCTGGCTATGGCGGGAGCCATGAGTACCGCCGAACTCGGTATTTCTCTGGCAGAGATGATACGTCAGGGCAAGTTCTCAATCGTATCATGCTCCGCCAACAACCTCGAGGAGGACATCATGAATCTCGTTGCCCACTCCCACTACAAAAGAGTGCCCAACTACCGTGACCTCACTCCCGAGCAGGAACACGAGCTCCTCGAAAACCACATGAACCGTGTAACCGACACCTGCATTCCCGAGGAAGAGGCGTTCAGAAGACTGGAGCACCACCTCGTGGAGGTATGGAACGACATGAAGGCCAAGGGCGAGAGACTCTTCCCCTGGGAAGTGATCTACCGTCTGCTGCGCAGCGGAGTACTCGAGCAGTACTACGAGATCGATCCCAAGGACAGCTGGGTACTGGCCGCATGCGAGAAGAATATACCCATCGTAGTTCCCGCATGGGAGGACTGCACGACGGCCAACATATTCACAGCTCACTGCATCAGGGGTGAGTTCGACACCAATATGATAAAGAACGGCATCGAGACCATGATCTACCTCACCGAATGGTACAGGGCCAATTCCGGCGGAGCCGGTGTAGGCTTCTTCCAGATCGGAGGCGGTACAGCCGGTGACTTCCCCATCTGCGTTGTGCCCATGATGGCTCAGGACCTTGAGTGGAAGGACGTGCCCCTGTGGTCGTACTTCTGCCAGATCTCCGACTCCACCACATCATACGGTTCTTACTCAGGTGCAGTGCCCAACGAGAAGATTACCTGGGGCAAGCTATCCAAGGACACTCCCCGCTTCATCGTAGAGTCAGACGCCACCATCGTGGCTCCGCTGATCTTCGCCTACGTCCTCGGCTGGTAGCAGCCCCTACTGGCGGACATTCAGTCCGCGACGAGAAATAATAGGTCCCGGAAGACCAGGCCCTCCCACCGCTTCGCGGCGGGCCCCTCACTCTAGAGCCGAGGGCGGCTAGTCTTCCGGGATCTATTATTTCTCATTGTCCCAGCTCTGCTACAACGTGGCGGGCTGATGCTCGGGGCGGAGCAGATCGAGGACTGTCTTCACGGGATTGAAGGTGATGAGGGGCACCTCGACGAAGACGGTGTTCCAGTTGCTCATCGAGCCGTTCCAGAGACCTGGCAGTTCCTGGGCTTTCAGCGGACGGCCCTCGTAGCTCTTGCTGCTGATGAAGCCGGTCTCGGGATCCACGAAACGCTGCAGGTCGAATTTCCGGCCCAGATAGTCCGTCGTAGAGCAGACCACATCCACCGGATTGAAGTGGGTCGAGCCTTTGAGCATGGCCACAGTAGACGGATCATTCATATCCAACTGGGCACCTTCAAGAATCTGCAGGGAAGTGGAGCCGTCCGCATCATAGACGATATACGGGCCGCCTCCCGGCTCGCCCTCATTCTTGACCATACCGCAGACACGTATCGGCCTGTTGAGCTTGGCATGGAGATAGCGCGGGTAAATCTCGGCCGGCACCTCAGGCAGCACCACACAGAACTCCTTTTCCAGAAATACCCTTATCTCATCGAGCAAAGCCGGATTGTCCTTACGCTCCTGCATCATCACATCCAGATCGATAAGATAGTCCCATATCTTCTGACGCACCTCCAGCAGCTTGCCGGCCAGCATCTTCTTCCAGCGCACCGTATCGTCCAGCAGCCTCTGGTGAACTACGTTGTCGATATTCTTCAGGAAGATGATGTCACCGTCCACAGCCGCGAGATTGCGCAGCAGGGCCCCGTGCCCGCCGGGGCGGTAAAGCGGCTGACCGTCTTCTTTCAGGAATGGGGTATTGTCCTCATTGACCGCGATGATATCTGTAGACGGATCCTGCACGCTGAACGAGATGTCGTACCTGCAGCCGAAACGCTCTTCATATTTCGCGACGGTCTCCCCGAGGATCTTCTCAAACCCGGCCTGATGCGCCGGAGACACCGTGAAATGAATATGCACCACACCGTCCGCGCTGCGGGCATATAGCGCACCCTCCACGAGATGTTCCTCAAAGGCCGTGCGCACCTCATCGTCGTAACGGTGGAACAGCACCTGTCCCTTCGGACGGTTGCCGTAATCCAGTCCGGGCTCACCCGAGGCCGACAGCCCCTGCCCTATCACATGGTCGATGACCCGATAGTCGGAAAGACCGGCGAAATCTTCCCGGGAGTAAAAAGCGAACCTGTCGATATTGTCCACGAATTTACGCGCCTTGGAGCCGCCCTCCAATGCCTTGCCTGAAGCCAGAGCGTCCCGGCCCTCGAACAGGTCCTTGAACATCCTGGAAGCCGCACCGGAGGCCGGCACGAACTTCACCACCTTCCCGCGAAAAGCATCATAACGCTCAACGGCCTCGCGCTGAGCCGCCTCATCCATCACAGAAATCCCTCTTTCAGGAGTCGCCGCAGCCACCAACTTCAAAAACGGAAAACCTTTCCTGTAATTCTCAATAAACCTATCTTCCATAGCTTTGATTTTTATTCCTCAAAGCTACGAAAATTTTCTCAAATCTTAATTACTGAATGGGCGTAATACAATTTTACCAGTACCCTAATAATCAATATCAAGTCTCACGTCTATAGGTATAACCTGGTCTTTATAACTGATTGTAAATCTTCCGTTGAGTTGTACAATAGGGGTATTTTCCAACTTTGATTCTGTTACTTCGACATTTATGGAAACATAAATATAATCAGAACCCACCTCCACGTCATACCAGTAATCACCCTTTCCTATTTCGACAATTCTACCAGAGTTCGGTATTGACAATTGATATGCAATAATAACATCACCGTATTCATCAAGTCGTAATTCTTTATTCTGCACATCGTATACCCCTGTAAATACGGCTTTTCTTTCATTTACTGACAGGACAACATCATCACTGAACGGGGATATGGTACACGATTGTATAAAACATACGCTAAGTAATAAAGATAGTATTTTTATAAAAGATTTCATTGTTTTATTCTTTTTTAAATGTTAATGATTAAAGTTTTATGGAGCGCCAGTCGGAAATTGAGACACCGGCGGAGACAATCGGGGTCTGCGGCTTGGATTTGGTGACTACGGACATCTTGCGGACCTGGTCAGTGACATAGTCGCTTAGGTCTCCAAGTGAGACATTTCCGCCTGTCTCCTGCAATTTCTTGAGGAGAAAATACGTAAACATTCCGTGTCCCTGCTCATTGTACGGCAGAGCTGTCTCGTCTCCCTGTGCTGCCGAGAATATCACCAGATTGCCCTGAGGCACCTCCTTTTTGACCCTTACAGCTATGCCTCTCACTGATGCCAGCATCTGGTCGTCCCTGTTGGCTCCTGAAAAGCAGGCATCCAGAAACACAAGCGTCGAGGACGAAGGGATTGCGGACAACTGGTCATACAGTTCACTGAGTTTGTATCCTGTGGCAACATTACTGCCGTAACCGTCCACCGGCAATATATACGCTTCTTTGGATGACTCATCAGGGATACCGTGGCCCGCATAGTAGAACATAAGCCTGGCATCCCCGCCATAGGCCTCACCTACTTTGGACAGCCAGTCAACCTGAGCACGGATGTTATTAAGGGTGGCATCAAACACCACTCTTATGTTGGATTCCGGAATACCAAGAGTCTTGTTGCAGTACCGGCTGAATACCTCTCCGTCATTGTGCGCATATTCGACACGGGACTCGGTGTTGTAATTCTCGTTGGCCAGTATCACCACAAAAGTCCTGTCATTCTCCGATGATGCCTGCGGGATATCCGTATCGACATCCGAAACACCTATGGAAACATTACTACGGCTGATTGTCTGCGACCCTCTGTCTGCATAGAGTGCCGGTGACTCGACCTCAATATCGACAGGTTCGAAATTGTATTCGATATCCAGTTCAGTATATCGGAGATCTGCCTGACTGCTGTACCTGAATTCATGACCGCCCAAATTGTAAACCACCTCGGCAAGAGCCAGATGATCGCCATTCAGATAATACCTCATATCTTTATCCATACTGTCGAAACCGGCCTCGAAATCCGGCGCATATTCTATGGGTACCTGTACAAGCAGATCACCGAACTCGGCATCAGTGATTAAAAACACCTCATTGTCCGCATCATAATTCACCAGCGTCTGCGAATCCTCCATTCTGGAGGACCTGAAAGCGATATAATCGTTCTGCGCAACTGAATACAGACTGTCTATAAATATCTTCCTGTTCGCGTCATTCACCCTTGCCTGCCAATCGGCTGTCTTCTCGTATTTGCCCTTCTGCTGCCAGAGATTGACTTTCTCCTCTATCACACGCTTGGCATATACTGAAAAGGGCGGAACATAATCATTCCTGTCGGCATACCAATTGCCGTCATAATCCACATAACCGTCACATCTTTCTAATTCCTTACTGCCGCCTTTACCCGTTGCTGCAGACGTAACTTTCTGATTATCTTTATTTTTAATCAAAAAACCAAGCAACAATGCTGACAAATTAGATTCTGTATCCCGTTTTGCTCTTTCTGATTTAACATTCCTCTTACTGAACACCCCCGCCAGCCCCTCTGAGAAATCCGTAACCTGCGCAAATTTGAACGGAATAGTCTGATTACCGTCAACATCTATGAATCCCCACTTACCGGCAATGCAGACTGCTGCATAACCTTCGTGGAACGGCCTTGCTCCATCAAATTTATACGGAATCTCCACATTGCCCCGTTTGTCCACATAGCCGAATTTTCCCATCATCGACACCGGTGCCAGATGGGAGGTGAACTCTCCGGCATACTCGAATTTATACGGTATGACCTGCACTCCGTCCCGATTGACATAGCCCCATTTCCCGGCCATACATACGGCAGCCATATTGTTTGAGAACTCTCCGACATCATCGTACTTCGGCTCTATAACCCAACGGCCGTTCTCCATAAAACCCCAAAGTCCGTTCTCATCCGCAGTCCTTTCCTGCGCCAGGAGACAGATGGGTGACAACATCAATAAAACCAATATGATCTTTTTCATCATTTTTTCTTATTACCGTAAAATGTATAAGCCAACTTGAGACCTAATGAATGCCATTTATCACTCTCATAAGCAGTAAGTGAGTATACTACTCCTAGAGAAATGGCATTCTTGTCATTTATATTGAACTGCACGCCGAGAGAGGTAGTAGACAGAATACCGCTGAATATAGAGTTACCTCCCAGATCAGCCCTATAACCCAGATCCTCCGATATATAAGGCGACACCTTTTTACGTCCAAAAAAAGGAGACTTCAGATGCAGGTATATGTCAAAAGAAGGACGATAGTTATAATATGCATACTCCAGGCCCACTCCCGCCTGAAACCAGTTGCACAACCTATAACCGTTGATTATGGCTGCAGAGGCCATCTTTGAGTACAACGCTGATGACGGGGTGAGTGTACTTCCGAAATCCAGGGAAAGGAAATAACCGCTCAGTCTGTTCTCTCTGCGGAATTCCCTCTTTTGCATCCGCACAGACTGCAGAGAGTCCTTCTTCTGCTGTTTAAACGCCAACTGCTGCTCTTTAACAAGTTGAAGAGAGTCTCTCATACGCTGACGCATAACAGCCTTGGTCGGATCGTCAATCTCACGGATCTCCTCCTTACTGAAATAGAAGACATCTCCTGAGACACTGACAACCTTTATCATTCCATCCTCTTCGGTTACAGTGCCCTTGATTTCCGTACCGTTCTTCAGATACACTGTCTTGTAAATATCCTGCTGCGAGGCTACCTCATATGAGGAGGCATATGCACACGGCATCATGACAGGGCACATCAGAATCATGGCAATAAGACAAAAAAATGTCAGTCCTTTAAGTTTACTGTTCATAGTTTATACACTGCCCTCTCCAGCTCCTGAAAGGATTTAGTCCAAAAAGAAAGTGTGGAGCTGCAATTCGTTTATCTAAAGGAAGGTTGTGGCATAACCTGGAACAAATAAACGGCTTATAACCCCACACTTGATTAGATATGGGGCTATGAGTGCGCAATAGATACACACAACCGTAATATCTAAACAAGAATGAGTGCTGTCCGTGTCCTTGTTCCATAGAAAACTGCCACATTTTCCTTTAAGGACGTGCGAATAACACTTTCATATGTACGCCGGCATCCGGCAAACGCAAAGATACGAAAATATTTTCTTCCCGGACAGCGTTTATCAAACAGAATTGCAGCTCCTATTAAAAATAGAAACAATGCAGATTGGTGAGAATGCATCTCTATCGGAGGATGATGCGGTGAACGAGGGTGGAGCCGAGGCGGGCGTTGATGTCGGATTTCAGGCCCTCCAGGTTAAAATACAGCTGGTTGCGGATGATGGAGGAAGTAATAGTGCAGTAGAGCACACCCTGTTTGAAACAGGCGTAGGCGGTCGCGGCGGCGGCACGGGGACCGACTGCGGCACGCCAGGCCCCGCAGACATCCAGGGACACGAAACCGTCCCGGATGCGGACCTCGTCAATATACTGGTTCAGCAATTCTCCGAGCCTGACTGCACCTGTCCTCTGCATACGCTGAAATATTTACATTGATCCGTAATGCCGCCTACGATATCCCGCAGACGGGCCTCGTCTGTGTCCGTTATGAATATCTGGCCGAAGTCTCCCTCCACCACCATCCTGATCAGGGACGCCACACGTCCTGCATCCAGTTTGTCGAAAAGATCATCGAACAGCAGTATCGGCTGCAGTCCGCTGACCTGTCTCATGACCGAGTACTGCGCCATCTTCAAGGCCAGCAGGAACGACTTCTGCTGTCCCTGCGAGGAGCATCTGCGGACAGGGTATCCGTCCATGAACAGCTCCAGGTCATCCCGCTGGACTCCGGCCGTGGTATACCCCATGACCTTGTCTTTCTGAAGGCTGGCCGCAAACACCCCGGCCGCACCGTCAGCACCGGAGAGGTCTGAGCGGTAACGTATCTCCACCGCCTCCTTGCCATCGGATATAAGACTGTAGAAAGAGGCCGCACGCTCATTGAGCATCTCCGAAGTCCTGTTTCTAGCCCGGTATATGTACTCAGACAGGCCGTACATGCGCTCCGAGACCGTATCCAGCAGGATGTCCGGGACATTGTCCTGTTTCAGAAGCGAGTTGCGCTGCCTGAGCAGACGGTTGTACGAGACCACCGCCCGCAGATACTCCTGGTCCATCTGGGAGATCATCATATTCAGGAACCGGCGCCTTTCCTCTCCGGAATCATGTATCAGAGCCACGTCAGAGGGCGCGGTCATCACCACCGGAATCTTCCCGATATGTTCGGATATCCGCTTGTATGCCTTACCGTTGCGGCGGACAGTCTTGGTCCCGTCATTTTTCACGGCAACCGCTATGTCCTCTGCCCCGCTGTCCGTCACATAATCGCCGTGAAGGACGGTCTCCGTCTCGCCGTAGGTAAAAGTGTACCTGTCCGACGTCGAGAGGAAACTCTTGGTCATGGACAGATAATAGACGGCATCCAGGAAATTGGTCTTTCCCTCCCCGTTGTCACCGCATATACAGTTGATTTTGGGAGAGAATGTGATATCGGCCCCGGTAATATTCTTGAAATTGCTGACGATTATTCTGCTCAGATACATCGCGGAGTATTTATAATGAGCAAAGATAGGCGAAATCTTGTAATTTTATCTTTGCGATTAGACAATTTGTTGTATTTTTGCATCCATTACGAAAATTATAAATTTTAATATCCAAATGGCAAAGAACATCAATAATCCCAATCAGGAGAAAAACGAGAAAGTCGGCGAAGCCGTATCACAGACAGAGGAATTTTTCAAGAAAAACGGCAAGAAGTTATCCTATACAGGAGTAGCTCTTATACTCGTAGCCGCGATTATTGTCCTTGTTATCCAGTTCTATTCCAAGCCGATGAAGGCAGAGGCCGTGGGCCAGACCTTCACAGCCGAGCAGTATTTCAGGGCAGAGGACTACGACAAGGCGCTCAACGGTGACGGAAACGCCCTCGGATTCGCCCAGATTATCGATGAATACGGTGCCAAGGCCGGCAAGGCAGTGTATCTCTATGCCGGCATATGCGAGCTCCAGCTCGGCAATGCCCAGGAGGCCATCAGCTATCTCGGCAAGTACAGGACCAAGGAGCCTGTCATGAAGGGACGCGCACTGGCCTGCACAGGAGATGCCTACTCCATGCTCGAGGACTATGAGACAGCTCTCAGCTACTATCTTCAGGCTGCAGAGACCGAGGACAATATCTTCGCCGCCTCATACCTGCTCAAGGCCGGTATCATCTGCGAGGAGCTGGGACGCAATGACGAGGCTCTCGCCCACTACCGTGTCATCAAGGACAAATATCCGCAGTCCTATGAGGGATATGAGATCGACAAGTACATTTCACGCATAGAAGTTAAGAAGTAAAGAACCGTATGGGAAGAGCTTTTGAATTCAGAAAGGAACGCAAGTTCAAACGCTGGGGCAACATGGCCCGCGTATTCACTCGTCTTGGAAAAGAAATAACCATAGCGGCAAAGGCAGGAGGTCCTGACCCTGACAGCAACCCTCGCCTGAGGACACTCATCCAGACAGCAAAGAGCGAGAACATGCCCAAAGACAATATCGAAAGGGCAATCAAGAGAGCTGTGGAAAAAGACCAGGGCAATTATGAGGAGATAGTATACGAGGGATTCGGTCCTCACGGCATCGCCTTCCTGATAGAGACCGCCACCGACAACAACATGAGGACTGTGGCCAATATCCGCAGCTACTTCACGAAAGTCGGAGGAAGCCTCGGCACCCAGGGCTGCGTAAGCTTCATGTTCGACCACAAGTGCGTCTTCAAGGTTAAGAAGGACGGTCCCGTGGACATGGACGAGCTGGAGCTGGAACTCATAGACTACGGTGTAGACGATGTCTACAAGGACGATGAGGAAGACCTTATTTATATATACGGGGAGTTCGAGTCTTTCGGCAATATCCAGAAATATCTTGAGGACAACGGCTTCACAATCGTATCCGGAGGTTTTGAGAGGATTCCGAACGTTCCTCTGAAACAGCTCTCTCAGGAAGAAAAAGAGGGCATCCTGAAGCTCATCGACAAGCTGGAGAACGACGACGATGTCCAGAACGTATATCACACGATGGCAATGTCTGACGAACAATAACATTTTAATACATAATATTATGGAACTGTCACATATCGAACATCTTGGAATCGCCGTCAAGTCCCTTGACGAGGCCATTCCCTACTACGAGAACATGTTGGGCCTGAAATGCTACTCTATCGAGGAAGTGCCCGACCAGAAAGTAAGAACAGCTTTCTTCAAGATCGGACAGACCAAGCTCGAGCTGCTCGAGAGCACATCTCCCGACGGCACCATCGCCGGCTTCATCGAGAAGAGAGGCGAGGGCATACATCACCTGGCTTTCAGCGTTAAGGACGGCGTTCAGAACGCACTCAACGAGATGGAGGCCAAGGGCGTAAGACTGATTGACAAGGCTCCCCGCAAAGGTGCGGAGGGACTCAATATCGCATTTCTCCATCCCAAGTCCACTCACGGAGTGCTCACAGAGCTGTGCGAGGACCCCAACAACAAGTAAACAAAACACTAATTAATAGATTAAGTTATGAGCCAACAGCTTGAACAAGTTAAAGCGCTGATAGAGCTTCGTGAGAAGGCCCGCCTCGGTGGCGGTGAGAAAAGAATCGACTCTCAGCACCAGAAGGGCAAATACACTGCCCGCGAAAGGATTGCAATGCTCCTGGACGAAGGCAGCTTTGAAGAATTCGATATGTTCGTGACACACCGCTGCACGAACTTCGGCATGAACAAGACCACGTTCCTCGGCGACGGTGTCGTTACCGGTTACGGTACTATCGACGGCCGTCTGGTATACGTCTTCGCACAGGACTTCACTGTATTCGGAGGTTCTCTTTCCGAGACTCTGGCCCTGAAGATCTGCAAGATCATGGACCAGGCCATGAAGATGGGCGCTCCCGTCATCGGTCTCAATGACTCAGGCGGAGCCCGTATCCAGGAAGGTGTGAACGCACTCGCAGGATATGCCGAGATCTTCCAGAGGAACATCCTCGCTTCGGGTGTCATTCCCCAGATCTCAGCCATCCTCGGTCCCTGCGCCGGAGGTGCCGTTTACTCTCCCGCCCTTACCGACTTCAATATCATGGCCAAGGGTACCAGCTACATGTTCCTGACCGGTCCCGCAGTCGTTAAGTCCGTAACAGGTGAGGTCGTTACACAGGAACAGCTCGGAGGTGCATCCGTACATGCTTCCAAGAGCGGTGTCGCTCACTTCGCTGCCGACTCAGAGGAAGACGCTATCGCCATCATCCGCAAGCTCCTCTCCTTCATTCCTCAGAACAACATGGAGGAGCCGCCTTACAAGCCCACCGCAGACCCTATCGAGAGACTTGAGGACTCCCTCAACTCCATCATACCCGATAGCCCCAACGAGGCTTACGACATGTACAATGTCATCGGCGGCATCGTGGATGACGGAGAATTCTTCGAGATCCACAAGGACTACGCCAAGAACATCATCATCGGCTTCGCTCACATGGGCGGCACATCTGTAGGCATCGTGGCCAACCAGCCCAAGTACCTGGCCGGTGTGCTCGACATCAACTCTTCGAGAAAAGCCGCACGTTTCGTACGTTTCTGCGACGCCTTCAACATCCCCATCGTAACCCTCGTGGACGTTCCCGGCTTCCTGCCCGGAACCCAGCAGGAGTACGGCGGAATCATCGTTCACGGAGCCAAGCTGCTCTACGCTTACGGTGAGGCTACAGTGCCTAAAGTAACCGTGACACTCCGCAAGTCCTACGGCGGATCACACATCGTGATGAGCTGCAAGCAGCTCCGCGGCGACATCAACTACGCATGGCCTACAGCCAACATTGCCGTGATGGGTGCCGACGGTGCGGTAGAAGTGCTCTACTCCAAGGAGATCAAGGCCATCGAGGATCCCGAGAAACGCGCAGAGCTCGCAGCCGAGAAGAAGAAAGAGTACAACGACCTCTTCTGCAACCCTTACAAGGCAGCCAGCTACGGTTACATCGACGATGTCATCGAGCCCCGCAATACCCGTTTCCGCGTAATCCGCGCCCTTGAGCAGCTTTCTACAAAGAAGCTTACCAACCCTGCCAAGAAGCACGACAATCTTCCTTTGTAACACATCAAACCGACTGAAATGAACAAACTTAGATTCATATTGGTGTCGGGTCTTGCAGTGACTCTGTCCGTGTTCACCCTGAGTGCCCAGAGCCAGAGCGATATGCGTCTCAACGAGCTGCTCATCCACAATGAGACCAACTTCGAGGACGACTTCGGCTTCCACAACGGCTGGTTCGAGCTCTTCAATACCTCCTACGGTACGGTGGACATCGGCGGATGCTTCCTGTCCAATGATCCGGACAACCTGAAGAAATACATCATCCCCAAAGGAGACGTGCTGACCCAGATCAAGCCCCGCCAGCATGTTCTCTTCTGGGCGGACAACAACCCCTACCACGGGACCTTCCACATCAACTTCACCCTGGAAGAGTCTGATACTGTTTACTTCGTGGCCAGCGACGGACGTACTGTCATCGACAAGATCGCTATACCCAAGAACCTCGGTGTGGACCAGTCCTACGGACGTATCGAGGACGGCATAGGCTCCAACGACGGCAGCGGCGAGGGCTGGGGCATCATGCCCTGGACCTCTCCCAGCACCAACAACGCAGGAGTGGACGAGGAGACCAAGAGTCAGATAATGGCAAGGGAAGACCCGGGCGGATGGATTCTCACCCTCACCGCCATGCTGGTGGTATTCTGCGCCCTTATCATCCTCTGCTTCATCTTCAAGTTCACCGGCCATATCGCTGTAAACAAACTGAACCGGAAGTCCACAGCAGCTACAGCCGGTAGCGGAGAGACTGCTGTCAACGTGAAAGAGACCTCAGGAGAGACCTACGCCGCCATCGCCGTAGCCCTCCACCTCTTCCACGAGGAGAGCGAGGCCCATGACAACGAGAGCCTGACCATCACCATGAGCCATACCGACAGGAGCTACTCGCCCTGGAGCTCGAAGATCTACACTCTCCGTCAGACCCCCACACTTAAAAAGAACCAAAGATAATAATACAGACCATGAAAGAATATAAACTCAAAATCAACGGCAATGACTAC
>CALUTU010000015.1 GCA_944323785.1 uncultured Bacteroidales bacterium | reverse complement strand
CATCGTCCGCGCACAAAGTACCTTGACGTGCGGAAAGCGAACCTGACCTACAGGAAGCAGCGTAAACGCACAAAAGTGTGAAGTAACCTGTACCGAGCCTATAGTGCTTTTCAAGCAGCGGACGTATCTCATCCATTCTTTCAAGTGATATGCTGTATGTTATGGCGTTTTGTTTTCTCCAAATTTACGGTGATTCTGCGGATGGTGCAAGGATTAGGCATTGAATGGCGTTTCATGATATTGAGGGTACGGGATGCAGTATTTTTTAAATTATCTGTTTATATACCCCCTGTGAAAAACACCGCTTCGCCAATTAGTTGATATTCAGCACAGAGGGTTTTACATAGTAATAATGGTTTTCACTGGGGCTGTGCTGCAAAGACATTCTCAATCTCCTGTGAGTAGATGATGCTTCCGAATGGGAATGTAAGTTTCTTGTTCTGGAATGTGCGACCGTTGCTGTATCTGATGTAGTCCTGCGTCTGCTGTGAGTATTCGAGGTGTCTGTACATGTGGGACTGGAGCCAGTTGATTCCCCTTGTCATTGTCGGGTCGGGGGAGTAGCTGCTGATGTCTGTCATACCGTCCCTGCCCTTTATGAGGAAGCAGAGGATGAATGCCTCTATCTCTCGGTTCAGCAGGAGTGCGAAGTCCAGTTCGGTATTGCCGTATCTGAGACCTGTCCAGTAGTAGGCTTGTCCCGACTGGTCTATTCTCGGTGTGATGATGATGGTTGTGTCGGGGAAGTTCTCTGATGCCTGTCTGATTAGGTTGATGAGTGACTGGTTGTCCATGCCTTTGAGTGTGAGGCGTTGGTAGGAAGTGAATGATGTGCTGTTCATGATGATTTGTGTTTGTAATAATTTATGTATCTTTGTATCGTTATGAAGAAAGAGTTGGGAAAATGGCTTATGGATATAGCGAAGTATACCATGACCGCTGTGATATTGACATCCATTTTTGGAGAGTTCTCGCAGAAATGGGTTATTTATGCTGGAGGCGCATTGACCGTGGCCTGTACTTTAGGCTGGGGAATGTATCTCTTAAAGGACAAGAATAAAGATAAAAAGGAGGTAGAATAATGGGAGCATTGGTTATGTTTGCGCTGGCTATCATTATCGCCAATGTCGCAGGTATCTATTACTGGAGACAGGACAGAAAAGAGCGGAAAGCACACAAAGCCTAATCCGCTTGCTGACATTTACAAAAAAGGACAGGTTCAATCATCGCCTGTCCTTTCTTGTTTTATAGCAGATTCTTCATGGCCTCGTCTATCTGGGAGTTTTCGAAACTGTCGAGGTAGATTTGGGTAGTGGCTATGTCAGAGTGGCCCATACTTTCACTGATAATCGCTATGTTTACTCCAGACCGTTTTAGGACAGTAGCAAATGTATGTCTCGCAATATATGTGGTCAGATGGGTTTCCAGTCCGGCCATTTTGCCTATCTCTGCAAGATTGGTGTTTACATGGCGGAGTACCTTATGAATCCTGTTTTTCCGCTGTATTTCCGTCCTGTGTTTTTTCCTGTCCAGTATCGGAAAGATGTAATCGTCTTGTTTTGCATCTGGTCTGGAATATCTGCTGATTATCTCACAGCCAGCATCGCTTAGAGAGAATGAGATATCCTTACCTGTCTTCTTGCGGATGTACCTTACTCTGCTGTCAGATATGTCACAGTAGCGGAGGAGTGCTATGTCCGAGAAGTTGATGCCTGCTCCGAAGTAACTGAACAGGAATATGTCCCTTGCAAACCGCATATACGGCTGTTCTCCAGACAAGTCAAGCGACATTATCTTCTTGACATCTTCTTTAGATACGGCCCTTTTCCTTGTGCGTACATCAAACTTGCTGACTTTGAACTCACTGAACGGGTAGATGTCCTGCTTTATCAGTTTCATGGACAAGGCACGGTTGAATACACTTCTGAAAGTACGGAACAGTTGGCTTATAGTCGTGTCCTTGCATCCAGTACCATGCAGCCATGTCTCGTATCGTTCCAGCCATTGGCAGTTGATGTCACTGAACGGAATGTCAAGAGATTTGTTGAATTTAAGTAGGGAATCCCTTGAATACTTGTACACTTCCATGTTGCCGAGTTTGTCGGATTTGCGGAGTTCGTTGATAATGTAATCGTACATCTGTCCTACTGTCTGGACTTTTTTTCTGTTCTCCAATGTCTGAATGAGGGTGGACATAGTGAACTCCTGCTGCTTTGCTGTCAGTTCCATTATCAGACTGTTGTAGGCCGATACTTTGTCACTGATGAGTTTGAGTATGGCTTCTCTGTCGGGGCAGGATTTTCTCGGAACATTCTTCTTGAAGTCCCAGTCCTTTTCCTTTACGGAGATGCCAAGTGAGATGTACTTCCGCTTCCTGTGCTGTGTCAGACGGAGCATTAAAGGATAACTGCTGTCACGAAGTGGACGGACATTGTAGCAAATAACTTGTACAGAAATGGTTAGCATAGTAAAATTGCTTACACATCTGCTTACACAAAGTATCTGAAACAACCGTAAAGCATCATTCAAGGGCAAAACAAAAGCAGCCACAGAGACTGTAACTGCTTGATAATCTGTCGGGGTAAAAGGACTCGAACCTTCGACCCCCTGCTCCCAAAGCAGGTGCGCTAGCCAACTGCGCCACACCCCGATGTTGTGACTGCAAATATAAGTCATAATTTGTGAAATTTCAGTTTCTTTTCAGAATTCATCGCTAAATTTGTGTGGATTTTGGAGGATAACTGTCATGAAACTTCTTATAGTAGAGGATGATCCGTCGCTCAGGGAGTTGATGCATAGGGCATTGACCGAGGAGAAGTATGTGGTGGAGACAGCTTCGGACTTCGCTGAGGCCGACGCCAGGATTGCCGGGTACACCTATGACTGCATACTGCTGGACATCATGCTGCCGGGAGGGAACGGTCTCAGGCTGCTGGATCATATAAAGGAACTGCACAGGAGGGAGAATGTAATCATCATCTCGGCCAAGGATTCGCTGGACGACAAGGTCTACGGTCTGGAGAAGGGTGCGGACGACTACCTTCCCAAGCCGTTCCACATGGCCGAGCTCAAGGCCCGTATCCGCAGCGTACTCAGGCGCGGTAGGAGCGGAGGCGAGCTGACCATCGAGTACGGCAACGTAAGTCTCCAGCCGGACAACGGCTGCGTGCAGATTGAC
This sequence comes from uncultured Bacteroidales bacterium, assembly GCA_944323785.1. Taxonomy (GTDB): domain Bacteria; phylum Bacteroidota; class Bacteroidia; order Bacteroidales; family UBA932; genus Coprenecus. The sequence continues at coordinate 47,094 of CALUTU010000015.1, read as the reverse complement.
GGAAAGCCGGTGGAGCTGCTCAAGAAGGAGTTCGATATCCTGCTCTATTTCATGCAGCGTCCCAACCACATAGTGGACAAGTCGGTGCTGGCCGAGGCCGTATGGGGTGACCATGCGGACCAGGCGGACGATTTCCATTTTGTCTACGCGCAGATGAAGAACCTGCGCCGCAAGCTGCAGACAGCCGGTGCGGATATCGAGATAAAGGCCGTCTACGGTTTCGGATATAAGCTTGTCGAATCATCACAACAGAAAGGGGAATGAAGCTCATCTACCGCATAACGCTCAGACTGGCCCTGGTCCTGCTGCCGCTGATGGCCGCATGGGCCGCGCTGTTCTATTTCAAGATGCTGGACGATGTCAACGACGAGACGGATGACGCTCTGGACCTCTTTACCGAGCTTGTCATAGAGAAGGCCCTATCAGGCAATGAACTGCCGGCCAATGAGGGTACCAACATCATGTACGACATCATCCCGGTGGGAGAGCAGTTCGCGCAGGACTATCCGCGCATACGCTACTATTACAGCGAGCAGTATTTCCCCTTGATAGGATACGAGCCCTCGCGCGTACTGACGACCGTGTTTATGGACGATGAAGGGGCGTACTATCTGCTGAAAGTCTATACCCCGACCATAGACAAGCAGGAGCTTATGCGCTCGACGCTGGTCTGGATAGTGATACTGTACGTCCTGCTGCTGCTGACTGTCATGGTGGTTACAGTGCTGGTATTCTACCGCAATATGAGGCCGTTCTACAGGCTTTTAAGCTGGCTGGACCGTCTCAGAATCGGCGGCGGCAATCCACCGTTGGACAATCCGACGGATATCACCGAGTTCCGGAAACTGAATGCGGCGGCCGAGCAGGCCCTGGGCCGGTATCAGAAGGCATTCGAGGCACAGAAGGAGTTTATCGGCAATGCCTCCCACGAACTTCAGACTCCGCTGGCGGTAATGGGCAATCGGGTGGAGTGGCTTATCGACAATACAGAACTGACACAGAAGCAGATGGAGGAGCTTATGGGCATCCAGCGCACCCTCGGTTCTGTGGTGCGGCTCAACCGGACCCTGCTCATGCTGACCAAGATAGACAACGGTCAGTTTCCGGAGAAGACCCGTGTCAGCATCCCCAAGACGGTGCAGGAGAGTGTGGAGATATTCTCGGAGATATACGAGGACAAGGAGATAGAGGTGGATTTCCCTGTGCCTGAGACTGATCTGGTGGTGGAGATGAATGAGTCGCTGGCCTCGGCCCTTGTCAACAATCTGCTCAAGAACGCCTTTATATATACTCCGGAGCACGGCCGTATATGCGTCAGGATATCGGAGCGGACGCTGGAGATATCCAACACCGGTCAGTCGCCTCTGGATTCGGAGCATATCTTCGAGCGTTTCTACAAGAGCGGGGGCCGCGAGGGCTCGATGGGGCTCGGGTTAGCTATTGTCGGGGCTATTCAGAGGTATTGCAACCTGGAGGTCAGGTACGCTTTTGAGGGAGGAATGCATAAATTTTCTGTACGGTGGCCGAAAATTTTTTAGGATTTTAAATTCATTTCAGAATTGAGGATAATCTTTGCACTGTGAAAATAAAACAACAGTGATAATTTTTAAAAAAGTAAAGTCATGAAAAAAATTATGATTCTCGCAGCCTCGCTGCTGCTCTTCTCAGTTACATCGGCTTATGCCGACAATGACCGCCCTATCCAGTTCAACCAGCTGCCGGAGGCCGCACAGCAGTTCATCAACACTTATTTCCCCGACCAGAAAGTGTCCTTTGCCAAGGAGGAACGCGACTTCATGGAGGTGAGCTACGAGGTGATGTTCACCAACAGCATCAAGATAGAGTTTGCCGGCAACGGTGAGTGGAAAGAGGTGAAGTGCAAATATTCCACTCTGCCCGAGGGTATAGTTCCGCAGCCTATAGTGGACTATGTAGGCACCAATTTCCCCGGAGTGTCCATTTATGCCATTGACCGCGGTTACAGAGATGTGGAGGTGAGTCTGACCAACGGTCTGGAACTTACTTTTGACTCCAATTATACACTCGTGGACATCGACGATTGAGACATGTCCTGACGGTGTCAGCCTGAAGACGGGTCCCCTTTATGCGCGGACCCGTTTTTTGTATGGAATGTCACAAATATCAACAGATCCCATTAATCCAGCGAAATCAATTAAAATCAAAATTTATGAAGTATTTTAAACTTATTGTATCAGGGTGTATTCTGTCCCTTATGGTTATTACAACCTCCTGCAATAAGCAGGGCCCGGAAGGTGGTATCAATGATGAACTGAAGAATGAACTGCAGGCAGCTCTTCTGGAGAAATATCCGGACGCCCAGGATGTCGTGTGGTCGGAGAAAAGCGGTTATTACGTAGCGGACTTTACCGCCGCCATGGTCAAGGCGGATTCGGACAGGGTGCGTTATTCGGCATGGTTCGACTCGCGCTGCGACTGGCACATGACGGAGACGGACATACCGTTTGACATGCTGCCCGAGGCTGTCAGAACGGCTTTCGCAGCCAGCGAGTATGCCGACTGGCGCATAGACGATGTGGATATGCTGGTCAGGAACGGAGTTGAGCTTATCTATATCATAGAGGTGGAAGGTACCAATGCCGACGGAGTTATGCAGGAAGTGGATCTGTATTACTCCGAGGACGGGGTACTGGTGAAGACAGTGGTGGATGCGGACGAAGATTATGACTATGATGACTATATCCCGGACAATCCTGCACAGGGTATCTTTGAGTTCATCAACACTCATTATCCTGATGCTCGTATAGTGGAGATAGACATTGAGGACGGAATGACCGAGGTGGAGATTATTGACGGCCGTGTATGCAGGGAACTGCTGTTCGACAGGTCTGAGAACTGGCTCTATACCAAGACCGAACTCCGCGTCAGTGATGTGCCTGCGGAGATTATGGCAGCATTGGAGGCTTCAGAGTATGGTGAGTACTGGATTGACGACGTGGACTATTATCAGACACCGCAGGAAGAGTTCTACCGCTTTGATCTGGAGTACCGTGACAACGACATAGAGGTGGACGTCCTCTCTGACGGAACTGTCCGTGTAGTCGAAGGCGGAGAGAATTGGGGCGGTGACGGCAGCGGCCCGGCTTTGGACGGTGATATCGCCGCTCTGATAGAGCAGATGTATCCCGGTGCCCGTATCCAGGAGAGAGACTGGGACGACGGTTATCTGGAAGTGGAGATATGGCATGACGGCAGGGAGAAGGACGTGTACTTCAACGGAGCCGGCGAATGGGTATGGACTGAGTGGGACGTGCGCCGCTCCGAACTGCCCGATGCAGTGCTCAGCACTCTCAATGCCGAATATCCGGGGGCGGAGATCGATGATGTGAAATATGTGGAGACACCTTCCGCTGAGTTCTATCTCATCGAACTGGAAGACCGCCGCGACGATGATATCACGGTCAGAATATCCCCTGACGGCACACTCCTTTAGACTTTAAATTAGAGTCACCGACAGTTTCAGATAATGCGGAGAGTCCGGCCACATCTTTCTGGTCGGACTCTCTTTTACCAGTTATCGAATAATCCGAATCACAAAGAATGGAAACCGGGATTAAATCAAGACTGCTGCCTTCCACCGGTCTGAGCAGCAGAACCGGCAGAAGGAGCAGTCTCAATATCAGGGAGTGGCGTTTGGCGCTCATGCGATGCGCTACTGCTCCCTGGCGATGTTCTCGCGCATGTCGGTATCGGCCTGGATATTCTTGATGCGGTAGTAATCCATGATGCCGAGGTTGCCCGAGCGGAAGGCGTCGGCCATGGCCAGAGGTATCTCTTTCTCGGCCTCGATGACCTTTGCACGGGCCTCCTGGGCCTTGGCCTTCATCTCCTGCTCCTGGGCCACGGCCATGGCGCGGCGCTCCTCGGCGCGGGCCTGGGCTATGTTCTTGTCGGCGTTGGCCTGATCTATCTGCAGGACTGCTCCGATGTTCTTTCCGATGTCTATGTCGGCGATGTCGATGGACAGTATCTCGAATGCAGTGCCGGCATCAAGTCCCTTGGCCAGTACGACTTTGGATATGGAGTCAGGATGCTCCAGCACGTCCTTGTGGGACTCGGATGCTCCGATGCTGGATACGATGCCCTCGCCTACGCGGGCCAGGACGGTCTCCTCACCGGCTCCTCCGACCAGCTGCTTGATGTTGGCTCGGACGGTTACCCTGGCCTTGGCTATCATCTGTATGCCGTCCTTGGCCACGGCTGTCACGGGAGGTGTGTTGATGACCTTGGGATTGACGGACATCTGCACGGCCTCGAATACGTCACGGCCGGCCAGGTCGATGGCGGCCGCCATCTTGAAGTCCAGGGCTATGTTGGCCTTGTCGGCGGAGATGAGGGCGTTCACCACGTTGGGAACATTGCCCTTTGCCAGGTAATGCGCCTCGAGAGCATTGGCGTCAAGTTTCAGGCCGGCTTTCGTGCCGGTCACCATAGCCATGACGATGGTGCTCGGGGGTACTTTTCTCCATCTCATCAGCACGAGCTGGATGAGAGAGATTCTCACTCCCGATATCAGGGCCTGGAACCACAGGGTCACCGGGAAGAACCACAGGAGGATAATCAGGGCCACGACGGCCACGGCTATCCAGATCAGTAGAAGTCCTAAAGATGTCATAAAAAGGTAGAATTATTTTAGTTTTACATATATCTTATTGTCGTCTATGAGGATTACCGTCACTTCCTGCCCCGGGTCTATGAGTCCGTTGCGGGCGGTGCATTCCACCGTGATGTCTCCGAACAGGACTTTGCCCATCGGAGCCAGTCTGGTGATGGTCTTTCCCTCGCTTCCCACAGCTATGCCCTTGTCCTCCGGTGCGGAGTCGGTGCGGCTGTCTATCTCAGTGTGGAGCGACAGCTTTTTCCAGGTTCGGGATCTGAGTGTGAGCACGGTACATACTACAGCCAGTATGATGTTGACAGCTAGGATGATAAATCCTGTCGTCTGTCCGTAGCCGTCGAAGGCCAGCCAGCAGGAGCCTGCCATCGCCAGAAGCCCGAGCGTGCCTGCTACAAAAATGCCCGGAATCAGGACTATCTCGGCTATGATAAGCAGTATACCTATAAGAATTAAAGAAATAATCAGTGCCATGTGGTTATAGTTTTATGCTTTCTATGGATACATTGATTCCTTCCTTGTCCAGTCCGTTCAAAAGTTCCTCCGCTTCCTGTCGGTTATTGAACGGGCCTATTGCAAAGACAGCTTCTCCGTCATCCGGGACTGTGCGGGTGATATCTTTGGAACTCAGCCGCTGAATGGTCGCGAGTACGGACTGCGGAAGTGCCTGCCCGTATCCGGAGAGAATTACCTGCCAGGCCAGTCCGCTACCGGTTGTCTGCTTCTTGCCCTCCATATTTCTGGCGGTCTTGACGGAAATGCTCCTGCCGTTGTCAAAAGCTATTATGAACGCTTCGGGGAATCCGTTTTTCCTTACCTTGTTGAGGCTTGAGAGGGCCTCCTGATAGGTGCCGAACAGGCCGACTGTGTGCAGATATTTGCCGGAGGGCATCCGGGTCACGAATACCGGACTCATGCCTCTGATGTCCCGTATGGTGGCGCGGGTGGACAGAACCATGAATTGGATCTGGTATACGATACCGTCCGGCAGGGTATTGTCTTCGGCAAACTGTCCCTTGTCCCTGCTGAGAATCTTGAAACTGTAGTCAAACTCAGGCTTGTGTGCTTCCACTATGATGTACGGAATCCTGCCAAGTACATGTTTGCGGAATATGTAGGCGTTGCCTGTTTCGGCCGGCAGTTCCGTATGTTCAATAAGTCTATCATCGTATGACATTGGAATGATGCCATCAGACAGGAACTGTATTTCCATCTTCTTTACTTGGGAACGTATCTCGTCTATCCGCTTTCTGATGCTCATGGATTCCTGTTCTATGTCCCGTATAATACCGGCCAGAAATTCTCTGTCCTCGGCGGATGCTTTCTCGTATATTCTTCGGCTTTCTTCTATTTTGTCCAGTTTCTCTTTCTGCTCGTCCTGCAGTCTGCGCAGTTGGTGTATGAGGAGAGAATAGCTGTCAGTCTGTGTTGATTTTGCTGTGTCGGAAGATGTTTTCTCTTTTTCTGTTTCCGGTCTGCCTGTGAATGAGGATATCAGTAGGGGAGACTCATTGTCCCCAAGTCTGGTCTTAACGGGAGTCGCAATGAAATCCGTTACATATATCTTCACGGAGTCCCCCTCTGTCTCGCGGTTTGATACGATGATGGAGCAGGATCTGTCTTCGTCGTTTAGGAAAAGGATATCGTCACCTGTGGAAGAATAGGGGAATCCCAGGTTCTCGGGGGTGCTCCAGTCTTCGTTTTCTTCATCCCAGGTGCTGCAGAACAGATCGTAGCCTCCCATACCGGGCAGACCGTCGGATGCGAAATACAGTGTCTTTCCGTCTTTGCTCAGTATCGGGAAGATCTCGTTGCCGCCGGAGAGGATGTTCTCGCTCAGCAGGACCGGGGCAGTCCATACGGTGCTGTCTTTACGGGAGGAGGTATAGAGATTCCAGGCTCCGGATTCATCCGGTGCGGAGAATATCAAGCTGTTGCTCTCCTCCGGTATGTACATAGAAGTATAGAACCGGTTCATAAGGTGCTCAGGGGCCTTGATGAAGGGGTTTGGAATCGGAATCCAGGAGTTGTCACTGAATTCATTAATATATAGGAAAAATTCGTCCAGGCGGAATATCCCCGATGCAATCTTTTCCGGACGCACGATATACTGCATCATATTCTGTCCGTTCTGACATTCTGCAATCAGGTTCATGATGTCAAGCTTCAGAGTAGAGTCTCCGGTCTTGTCCAGGGCTGCGGTATAATATTCCAGAGCTTTTCCGAACTGATAGTTTCTGTGGAATATACCGGCTCTTCTCAAGTCTTCCTCAATCTCTTCTCCGCCCTGCTGTCCGAAGGCCGTCAGGCATATCAGCAGGACTGCCGTGAGTGCCGTGAAATGTTTGTAAAAGGCAGTCATATTCAAATTTAAGGTGAACAAAATTACTAAATACTTTACAAATAAGAAAAAAATAGTACTTTTGTACCCTCATTTTTATGCAAACTAGAAAAACATTGTTTTAGAAAGTTTAAAAAAAGAATTGATATGCAAAGTAAAGGTGCCATTTCTCTATTGGCGGTATTGATCGCTCTGGCCTGCCTGTATCAGCTCTCTTTCACAGCCGTTTCTGTCATTCAGCAGAACAAGGCTGACAAGTTTGCCGAGGCAGCTGTCATGGCCGAGCAGCAGAAACCCTCCTTCGCGGAGGTATCTGAGCTGGATAAGGCTTATTATCTGGACTCTATCAGAAAAGAAAGGAACAGGTATTACATCGACTCTGTAAGTGCTGAGAAGATATATCTCGGCCATACTTACAAAGAGGTGCAGGAGAAGGAGATCAATCTGGGTCTTGACCTCAAGGGCGGTATGAACGTCATGCTTGAGGTTCAGTTGAGTGACCTTGTAAGGGCCTTGTCCAACTACAACACCTCTCCCGAGTTCGAGCAGGCTCTTGCCCTGGCTAAGGAAAGAGAGACGGCATCCGGCGGAAACACCGACTTCATCACTCTTTTCCATGAGGCGTGGAATGAGGTGGCTCCCGATCAGAGACTTTCCCAGATATTCGGTACCATCGACCTCAGGGACAGGATCAATGCCCAGAGTTCCAACGACGAGGTCATCGCAGTGATCCGCGAGCAGGCTGAAAGTGCTGTCGCCAACTCGTTCAACGTGCTGCGTAACCGTATCGACCGTTTCGGAGTGACATCCCCTAATATCCAGAGGCTCGGAACATCCAGCCGCATACTTGTGGAGCTGCCTGGCGTTAAGGAGCCCGAGCGTGTCCGCAAGCTCCTCCAGGGAACGGCTTCCCTCGAGTTCTGGACAACTTATGAGAATCCCGAGGTGTTCCGCTATCTTCAGGAAGTAAACACCATCGTGAAGGATATGCAGGCCGGTGAGGAGACACCGGTTGCGGAGAATAATCCTGAGGTTGCCGGACAGGCATCGGAGGCTGAGAATACAGGTCTTGACGAGCTCGTTGCCGAGCTGGAGCAGCAGGAGGATTCACTCTCTTCCGACGAGCTCAACTTCGCCAGGAACAACCCGTTCTTCTACGCCCTCAATCCTTCGATGTACAACGGTCAGCTGATGCCCGGTCCCGTGATCGGTATCGCTCATTACAGGGATACGGCCAAGATCAACAACTGGCTCAGACTGCCTCAGGTCAAGGCGGCACTGCCCGCTGACCTCGTTCCTATGTGGACAGTCAAGCCTGCTGCCGAATATCCCGGCGGCAACTATTATCAGCTTATCGCCATCAAGGTCAATACCCGTGACGGCAAGGCTCCCCTTGACGGAGGAGTGGTTTCCGATGCACGTGTAGCATACAACAATATGGGCGGTCAGCCTGAGGTGGACATGGCCATGAATGCCGAAGGCGCCCAGACATGGGCCCGCCTGACAGCCGACAACATCGGCAGGAGCATAGCCATCGTGCTTGACGGCATGGTGTACTCGTTCCCCCGCGTCAATACAGAGATTACCGGAGGCCGCTCCGTAATCTCCGGCAGCTTCACCATCGAGGAGGCTACTGACCTTGCCAACGTGCTCAACTCCGGTAAGCTGCCCGCTCCCGCCACTATCGTTCAGGAGCAGGTCGTAGGTCCGTCACTCGGTAGCGCGTCCATCCAGGCAGGTATGATATCCTTCGTTATCGCCTTCCTCTGCGTGCTGCTTTATATGATTATCTTCTATAAGGGCGCAGGTATTGCAGCCGACACGGCGCTGCTGTGCAACGTGCTTTTCCTCTTCGGTGCTCTCGCTTCCTTCGGAGCGGTCCTCACCCTTCCCGGTATCGCCGGTCTGGTGCTGACCCTCGGTATGGCGGTGGACGCCAACGTGATCATCTACGAGCGTGTCAAGGAGGAACTCCGTGCCGGCAAGGCTCTCCGTCTGGCTGTGTCTGAGGGTTATAAGCACGCTTACTCAGCGATTATCGACGGTAACCTTACCACCATCATCACCGGTCTGGTGCTCTTCTTCTTCGGTTCCGGTCCTGTACAGGGCTTCGCCACCACACTGGTTATCGGTATCATCACCTCCATGCTGACATCGATATTCATCTCCAGACTGATCTTCGAGGCCCGTCTGAGCCGTGGCAAGAACATCTCGTTCTACACCAAGTTCTCCAAGGACTTCCTGCAGCATACCCACGTGGATTTCGTCAAGATACGTAAATACGCCTATATCATCTCCACCGTGCTGGTGCTGATAAGTGTCGGCTCCATCATCTTCAAGGGCTTCACCTACGGTGTGGACTTCACTGGCGGCCGTACCTATGTAGTACGTTTTGACCAGGATGTGGCTGCTGAGGACATCAGGGCATCTGTCCTGGATGCATTCGGCGAGGGCGTTGAGGTCAAGCAGTTCGGAGGTGCCAGCCAGATGAAGATCACCACCACCTACATGATTGAGGACCAGAGCACCGAGACTGACGCTGTCGTAGACCACATGCTGTACGAGGCTCTGAAGGAGTACTTCGTCAACCCCATCACATACGACCAGTTTATCTCGACTTTGGAGAACCCCAACGGTATCATCCAGTCCGACAAGGTAGGTCCTACTATTGCGAACGACATGAAGCGTGACTCCCTCATAGCGGTGGCCATCGCCCTCTTCGCAATCTTCGCCTACATCGCAGTCCGCTTCAAGGGCTGGACATGGGGTCTAGGAGGAGTTGTCTCCACAGCGCATGACGCTATCCTGACAGTCGGCTTCTTCTCACTGTTCACCGGAGTGCTTCCGTTCACCCTCGACGTGGACCAGACCTTCATCGCCGCAGTGCTGACGATTATCGGTTACTCCATCAACGACAGTGTGATCATCTTCGACAGGATCCGTGAGTACCGCAAGCTCTATCCCAAACGCGAGCTGTACCAGAATATCAACGACGCTATCAACAGCACCCTTGCCCGTACCGTCAATACATCGGGTACCACCTTCATCGTGATGCTCGCCATCGCCATCTTCGGAGGCGAGGTGATCAGGGGCTTCGCAGTTGCTCTGCTCGTCGGTATCTTAGTAGGTACTTACTCTTCAGTATTCGTAGGTACGCCTATCATGTACGACCTGTCGCAGCGCAAGGCCCGCAAGGAAGCCAAGAAGCTCCAGGCCGCCGGCAAATAGCAACTGGTATCCGGTATTAAGATAAATTCCCGGGATGAATCCTGTATTCGTCCCGGGAATTTTATTGTCTCCTTTGCTATTTCTTTTTAATTTTTGGGCGGAGTTGTTGCAATTATTTGTAATTTTGGGGATAACTTTAAAAATAGATATTTATGGAACTTCCTTTTGCAGAATCTTACAGAATCAAGATGGTGGAGACCATCAGAAAAAGTACCCGCGAGGAGCGCGAGAAATGGATTAAAGAGGCCAAGTACAACCTCTTCCTTCTGAAGAGCGACTATGTATTCATCGACCTGCTGACCGACTCCGGTACAGGTGCCATGAGCGACAAGCAGTGGGCCGCCATTATGGAGGGCGACGAGAGCTATGCCGGCGCACGTTCTTTCTACAGACTGAAAGACACTATTGAGATGCTGACCGGTCTGCCCTACGTACTGCCTTCGCATCAGGGCCGTGCTGCCGAGAACGTATTGTTCTCAAGCATCGTAAAAGAGGGTGACATCCTCCCCGGCAACTCTCATTTCGACACCACCAAGGGACATATCGAGTACCGTAAGGCAGTGGCTCTGGACTGCACCATCAAGGAGGCGGCCAATACCGAGCTGGAGATTCCCTTCAAGGGCAATATGGACCTGGAGAGGCTTGAGGAAGTGCTCAAGACCACTCCCCGCGAGAAGATACCGTGCGTAGTGCTGACTGTCACCAACAACACCGCCGGCGGACAGCCCGTATCCATGGAGAACATCAAGGGTGTATCCGCTCTGTGCAAGAAGTACGGCGTGAAGCTGCTGATGGACTCCGCACGTTTCGCCGAGAACGCCTACTTCATCAAGACCCGCGAGAAGGGCTATGAGAACAAGTCCATCCGCGAGATTGTCCATGAGATGTATGAGGGCGCAGACTATATGACCATGTCGGCCAAGAAGGATGCCATCGTCAACATCGGCGGTTTCGTAGCATTCCGTGACGAGGCTGATATGCGCAAGGCACAGATGTTCACCATCATGAACGAGGGCTTCCTGACCTACGGCGGTATGGCCGGCCGCGACATGAACGCACTGGCTCAGGGTCTGCTCGAGGGTACCGAGTTCGAGTACCTGGAGACCCGCATCAACCAGGTGGCCTACCTCGGCAAGAAGCTGGACGAGTACGGAGTGCCTTATCAGAGACCTGCCGGCGGACACGCCATCTTCCTCGATGCCAAGAAGATCCTGACTCATCTTCCCAAAGAGGAGTTCATAGCCCAGACCCTCGGAATCGAGCTTTACCTTGAGGCCGGTATCCGTGGTGTGGAGATAGGCTCGCTGCTCGCTGACCGTGACCCTGTCACCCGTGAGAACCGCTATCCCGCTCTTGAGCTGCTCCGTCTGGCCATTCCCCGCAGGGTGTACACCAACAACCACATGGACTACATCGCTGCCGCTGCCAAGAACGTCTTTGACCGCCGCGAGTCCATCACCCGTGGTTACAAGATTGTCAAGGAGCTGCCCATCATGAGGCATTTCACCATAGAGCTTGACAGGGCTGACAGATAGTCGACGGATGGACACGGGAGAGATTCTGGAGGTCTTCCGCTATCAGTATGACAATTGCCCGACATATCGCAGGTATGCGCAGCTGCTGGGAATGTCACCTGAGGGATTGACCGATATATCAGATATACCTTTCCTGCCCATACGCTTCTTCAAGCAATATGACATCATATCTTCTGCGGAGCCGCATCCGGAGCCGCAGAAGATTTTTTATAGCAGCTCTACGACGGGACAGACACCGTCAAGACACTGCGTGCTGGACATATCGCTTTATGAGAGGAGCTTTCTGGGCGGGTTCAGGCAGTTTTACGGCGGGCCGGAGAACTATGTCATACTGGCCCTGCTGCCGTCCTATCTGGAACGGGAGGGCTCGTCACTGGTCTATATGGCAGACCGTCTTATAAAGGAAAGCGGCCGTCCGGAAAGCGGCTACTATCTCTATGACCACGAGCGTCTTTACAGTACCTTGACGGAGCTGGGACAGAGGGGACAGAGGACTCTGCTTCTGGGAGTGGCCTTCGGGCTTCTGGATTTTGTGGAAAAGTACCGAATTGACGGACAGAATGACACCTGGCTTACTGTCATGGAGACGGGCGGGATGAAAGGCCGCCGGGAGGAGCTTTCCAGAGAGGAACTGCACCGCCGCCTGTCGGATGGTTTTGGATTGAGGGCCATACATTCGGAATACGGTATGTGCGAACTGCTATCGCAGGCATACTCGACCGGAGACGGAGTCTTCAGGACGCCGGAGTCAATGAAGGTGATAGTCCGTGATATCAACGATCCGTTCCGGGATGCGGTTCCCGGTGGACGCGGCATAATCAACATCATAGACCTGGCCAACCGCAACTCGTGCTCGTTTATCGAGACTGAGGATGTGGGCAGGGCATGGCCGGACGGCTCCTTTACCGTTGGAGGACGGCTTAAAGGAGCCGAGCGCCGCGGCTGTAATATGCTTATCGAATAATCAGACAGCTGTGTTGAAAAAGTCTTCAAGGGCCTTGGAGTATTCCTGGGCCTTTTCTGTATCCGCCAGACTGACTGTCTCAACAGCATACTGGTACAGTTGGAAGTTGTTCTCCAGGTCAGACCTCGACAGTACTGAGCCGTGGAACGGTTTTGAGAACAGTATGATGGCATCCATCGTCTCGTTGATGAATCTGTCAGCCAGGTCAAGTCCTTTCTCTTTCTCACCGCACTTGATGTACAGGTCAATGGCGTTGATGACCATCCACTCGTTGACGTAGTGTACTGCGGCTGATGAGTTGAGCGGGAAGTTCCTGTCGGGGAAGGTCTCCTGCATCCGGTCGAGCAGCTGCACGGCCTTCTCTTTCTCACCCTTGTTGTACAGGGCCTGGGCTGTCTGTACGAAGATGAACCTGTGGGACTGTACTCCGTTGAATGTAGACAGGTTCTGGTAGTCCACGAAGAAGTCATCGGCAAAGCGGTCCAGCCTGAATACGTTCATCAGCTTGTCGTATAGCGCGTCCGTGTCAACCTGACTTACGTTGGTCAGGGAAGTGTTGCTCTTGATAGGCACGAACTTGTAGGTGTATCCGTCCAGCTGCAGATAGCTTCGTATGCCTATCTCCAAAGAGCCTCCCTGGGTCATGAAATAGATGGGGCGGTCCCAGTCGTAATTGGCCAGCATGTCGAGTATCATCAGCTCGGTCTTCTCCAGGTATCTCTTGTCGGCTGGTATTTCCAGGCAGACAGTGTCCACAATCTTGTCATAGTCGCACTCGGGTACTATGCCGTATTTCATGACATTCTCCTTATTGACGGGTATCAGCAGCTTCCTGGCCGCCAGGAAACTCTCCTGGTTGCCGTAGATGTTGACCTTTACACGGGGGTCGTTGAACAGGTCTATGGCGTCCTTGAGCAGAATGGGACGGTTGACGCGGTCAATGATGTTGACATAGTCATTGGTCCCGTACAGGTAGTTGATGCGCTTCGTGGTAAACTTTATCGGCTCGGCGTCATACTGTTTCCACTGCATCTGGTCGATGTACCAGTCAATGCCCAGCAGGGACGTGTTCATTACCCTGGCATCCAGACGGACTCCTTCCACCTCCTGGATGTACCAGAGGGGGAATGTGTCGTTGTCTCCGTGTGTGACGAGGATGGCCTGGGGATCGGTGGACATGAAGTAGTTGTAAGCCATGTCGCGGGCAGTGTACCTGTTGCTGCGGTCATGGTCGTCCCAGTTCTCGGCGGCCATTAGCACGGGCACTCCCAGGAGCAGGACGCTGACCACTATCGCCGTCACTTTCTCCGGGATGCGGATTCTGGATAACGGCTTGCTCAGCCAGTCGTAGACGGCCATCACTGCCAGGCCTATCCATATCGCGAAGACATAGAAGCTGCCGGCATAGGCGTAGTCCCTTTCACGTACCTGATAAGGTGACTGGTTGAGGTACAGGATGATGGCTATGCCGGTAAGGAAGAAGAGCAGGAAGGTGATCCACCAGTTGCGCTTGTCCTTGCCCAACTGGTACAGCAGGCCTATGATACCCAGCAGCAGAGGCAGCATGTAGTAATGGTTCTTGGCCTTGTTGTGCACTATGTAGTCCGGCCCCTCGGACTGGTCTCCCAGTCTGGCCTTGTCTATGAAGTCGATGCCGCATTCCCAGTTGCCGGATATCGGGTCTCCCGGCACCTGTCCGTGCAGGTCGTTCTGACGGCCGGCGAAGTTCCACATGAAGTAGCGCATGTACATCCAGTTGAACTGGTAGTCGAAGAAGAATTTCAGATTGTCGGCCATGGTGGGCATCTTCTCTTCTGTGCCGGGTATGGTCTTGCCGCGTCCCTGTGTGTAGCTTTTGTAGAAGTTGATATGGGACGGGTCCTTGCTGTGCATCCTTGGGAACAGCATCTTGCTGTCTGATGCGTATACGTAGTCTATGGGATTGGAGGTCTTGTGGTATTTGCCGTCCAGCTTGGTGTAGTATGATGATTCCTTATAATCAATAGGTACTGATGCGAATGTGGGCCCGTATACAAGAGGAGTGCTGCCGTACTGCTCGCGGCCCAGATATTTGACGAGGGCGAACGGGTTGTCCGGCTGTCCCTCGTTGGTGGGGGTGTTGTTGGCCGAGCGGATGACCACCATCGCGAAGGCCGAGTAGCCGATGACTATCATCGTGAAGCAGAGCATGACGGTGTTCCAGATATGCTTTCCCTTCTTCCGGGTGAAATATATGGCCCAGAAGCTGAGGGCGAGCAGTGCGAGGACGAAAAATGCCGCTCCGGTGTTGAAAGGCAGGTCGAAAACATTGACGAACAGCAGGTCGAACAGCGCGGCTATTTTCGGCAGGTAGGGGATTATACCCCAAAGTATGACTGCCAGGATGATTGCTGAGACGGCGAATACTCCGACGCAGCCCCAGGTGGTGACTTTCGTAGCTTTCTTGTAGTAGTACACAAATGCTATAGCAGGTATGGTGAGCAGGTTGAGCAGGTGTACTCCGATGGAAAGTCCCATCAGGAATGCAATGGCTACGATCCAGCGGTCAGCGTACTCTGTATCGGCCTGTTCTTCCCATTTGAGGATCATCCAGAACACGACAGCGGTGAAGAGAGAGGACATGGCGTACACTTCGGCCTCGACAGCGGAGAACCAGAAGGTGTCGGACCAGCAGTAAGCGAGGGCTCCGACTACTCCGGCTCCGATAAGGGAGAGGGCCTCTCCTGCGGACAGGACTCCGTTTCCGCCGTTTTTCTCAATGATGCGGCGTCCCAGATGGACTATGGTCAGGTACAGGAAGAATATGGTGAATGCAGAGCAGAGGGCACTCATGATATTGACCGCCATGGCCGCATGTTCCGGAGATGCGAACATGGTGAAGAACCTGGCTATCATCTGGAACACCGGGTTGCCCGGGGCGTGTCCCACTTCCAGTTTGTAGGATGAGGCGATGAACTCGCCGCAGTCCCAGAAACTTACCGTGGGTTCGATGGTCATAAGGTATGTGATGGAAGCGGTCACCAGGACGATGACCGAGAAGATACGGTTGATAAGAGTGAACTTTTTCTGCTCCATTTGTCGTCTATTTCATGTGTATAAACCGCAAATATACTAAATTTGCACAAAAATTACCGTTATGCCATTGGTTTACTCAACAAATCCCGATTTCAATATCCCCTCTGAGGAGAAAAGCGTGGTGGAGACTCTGCCTCCGTCCAGACAGAAACTGACAGTATATCTGGACCGTCGCAACCGGGGCGGCAAGCAGGTTACTCTGATAAAGGGCTTTGTCGGCAGTGAGGAGGACCTGACGGAGCTGGGCCGCAAGCTCAAGAGCAGATGCGGTACTGGCGGAAGCGTCAAGGCCGGGGAGATACTCATACAGGGAGACTGCAGGGACAAGGTTACGGCATTTCTGACATCTATGGGCTATGTGGCAAAACGCGGTAACTGACGGAAGTGTAGAAGGACTGTGGCCAGGCTCGCAGCTGCAGCATTATGTGATGCCGCCAGTTGTGGAATCCGGGATTCAGGGCGGACAGTATTTCGTTTGGACGATATTGTTCCTGATAGTTATCGGATTTATTTTCCGACGTTCGTTTTCCGTGTTTTTTACCTGGATGGGAGGGTTTCTTAAATACCCTGTCCGCCGTACCTATTCGGATACGTCTCCCGCAGTGCGGTACAGCTTGATGCTGTCTTTTGCAGTGATGCTGCCTGTGTCGGCTTTTCTTGTATACGGCATAAGGGCTGTGACAGCTCCGTATTATGTGATTCTGGGGTGCATATGCGCGTATTTCGCTTTGCGTTTTATCGTCACATCCGGCATATCCTATGTCTCGGGTGAGAACGGTTTTGTCATGGTGGTCAACCGTATGGCCTGCGTCTTCTTTATGTTGGCGGTCGTGGTTTTCTGTATCATCTATATTCTTGGAATGTTTCTTCCTGATATGTTCCCAATATTGGTGGATAAAGTGGCTCCAATAGTATCGGGCATATTGATCTTTCTGTATCTGGTAGAGCATCTGAGAATAATTTTTGCATTTAAAGAGCCGCTTTTAATGTCTATTTTGTATCTTTGCACGCTTGAAATTTTGCCTATAGTGATAGCTGTAGCGACAATATTAAAATTTTAACATTTTACATTGTAATGAAGATAAGCAATATCTTGGTCTCGCAGCCGGCTCCGGGAAACACTCAGTCTCCATTCAGTGAGATCACCTCAAAATACGGTGTACAGGTTGACTATTTTCCATTTTTTAAGATAGAACCATTGACAGCCAAAGAATTCCGGGCGCAGAAGGTGGCGATTCTGGATTATACGGCGATATTTTTCTCGGCAAAATCCTCTATTGATGCTTTTTTCTCAGTGTGTGAGGCTATGAGAGTTACGGTTCCTGAGACGATGAAATATTTCTGTACGACAGAAAACATCGCTCTTTATCTCCAGAAGCATATAGTGTACCGTAAGCGCAAGATATTTTTCGGCAAGGGGACTGTGGATTCTGTGATAGAAACGATCGGCCCCAAGCACAAGGGGGAGACATTCCTTATAGCTTCCACAGACACGACAAAGCCTGATGTAATCAAAGCCTTTACAAAAGCAGGGCTCAAGTTCGGCAACGCAGTGTTCAGCAAGACAGTATACAGCGACCTCAGTGACGTGGACTTGTCAAAATACCAGATGGTGGTATTCTACAGTCCTTCGGATGTCAAGTCTCTGACTCAGAATTATCCTGATTTCAAGCAGGGTGACCTTTTGTTTGTCACTTACGGTCCTTCTACTGCCAGGGCATTAAAGGAGAACGGTTTTGCAGTTGAGGTTGAGGCGCCTACTCCAGAGGCTCCGTCGGTGTCCAAGGCTCTGTTGCTTTATCTTGAAAACCGCAAATAGTCATGTTACGTCGCAATTATACAGCAGTATTCATGTGCGCGGTGATAGTCATTGCCGTGTGTGTGATTACGTCATGCAATCGGGACAATCCTGCCTATAACCGTGAGAATCTCAAGGCGACATGGATTGTGGATACATACGACGGAAATCTGTTGGATGAGCGCGATTATACGGTAATGACCTTCACCTCTTCCGGAACAGTGAGATACGAGGGAGTCCTGACACTGGACAGTGCGAATTATCAATGGGGAGAGAACACTCTCAGGTATACTATCTACTGCTGTGATTTTTCCATCAATGGTCTATTTTCAGGCTTGTACGGTTATCTGGACCAGGTGAGCACACGTCAGGAATACAGTTTTATAGTGTCTCAGGATTCGCTGATGACTTTGGGGGTGGAGAGTTATTCAATCAACGGGACGGAGGTTACTCCGGAGTATACTCAGATGACCATGCGCAAGATACCTTTGGATTACGCTGTCGCTGATACTCTGTACGGAGTCTGGCAGTTCAATACAAAGAACGGAGGAGAGTTTATGAATTACAGGGTTCAGTTCCAGCCGGAGAACGTGCTCTCCATGTCAGTCAGGAGCGGAGAGAACTCCTGGGACCCTGTCGGTAACGGTGAGGACTACTACCGTCTCTATGAGGATTATCTGGTTATGACCCTGTATGACAACTGGGAGTTCGGCACTACTGGCAAGTGGGATGTAAAGTGTTTCCTGATAGACTCCATATCTGCGGTGTCCGGACGTATGACACTGAGTTCCGGCCCGGATGAGTACGTACTGTCGTATATATCCTCCAATTGACCTATGACGAAGGTAGAGAGGCTGCATTCCGAGGGTAAGAAATATTATTCGTATCCCTACCGTCTGTATGTGCTGGACAATACTGACGGAGATGCGGACGAGACGGTCATATCCGTCCCGAAGAAGATATTCAAGCGGGCGGTCAAGCGCAATCTGGTGCGCCGCCGGACCAGGGAGGCTCTGCGTCATATAAAGAAAGAATGTCCGGACTTTGCCGGCAAGGATATCCTGATGGTCTACACGGCCAATGAAATACTGGAATATGGAAAGATTGCCGAATGTCTCTCAAACGCGCTGGCAAAAGTGGCGAAAGACGCTTAAAAAGATACTGATAGCACCTTTTGTGTTCATGATCAGATTCTATCAGGTGTGCATCTCGCCTTATAAGCCGGCATGTTGCCGTTTTACGCCCACCTGCTCGGCATACGCCCTGGAGGCTTTCCGCAAGCACGGTCCTGTAAAGGGACTCTATCTGACGGTCAGAAGACTCCTGCGCTGTCATCCCTGGGGCGGCAGCGGCTACGACCCCGTCCCGTAACCCGCCTGTCTCTACGTCACTCCCGTCACCTACGGCACCCACATCTGCGTCTATGACATCTCACGGTCTGGGAAAGTTTCTGTAGCGGACTCTGTTGATTTACAGCTAGTTGTCAAAGAAAAAGGTGCCCTGTTGAGGTTTGAAAGCCGGACAGGACACCTTTTTAGGGTGTTAAGTTGTTGATTGTCAGCGGAGACTGTGAGCTAAGGCGTGCCCGCAGCAGTCCGGGGTTATTGCTTGAAGCGTTCGAGGAGGGTTTCGGGGTTGTCGCTGCCCTTGGTCAGGAGGACGACCTCGCTGCGGGGCACTTTGTCTATGTCCAGGAAGATCATGCCGTCCACGCAGTAGTTGAATTCCTTGTCCACGTTGTAGGCCAGGATGTCCGCGCCCAGCTTGACGTACTTTTTGAGCAGGGTGGGGATTCTGTACCGGCCGTCGCTCAGACGCTGGATGCATTTGTCCAGAGAGTCCACGTTTCCGGCCTTGCCTTTCAGCAGCAGGGCGGGGTCCACCCTCATAAAGTCGTACTTAAAAGGTGTGCGCGGTGTCACCGGACATTCGGAACTGCCGGGAGTACACATTGACAGTCCGTAGATGATCAGGCTTCTGTAGAACGGCGGCAGCCAGCTCGTTATGCTGGCCGGTCCGAACAGGTATTTGCAGTTGCTGTATCGGATCACCGTGAACAGCAGGCCCTTGATGAGCAGCATCAGGGGCAGGGCCTCTTTCTTGTACTCGACAGAGAGGAATGACCGGCCCAGCTCGATGCATTCGGGCAGTTTTTCGGTGAACTCTTTGGAGTACTTGAAGAGGGTATGGGTGTAGAATCCTTCGACTCCGTATCTCTCATATATCTCCCGGCCGATGCCCAGCCGGTATGCCCCGGCCAGTTTCCTGCTATCCTTGTCCCAGAGTATGAGGTGCTTGTAGTAGCGGTCGTACTTGTCGGTGTCGATGCCTGCGCCGGTGCCTTCTCCCACCTGCCGGAATGACTCCTCCCTCCTCCGGCCTATCTCGGTCATCATGGCCGGGATCTGCTCCGTGTCAGCCAGATAGCAGCGGTACTTGTAGACCTCGAAAAGGGGGGTGAGGGCATCCATCTCCTTTGCCAGCTCCCGGCTGTCCACCGGCGGTATGAGCGGTTCCTGGGGCGTCTCGGTCAGATGTACCTCGAACCGTCCGGGTGTGTTGGCCTCCATGGCGTATACCCTGTTGCGCAGCATCCGGCCGAGTTCCCTGATGTCGTCGTATCTCTGAATCTCGGAGGCGGGGAAGGGCCGGCCTATGCGCATTGTCACCGTCCTGCCGCTGCGCTTGAGCAGCTCATTGGGCAGATTGACGGTACGCAGCATCGGATGGATTTTCCCTACTAAATGAAACCACCTGGAGTTGGTGCCGTCAAAATACACCGGAACCACGGGAACTCCGCTGTTGCGGATCAGCTTCATGACAGTGCCTGACCATGCTTTGTCGGCGGGCCTGCTGTATCCTTTGTAGCGGGTGGACACTTCTCCGGCAGGGAATATACCCACGCATCCTCCTTTCTCCAGGATCTCCATCGCGGCCTTGATGCCGGAAAAGCTGCTCTTTAGCCCCTTGTTGTCGGAAAAGGGATTGACCGCCAGGAAACTGTCCTTGAGATTGGGGATGTGGGACAGTATGAAGTTGGTCATGATCTTGAAGTCAGGCCGGATGGCCGCCACCGTGTTGTACAGCACTATGCCGTCCCAGCCTCCGAACGGGTGGTTGGAGACGATGATGAAGGGCCCTTCTTTCGGGATGTATTCCAGCTCCTCCTGCAGGATGTCGGCCGATATGCGGAATGTCTTCATGGCGGCCTTGGTGAACTCCCTGCCTCGGAACTCTCCGAACTCCGGATACAGACGGTTGATGCGGTTCAGCCCCATCATGGACATGGCGCAGGAGGCTGCGAGAGAGCCTGCAGGTCCCTTCAGGTTGAGAGCTTTCTGAATGTCAGATTTATTGATTAACTTTGTACCCGGCTTCACTGTCATAGTGCAAAAATATCTTACAAAGATAAACATATTTTCAAATGGACATATTGGACAAACTGAAAATGCTGCCTCACAGTCCCGGAGTCTACCGTTTTCTGGACGCTTCGGGGACGGTGATATACGTGGGTAAGGCCAAGGACCTGAAGAACCGGGTGTCGCAGTATTTCAGGCCCAACGGGCTGAACCGCAAGACCCGTGTGATGGTCTCGAAGATAGCCGACATACACCATACCATAGTAGGCTCGGAGGCGGATGCATTCCTGCTGGAGAACAATCTTATCAAGCAGTATCAGCCGCGCTACAATATTTTGCTCAAGGACGGGAAGACCTATCCGTGGATATGCCTGAGGAACGAGAAGTTCCCCAGGGTGACGGTTACCCGCCGGTTCGTCAAGGACGGTTCCAGGTATTTCGGGCCGTACAGCTCGGCCATGCACGCGCACAATCTGCTGGCTCTGATCAATACTCTCTACCGGCTGCGGACCTGCAAGTCCGCCATCACGGCCGAAGGTATCGCCAAAGGCAAGTACAAGGTATGTCTCGACTATCATCTGGGCAAATGCGCCGGACCGTGTGTCGGGAAGATGAGCGAGGAGGAATACGGGGCGCAGATCGAGGCGATAGTGCAGATACTCAAGGGCAACTCCTATACGCTCATAAAGGACTTTGAGAAGCGGATGAAGGAGAGGGCGGCCGTGCTGGACTTCGAGGAGGCGCAGCTGTGGAAGGAGAAGATGGAGCTGCTGGAGAAGCATTATGCCAAGTCGTTGATAGTAAATAGTAAAGGTATCAATGTGGATGTTTTCTACGTACTCATGGAGGGACAGGATGCCTTCGGCAGCTTCCTGAGGGTGCATGACGGCGGTATCGTGCAGTCCATGAATCTGGAGATCAAGCTGCGTATAGAGGAGGAAGCTCCGGCTGTCCTGGGCTCGTTTATCTCCGGCATATACGAGAAGCTGGAGGAGTATGAGGGTCAGGACGGTGAGTGTCCCCAGGAGATAGTCGTGCCTTTCCTGCCGGATATGCCAGAGGCGCTTCCGGGTGTCACGTTTACAGTGCCGGAGAAGGGGGACAGGCTTGCGCTTCTGGAGCTGGGGCGCAAGAATGCGGCAGCCATCAAGTTCGAGCGGCTCAAGCACGAGGAGTTCGTCAATCCCGAGGAGCACTCGGCCCGCATCGTGGAGAATCTGCGCAAGGATCTGGGTATGGATGTGCCGCCGGTGCATATCGAGTGCTTTGACAACTCCAACATCCAGGGTACCAACCCGGTCGCCTCATGCGTGGTGTTCCGGGACGGTGCTCCGTCCAAGAAGGACTACCGGCATTTCAACATCAAGACTGTGGTGGGGGCCAATGACTTCGCGTCGATGAAGGAGGTGGTCAACAGGAGGTACTCCCGTCTGCTGGCCGAGGGTCAGGAACTGCCTCAGCTGATAGTCATAGACGGCGGGCGCGGACAGGTGAATGCGGCGTACGAGGCGTTGAATGAGCTGGGCCTCATCGGGAAGGTGACGCTCATAGGCCTGGCCAAGCGGCTGGAGGAGGTCATAGTGCCGGGCGATCCGTATCCTCACTTTATCGACCGCAACTCCACGTCCCTGAAGGTGCTCATGCATATCCGGGACGAAGCGCACCGCTTCGGCATCACTCATCACCGCAACCGGCGCAGCGCATCCTCCCTGGTCTCGGAGCTGGACAATATTCCAGGGGTAGGGGCGGTGAGCCGGGAGAAGTTGGTTACAAAATACAAGACCCTCTCCAGGATAAAGAGCGCACCTTACCGCGAGATAGTCAATGTGATCGGAAAGCGCAGCGCGGAGGCGCTGTTTACCTGGTTCGGCCTGGACAAGGCCTAGAATGTCAGGTTGAACAGCAGTTCGAAATGGTTTCTGGACCGGTCTTCGTTCGGCCCGGTGCGGGCATATCTGACGCCTGCGCTTATGGGGAAACTGAGCTGTATGATGTTGAAGTCCAGGAGTACGTCGGCTCCGTATGAGAAGTAATCCTTCAGATTCCGGCCCCGGTTCAGCTCCATGGCGTAATCGGCGAAGGGTATCAGCTGCAGCCGCTTGACGTAGAGGAAAGTGCCTAAGCTGAAGTCGCCGAGATATATGGGGATGGCGTAATCCGCCGTAAGATTGACATAGGTGTCGGCATAGCTGTACATGTTATAGCCTCTCGGCAAAGCCGCTATGGAGGAGGTCAGATATCTGTCCTGTCTCATCTGCATCTGGGCCGCGAAGCTGAGCTTGAGACCCTGCTGGCGGGTGATGCCTGGGAGATAGACGTATCCGCCGGCGTGTATCAGATCCCTGAAATATCTGCCGCTGCCCGGTGAGGTCACTCCGCGCAATGTGATGCCGAAGCCCCATCTGGGATAGATCTGCGACTTGGCCGTTGGGATAACCTGACCGTAGGAGATACCGTACTGGAGCTGGTGCCTCATGGTGGTGTAGTCTCCGCCGACAGGCGTGATCCTGTTCTCGGAAAGGCTGCACGAGTAAGCGAAATACCGGTCGTTGTTGAATCCCCATGAGACAAATGGAGTCAGACTGCGGTACCAGCCCCTGCTGTTGAACCTGAGCGGCCAGTACAGCATCGCGCTGGCGGACAGGAGGGGAGTGTTCCGGTTCTCGTACATATACTGCCCTCCGAAAGTCATGTCATAGACGGTGGTCATGGCATTGCGCTCATTGACATCGAACCGGGCTTCCAGTGCCAGGTTCCCTACGAGCCTGGTGTCTATGGAAAAATGGCCTGAGTGAAAGTATTTTCCTGTGTATATGTCTTTTACGTAGCCGTAGCCCAAGGAAGTGATGACCGAGCCGAGGGTGTTCTGGGAAAGTACGGTGGCTCCGAGAGAGGCGACTTGAGAGAATCTCTCGAACGAGAAGGTCATGATGCGGTCCACGTCCACATATACCGGAAACCACGAGTGTATCCTGAATGCATGGAGCAGCTTGCTGTACCGGCGGGAGGGATATTCCTGCGGATTGAGTATGCCGGAGTCAGCCGGAGACTTGCCGGTCGGAGTGTTCTCCAGTCTCTTTTCGCTCTGGGCTGAGAGCAGCTCCGCCAGCGGCCATCTATAGGGCTTGCTGAAGTCGGCCGCAGTGTCGCACAGCTGTGCGTAGGCCGCCTTGACCGGACGGTATCCTTCGGGGCCGTATTCGCAGTAGTACAGTGTCTTCCCGGACGGATCGAAATACGGAAAATCGGCTCCGTATCCGGAATTGGTCATCTTCAGGAGGGAATCTGTTCCGAGGTCGTATCTGTAGATGTTGAGGACTCCGTCCAGGTCGCTGGAGAAGTACAGATGGTCTTTATATGCTTTCAGACCCGATATGCTCTGGTGCTGCGGAGCCACTGTCCCGCTCCATTTTTCCGACTGAGGATCCAGCCTGAATATGCCGATGCCGTCCTCCAGGATGACCGAGCAGTAGAGGATGCCGCCTACGAAGACGGACTCTCTTATCTGGCCTTTTCCGGGGGCCTCGGTCCGGTTCAGCGGCTCGCCGGTCTCTGACGACAGCAGTGTCAGATAGGAACTGCCGGTGACCGGGTACTCCGCGACGGCCAGGGTGTCACCTGTGGCCGAGGGTGCCGGATTGAAATATTTGGCCCTGCGCTGGAGCGACCTGGTCCGGCCTGTGAGGATGTCGAAGCTCATGATGACCGAGAAGTCTTCTATGCCGGCCGCATTGTTGGTGATGCTCTCGGACCAGTAGATGCGGTTCTTGCCGTCGTATGTCGGACGGGAGGCCGTGGTGTTGAAGAATCTCATGAAATGCTCTTTGCCGGAGGAGTCTATCATGACCAGTTTGCGTGCGGTCTCCATGCCCTCTTTCAGGACCAGAACGGATCCGTAGTACGGCGATGCCGGGTCGGATATGTAGATGGGGTTGGAGAAATCGGTGTAAAGCCTTTCCTTTTTGGACGCCAGTCCGGTGTATCCGGTGAAAGGGCCTCTGGACAGATAGTCGTTGCTCCACATCTCGCTCAGTACCTTCTGAGACCTTCGGAAATATTCCGCCTTGCCGGTCCCGGTCACGTATTTCACTGGGTCGATGAGTTTTCCTATATTGTACCAGCCCCTGACAGGTGTGGACAGATACTGTCCGATCAGATCGGTTACTCCGGATTCGTACCGGATATAGCTTTCCAGCAGATATCCGAACACATATTCATCCGGGGTGTGGTATCTGGAAGAACCGAAGAGCATCCTGTCCCAGGAACGGAAGTCCCGGTTGATGTACATCGCTCTCATGTATCTGGTGAAGTCGGCGTTTCTGCCCCGTCCTCCGCGCGTCAGTTCGGTCTCCGCCACCACTGCGTCGCCCTCCAGGACGTGTCCGCTTATGAAAAGTCCGAGTCCCAGACCCGCAATCTGCTCTCCGAAGGGGTAGTAGAATACATTGTATATCCCTTTTGTGAAGTGCTCCACCTGACCGACGTGCCTGGACTCGTGGGTGATGAGATGAGGTATCCATGAGTCGGGGTTGCTCCCGTAAGGGTCGGGAGACGAGAACAGGTCCATGCGTTTCGGGGCCCATGTCACGACTCCGTTGCTCAGGGTGGTGTAGGGATGCAGCACTGCCGGTATGGGCTTGGGCTCGATATTCAGCTCGGACATTACTGCCGGCCGCATCTTCTCGAGAGTGTACAGGTAGAGTCTGGCCAGGGAGTCGGTCTCCTCGGGGTATATGATGCTATAGTGTTCGGAGGATATCTGTCTCCAGCGGGCCCGGAAAGGGTCGTTGCCCAACGTGTAGTACTGGCAGAGCGCGGTCTGGGACGAGAGCACTGACAGGAACAGTAAGGACAAAAAAAACCGGGCTTTGTTCAACATGGCGCAAAGATAACTATATTTGCACAAATAAGCTGTTAAATGAGTACTGTATTTCAGATCCTGACACTGCTCGGAGCACTGGGCATGTTCCTGTACGGAATGACCCTGATGAGCGAGGGGCTTCAGAAAGTCGCCGGCAGCCGTCTCCGCTCCATCCTTTCGGCCATGACGGCCAATTCGTTCACCCGTATCCTGACAGGTACTTTGATTACGGCCATCATTCAGTCTTCCAGTGCGACGACAGTGATGATCGTCAGCTTCGTCAATGCCGGCCTTCTGAGCCTGACCCAGGCTGTGGGAGTCATCATGGGAGCCAATATCGGTACGACCGTCACCTCGTGGCTCATCTCCCTGCTGGGATTCACCGCGGACATATCCACCCTTTCCATACCCCTGATAGGCATAGGTTTTGCCTTCATGATGTTCAAGTCGCAGAAGCGCAAGAACATCGGAGAGATGATCATCGGTTTCGCCATGCTCTTCCTCGGCCTAAGTTTCCTGAAGGATTCGGTGCCGGACCTGAGCACCAATCCCGAGGCCATCGCATTTATCCAGAGATGGACTGACTGGGGATTCTTCTCGGTCCTGATATTCGTGCTGGTAGGTACGGTAATGACTATCGTCCTGCAGTCTTCCAGCGCCACCGTCGCATTGACCCTGGTCATGGCCAGTCAGGGATGGATTCCGTTCGAGATGGCCGCAGCGATGGTGCTCGGCGAGAACATAGGCACCACCATCACCGCCAACATAGCGGCCTCTGTCGGCAATATCTCCGCGAAACGGGCGGCATTGGCCCATACGGTGTTCAACGTCTTCGGAGTCATCTGGGTGCTGGCACTGTACAAGCCGTTCCTGTGGCTGGTGTCCAAGATCGTCGTAGGCCTGGGCGGCGAGGATCCCTTTGTATCGTCCGCGTCCCTGCTCTACGCCATATCCACCGTTCATACTCTGTTCAACCTGCTCAATACCTGTATCCTCGTGTGGTTTACTCCGCAGATTGTCAAGTTCGTCACCTGGGTGCTCAAGGGGCACAAGGACGAGGAGGAGGTCTTCCGTCTCCGTTATATTCAGGGCGGTATGATGAGCACCGCCGAGCTTTCCCTGGAGCAGGCCGAGCAGGAGGTCGTGCATTTCTCCGAGATAGTCAAGAAGCAGTACAGATATGCCCGGCAGGCCGTCAACGAGGCGGATGACGAGAACCGTTTTGACGAGCTGTTCAAGAAGCTCGAGCATTACGAGCAGATAACCGACCGGATTGAGTTCGAAATCGCCAAGTATCTCAGCAATATACGGGAGAGTGACCTGAGCCAGGAAGGTACCAATAAGCTTCAGGCCATGTACAAGATCATCAGCGAGCTGGAGAGCATGGGGGATTCCGGGTTCAATGTAGGCCGTATCCTGCAGCGCAAGAATCTGCACAGCCAGAAGTTCGATGAGGCTACGGTCAGGAAGCTCAACCACATGCTCGATCTGGTGGATGTGGCTATCGACAGCATGATAGCCAACCTCAAGGAGGGATTCCACCACGTGATCAACATCTCCAATGCGCAGGACGCCGAGCATGACATCAACGAGTACCGTGACAATCTGAAGGAGGAACATCTGCGCAATATCGAGTCCGAGGAGAGCAGCTATCTCCGTGGAGTTTACTACATGGACCTTGTATCTGAGTGCGAGAGGGTCGGTGACTTCATCATCAATGTCTCCGAGGCTCTCGTGGAGCTTAATTGATTGCAATATCATGATACGGCGTTACATCAACTCTGTCCTGAACATAGTCGCTGCAGTGGCGGTGCTTACAGCCTTCGCGCCCATGCTGTCATGGTCGCGGCTGGAGGGAGTGCCGGTGCCGAACCATTTTGATATCCACGGAGTTGTGGACAGAGTCGGAGACAGGAGCATCCTGCTGGTTGTCGCCCTTGTAGGGCTTGGTGTCTACATACTGACGCTTCTGGCCCAGATTTTCCCCAATATCGTCAACCTTCCCGTCCCTGCCCGGAAAGCTGGAATTGCAAATGACGCCAAGCGGGACCTGGCCGCGCAGCTGGGCCTGCTGCTGTCCCTGCTGTTCTCTTTCTGCGCCAACTCCACGCTCTCGGTGGCTGCAGGCAAGACGCAGACGCTGAATATGTGGTTCATCTGGGTCATATTGGCGCTCATGCTGATATGCATCGGCGTTGCCCTTTTCCGCATATACCGCCGATGACGGTGCGCCATAACCGCAGGCCTCCTGATGCGGACTTATTCTGCCGCAGCGTAATTGCAGTTAGGCAAAAATCACTACCTTTGCAGCACTAATAAAGTTGTATTTTCATACGATGAAGAATTTTATCGAAGATCTCAAATGGAGAGGCATGATCCAGGACATCATGCCCGGAACCGAAGAACTCCTTTCCAAAGAACAGTGTACGGCATACGTGGGTATCGACCCCACTGCTGACTCACTGCATATCGGCCATCTGGTCAGCGTCATGATGCTCAAGCACTTCCAGGACGCCGGCCACCGCCCCATCTCCCTTATCGGAGGAGCTACGGGCATGATAGGCGACCCCTCGATGAAGTCTCAGGAGCGCAATCTTCTCGACGAGGAGACCCTCCGTCACAACCAGGAGTGCATCAAGGCCCAGCTCTCCAAGTTCATCGACTTCGAGAGCGACGCCCCCAACGCCGCCATTCTGGTCAACAACTACGACTGGATGAAGGACTGGAGATTCCTCGACTTCACCCGCGAGATAGGCAAGCTCATCACCGTCAACTACATGATGGCAAAAGACTCGGTCAAGAAGAGACTCAGCGGAGAGGGACGAGAGGGCATGTCCTTCACCGAATTCACCTACCAGCTGCTCCAGGGCTACGACTTCACATACCTCTACGAACACTACGGCTGCAAGCTCCAGATGGGCGGCAGTGACCAGTGGGGCAACATCACCACCGGTACGGAGCTTATCCGGCGCAAACTGGGCGGAGAGGCATACGGACTGACCTGGCCACTGATGACCAAGTCCGACGGCGGCAAGTTCGGCAAGACCGAGAAAGGCAATATCTGGCTATCACCGGAGTACACCACGCCCTACGCATTCTACCAGTTCTGGCTCAACGTCAGCGACGAGGACGCAGCCAGATACATCAAGATATTCACCACCCTCGGCCGTGAGGAGATAGAGGCAGCCGTGGCGGAGCATGCCAAGGCCCCTCACCTGCGGGAGCTCCAGAAGCTGCTCGCACGCGAGATCACCGTCATGGTACACGGGCAGGAGGAATACGGCAAGGCCGTGGATGCATCCCAGATCCTCTTCGGCAAGTCCACCTCCGAGACTCTCCGCTCGCTGGATGAAAGGACATTCCTGTCGGTCTTCGACGGTGTGCCCCAGTACAGCCTCAGCAAGGACGCACTTCCCCAGAATGTCATCGACCTGCTGGCGGTAACCACCGACGTATTCCCCTCCAAGGGCGAATGCCGCAAGATGATTCAGGGAGGCGGGCTGTCCATCAACAAGGACAAATGCGACAGCGCGGACCGGACCATCGACAGCGCGGATCTCATCGACGGCAAGTACATCCTGGCCCAGAAAGGCAAGAAAAACTACTACATCCTCAAATTCGAGTAAACCGATATGGAAGGAGAAAGCACCCGCCAGCTTAAAGTGGCAAGAGAGCTTCAGAGACATCTGGCCGAGATCATCCGTTCCAGGGGCATGGCCTCCTGGGACGGAGCCCTCGTGTCAGTCAGCGGAGTGACCATCAGCCCGGACCTTGCTGTGGCCAAGGTCTACGTCAGCATATTCCCTTCGACAAAACAGCAGAAGGTGTTCAAGATGATCCAGGATTCGGCCAGGGCTTTGCGCGGAGAGCTGGGCAGGCAGATGGCCAAGCAGTTGCGCATAGTGCCCGAGCTGGTCTTCTACCTGGATGACTCTTTGGATTACGTGGAGCACATCGACGAGCTTCTCGCCAAGTAGCCGCTTTTCCATCCGTTGCCACCAAAGCCAGTTTTCCGGTCAGTCAGAAAGCCGTCATGCATCTGTCCTACTTCATAGCCAGACGTTACCTCTTCGCCAAGAAGTCGCACAATGTCATCAACATCATCTCGCTTATAAGCGCGATAGGCATTGCGGTGGGCAGTTGCGCGCTGATCATAGTCCTCTCTATCTACAACGGATTCGAGGAGGTGGTGCGGAGCATGTATGACAGAGCCATGCCCGATATCGCCGTGACCTCCGCTTCGTCCAAGTATTTCCGTACCGATACCCCGGCCTTTGATGCCGTCCGCTCGATGTCGTCCGTGGCTCTTTATTCCGAAAGCATAGAGGAGACCGTGTTTCTGACCTATGACCGCGAGGAGGGTACGGCTGTGCTGAAGGGGGTGGAGCAGGCCTACACCGAGGACCCTGAACTGCAGTCCTGCATCGTGGACGGAGAGTTCACCCTTATGCACGGAGAGGTGGCCCAGGCTGTGACCGGCAGGGGCCTGGCCGTAGAGATGGGCATAAGACCGCGTTTCCTGGATCCGATAGAAGTGTACTTTCCGGCCAGGGACAGGGAGATATCCCTTGTCAATCCCGCCGCGTCGCTCAACAAGGAGACGTTTTATCCCATAGGGATGTTTTTCTCTGGCGGAGAGAGCTATGCCAATACGCTTTTCGTGCCGATAGAGCGGGCCAGGAGACTCGTAGGGGTGCCCGACAACGAGGCGGGTGTCGTGGAGCTGCGTCTTGTGCCGGGGGCGGATGTCCAGGGCGCGGTACGTCAGGTCAGGGAGACTCTCGGCCCGGGGTATTCGGTCAAGGACAAGTACATGCAGAACGAGACTGTCTACCGTATGATGCGTATCGAGAAGGCCGTCATCTTCATGATACTGCTCTTTATCATCATAGTGGTCTCATGCAATGTATTCGGCTCCCTGACCATGCTCATCATCGAGAAGCGGGACGATATTGCCACCCTCCAGCACCTCGGAGCCCGTCCGGCCCTGATCCGCCGTATCTTCTTTGACGAGGGCTGGATGATAGTGCTTTTGGGTGCCGTCGTCGGTCTGGCCGTCGGTATCATCCTCTGTCTCATCCAGCAGCATGTCGGTGTCATCCGTATGCCCGGCAATTTCGTAGTGAAGTATTATCCCGTCGTCATCAAGCCTCTGGACATTCTGATTACCCTTGCCGGTATCGCCCTCATCGGCCTGTTCATCACCGCCCTCCCCACACGCCGTACCCTCTCCCGCATCCTCTGACCTTCTTCAGGAAACAATACTTTCCCAATACGCAATTACAGACCGAAATAGAGTGAGAGTACGCAGACTGCCAGCATTATGACAGCGGTAGAAACGAGCCGTATGACTTCGGCAGTGCTCTTCTTTTCCGAACGGGAACGGGGAGACAGCCACAATACAAGCGAGGTGACAGCGGCTATCAGCGCACAGGCGGCGCAGAACCAGCTTACGCCCCGGATATAGCCGGCCTGCATACCCATAGAGTCTCCCCAGACGGAGAAGATAAACAGGACCATGGCGACATCCCTCATGGAGCAGGCGGTGACAGTCCTCCGCAGTTCTGTCCTGGTCATGTTGATGTGAACTTTATTCATGGCATTCAGTCTTAAGTATATTATTTGTCCAAAGTTAGCAAATTATTAATGATTATCTGCAAAAATACCCCCTACAGCCTTCACGTTGCTTTTTAGTTGAGTTGCATGCGCTTGAATATAAACACTTTATCTGTCAGCCGATATTTTAAGTGGAGCGAATTACACTCAGAATGAGCCTTTTTGCCGTCACTTAACTTTTTACGCAAAATGCAATGCCAGGTCAATCAGGCAGTTGCAATACAACTAAAAAGCAACGTGAGGATGCCGGGAGGATAGGACCTAAAGAATGGGGCAGAGAGATGGGTCGGGCGGTCGTTCTTGGCTGCTGTACGGGACTGCTCCTTCACGTTGATTGCAGTTCTGACAATAAGGGGCTTTTACAGACCGGGGAAAAAGGCGGAAAAGAAAAATTTTTGAAAATTTTTTGATTTTCATGCAACGAAATGCAACAAACCTGCATCTATATAGTAGGTTTAGGTTTTAGTACACAAGGAAGGGGTACCTGTTGTAGCAGAGGGGTGCCTCTTTTTTTATTTTGTCAGATCAGACTGATGCTGCATTTATTGACTGCTAATTCCTGCACGTTATTTCCGCTCACATTCTCCGCTGCCTTCCTAAGGAGATACGAATGATGCGGCAATGGTAAGCAGAGGAGCACCTCGCAAATGCAATATGCTGAATATGTGAAAGTTGCGATTTCGACGAGAGATTTTAGCCGCTATCCAAGGGCGCAGCAGGAACATCGGTTTTCTGCAAATTGTTGATTATCGGTTAGTTGCGATAGAGCACTGCTCCCGTAGTTACCATTGTGCCCGTCATTTCAGGGAAGAGGCTGAGCTGACCGTCCGGAACGACACACGTTTTTGCAGGTGCGCCGGTATCTGTCGTAATAAATGTGTATATTTGTAGCTAGAATTTAAAAACAATCCGAATAATGAAATTCTTTCTCGACACAGCTAATCTGGACCAGATCCGCGAGGCATACGCCATGGGCGTGCTCGACGGTGTCACTACCAACCCTTCCCTGATGGCCAAAGAGGGCATCAAAGGCAAGGAGAATCAGTACAAGCACTATATCGACATCTGCAACATCGTAGGCGGAGATGTGAGTGCTGAGGTGATCGCCACCGACTATGAAGGCATGGTACGCGAGGGCGAGGAGCTTGCAGCCCTCAACGAGCACATCGTCATCAAGCTTCCCTGCACGGAGGCGGGCATCAAGGCCGTGAAGTATTTCGCCGGCAAGGGCATCAAGACCAACTGCACTCTCGTATTCTCTCTCGGTCAGGCTCTTCTGGCCGCCAAAGCAGGAGCTACATACGTATCGCCTTTCGTAGGCCGTCTGGACGATATCTCCGAGGACGGTGTCGGTCTCATCGAGGACATCGTGGAGATGTACAATTACTACGGTTTCGGCACCATGGTGCTTGCGGCCTCCATCCGTCACACCCGTCACATCATCGACTGCCTCAAGGCCGGTGCGGATGTGGCCACCTGTCCTCTTCCGGCCATCAAGGGTCTGCTCAAGCACCCTCTGACCGACTCAGGTCTGGCCAAGTTCCTCGAGGACTACCACAAGGTCAACGGCTGATGCCTTATTTGATTTTTGAACTGATGGTGCATCGTGGATGATGATGTTGTTGAGCATCAGTGAATAGCATTTCTACGCTGCACATTTGACCTGCTTTGAATGTGGCCAAATGTGCAGTATGTTTTGTAAATCGTTGTTAATCAGGGAAGCTTTTTCAGCAACTGCACCATCGCAAAAAATAAAAGCCGATCCGCACAAAAAGATTGCGGGCCGGCTTTTGTTATTGTATTTCAAGACTTATTCCTGAGGCTGATTTTCAGGCTGTTGAGGCTGTGGCTGTGACTGAGACCCGGGCTCAGGTGCTGTGCCTGTATCTTCAGGGGCTCCCTGGCCGATCTGCTTCCATCCGCGCAGGATGGTGAAGAATACCACGAGGGTGATGACGGCATCCAGGAAACCGCCGACGAACGGGATGATGCTTAAGACAGCACCAACCAGTATCCAGATGGTGGACTTGTACAGGATATCAGCTCCGTTTTTGGCACACGGGGTCATGTTTGCGGAGTCGCGGAGGGCCTTGAATCCAGACAGCAGCTTGACATATCCTATGATTACCAGCACAAGCCATGCGATGCCGCCTATGACGGGGATGAAGCGTACCACGACACCTATAATCAGGAGCATGTACGCGATGTAGATGTTCTTTGCGGCAGCGCGGTCAGCATCAGTAGGCTGGACATCCACAAATTTCTTGATGTTGAGGAAGAACAGCACGTATCCGGCGATAACTGCTATCTGGCAGATGGTGTCCAGTACGCCGAAAGCTCCGGTCGGGCCTTCTTCGCCTGACATGGCGGCCATGAAACTTACAGGGTTGAGGATGCCGTCAATGGCTCCGAAGATTGCGCCCAGAATACCGGCGATAGTGTAGATCCAGATGGACTTGATGATCATGTCCACGCTCTGTTCCCATAATTGTTTATTTACCATAAGTACACAAATTAGTAGGTTAACAAATAATACTCTCAAATTTACGATTTGTTTTTTTACTTTTCAAGCCGTAAGACGTATATTTGGTAAAAATGGCGGAAAATGATGATACCGGAAACGATAGATGCTGCAAGGAACGGAGATGCCGGGGCATTTGCCCTGATAGTGGAACGGTACCGGCAGAGTGTGTTCCGCATCTGCGTCAGGATACTGGGGGACGGCGACGAGGCTGAGGATGCGGTGCAGGAGACGTTTGTCCGGGCATGGCAGTCACTGCAGGGATATGATCCGCGCTACAGCATTGCCACATGGCTGAGGACTATTGCGTGCCGTCTGTGCTATGACGTGCTGCGCAGACGTACCAGACGGCAGCAATACGAGCTGGATGCCTGCCGGCAGGGGAGCGGGGACGGAAGCGGAGACCCGGAAAGTCTGCGGATGAGCCGGGAACTGGAAAACCTGTTCCGCAAAGCCGCCTCGGGGCTGTCTCCGATGCAGAGGACGGTGTTTGTATTGGCTGAGATTGAGCAGCTTCCGTCTGACGAAGTACACCGTATCACCGGATGGAGCGCGGTGCAGATAAAGAGCAACCTCTATATCGCCAGAAAGAAGGTACGCAAAGCTATTGAGAAAGAATTGTAAACAAAAAGAAAATGACAGTTATGGACAGATACACTGATTTTATAGAAAAGATGCGCGGCTCACATCCGCAGATGCCTCATCAGGAGGAGGTCACCGGGCGGATTCTGGAGCGCATTCAGACTTTGCCGCAAAGTGGCGCCAAGACCGCTACAGCACTTCAGAAGACACCCGTAATCCGGTTGAGAAGAGCTATCCCGGCTCTTGTGGGCATAGCGGCGGCAGCGTTGATGGTATGTGCCCCGCTGACCGCCCGTCTGAAAGCGGACACTGCTGTCCGCACGGACATCAGCAGTCTGAATATGCGCACATACGCCGCAATGAGCCGGCCGGACGCGCAACTGGAACATTACCGTAGAATCAAAGCCCTGAAGCAGTCCGTCACCGGTCTGGAAGACAGGGCCGCAAAACCTCAAGATCATGAAAACAGACATTAGAAATTTCCGTATGATAGTCAGAATGACTCTGACAGTGCTTGCTGTAGTGGCGATATTCCCTTCCTGCGTCACCTATTATGCCGTCGTGCCCGAAGTACACCCTGACGGGAGCATGACCCGGACTGTCTACGCCGAGGCCGACTCGGC
Organism: uncultured Bacteroidales bacterium; assembly: GCA_944323785.1. GTDB lineage: Bacteria > Bacteroidota > Bacteroidia > Bacteroidales > UBA932 > Coprenecus. Next base: position 11,937 of record CALUTU010000015.1, on the reverse strand, counting down.
CTGCCTGGCCGGAGACCTGTCCTCGCAGCCTTTCCTCTTCGAGCCGGGAGAGCAGTGGGAGACCGGCCGGATGGCAGAACCGAGGACATGGTGGTTCCTGGGCGACTCCGCCACCATGAATTTCTACGCCAGCCGGACATTACGGCCTTCCGACACCTCGTACCGGGAGATTCCGGCCTCGGAAGAATATGCGGGACTGCCCTACATCAAGGCCCGTGAGCATTGGGATCGGAAAAGGGGGCTGCTGTTCAACACCTACAGCTATTCCTGCACATTTCCGGACATAGCGGAACGGATGCCCGTGCCGCCGGACAGCCTTATGACCCGGGACGAACTGGACAGATGGTTCCGGAGCGCAGGCAGTTACGTCGGGATGAACGGAGCGGAGGCATATACCGGCCTGACAGACCTCTATGACAAATATGCCGGTTGGATCAACGCCTGTTATCGTGAGCAGATATACCGCGTCATCTGCTCCGCTGCCGGAGAGGAACTTACGGACAGCCTGAAAACGGAGCTGATGCAGTGGATGGAAAAGCATTATGACTTTTACGAGGACATGTTCTCTTTCTCCTTCGGAGATTCAGACAATGCCGGCAGCAGACACTTTACTTCCATAGCCGCACAGATGAGCCGGCTGAGTGGCAACCCGGTCTATGCAGAAGCGGCTTCCGTCCACGCAGTGACGTGGGCAGAGGAGATCTCAGACATTGAAGAGCAGCTGACAGCTCCTTTCTTCTACGCCATGCTGTATCAGGTCCGGATGCCGGGACGGTTGACATCTGCCAATACCGATCTTATGGATGACGGTATTCCGGTGTGGAAAGTGGACGGCTTCCGTCTCCTGGCCGGCGACCTGACCGTCGAGGCCACCTCCCGTCGTGCCAATCCCCTCGGCTTCGCCCTCCTCGGCCTTGTCGTCCTGGCCAGCGCAGTCATCTTCTTCCGTCCCCGCCGATAAAAAACATCCGCAACTCAGCGGAATCTGCCAAAAAATCGTACTTTCCGCCGAGTTGCGGATGGATTCCGGGCACATGCCGCCCATTCCGTTTTAAATCTGCAAAAACATAGAAATGCTGTCACAAAAACGTGCATCCACATTTAATTTTGCTTGAATGAAAATATATGCAGAACTTTGGCATTCAATACCCAAGAGTGTTTGTCCGAGTTTGAAAATATTTTCATATCTTTGCGATGCTGAGTGATCAGCGTACATTTTGTTGAAAGTGTTTTCGCACTGTCCTTAACAGAAAAGTAGCGACTTTCTAGACACGGGGGCACAACGGACAACACTCTTTCTTGTTTAGATACAGGTAGGCCGTGGCAACTCTTATGCCAGGTAATCTCATATCTACTCAAGTGTGGGGTATTGGATAACGTTTATCTGTGTCAGGTTCGCTACACCTTCTGTTGGATAGACGAAACCGGCTCCACACTTTCTTTTTTATGAACCCTAACAAGTCCTCCAGAAGCCGGGAAGACACGGTAAAAACTATGAAGTCTAAGATACTGGTAAGACTGGCCGCGATGTTTCTGACACTGCTGGCTTGTTTTTACGTAACTGGCTGCGACGATGAGATCAGTTACGACTTTTTCGCCACGATTCACGGAGCCGTGTATGATGCGTCTACCGGCGAGCCTCTTTCTAACGCCGCTGTGGTTCTTAATCCTACGAACCGCACTCTCCAGACCGATGAGGACGGAACATTCCTCTTTGAGGAACTGGATCCCGGTCAATACACCCTGTCAGTGCAGAAAGAAGGGTACTATGTAGATCGTAAGTCCGTAACCGCCATCAGCGGTGAGACTGTCCAGACTGACATCCTTTTACGTAAGATATAATAAGGTATATACACTATGAAAAAAGTACTGTGGATATTTTTGGCGGCTCTGATGCTGACCGGTCTTGCTCTGTACTCGTGCAAGGATGAGCTGGCGCAGGAACTTACGGGCAACATCCTCGGGACGGTGGCCGATGCGACTACCGGTGAGCCCGTCCCCACTGTCAATGTATCGCTGGAGCCGGGCGGCAAGTCCGCCCTGACCGGCAGCGACGGCAACTATCTCTTCTCCGACCTGGAAGTGGGCAGCTACACGGTCTCGATCAGCAAGCAGGGCTATACTCCGGATAGCCGTGTGATTGAGGTGGAGCCCGACAAGTCCGCCAACGGAGACTTTCTCATCGAGCGCATCCCGGCGGTGGTGACAGTAGACCGCGACACCCTGGACTTCGGCGATGGCTCTGATGTCAACTCCCTTTCTTTCAACATTGTCAACAGCAGTTACGAGGACTTGGAGTGGAATATTGAGTACTCATGCAGCTGGATAACCGAGGTCCGTGATACAGCCGGCATCCTTCCTTACAGCAAGACGCAGGCGATAGTGGTGTTCATCGACCGTGAGCTGCTCTCCGCTGGAGAGAACACCACCGTAGTGGTGGTCCGCTCCTCCAACGGCAGTTCAGACCTTGTGGTCAAGGCTGTCGGAGCCGAAAGAGCGGAAGTGGTGCTGAATACTTTGGAAGTAGAGGATGTGACCTCCAGTACGGCCATATTGTACGGAGAAGTGATCAATCCTGGTGTTCCGCGCTACACTGCCCGTGGCTTTGTCTATTCGACATCGTCCAAGCCCACCGAGGCCACAGCCATAGAGACCCTTACGGCTCCTGTTACCGATGACGACATCTATTCAGCCCGTGTGACAGGTCTGGAACTCGGGCAGCAGTACTACGTCCGCGCCTTTGCCAAAAGCGACCTGGGCACATTCTACAGCACCAATGAAGTGCCGTTTAAAGCGGTCGCGGTAGCACCTGTTGTTTCTATACAACAGGTAAGCAACATTGATGTAGCCGGTCTTTCCGTAGTCCTCAACGGCACGGTGGAGAGTGTCGGTGACCCACCGTTTTCCGAGAAAGGTTTTGTATACGGCACAACACACAACCCGACCATTTATAACACTAAGATTCCGGTTGCAGGCAATACTACGGGGATTCTCAGCACTAAGATTTATGACTTGATTCTCAACCAGCAATACTACGTCAGGGCCTATGCCGTAAGCGGTGATGGCAGCACCGTAGCCTATAGTGCGGAGGAGACGGACTTTACCATATCCATCATCCCTCCGGAAGTGGCAATCTCAGCAGTTACGGATATTGATACGGCGAACAACAGAGCCATGTTCAACGGCGATGTCCTCAGTGTGGGAGATCCGGTATATACAGAGAAAGGCTTTATATACGGAACAGTCAGCAGTCCGGCTATCTGCGACGGGAAAGTGCCGGTGGACGGCTCCGGCCTCGGAACATACAGCGCATTGGTCGACAATCTCCAGCAGGATGTGAATTACTACATCTGGGCTTATGCTGAGAATACAAAAGGCATAACCTACAGCAGTGACTATGTCAATCTGTTTTTAACCAGTCATCCGGAACTGCCGCAAGTGACTACTCTCGACCCGGTGTATGCTGATTCTGATTTGAGATCTGCCACATTCAACGGAACAATAGTGAGTGAAGGTCTGCCTCCATATACCGAACGCGGCTTTGTCTACAGTACTTCCAGCGCAGAACCGACGGTTAATGACACCAAAATAGCAGTTCCGGGAAGCAGCACAGGTCAGTTCAGCTTACGCCTTAATGCCGAAGAATTGCCCGATGCGGATAGCATCTACCTCCGTGCTTACGCCGAGAATTATGCCGGAGTCAGCTATGGTGAGACGAAATCCATATCCAGATCTTTTATCAATTTGCCGTTAAGCGGCATTGCTGTTCAAAAAGAAGATATTGGTCGTGGAGATTGGAATGACGTAAAAGGCATGTGCGAAACTTCCACATTAGGAGGGTATACAGACTGGAGATTGCCCACCTTGGAAGAATTAAGAGCAATGTATAACCAAAAAGATTTAATAGGCAACTTTTATGGCCACGACTATGACTACGACAGTCACAGCTACTGGTCTGAGTACTGGTCATCTACACAATACAGCGATTATTATTATAACATGTATTACTATATTGATTTCTATGATGGGGAAAGCGATACCGATATGAAATCTGAAACAAAGTCCGCCCGTTGTGTCCGAACATTAGATAGTCAGTAATTAAATCATTAAATTATGCGAAAATTTGGCAGATATTCAATATTAATCGTGGCGGTGCTTTGTTCTGTGGGGCTGGTATCGTGCAAGGATGAGCTGGCGCAGGAACTTACGGGCAGCATCATAGGGACGGTGGCCGATGCGACCACAGGCGAGCCCGTCCCCACTGTCAATGTATCGCTGGAGCCGGGCGGCAAGTCCGCCCTGACCGGCAGCGACGGCAACTATATGTTTACAGACCTGAAAGCCGGGACTTATACTCTGACTCTGACCAAAGAGGGGTACACGCCGGCAAGCAAGACCCTGGAGGTGACAGCGGGAGGACAGACTAACGGCTATGTGCTGATAAGCCGTATACCGGCTATGGTGACGGTGGACCGGGACTCACTGGCATTCGGGGACGGTTCGGAAGTCAATACATTGTCGTTCAATATAGTCAACAGCAGTTATGAGAATCTGGAATGGAGGATAGAGTATGATTGTGACTGGATAAGCGATATAAAGGACAAGGAGGGTGTATTGCCGTACGGAAAGACTCAGACTATAGTTGTGTTCATAGACCGCAGCCTGCTGTTGCCGGGCTATAACGAGACTGTGGTGGTCGTGCGTTCTTCAAATGGAAGCTCGGACTTGAAAGTATCGGCTATCGGAGAGGACCGGGATGATGTGGTCCTGAACATGACCGGGATCTCTGAGGTGATGATGAACAGTGCGACTCTGACAGGCCTGCTTATCAGCGAGGGTGTTCCGCGTTACCAGGAATTGGGCTTTGTATATGCCGGAGAGTCCATGCCGACATTGGACAATGCTATGGAAACCATTACTGTCGGTACTACTTATAAAGCCGGTAGCAACTTTGAGAAAGAAGTCAACTCGTTTGCGTCCGGCAGTACGTATTACGTCAGAGCATATGCCAGAAATGCCAATGGAGTGTTCTATAGTGCCAATGAACTGACTTTCCAGACTGTACAGGAGTATTCAGAGGTGCGCACGGATGATGTCTCCGGCGTGGATGTCCTGTCGGGACAGGCTTCGTTCAACGCAACAGTCACTAATCCGGGCGTACCGGCATACACCGAAAAAGGTTTCTGTTATAGAACCGGTACTTCAGAGCCCACCGTCAATGACGAGACTGTAAAGGTGCCTGGATCCGGGGGCGGCTCGTTCTCCACAAAAGTTTCCGGTCTTGAACTTCAGGAGACATATACAGTCCGTTCCTATATTATACAGAATGACAATATATTTTACGGAGAATCGCGTACATTCAATACAATATCCGGAGCTCCGTCAGTCACCACATCCGCAGTTACGGACATAGGAGCTTCAGAGGCTACTTTCAATGCTTATGTCTCGGATCAGGGAATCCCTGCTTACTCTGAACGAGGATTCTGCTACTCGACGGGCGGGCAGCCGACTATATCTGACAATAAACGTGTGGTGTACGGAAACGGAGAGGGTGATTATTCCCTGGAGGTCTCAGACCTGGAATTTGATACCTATTATTATGTCCGTGCGTATGTTGTACAGAACGGCAGTACATATTATGGCAATACCGTGACTTTCAGCACGACTTATACCCCTACAGAAGTTGTTACATACGCCGTAACTGATATCGGGACCGATGCCGCCACGTTCAACGGAGAGATAGAGGAGGTGGGTGATCCAAAGTGTACGCAATACGGCTTCTGCTACAGCTCCAGCACATACAATCCGACAATCAATGACAGAAAGGAGAGCAGGTACGGAGGCTATAATGGCCGCATATCCATGGATGTGGACGGTCTGCAGGAGGGGACTACATACTACGTGAGAGCATTTGCCGTTCAGAACGGAGAGCCGGTGTATGGTGAGACGGTAAGTTTTACGACTGCCGAGCTGCCGGTAGTGGAGACCCTGAACGCCACCAATGTAGAGCCGATAGATATGGGCGGCGGACTTTTCTTCCAGTATTCAGCTACACTGAACGGGCAGGTGGTGTCACCTGGTTCTCCGGCATATACGTCAAGAGGATTCGCCTACGGCACGACTATGAATCCTTCTACGACAGTGGATAACTCGGTCACGGTCTCGGGACGCGGATCTACTGGAAAATACTCCACAACAGTTACAGACCTGATGGCCAACCGCACTTACTATGTCCGGGCGTGGGTGCGTACCGAGTCCGGCTATGTTTACGGTGAGAGCGTCAAGATATCCACATTCTAATCACTTGAAAATATTTAACCAAACATAATGTTTAACTTTTAAAACCAAATTATTATGAAAAAGATTTCAATCATCGCTGCCCTTGCAGCAGCAACCCTCATGCTCGTCTCCTCTTGCGGAGCCCAGAAAGCAGCTACTGGAGGAATGGGACAGAAAAAGGCAAAAAGTGAAGCTCAGCTTTATGCGGAGGATCCAAATGCAACTACAATAAGGGAATGGGCTCTATATAATGGATTCGCAGAAGACAATTTGGAACAGAGAGCTGCCGTCCTTGCAAGGCAGGAACTTTCAAATACGATTGCTACGTTGGTTACCGGTGCTATTGAGAATTATAGTGATACATACAGCAAGCAGCAAATGGGAGGAACAGAGGGAATAGATAAGAGACGTACTTTATCTGAGTCCAGTAAGGATAAAGTAAGTTCTGTCACACAGGAACTTATAAGAGGAAGTAGAATAGCTGTTTCTGACAGATATGTTCAGAGTGATGGGACGGAGACTGCTTATGTATGCGTTGAATTAGATATCCCAGGACTTATAGACAACCTTAAAAACAATACGGATTTACAGGATGTGATTTCTAAAGAAGAGAAACTGGATATAGATTTTAGCAGTGAGGTGTTCAGTGACAGTGTCAGTGAAGAGTTCAGTAAATTGAATGATCTGAAGGCAAAAGGTTTGTAGTCAATGAAAATCTTGGTGCTTAAGATAGTTGTATTACTGATCTGTGCATTCTCCGTATCATGCGGAGAATGCATTGCTCAGAAGTACATTCAGACCTCAGATAAGATAGTCCCCAGTTGGATAAATAAGCAGCCGTCATCTCGAAACACATCGATTCAGTATGTATTGGTGCCGGTCAATACCACAAATCTTACCAGTGCGTCAACTTTAGCATTGAACGAACTGGTAAGATTTCTACCCCGAGACTGGAACATATCAAGTGTCGAGGAGATAAATCAGATTCATCGGTCACGCAGAGATGCTTCAGGTCTAAGCGGAACTAAAGATGAAGTGTATACTCTTGAACTTAGGGCAGAGGGAGCTCCTATAGACATAGAGTGTAAGATGGTTGACAATTATTGGCGGCAGTTGGCAAACGGCAACTATCAGGCATACTATCTCTATCAGGTCGCTGCTCCCGGCTCCATTGCTGATTTTGACGAGACATCCGTTACAACAAAGTACGGGGCGAGGGGACTGTGGCGGTCGGCGATAGTGCCTGGCTGGGGTCAGTTCCATAAAGGCAGTTATCTGAAAGGCGGTCTGATACTCGGTGGCACTGCGGCACTGATCGGCGGTGTTGTGGCGACCGAAACCATCAAGACTGATTATGCCAGACGCATAGGCGAGACCCACGATGCTGATTACAAGCGGTTGTATGCCAAGCGAGTAGACCAATTTTCCACTGCCCGCAATATCTGTCTGGGAGCATTGGGAGCCTTGTATGTCTATAACTTGATTGATGCCATTGCCGCTCCCGGAGCGCGCCGTGTAGTTGTTAAGGAGAAAGGTTCATCCGGAGGCAGATACGCTTCCTATAGTTTTTATCCTACCTCCCCGGACGGTATGTCTGTGGCTATGGCTTTTAACCTGACTTTCTGAAATTTAAAATATACCTGCATTAATGTCTGTTAAAAGCATAAAATTCCTGAAAAATTGATATTCAGAAATCTGCCGTGGTGGTAAGGGCGCATATAATTTTTAGTGGATGCGAATGGTAGGCGGATTCCGTCCAAAACGGGCGTTTTTGCCTCCAAAGACCCCTTTAAACATCATAACTGCGATAAGTTTTAATCAGAAGAGCAACGTCAGTCGGAAGGCTCTTGTTTGTTCCTATGTGTAACAAACTAAATGCAGTTATGAAAAAACATTTTTTCAATGTGATTGCGGCACTCGCACTGGTGTGCGGCGTGTTCGCGTTTACTGGCTGTGCAGACTTTGAGAGTGACATCAACTCTATCAACGAGCGTCTTGATGCCCTCGAGACAGGTCAGATAGCCAGTCTGGAAGAGCAGATTGCGACTCTTACCAGCGCTCTTGACGAAGCCAAAGGAGCCATAGCTACTCTTGAGGGCAGCGTAGGAGATCTGGATGCGGCAAAAGAAGACTTGCAGTCTCAGATTGATGAACTCAACACCCGGATTGAGTCGAACGATGGCGACATCGACAAGCTCGTTGATCAGGTGGCGGATCTCGAAGTCGAGGTTGCCAGGATAGACGGCCTGGAAAGCGACCTTGAGGACCTTAAGGCTACAGTTGCAGAGATTGAGGGCAAGCTCGACGACTATGCTACTAAGGAAGATCTGGAGGAAGCTACTCTTGATATAAAGGGTGATATAGAGGCTCTGAACAACAGTCTTGGAAAACTCGAGGGCAGGGTTGAGGCTCTTGAGACAAGCGTAGAAGATCTGGAGAGTGATCTTGGCGATCTTCAGGGTCAGATCCCCGGCATTCTGGAAGACATTAAGGCCGCTCAGGACAGTGCCTCAAGCGCTCTGGGTAACATCCGTTCGCTCAGGGAGGCGTTTGACGTATTTACCAAGACCTTCGACTCCAAGATTGAGGAGCTGGAGCTCCGTGACTCTACTCTCATGGACAACATCGACAAGCTGAGCGACAGCCTGAAGGCCAACGTAAGCGACCTTCAGGGTCAGATTGACCAGCTCAAGGAGGAACTTGCCAATAAAGTCAACAAGGACGAGTTCTCGGACATGGTTGCAGAGGAGATAAAGAAGTCCATAGAGGCAGGCTATATCAATGATGCCATCTCTGAGGCAATCTCTGAACTTACTGAGCAGATCAACAAGCAGATCGGTGATGTTGAGAAGAGAATAGATGACCTCACATCCGATCTCGTAATAATTATAGGAGGTCTGGCCGACAATATCCAGAGCCTCGTATTCGTTCCCGAGTACAAGGACGGTATGGCCACATCGTACTACTATACAGTAGCAGAGAAGTCCCTGGTAGACTTCCAGAGAGTACAGGCCACATTCCAGGTTACTCCCGCCAAGCTCGCTGCCTCCATCTCCAACGAGAACGCAGTGCTTTACGTAGTACCCGTTAAGCCTGAGACAAGAGCAGCGGCTCCCGCAATTACAGTTGCCGGCGAGAACCTTGAGATAGTAGCCGACGGCAGCACCGGACGTATAGAGGTGGACGCTATTGTGCCCATTACCAAAGAAGTTGGAAAAGACATCGCCATCGCACTCTACGTGGCTGACGAGTATGTTGTTAACGAGGCCATCAACAATTCTGATCTCGGTAACATCGACCTCGGCAACTATGTATCCAGCGAGTACGTACAGGTAAATATTGACGAGAAGGCATCCGCACTCGATGACAAGTATGTCCTCTACAACTTCACCGAGGAGGAGGAGTTCCCCGCAACCCTTGAGGTGGAGAAGGACTGGACCATGGCCCCCGCAACCGTAACCTTCTATGAGGGCTACGAGCTCGCATTCGATATGGCAGGTGACATCGTCCGCCTTGAGGAGGCAGCCGAGGCCCTCAGACTTCCCGTAGAGGCCATCACCCCCGATTACGAGCCTGTGGTTCTCTACACCCCCGTTATGGGCAACGGTGTCACAATCAGCCTGGATGAGGAGAAGGGCTACGGCATGATCGCGTCAATGCCCGCAACCTCCGAGGAGGCAGTGAAGCATGTGGGAGACATCGCGTATGTTAACAACATCTTCAACATCAACGGCAAGGCCGTCATCGAGAACGCCACCTCCTACGAGATCATCCCCGTGACCTTCGAGCTCAACCTCCCTAATCTGAACGAGGTTGACTTCCCTAAGAACAAGATTGAGTGGACATACCAGCTGGCCAAGGACCACAAGATACTCTATAAGGGAACTCAGGAGCCTCTTGATCTCGACGAGATGCTTATTGAAAACTGGGACTCAGTTGCTGTACTGCCAGGCGCAGCAAAGAACATCTACGAGATCATTAATGACGGAACACCCTCATTCGATAAGGTTCTCCGCACTGTAGAGGGTGCCGCCAAGCCCGAGGATCTGACCGATGATTTCAATGCCAGCGATGTTGACGGAGACGTGAGAATCGACGCTCAGGCATTCAAGGTTGCTCAGGTTGCAAATGTGACCATTGACGGCTATGACTTCGAGAAAGGCAAGACCGTTACCTACGATATCCAGAAGGTATACGATGACAGCGAGGGCCATACCAGAGTCATCTTCAACCTGACTTACACCCTCGGTGCGATGCCTGAGGACCAGACCATCGACCTCGGCAACTTCCAGATTAACTTCATCGGCTCAAGTTACGACGTTCAGAAACTGGGTGACCGTCCTTTCGAAGATGCATTCTCCGCAGATCACTTCGCAAACCTCGCTGAGTTCAAGGCTTCGCTCGAAAACGACGGAACAGAATATGGCGCTACTGAATATGCCTACACTGTAGAGTCATGGAGAAACAATGAGCAGCTGAACTCTTCATCTCTCTGGACATACCTCGGCATCCTTAATGGAGGAAATGGCCAGGAAGATTACGTTCCGGCTTACCTCAGAACATCATCCAGTGACATCACGAAGTTCGGTGACAAGTTCGAGTTCACCACGACAGTGGAGACATGGTACGGCGTGACATACGAGTTCAACGCGACAAGCGAGATCGTCGCTCCCGCCTACGAGCTCAGGTATGACGAGGTCTTCGTAAAAGACGGTGCGGTAGAACTTGACGGTATAGTCAACGCCAGCGGTTTGTACGACTTCCCTTCAGTAAACCTCAGCAACTACGTCTACATCGCCAACGCCGACCAGCTCAACGACGGTGCGTATGTCAAGTTTGAGATTACAACCAAAGAGGATCAGCTGAACGGTATCACCAACATACCTACTCTGACCAAGACCGAAGGAACAGCTGGTACAGACACTTATATCTATGCCGATATTTATCGCGCCAATGAAGTAAACGAAATGATCCAGGATGTATTCGTTCATTGGAATGGATTCACCGGCAGGGCGATAGATGTGGATGCAGTCCTCTACATCCGGACACAGAACGGAACTGAGATTGAAGTCAACAGGCTGCCTGTACACATCTGGACAGAAGATCCCATCACCCTCTTCGACACAGAGACCATAACTGTAAGCGACAGGGTAGCCGGTGAGGATTATAGTGTCAACGTATGGAAGAGCTTCAACATCGAGGGCATCCTCGAGGGAGCAGGCAGGAACATCACCCTCTATTACGGTGAGGCCGAGCCCAGACCTTTCGAGGTTTACAACAATATGCTGACTAACTCCGAGCTGACGAAGTATCAGCCTGAGTTTGATTACGGAAAGATCACCTATCAGGTTATGGATGGTCCTTACACCAACGCGGCCGCTACATTCGATTCTACGACAGGAGTCTTCACTTTCGACGGTGACAACGGTGTCCTGCAGAACGATCTCATCGTCACGATACCTGTGACCCTCCGTCACACGATGGATTACAATGGTGTGGAGGCTCATGAGGAGACTATAACTATCATCTTCAAGGCCCAGAGATAGGACTGAATTAGTTAGTCTGCGACATTAGCAGTCAGATTATCAGGTGAGGGTGGTCGGCAATGTAGGCCACCCTCATTTATTTATGAACAGAAGCATTAACCCCAAAAAACTT
>CALUTU010000014.1 GCA_944323785.1 uncultured Bacteroidales bacterium | reverse complement strand
GTAACTGGGGCTAAGTCGTAACAAGGTAGCCGTACCGGAAGGTGTGGCTGGAACACCTCCTTTTTGGAGCTTTCCGATCGGTTAGAGATTATTCTCTCCTTTTTCACCCGGATGCTATTATTTTTTATGTATATTATTCAGTCCCGTAGCTCAGTTGGTTAGAGCACTACACTGATAATGTAGGGGTCAGCGGTTCAAGTCCGCTCGGGACTACATTCAGTGCTTAAAGGACTGAATATTTTCATGGGGGACTAGCTCAGTTGGCTAGAGCACCTGCCTTGCAAGCAGGGGGTCAAGGGTTCGACTCCCTTGTTCTCCACCCAAGTTGAAGCAGTTACAGTTTCTGTAGCTGCTTTTTTTTATTTTTAACTGCGGTTGTCTGCTGCTTCCGATTACCCTTCCTGATGCTCCTATTTCAAAGCAGTGAATTTAGTGGGAAATGGGGATAAGAACGGCAGAGAATCCTCATTTTTTGCGATTGCCGGGCCTGGCCGGTCGGGATACCTTTGCAGCGACATTTGTAAACATTAAAATTCAAAATACAATGAAGCTGATAGAAATTATCTCTCTGGCCGCTGTAGCGGTCTTCGCATCATCCTGCGAGAAAACTGAAAACCAGAATCAAGAACCTGAAACGGTGTTCTCCGAGGCGGTAGCCGGGACTTACACCGGTTATTCGACAGCCGAGTTCCAGTATTCGTCTACACCTATGGTCAGTCAGAACCAGACCCTGACTGTCACGGCAGAGGAGGGCGGAACAGTCTCCGTAAGCTATACTTCCGATACCTGGGGCACATTCTCCCTGTCAGGAGTGGCGGTTACGGAAAGTAACGGCTCTTACAGCCTGAGCGGCAGCGGCAAGACACTCATGGGTATGTCGGCTGACTCTCAGAGCGAGTACGACTGCACTCTTTCGGCAACAGTCAAAAGTACGGAAGACTTCACTTTTGCGTTTGATATTCCGGCTGTGATGGGCGGTCTGAAGATTACTCTTCTTCCCGGCAATCCTCCTGCCGAGCTGTTGCTCAGCGGTTCTTACACCGGAACTTTGACAATGTCGGTCATGGGAACGGCCATGGATCCGATGGAGGAGGCTCAGGTGTCGCTCGCCGCTGAAGGTGATGTATGGACACTGACACTTCCGGAGATGGGTATGGGCACAATGTCCATGGAGTCCATATCCGTGGAGGTGGAGCTGATAGAATCCGCTGAAGGCTACACTTTAAGTGCGGAAAACATAGAGGCTGTGTCCGGCGAGACCAGTATAACCGGTTCTCTGACCGGGACAGTCAGCGCGGACGGCAGCACTATGACTCTCAGTGCCGAGATCACTCCGGGCGCCATGCCTATGGCCATCAATGTGGATTTCGAAGGAACGAAATAAATGAAAAGAATCCCAAAGCCATTATTGATAATGTTGCCGGTGGGAGCGGCCATGCTGTCGCTCCCCTCGTGCAACGGTCTTTTCGAGGGCATATATGACGAGCCGGTGGCCGATACCGAGTTCGGGTTCACTAAGGTGGAACAGGCTACGTCTTCGGGTACGATATACATCGATGCCACCTCGTACACCAAGTGGACCTATATCGACTTCGAGACGTTCTCCATAGACACCACGGTGATTGCTGAGGACGGCACGGAGACCGGAGAAGTGATGGAGGGCTGGGATCTGGCCGTACACCGTTACGACACCAAGACCAACGGTGGTGCGGTTATCGAGACTGAGTTCACCTCGCTGGATGAGTTCCTGGCATCGGGCAGGCTTCCAGACGGAGAGTATGTGGAGGATGTCTGGACAGAGGACAGGATAACGGTCGATATGTCGCAGATGATGGACGGTATCATCCTCTACGCCCCGTCCTGGTATAATCCTGAACTGTCCAAATGGCTCAATGTGGACACCTCCACCATGCCGCCGGTGTATACGATGTCCGGCAAGGTGTACGTGCTGATGACGCAGGACGGCAAGGCGGCGGCCCTGCAACTGACCAACTATATGAATGACAGCAAGGTCAAGGGTTTTATGACCATTGATTATGTATATCCGGTAGAATTCTGACAATGAAAAGGATAATCTTTTTGCTCGTGGTGCTTTCGCTGGCGGCTCAGAGTCTTTTCGCCTCCGCATCCGTAACCGTCACCGGTGCGGTCAGGGACAGCAGGGGAGAGCCTCTTTCCGGAACAGTCGTGACAGTCGTCGGAAACGACAGGCTGTATGCTGTGGCCGGAGATGACGGCAGATATACTATAAGCGTACCGGACGGTGCGGCAATGCTCAGGTTTCATCTTCTGGGCTATCTGACTCAGGATATATCACTGGAAAAAGTGAAGGACAATCTCCTGAATGTGGTGCTGGAAGAGGATCTTATGAATCTGGAGACAGTAGTCGTCACCGGAACCAGGACACCGAGACTTCTTAAGGAGAGTCCTATCCTGACCAGGGTCATAACCGATCTGGATATTCAGAGGGTGGATGCTCTCAATATCGGTGACTTGCTGGAGGCGGAGCTGCCCGGCATAGAGTTCTCGTATGCGATGGACCAACAGGTGACCCTGAACATGCAGGGCTTCGGAGGCAATTCGGTTCTCTTTCTGGTAGACGGGGAGCGCATAGCCGGTGAGACTTTGGACAACATCGACTACAACCGTTTGAATCTGGACAATGTACAGAGGGTCGAGATAGTCAAGGGTGCGGCCTCGTCCCTGTACGGCTCCAATGCCGTGGGCGGGGTGATCAACCTCATCAGTGCCGGGGCTACCGAGCCCTGGTCTGTAAACGTCAACGCCCGATACGGAGCCCACAATGAGCAGCGGTACGGCGGCTCGGTAGGCTTCCAGGCCGGGAAGCTGAACAGTATGACCAATGCCCAGTACACCAGTATAGATTCCTACTCCATGCCATCGGAGGGCGATTACAGCACCTTCTACGGTGGCTACAACTGGAGTGTCAAGGAACGTCTGCAGTATGAGCCTTTGGACGGTCTTAAATTCACAGCCCGTGCCGGCTACTTCTTCCGCGAGAGGGACCTGCAGAGCGATACCCGGGACCGTTACCGCGATTTCAGCGGAGGTCTGAGGGGAGAGTGGGATATCAACGACCGCAACCGTCTGGAACTCTCCTACGGCTTCGACCAGTACGACAAGAGCGATTACCTGCTCTTCAATGAAACCGATGTCAGGGACTACAGCAACGTACAGCATGTGGTGCGCGGAGTCTATACTTACAGTCTGGGAAAGGAGGGACAGCACACCATGATACTCGGAGGCGACTATATGCGCGACTACCTGATGTCCTATCAGTTTGAAGGCAACGGTTACTATGTCCAGCATACGGCGGATGTCTTCGGCCAGATAGAGGCTAAGCTGAGCGAGAGGTGGCACCTTATCGGAGGTCTGCGCTACGACTTCTTCTCCCAGAAGCGGCTCAGTCATTTCTCTCCGAAGCTGAGTCTGATGTACAGCCTAAAGAACTGGTCGTTCAGAGGCTCTTACTCCGGCGGCTTCCGGGCCCCGACCCTCAAGGAGATGTACATGTCCTTCGACATGGCCAGCATCTTCATGATCTACGGCAACCCGGACCTCGAGCCTGAGTCCAGCGAGAACCTCTCCGTCTCGGCCGAGTACAACTGGAAATACCTCTCCGCCTCTGTCTCAGGCTTCTACAACTTCGTGGACAACCGTATTACCACCGTCTGGAACGAAGAGCTCGGCGGCATGATGTACACCAACATGAGCCCCCTGCAGGTGCGTGGAGTGGACGTATCTGTCTCGACCCGTCTGCCCTTCGGTCTCGGGGCCCGGCTGGCCTACACCTTTACCGACGAGGCCATACGCGCCGGCGAGCCCCTGCTCTCCCAGACCCGTCCCCATTCGGCCACAGCCCGCATCGAGTACGGCAGGTCCTGGAAGAACTACGGCTTCAACGTGGCTCTCAGCGGCCGCGTCCTCTCCGCCGTGACCACCGAGGTCTACACCTCCGCCACCAACTACGAGGACACCGAGACCCAGACCTATCCGGCATACACAATCTGGAAGCTGACCGTGTCGCAGGACATCTGGCGGGGCATACAGCTCAACGTGATAGTGGACAACCTCTTCAACTACAGGCCCGACTATTACTACAGCAGCACCCCGAGCACCGTCGGCACAACGGCCGCAGTCTCCCTTTCGATGAATATCGAAGAGTTTTTCAATAAAAAATAGAAAATATAAAAACGCAGCATGATTCAAAAAACGGCAAAACTCATAACACTCATAGTAGTATCCATCCTGGCAGTCCTCATCCTGTGGGGACTCTGGGCGTTTTTAGCGGCCCCTACGCGGGTGGCCTTCCTGAATTACCAGGTCATCACTCTCGGTCAGATCTCCAAGGCCAATGACAGCCGTATGGTCCGTCTCTATGAGCTTACCCCAGAGGAAGCCTCCAAGGCCGGACACTACGACATCCTTCTGATCAACGGCATGGGCCTGAGAATCACCGAGGAGCAGCGGGCACAGATACAGAAGGCCGCCGACCGGGGCCTGCCCGTGCTCTCGACCATGGTCACCAACCCGGCCAACGACATCAACACCGTGGACTCCACCCTCGCCCCGGAACTTCAGGCCTATCTCTCCAACGGCGGTCCGGTGAACTACCGCAACATGCTCGCCTTTATCCGCCGTAGGATAGACCGCAAGATCATCGCCGCGCCGCAGCCAGCTCCCGCCGAGGAATACACGGTGGAGAATATCTACCACCCCTCGCCGGACGGCAGCGGAGGGGAGGATGAGGGCTTCCGCTCCATCGCGGCCTATAATCAGTGGCTCAGGGACAATGGCCTCTGGAAAGAGGACGCTCCCCGCATCATCGTTACCGGCCAGATGGGCGACCCCACCGACCTGATAGCCTCCCTCGAGGCCACGGGCAACGTCGTCTATCCGATCCGCAGCACCATGCCCATGCTCCGCACCGGACAGCTCGACTCCATCGCCCCTTCGGCGGTGGTCAACATGGCGCACGGCCGCTTAGGCGACGGGATGGTCAAGTTTCTGGAAAAATACAACATTCCCCTCTTCTCTCCCTTGAATGTCAATTCCCTCGTTTCCGACTGGGAGGCCGATGAGATGGGTATGGCCGGGGGCTTTCTCTCCCAGAGCGTTGTAACTCCAGAGATAGACGGAGCCATCCGTCCCTATGTGCTCTTCGGGCACTACGAGGATGAGGACGGGCTGCAGCGGCTCGAGGCCATCCCGGAGCGTCTGCAGGAGTTTACCGAGACGGTCAACCGCTATCTGGAACTCAGACGCAAGCCCGAGAGTCAGAAGAAGATAGCCATATTCTACTACAAGGGGGCGGGACAGAATGCCCTGACGGCTGCCGGCATGGAGGTGGTGCCCTCGCTGTACAATTTCCTCGTCGCGCTGCGTGATGCAGGGTACAATGTGGAGGGGCTGCCGTCCTCTCCCGAGGCCCTGGCCGCTCTGATTCAGAGCCGCGGTGCGGTTTTCGGCTCCTACGCTGAGGGGGCCGCCTCCCGCTTCATGGACGAGGGCGCTCCCGAGTGGGTGGACGCTCCGACATTTGCCCGCTGGGCTCAGGAGGCTCTGCCTCAGAGACTGCGCGAGGAGGTGGAAACCCTGAATGGGGAATTCCCGGGGCCCTATATGTCGAGAGATGGCCGTCTGGCCCTGGCCCGGATCGAGCTGGGCAATGTGGTGCTGCTGCCGCAGCCCGCGGCCGGCGGCGGACAGAACGACTTCCAGATGGTACACGGCACGCAAGCCGCACCTCCGTACAATTATATAGCTGCTTACCTCTACGCCCGTTACGGCTTTGAAGCTGATGCTATGATTCACTTCGGAACCCACGGCAGCCTCGAGTTCACTCCGAAAAAGCAGGTGGCCCTGAGTCAGTACGACTGGCCGGACCGCCTGGTGGGCACCGTGCCGCATTTTTACCTGTATACCATTTCCAATGTCGGGGAGGGGGTGATGGCCAAGCGCCGCGCCTACGCTACGCTCCAGTCCTACCTTACCGCTCCTTTTATGGAGAGCAATGTCAGGGGGCTGTACCGCGACCTCTCCGACGAGCTTTCGCACTATGAGGACGCTCTCTACGGAGAGAGGCCGGATGCCTCCCGCGCTGAGGGCATTGCACTCAGAATCAAGGAACTGACCATAGAGATGGGCATTGCCTCCGACCTCGGGCTGGATACTCTGGACAGGAGTGTGCCCTACACTGAGGAGGAGGTCCTGCGCATCGGGAATTTTGCCGAGGAACTGGCCTCCGAGAAGGTGACGGGCCGGCTCTACGTGATGGGCGAGCCCTATCTGCCGGCTCAGATCGAGTCTACGGTCTATGCCATGAGCACCGAGCCGGTGGCCTATGGCCTTTTAGGTATCGACAGGGCTAAGGGCAAGGACGTGGACGGTGTGGAGAAACAGCTGTCGGTGTTCAACCGCAGGTATGTGGCCCCGGCAAAGCAGATAGTGGCCCGGCTGCTGGCCCAGGGCCGTCCGGCGGATGACCGGCAGCTCTGCTCGATAGCCGGTATCACTCCGGAGGAACTTGCCCGTGCCCGGGAGGTGGCCGCTTCGCTGCAGGCCCCGCCCGATATGATGTCGATGATGGCTCAGATGGCCGGGATGCAGCAGCTGAGGAAGGATTCGGCTGCCGGCCGGGGAATGAGTGAGATGATGTCGGCGGTCGGACGGCAGATGATGGGCGGACGGAAAGCGCAGCCGACGCAGGCGGAGAAGGATTTTGCCCGGGCGGTGACTGAGATGGAACAGGCCGTGCTCAATGTGTACAACTACCGCAAGGCCCTGTTGGAAAGCCCTTCCGCTGAGATAGGCAGTATGCTCAACGCTCTGGACGGCGGCTATACCTCGCCCTCGCCCGGAGGTGATCCAGTGGCCAATCCCAATACCCTGCCTACCGGCCGCAACCTCTTCGCCGTGAACGCCGAGGCCACCCCGACCCGCAGCGCATGGGAGAAGGGAGTTGCATTGGCCGAGAATACCCTGCGGCTCTACCGTCAGCGGCACTGCGACTCCCTGCCCCGCAAGGTCAGCTACACCCTGTGGAGCAGCGAGTTCATCGAGACAGAGGGCGCGACGATAGCCCAGATATTCTACATGTTAGGTGTCGAGCCGGTCTACGACAGTTTCGGCCGTGTGACCGATATCCGCCTGATACCGTCGGAAAAGCTCGGCCGTCCGAGAATAGACGTGGTGGTGCAGACCAGCGGCCAGCTCCGGGATATTGCGGCTTCGCGCCTCTTCCTGATAGACAGGGCTGTGCGCATGGCCGCCGAGGCTCAGGACGGGGAGTATGTAAACAATGTGGCCGAGGGTATCCGCGAGACCGAGCGGATTCTCACCGAGAAGGGTGTGACTCCGGCCGATGCCCGCAGGATGTCCTCCTACAGGGTCTTCGGCGGGGTGAACGGCAACTACGGCACCGGCATTCAGGGCATGGTGACCGCCTCCGACCGCTGGAGCTCCAGCTCGGAGATAGCGCAGGTCTACATGAACAATATGGGAGCCTACTACGGCAGCGAGGAAGGCTGGGAGGAGTTCTCCCGGTATGCCTTCGAGGCGGCCCTCTCCAGCACTGACGCCGTGGTGCAGCCCCGCCAGAGCAATACCTGGGGCGCCCTCAGCCTCGACCATGTGTACGAGTTCATGGGCGGGCTCAATCTTTCCGTGAAGGAGGTGACCGGCAAGGACCCCGACGCCTATCTGAGCGACTACCGCAACCGCAACCGCGTGAGGATGCAGGAACTCAAGGAGGCGATAGGGGTGGAGAGCCGCACGACGATATTCAACCCCTCTTACATCTCCGAGAAACTCAATGGCGGAGCGGGAGATGCGGCTGCCATAGCGGAAACTGTCACCAACACCTTCGGCTGGAACGTGATGAAGCCGGAGGCTGTCGATGACCGGGTGTGGGACGAGATATACGAGGTGTACGTGCAGGATAAATTTGATCTCGGAGTGCACGAGCACTTCAGGGAGGTCAATCCGGCTGCCCTCGAGGAGGTGACGGCCGTCATGCTCGAATCGGTCCGCAAGGGGCTCTGGGACGCAACGCCGGAGCAGGTGACCGATATCGCGGAGCTGCACACGGGGCTGATAGAGGAGTTCGCACCCTCGTGCTCCGGCTTTGTCTGTGACAATCCGGCCCTGCAGGACTACATCGCCTCCGCCCTGCCCGAGGCCTCCGTCTCAGAGTACCGGGGGGCTATCCGGCAGATCCGGGAGGCATCGGTAAACGACGCTTCGGACGGCATGGTGCTCCGCAAGGACAGACTGCAGAGTGAGACTGAGAAGGAAACCACGCTGGTAAGCAACATAGCCGTGGCGGTGCTGATTATCGCCCTGTTCATCGGAGGCGGGCTGCTGATACGCCGCCGCAGGAAGTCCAGCGGCATTTAAATCATCCGGATGCGCCTATGTACAGTCTAGTCGTTATACTCATGGTGCTGGTCTGTTTCAACTTCGTGCTGAAGCAGTCCTGGCACAAATGGTGGTCGGTCCTGGCCCATGCCGCCGCGGCCGCACTCTTCACCGGTCTGATGTGGCCGGTGGCAGTGCGCCAGTCCCGCTCCCAGATCGAGGCCTGGCTGTCCAACCCGGACCTGATGCTCGACACCTCGGTGGTCATCACCCTCGAGGTTATCCTCCAGATCTCCTTCTGCCTGCTGTCGGTGCATCTGCTCAGCTCCGGGAAACTGAAGTCCTCCACCGTCTGGGGCTACCGCATCCTGCGCTGGTTCCCGGGGGTGCTGATATTCGGGGTGCTGTTCAGTTTCCTGGTCTATCTGATATTTGCCTTCCCGGGTGTATCCTTTCCCCTGGTGGCCTGGAGTGCCGCCGCCGTGGTATTCGCGGTGATAGCCGGAGGGGCCTGGCTGATGCGCCTGCTCTTCCCCGACAAGGAGAGCCGCCTGGAGATGTTCTTCCTGACCAATGCCCTGACCGGGATAGTGGCGGTGATAGCCACCGTCAACGGACAGACGGCCGTGGCCGGGGTGAGCGAGGTGGACTGGAGGGCTCTTGCCGGGGTGCTGGGACTTATTGCCGCCGGAGTACTGGCCGGTTCCTTCGTGAGGACGGCCCGGCCTTTCCGGAGATTTTTAAAAACGAACAATAATTTAAAAAAGTAATAAAATATAAAAACGTATGAACTACATATCTGATGTTCTCTTCTGGATTTCCAACGGACTGCTCGTACCGGTAGTGGTCCTGCTGATCCTGTTTTTCCTCCGGTCGCTGCTGCTGATCGGCAATTTCTTCGGACAGTACCTTCAGATACGCAAGGTGGACCGCCTGTTCATGACCAAGGTCGAGGCACTGACTCCGGCTACTGTCGGGGAGCTGAGGGCTTCCCTGCCTGCCAATACCAAGTCCCCGCTGCTGAACTGCCTGGCCGGTATGCTGGACACCACCAGGGACCGGGCGCACCGCCAGCTGCTGCTCTCCGACTACGAGATAGCCGCTGACAAGGACTTAGGCACCTCCAAGACCCTATCGAAGATGGGTCCTATGCTCGGTCTGATGGGTACCCTGATTCCTATGGGCCCGGCTCTCGTGGGCCTGTCCACCGGCGATATCGGCTCGATGGCCTACAACATGCAGGTGGCCTTCGCTACGACCGTCGTGGGCCTCTTCTCGGCCGCGATAGGCTTCATCACCCAGCAGGTCAAGCAGCGCTGGTACACCCGCGACCTGAACCGGCTGGAGTT
The DNA here is from genome assembly GCA_944323785.1 of uncultured Bacteroidales bacterium. Lineage (GTDB taxonomy): Bacteria > Bacteroidota > Bacteroidia > Bacteroidales > UBA932 > Coprenecus. The sequence goes on along the minus strand of CALUTU010000014.1, from coordinate 41,642 downwards.
CGTGTCGGAGGTGCTGGACGGATGCGGCGGTGTGCAGGAAGTGGAAACCAGGACAGGGGAGGAAGTGCGATGAAGAGGAGAAGACTGCTGGGAGGGGACGAGGAGAACGACCCGATGAGCGTGGTGGGCAATCTCTTCGACGTGGCCATGGTCTTCGCCGTGGCCCTTATGGTCGCCCTCGTGACCCGCTACAACATGACCGAGATGCTTTCGCCCGAGGACTTTACGATGGTCAAGAACCCCGGCAAGGAGGACATGGAGATCATCGTCAAGCAGGGACAGAACATCGACCGCTACACCCCTTCCGAGGACCAGTCCAAGTCCGGTCAGAAAGGAAAGCGGGTCGGCATAGCCTACGAGCTGGAGAACGGGGAGATTATCTATGTCCCTGAATAGAGTTGATCTTGCATAATGTTAGAAAGGGCCGTGTCCGGTGATGGATACGGCCCTTCGAGTAAGGTGTGAGTAAGGTTTGTTATTGATTATTGTTTGGAAATGCTGTGCTTGTAGCCGGCCTCAAGGGCGGCGATGTTCTTTGCCACCACTTCCTCACCCTTGCGGGCGAATACCTTGGCGACGGCGTCGCGGACTGTCTCGAAACTGAATCCGAGCATGGGGATGGCCGCTCCGAGAAGCACTATGTTGGATGCCTGGGCAGGTGCTCCGGCTTCCTTGGCCAGCTCCTCCACGTCAAGCATGACTACGTGGGGCAGGGAATTGAGATGCTTGTAGATCTCCTCCTTGTCCGGATAGTTGTTGATGTTGACGAATGGTATGGAGGAGGTTACGATCCAACCATTCTCGGACAGCTCCTGAACGTACCTCAGGGCCTCCATGGGCTCAAGGGACATGATCATGTCCACCTGTCCGAAAGGAATGAGGTCGCTGTGAATCGGCTCGGACGAGATGCGCAGGTTGCTCTGGACATCGCCTCCGCGCTGACTCATTCCGTGTACTTCCGCCTGTTTGATATGGAGACCGCCTGTAAGCGCGGCTTCTCCCAGAACTGTGGCGATGGAGAGGATACCCTGTCCTCCTACGCCTGCCAATATTATATCTTGTTTCATATCGGTTCTCTTTATAAGTCAGTTATTTCTTTTTCTCTTTTGCGTGACGCTTGAATGTCTGGATGCATTCCCTGCGGGGGATGACCACTGATACGCCTTTGTACTCCACTTCCTCACGGATGGTGTTCTTGATCTCCTCCATGTTCTTGGGAAGGGGAACGACTACCCGGATGTGGGCGGGATCGACTCCGACTCCGGCGCAGATGCTCTCGAGCTTGCCGGTGCCGGCGGAGTCCTGACCTCCGGTCATACCGGTGGTGAGGTTGTCGGAGATGATGATCACCACGTTGGCGTTGCTGTTGACGCAGTCAAGCAGGCCGGTGATGCCGGAATGGGTGAAGGTGGAGTCACCGATGACAGCGAACGAGGGGAACTGTCCAGCATCGGCGGCACCCTTGGCCATGGTGATGGAGGCTCCCATGTCAACTGTAGTATGGATGGCTCTGAACGGAGGCAGGGCACCGAGGGTGTAGCATCCGATGTCGCTGAATACCCGTGAGTGCTCGTACTCTGCGGCCACTTCGTTGAGGGCGGCGTACATGTCCCTGTGTCCGCAGCCCTGGCAGAGAGCCGGCGGTCTGGGCACTACGATGTCGTCTTTGGGGAATGTCTTGTGGGGAGCGAGTCTTACGGCTGCGCGGACACAGTCAGGAGAGAGCTCTCCGGTACGGGGCAGGGCTCCGGTGAGACGTCCGTCCACCTGAATGTCAGAGCTGATCATGCCCTTTATCATCTCCTCTATGAGGGGCTGGCCCTCTTCCATGATAATCACGCGGTTGATGCCCTCGGCCTCCATGGTCTTGACCAGCTTGCGGGGAATAGGATAGCGGGATATCTTGAGCACTCCGCAGGGAACTCCGTCGGGGAAGTTCTCCATGAGATAGTTGTACGCGATACCGCAGGTTACGATAGCCAGGCTCTTGTCCTCTCCGGGGATGAACTTGTTGCGGGGATCGTTCAGGGCATCGTTCTCGAAGTCCACCTGATCCTTGATGAGCTGCTCGTTGCGGACTTTGGAGTTGGCCGGGAGCAGTACCCACTGGCGGGGATTCTCGGGATAGGATATCGGCTTCTGGGCCAGTACGTCCTCCCTGGCCTCCACCTCGGCCCTGGAGTGGGCCATACGGGTGGTGATGCGGAGCAGAACGGGAATCCTGCGTTTCTCGGAGAACTCAAATGCGTCGCGTACCATGTCGTAGGCTTCCTGCTGTGACGAGGGCTCGAAGACAGGTATCATCGCGAACTTGCCGTAGAAACGGGAGTCCTGCTCGTTCTGGGACGAGTGCATGGACGGGTCGTCCGCGGCCACTACCACCAGACCGCCGTTGGTTCCGGTCATGGCAGAGTTGACAAAAGCGTCGGCGGCTACGTTCATGCCGACATGTTTCATGCAGACAAGGGCGCGTTTGCCCATGTAGGACATACCGAGGGCCGCTTCCATAGCGGTCTTCTCGTTGGTGCACCATTTGCAGAAGATGCGTTCAGATGCCGGGTCGGCTTTCTGACGGTTCTGGATGTATTCGGTAATCTCCGTAGACGGAGTGCCGGGATAGGCATAGACTCCGGAAATTCCTGAATGTATAGCCGCCAAGGCTATGGCTTCATCGCCAAGTAACAGTAATTTCATAAAACTTTATGTTATCTATCAATTTTTAAGGAAAATCTCACTAAAGTTTCAAAATTATAATGAATAATCGTAAAAGGCAAAATTTTTTCCTCTAAATTATCTAAAGTCATTGAAAATGTCTATGTTTGTCCCCAATTTTTACTGACCATGAAAGTAATAAGCACAGTGGCGGAATTTGATGCCGCCCGCAAATTATTGGAAGACAAAACGGTAGGTTTCGTGCCTACCATGGGGGCCCTTCATGAGGGTCATGCATCGCTTATCCGCAGGGCCGTGTCGGAGTGCGGAGCGGTCGTAGTTTCCGACTTTGTAAATCCCACGCAGTTCAACAATAAGACCGATTTCGAGACCTACCCCCGTAGACTGGAGGATGACGCAGCATTCATAGAGCCTATGGGTGTCTCTGTTCTGTTCGCTCCTACGGTGAAGGAAATGTATCCCGAGGGGACTGACTATAATAAAAAGGTGTTTGACCTAGGCGGTCTGGACCAGTATGGAGAGGGACCGCGCAGACCGGGACATTTCAACGGTATGGCGCAGGTGGTTACAAGACTTTTCGATATAGTGCGTCCGGACAGGGCTTATTTCGGAGAGAAGGACTTCCAGCAGCTGGCCATCGTGGAGTATTTTGTGAAGGCTCTCGGATACAATATTGAGATAGTGCGCTGCCCCATAGCAAGGGGAGCGGACGGACTGGCGCTCAGTTCCCGCAACAAGCTTCTGACTCCCGGACAACGGGAGGCGGCCCCGCATATTTACCGTTCAATACTGAAGGCCAGGGATATGGTCGGCAAGATGCCCGTGGCCGAGGCCATAAAGGCTGTGGTGTCGCTGATTGACGCGGACAGCCGGCTCAGGACCGAATATGTGGAAATAATAAATTCATTAACTTTGCGCCCTGTGACGGACTGGAATGAAGCGGAGCACCTGCGGCTGACATGCGCGGTGTATGCCGGTCAGGTCCGTCTGATTGACAACATAGAGTTGAGATAGAATGTTTATCGAGGTTATCAAATCCAAAATCCACAGGGTGACGGTTACCCGTGCCAATCTGGACTACATCGGCAGCATCACTGTGGACAGGGCTCTGATGCGGGCCTCCGGCCTCTTTGAGGGCGAGAAGGTCTCGGTGGTCAATGTCACCAACGGCAACCGGGTGGAGACATACGTCATCCCTGGCGAGGAAGGTAGCGGCGCCATAGAACTGAACGGTGCTGCGGCCCATCTTTTCTCGGCGGGTGATATAGTGATCATAATGTCTTATGCGATAGTGACTCCGGAAGAGGCTGCGGACTTCCGTCCCAAAGTCGTATTCCCGGATACAAGGACAAACCGGCTTGTCAAGTGAGCGGTGTCCGGTCCAAGATAAAGAAAGTCCTTCAGTGGACCCTGATGCTGGCACTTGCAGCAGTGCTGCTGTATTTTGCGTTCCGCGGAGTGAAATGGGAGGATTTTATCTCGGGAGTCCGGAGCTGTAATTTCGGCTGGATCCTGGTGTCGATGCTGGCCAGTATCCTGGCATTTGTGATAAGAGGACTCAGATGGAGGCTTGTCATGCTGCCTTTGAACCCGGCTATAACCCGCAGGGAAGCCTATGACGGTGTGACAATAGCGTATCTGACCAATTTCGCTCTGCCTCGTGCCGGTGAACTTGCCAGGTGCGGGGTCATCTCCGCTACGGGAAAGGCCTCTTTCGAATCGGTGCTTGGCACTGTGGTGCTGGAGCGCAGCTGGGATATGGTGACATTCCTGATAATTCTCTTTGTCGTCCTGCTGGCAGGAGAAAGCTCGTTCGGGCAGTTCGTGTCCGACGAGGTGTGGCAGCCTGCGGTCGATTCGATGCCGTTTGATATCCTCTGGCTGATAGGAGGCATTGCAGCCTTGTGCGTGGGGGCCTGCGTCCTGATATTCTGCTACAGGAAGCGTCTGAGCAAGTATAAATTTTTCGCCAAGCTGTTCTCCCTGGCCAAGGGGCTGATAGGAGGTCTGACAGCCGGCCTGAAGATGAGGGGCAAGTGGAGATTCCTGCTGTACACCCTGCTGCTGTGGCTGTGTTATTGGATCATGAGTTATTCGACCATCCTGGCCATACCTCAGGTGGCCGGACTCAACTGGGTGGATGCCCTTTTCCTGATGGTGGTCGGCAGTCTCGGATGGATAGTGCCGGTGCAGGGCGGTATAGGCGCGTATCATTTCATCCTGTCCCTGGCCATGTCTTCCATATATTCCATTCCAAGGACTTCGGGCGTGATATTTGCAACTATCTCACATGAGAGCCAGGCCCTGACCATGCTGCTGTGCGGAGCGGTGTCCCTGGCCGCTATGTATATATCCAGACGTAAAAAGGACAGACAAAAATCCAACGGTTATGAAAAATAGAATCATTACAGTGATAGTGCTGGCTCTGACGGCTTCGGCAGTGGCCGGAGCGCAGACCGGACGGGTAAGGGACTCGGAATATTTTCCCCGGAACGAGGTATACGTGCAGTACGGTACGCCTTCGGTCATAGAACTGACTACAATGCTCAACTCCGAGTACCGCTCGGAGGATTATGACGGGGATTCCCGTAATCATAAATTCTCCGGCATTGCGGCCGTAGGATACAATTTCTTCGTACATCCAAGAGTCTCCATAGGCCTGGATTTCGGCTACGGCTACGGCAGTGCGGACATGTATATAACCGATTCGGAGTTGAAGCCGATTGTGGATCCGATATTTGTCTGCCGTTCCACCATCAGCAGTTATTCGGCTCATATATCCGCTTCCTATACTTACTGGCAGCAGGGACCGATGGAATGCTCCGGCTCTCTGTATCTGGGCGTGAGCTATCAGGATGAGTCGATAGTGCAGGGCAATGAGGATTATTTTATCCCCGAGGCCAATGACCGGCTTCGGTTCTCATATCATATCACTGCCGTAAAATTCCGTTACGGGGAAACGTTCGGCGGGTTTGCCGAGCTCGGCTTCGGCTACAGGGGACTGGTCAACGTCGGTCTGTCCATCAAGATCTGAGACATCACGGTATCTTACTGGAAGAGTCCGAACAGGCGGGCGTCTATCTGGTCGCAGATCTGACTGAAATCCTCTTTCCTGTCCTCGAACCGGCAGGTGTCCACGTCTACTATCAGCAACTCGCCCTTATAGTCGGCTATCCACTTCTCGTACCGGTCGTTCAGACCGCTGAGGTAGTCGATGCGGATGCTGTTCTCGTACTCGCGGCCACGTTTCTGAATCTGCGCCACCAGATTGGGGATAGACGACCGCAGGTAGATGAGCAGGTCAGGATATCCGACCATGCGCTGCATCAGTTCAAACAGGGATGAATAGTTCTCGAAGTCCCGGGTGTCCATCAGCCCCATGTCGTGCAGGTTGGGCGCGAATATCATGGCGTCCTCGTAGATGGTGCGGTCCTGTATCACGTTCTTGCCTGAGTTCTGGAACTCCACGATGTCCTTTAGCCTCTTGTTGAGGAAGTACACCTGCAGGTTGAACGACCACCGCTGCATGTCGTTGTAAAAGTCCACCAGATAAGGATTGAAGTCTACCGACTCATAGTGAGGCTCCCAGCCGTAATGTCTTGCCAGCAGCCCTGTCAGGGTGGTCTTGCCGCTGCCTATGTTGCCTGCTACCGCTATGTGCATATTCTATTGACTTAATCTTTGTGCAAAAGTAAGGAAATTATTGTGAAATCTTCCATCCGCTGATGTTGTGAGTTTCCCGGTCAAAGTCGATGGCGACCTTTACGACGGGGAGGCCGCAGAGGGCGAAGCGTTCGGGGTACTGCTTGAGGTCTATCTGCTGCATGGCGGCATCCGCGCCGGCGTCGAGTTTCAGCTCCACTAAGTAGAGTTTAGAGGCGGTGCGCATGACCATGTCCACCCTGCCTTTCGGGGTACGGACCTCCACGTCCACGTAGTATCCGAGGAGGGAGAATATGATGTAGAGCATCTGCTGCCAGTGGCCCTCGTAACCGGTATTGTCGGTGTAGGGGACGGTGCCGAGGAAGGTCTGGAGGAGGTGGAGGGCGCCGTCGATGTCCTCGTTCAGGATGGCTCCGTATATTCTGGCAACGGTGGTTGAGGCCTCGGTGGTGCACGGCGGGGTGACATAGTAGGGCAGGAGGGAGCGCATCAGGCCTATGCGCACCTCGTTGTTGGGAATATCCAGCGTGTAGAGGTCAATTATCCGGTCGTATGCCTTGATGGTGATATAACCGCTCTGGTAGAGCAGCGGAGTTATCTCCGTCATTCTCTCCGTCGGGGCATCAAACGCCGGGGCAGGGGCTGAGTTTCCTCCTATGCGTGAGGGTGTGACGTGGAATTTTCTCATCATCTCTATCAGGTAGGTCGGTGTGCCGCTGCCGAACCAGTAGGAGTCCAGCTTGGCATTGGCAAATGCCCTGAGGAGGCTGAACGGATTGTAGATGTCCGGGGATGGCCAGGTGAAGTGGTAGCCGTCGTATTTGGATTTCAGCTTGTCCAGTGTTTCCTCGCGGCTGAGCTCCAGCCTTTGGGCCAGTCTGTCGATGTCCGGACTCATCTGGGTGAGCATCTCTTCCTCGGTGATTCCGCATACGGCTGCGTACTGCTCTATCATGCTGATGTTCTCTATGTTGTTGAGCTCGCTGAAGATGCTGAGTTGGGAGAACTTGGTGATGCCGGTCATGAAAACGAAGCGGAGATACGGGTCGCAGGCCTTGAGCGGGCTGTAGAAGTTGCGCATGACGTTGCGGAGTACCGGGAGGGTCGTATCCTCGTGTACTACGTCTAATAGGGGTGCATCGTATTCGTCGATGAGCACGACTACTTTCTGCCCGGTCTGCCTATATGCGGTCTCTATCAGATTTTTCAGCCTGAGGTTGGACTCTTTGTTTTCGGGAACGATACCGTACTCCCTTTCGTGCCACGAGAGCTGGTTGCCCAATGCCGCCTCCAACTGCTCTTTCTCCATGTGCTTTGCGATGCTCATGTCGAAGTGCAGCACCGGATACACCGTCCAGTCTTTCTCCAAGGCATCGATGGCCAGCCCCTGAAACAGTTCCTTCCTTCCCTCGAAGTAGCTGTGCAGCGTAGATACTAACAGTGACTTGCCGAACCTCCTCGGGCGGCTCAGGAAGATGTACCTCGCCCCCGAATGAGTCATTCGGTACACATACTCAGTCTTGTCGATGTACAGGTAATTCTCATTCCGTATATCCGCGAATGTCTGTATGCCTATCGGGTAGAGTCTCTGCTGTGTGTCCATGGTCATGCATGTTTTCGTTTCCGACTTCAAATTTAGTTAAAATAGCCGAGATTCGGTAAATCTTGCTATTTTTGCTATATGATTCAGACTTTTTATTTCAACGACCTGCGCACCTGCTGCTATGTGCTCTACGACGAGGCTGGCGAGTGCGCTATAATAGACCCGGGCTGCATCAAGCAGTCGGAGAAGGACAGACTGGTGAAGTTTATTGAGGAGAAGCATCTGCATCCCCGGATGATACTCCAGACCCACGGCCATTTCGACCACGTGATGGGCAATGCCTTCGTGGCCTCGAAGTGGAACATACCCACATACATCGCCGCAGCCGACATCCCCCAGATAAGACGGGCAAGCTCATACGGCAGCTATTTCGGCTATGAGTTCGAACAGCCCTCCGAGGACCTTAGGGACATGAAGGACGGCGACATCATCAACGTAGGCTCGATACAGCTGAAAGTGCTGGAGTCACCTGGCCATACGGAAGGCGGAGTCCTGCTTTATGACGAGCAGGGCGGCTATGTGTTCACAGGCGACACTTTGTTCTGCGGCAGCATAGGCCGGACGGACCTGCCGGCCGGAGATTTTGACAAACTCAGTGAGAGCATCCGGACCAAGGTGCTGCCCCTGCCCGCCGATACCGTAGTATATCCAGGGCACGGCCCCGCTACCGATATCGGACGCGAGAAGATGACCAATCCCTTCCTGGAAGACATCATAGCCAGGGAGATAGACCGGCAGCAGACTCCGGCGGAGACTCAGAACGCATAGCGCGATGCAGGACAGTGAGTACATAGACATCTGCAAGGCCTCGGTCCACAACCTCAAGGGAATATCGCTCAGGATACCGCGGCATGCCCTCGTAGTGGTCACCGGCCTGAGCGGCAGCGGCAAGTCCTCACTGGCCTTCGACACCATCTACGCCGAGGCCCGCCGGCGCTATATGGACACCCTGTCCGCCTACGCCCGGCACTACATCGGTGTGATGGAGCGGCCCGAGGTGGAGAGCATCGACGGTCTCAGCCCCACCATCGCCATTGAGCAGAAGAGCACCAACCGCAATCCCCGCTCCACAGTGGGCACCATAACCGAGATTTCGGATTTCCTCAGACTGCTCTACGCCAGGGCCTCCACGGCCTATTCGCCCGTAACCGGCAAGCCGATGGTCAGATACACCGACTCCGGCATCGTGGATCTCATCATGAAAGAATACAACGGGCGGAAGTGCATCATCCTGGCCCCGCTTGTAAAAGGCCGCAAAGGCCACTACCGTGAACTCTTCGACAGCCTGCTGAAAAAGGGATTCTCCTCGGTCCGGATAGACGGGGAGATACGTCAGCTGGGGGACATGGCCTCCGGAGTGGACCGCTACAAGGTACATTTCATAGAGGTGGTGATAGACCGGGTCGTGCCCAAGGAAGAGGACGGAAAGCGCATACGCAACTCGGTGATGTCCGCCCTGACTCAGGGCAAGGGCTCGCTGATGATTCTGGATCCCGACACAGGAGAGGTACGTCATTTCAGCAAGCACTTCATCTGCCCCGACAGCGGCATATCCTTTCCCGAGCCTGCACCCCATACATTCTCATTCAACTCCCCGGCCGGAGCCTGCCCCGTATGCAATGGACTCGGTACCATACGGGAGGTCGATATGGCCAAGATCGTGCCGGACTCCTCGCTCTCAATCGCCGACGGAGGCATCGCTCCGCTGGGCAAGAAACGCGACAATGCCGTATTCACAATCCTGGAAGCGGTGGCCCGCAAATACGGATTCTCCCTGTATGAGCCGATAAAGGACATATCGGAGGAAAATGTGAATATCATCCTCAACGGTTCGGAGGATCTCGTAAGGGTAGACACCCACGGAGGGCTGTCCGAGATGGTGGCTTTCCCGGGACTGCTCTCCAGGCTGGACAGGGACGGGGAGGATGAAGACAATACCATGGCCCGCAGATACTCCACCGATGCCGTATGCCCTGAATGTCACGGCAAGCGTCTTCGGAAAGAATCGCTGTGTTTCAAGATAGGCGGTCTCGATATCACCGAGGTCTCCGACATGGATGTGAACGTACTGTACGACTGGGTGGGCGGTCTGAAGGACAAGCTTGATCCGAGAGGGCAGGCGGTGGCGGCTGATATCGTCAAGGAACTCCGGGAACGGATAGGTTTCCTGGTGGATGTCGGTCTGTCCTATCTCTCGCTGAGCCGCAGCACTATGTCGCTCAGCGGCGGCGAGAGCCAGCGCATCCGACTGGCCACCCAGATCGGCTCGAAGCTGGTCAATGTGCTGTATATCCTGGACGAGCCCAGTATCGGCCTGCACCAGAGCGACAACATAAAGCTTATCAACTCCCTCAAACGGCTGCGCGACGAGGGCAACACGGTCATGGTCGTGGAACATGACGAGGAGATGATGCGCAACGCGGACTGGATAGTGGATATCGGACCGGGCGCAGGAGAGAAAGGAGGAGAGGTGCTGTTCTCCGGACCGCCTCAGCTCAAACTGGAGCCGGCATACAGACTGCCGGAAAATCTTCCCGTCATAGACCGGGAAAGCGAGGGCGGATACACCTTCGAGTATCTGAAAGGCTCGCGGCAGATAGCTGTTCCGGCATACCGCCGACCCGGCAACGGCAAGTTCATAGAGCTGAAGGGAGCTTCGGGCAACAACCTGAAGGATGTCGATATACGCATACCGCTGGGCTGTATCGTGGGCATAAGCGGAGTCAGCGGCAGCGGCAAGTCGTCTCTTATCAACGACACCCTCATGCCGGTAATCAGCAACAGGCTCTACCGCTCCAAATACAATGTGCTGCCTTACACTTCTCTGGAAGGGCTGGACAACATAGACAAACTCGTGGAGATAGACCAGTCTCCGGTGGGACGCTCCCCGCGCTCCAACCCGGCCACCTACACCGGTGTGCTCACGCCCATACGCAGCCTGTTCGCCGAGACTCCCGATGCAAAGATACGTGGATTCAAGTCCAACAAGTTTTCCTTCAACGTCAAGGGCGGTCGCTGCGAGGCCTGCAAGGGAGCCGGGGTGGAGGTCATAGAGATGAACTTCCTGCCATCGGTTACGGTCACTTGCAAGGAGTGTCACGGCAAGCGGTTCAACCCGGATGTCCTTGCGGTCAAATACAAAGGAAAGAGCATCAACGACGTGCTGGAGATGACCATCTCCCAGGCCGTGGAGTTCTTCGCCCCCGTGCCGTCCATAGCCCGCAAGCTCAAGACCCTTGAGGACGTGGGACTGGGCTACATCCGTCTGGGCCAATCCTCGCTGACTCTCAGTGGCGGAGAGAACCAGAGGGTCAAGCTGGCCGCCGAGCTCTCGCGCCAGGAGACAGGACGCACCCTGTACATCCTCGATGAGCCGACCACGGGACTGCATTCGGAGGACATCGCCGTGCTGCTGGACGTGCTTCAGAGACTGGCCGAGGGAGGCAATACGGTCATCATCATCGAGCACAACCTCGATGTGCTCAAGTCCGTGGACTACCTTTTCGACATGGGTCCGGCTGGAGGCCGCGACGGAGGCCGTATCGTCTCACAGGGCACTCCCGAACAGGTCACCTCTGACCCCGCCTCCGTCACCGGCCCCTACCTCCGCCCCCTCTTGAACCTTAAAAAATAGTTTCATATTTGCGAAACTTTTGTTATATTCGCATCGTGGAATAGAGATGCGGTTATGGAATATGTGTTTAGAGTCATGCTGACAGATGAGGCGGTGGATTTTCTCAGTTCAATGCCTGCACAGGCACGGGACAAGATGAACGGCAATATCAGTCGGGCAGCTAAGGGTGAACGGAATACGGAAACTTTCAAGAAACTTCAGAACAGTGAAATATGGGAATTCCGCGCGGAACACAGAAGAATCTCATACCGCCTGTTTTCATTTTGGGACTCAGATGAGGAGACGCTGGTGATAGTTACTCATGGGATAGTAAAGAAAACACAGAAAACTCCATTAAAGGAAATTGCAAAAGCAGAAGCAATAAGGAAAAAATATTTTAACAATAAACAGAGATAAGTCATGACACAGGTAAATCTTACACCCTTTGAGGATGTACTTGACGGGTTTTACGGCAAGAAAGGGACTCCTGCCAGAGATAAGTTCGAAGCTGACGTGGATGAGTCACTGCATGCCTACCGTATAGGAGAGGCGATTAAAAAAGCCCGTCTAGAGCAACATCTCACACAAGAGGAACTGGGAGAACGTCTAGGCGTCAAAAAATCTCAGATCTCCCGCCTGGAGCATGGATACAGCATAACCATTCCAACTATGAGCAGGGTATTCAAAGCCCTTGGTATTTCAACGGCTGTTCTGGACCTGGGAATGGCCGGCAAAGTAATTTTATGGTAAATGAAAGATATGATTACGGTATACTGCGACAGCCTGCAGGGCTTTTATGACTGCGAACCCGGGATGACCGTAGGTGAACTTTCCCGGAAAATAGACACCGGATGCGGATATCCGGTAGTGGCCGCACTGGTGGACAATATGCTGAAGGAACTGACCTTTCCTATATACACTCCGCACACCATAAAGTTTCTGGACTGCACTCATCCGGACGGACGCAGGACCTATTCCAGATCCCTGTCATTCGTGCTGCAGAAAGCTGCCGTGGACATGTTCCCCGACCTGCAGCTGTTTCTGGACTATACCCTGCCCAACGGCCTTTATGGCGAACTGCGCAGGCCAGTAGGTAATGATGCTTTCGTTACGGAACCGGCAGGAGCCGACAAGGTCGGGACATTGAGAAAACGGATGGAAGAGCTTATCCGGGCCGACCTGCCGTTCGAAAAGACCAAGATGACCAATGACGAGGCCGCCGCCCTGTTCCGCAGGAACGGGCGCAGTGAGAAAGCCGCTCTCGTAGCGGACATGGAGAAATTCTTTGTCTCGGTATACCTGCTGGACGGCTATGCCGACACTTTCTACGGCCCGCTGCTGGAGCGCACGGGGCAGATCGACGTATTTGACCTCATTCCCTATGGTGAGGGATTCTGTCTTCAGGCTCCATCGGCCAGCGACCCGTCGGTAATATCTCCCTATAAATACCAGGACAAGCTCAGCGCGGTGTTCAAGGAAAACTCTGAATGGTGCTCCATCCTCGGAGCCCACGGCATCGGCTCGGTCAACGAGTCCGTCAAGAAAGGCCAGGCCAGGGAACTGATTGCCGTAGCCGAGTCCCTGCACGAGAGGAAATACGTCAAGATTGCCGACATGATCCATGACAGGCGCGACAAAGTAAAGCTGGTCCTCATAGCCGGCCCGTCCAGCAGCGGCAAGACGACCACCTCAAAGCGCATAGCGTTGCAGTGTAAGGTACTGGGGCTCAATCCGCTCGTAATAGCGATGGACGACTACTTCCTCAATCGGGAGAAGACGCCCAGGGATGCAAACGGAGAATACGACTTCGAAAGTATCTACGCCCTGGACCTGCCCTTCCTCGGGGCTCAGCTCAATGACCTCTTTGACGAGAAGGAGGTGGAGCTGCCCAAATACGATTTCGTGAAGGGTGAGCGGCATTTTGACGGCCGCAGGATGAGGATGAAAGAGGGGGACATACTGATCATGGAAGGCATCCACGCCCTCAATCCCGAGCTGACAAAGCATATTGACGGTGAGAAAGTCTTCCGCGTCTTCGCCTCTGCCCTTACCTCCCTGTCAGTGGACGAGAACAACTACATCTCCACAGCCGACAACCGCCTGCTGCGCCGCATGGTAAGGGACAATTTTACCCGGGGCATCACTCCCGAGGAGACCATCCTGCGCTGGAAGAGTGTCCGTGCCGGTGAGGAGAAGAACATCTTCCCCTTCCAGGAGAACGCCGACGTGATGTTCAATTCCGCCCTGCTCTTCGAACTGCCCCTGCTGCGCTACTATGCCGAGCCGCTGCTCGAGCGCATCCCGCCTCTGTCGGAGGCCTACGCCGAAAGTGTGCGCCTTCGCAAGTTCCTCTCCTACATCACCCCTCTGACCCCAGACGAGATAGACTGCATTCCCCCGACTTCAGTCATGCGCGAGTTCATCGGCGGCAGTACATTCGAGTATTGACAGACCGGTTATCGGAGCCAGGTTTCGGGGTTCTGCTTGTCGGTGCCCTTCCAGAGCTGGAAGTGGAGCTCGGCGTTGCCGTCCTCGTTGGTGCTGATCTGTCCGATGCGGTCTCCGGTGCTCAGTTTGTCTCCGCTCTTGACAAATACCTGCCTGAGCTTGCAGTAGAATGTGAAGTATTCGCCGTGCTGGACAAGGACGCACTGGTCGTAGCCGGGCATTACCAGCACCTGCTTGACCACTCCGTCAAAGACAGCGGTGGCGTTGCTGCCGGCGGGAGACGATATGTTGATGCCGTTGTTGTACGGCATTTTGAGATTCTTGAAGACCGGATGGTAGGTCTGTCCGAATTTCTGAATGACCACTCCGTTCTGCACGGGCCACGGCAGCCTGCCCTTGTTCTCTCCGAATTTGGCCGACAGGGCGTAATCCACTTTCGGCCCTTCTCCTGAATTCTGCTGCCTGACAGCCTCGGCCAGGATTCTCTCTATCTCCTTGTTGAGCCGCTCCACTTCCTTCTGTTTCTGCTTGAGTTCCTTTTTCAGGGATTTCTCATTTTTTGTCAACTGGACGACCATGCTGTTCATCTTCTTCTCCTCGGCCGTCAGTGTCTCTCTTTCCCGCTCTCTTTCAGTCCGGGCGGCTACGGATTCCGCCTTAAGGCCTTCCAGCCGGGCCGTTTCCATACGCAGCTCATATTCGGTGTCCCTGATCTGCGTGGCCTGTCTGCGGATTGAGGAGGAGATGTTCTTCAGGTAGGACCATCTGCGCAGACCCTGATTGATGTCCTTGCTGGAAAGAAGATACATGAACCATATCTTGTTGTCCCGGGTCTTGTAGGCTCCGAGCACCAGGTCCGCGTGGTATTTCCTGAGCGTGTCCAGTCTGGCATTCAGACGGTCTATCTGGGCGTTTGTCCCGGCTATGTCCTTGTTGTAGCCGGCTATGTCGCTGTCCAGCTGAGTTATCAGTTTTTTTCTGGCGTTGAGTTTCTGTCTCGTCAGGATAAGAGTGTTGAGGCTTTCCTTACGCTTGCTGGTGTTGGCGTCCAGCTGCTTGTCGATAAGGGCGATTTCCTGCTCTATCTGCTTTTTGCGCTCTTTCTGCCGGCTGACATCCTGTGCGAGGACAGGGACTGCGGCAAGGACAAGCAACAATATGGTCGTCAGTCTTTTCATTGTTTCTTTATCTGTTCCCTTCTCTCCTGTATTTTAGCACTCAGGCCCATATCCGGATCCAGCCTGTCGGCATTGCCCCAGTATAGGAAGGCCAGATTGTATTCTTTCAGTGCGAACAGAGTCTCCGCATAGTGGTCGAGTATGACGGCGCTTGAGTCACCTCCGTATATCTTGGCTTTTTCCAGATACTTCCGGGCTTCCTTATAGTCTCCGGTCAGGTAGAGCAACCATCCGTAGGTATCCAGATAGGTCGGATTCTCCGGCTCGTTGAGTACGGTCTTCCGGCTCATCTCCAGGGCTTTTTTCAGCTGACGGCCCTCCTCGCTGAGATAGTAGGCGTAGTTGTTGAGGATGGGGCTGTAATTGTCGTCGATCTTAAGGCCTTTCTCGTAGCATGAATACGATTTGCGTCGGTCGCCTGTCTCGTGATAAAGGTCGCCGAGCGATCCGTAGCAGTTGAGGAGAACCGGATGGTCGTCCGGTGCGGCTTTGAGTATCTGGCGGTACATGTCTATGGCTGACCTGGTGTCTCCTTTCTGCCAATAGGCGATGGCTATGAGTTCCCGGAGAGTGAAGTGGTCCGGGAACAGGCTCAGGGTCTCTTCAGCTACTGGAATCAGGGCATCCCAGTCCTGCATATAGTAGAGCTGTCCCATATATGTCATGCGGACAGATTCTATATCAGGATGAAGTTCCATGTTGCGGTGCAGGATGTCCATCCCTCTGTCGGTGCTGTCGATGGCGATGAAGTACATTCCGGCCATAGTCAGAACGGATGTGTCCGCAGGGTGGGCATTCAGAGTGCTTACAACCATGGTGTCTACCTGAGGCCTGAATATCTGGACCATCCCCGAGGGGAATATGATTTCCTCCATATAGCTGGTTTTCATCAGAGGGCTGATCTGCGGGTCTGCCAGAAACGGATCGATGTTTTTGAAGAAATTGATGAAATCCCGTTTGACCCGGTATATCTCCGCCATTCCGAAGTATGCCGGGGTGTAGTCAGGTTCCATGGATACAGCCTCTTGGTAATAATGCAGGGCGGTGGAATCATCGTATCTGGTCTTGTAGAGGTCGCCGAGAATGAGGGCTGTTCTGGGAGACGGGGAATATTCATTCATCTTGAGAGCCTGAGTCAGGGCCTCGTCGTACTTGCTCTGCGCCATAAGTATCTCGTACCGGGCATTGCCGGTGATCTCCGAGTATCCGCGCATCCGGTCGATCCGGTCCAGGATTTCCAGAGCCTCGTCCAGTCTGTTGTTCCGCATCAGAAGATCGGTCAGCTCATAATAGTAACTGCTTTTGTCCGGGTAGTCCTCAATCAATGCGCTGTAGGCATCTATGGCGCGGTCGGACTCTCCTATGCCGCTGTACAGCCTGGCGGTGGTCAGCCTGTACCATTGGTTCCCGGGAGAGAGACTGGCGGCTTTGCCGAGATACTCAAATGCCGTGTCTGTGTCGTTTTCCCCGAGCCGGATCATGGCCAGGTAGTACCATGCGGCGTCGTTTTCGGGATTGATCCTGACGCTTTCGGACAGCATCTTGCCGGCTTCGGCATAATTTCCTGCGCAGTATTCGCGTACACCTTCTATATAGTAATCCGCCGCACTGACCGAATCCTTATCGGAAGCATGTGCCGGGGCGATGCCGGATGACAGCAGCAGTATGACCTGAAATATGATTGTGGCGTATAATTTCATGCTGAATAATTATTATACCGAGACAAATATACAATATTCAAGCCGAAGATGCAGCAATTTCGTTTATTTTTGCATCTAATAAGAAGACACAGAAATGTCGTCAGGCAGTTTTGACCGAGCAAGTGAAGAAGAGCTTGTCCTGGGATGCCAGAGACAGGACAGAAAGGCCCAGCGGGCTTTATACGAGAGGTACTCCTCCCGTATGTTTTCTGTTTGTATGAGGTATGCCAGGGACAGGGGGGAGGCGGAGGACCTGCTGCAGGAAGGCTTTATGACGGTCTTCACCAAGATAGGCTCATTCAATGCGCTGGGCTCTCTGGAGGGATGGATGCGGAAGGTGTTTGTGACTACCGCACTGATGAAATTGAGGAAAGGAGACGTGCTCAAGGATGCGGCTGATGTGGATGATGCGGCAAGAAAGGTGATGAGCGACGATGATATTCTGGCCGGAATAAGCGGCAGGGACATCGTGAGGATCATCTCGGGAATGCCGGACGGTTTCAAGGCGGTCTTCAATATGAGCGTGATCGAGGGGTACTCGCATCCGGAGATAGCCGAGAGACTGGGCATATCCGAAGGCACCTCGAGATCTCAGCTCAGCAGGGCCCGGACATGGTTGCAGGAGAAACTGCAGGAATGGAGGAAAAACAGATGAAAGACGAGATATTCGATAGGAAGATTAAAGAACTGGCGGATTCTTATTCAGAGGCTCCGGCCCCGGAACTTTGGGATAGAATCGAGTCCGGTCTTGACCGTAGGCGCAGGATGGTGATATGGAGAAGAGCTGTGTCCTATGCGGCAGCGGCAGCTGTTGTGGCAGGATTTTTTGTAACGGCTTTGTTCTATCCTTCGGATCCGATGCCGCAGCAGGATGTGCTTGCAGTGGTAGGACAGGATGATGTCAACGGAGAGGACGGCTATGTGCAGGAGCGGATTCCGACTTTGACACCGGTACGGGCAGTCAAAGGCAGGGTCTCGGCGCAGGACAGGCCTGTGATGTCTGTAGTTAGCCGTCCGGCGGCCGCAGTGCCCCTGAAGTCTTCTCAGTCCGATGAAAGGATAGGAACTGTCGCTCTGGAGGTGCGGAAGAATATTGAGAAAAGCAAGCCGTCTCTTCCGTCAATCTACGACAAGAGAGTGCAGACTGAATATATAGCCATGGCCGGAGATATGGATGTGGCTGCGGACAGAAAGAAACCTTCATTCTCTATAGCCGCAAGCGGACATCTCTCACCTACCGATGCCACCGGCAATGTGGATTTCTCTCAGCCCAGCTATACCCTCGGAGGCAGTACGGCTTCATCATCTGTGGGTATGCTGCCGGTTTCTGAACCAAGACATTATTTCCCGGTATCCGTGGGTCTTGAGCTCAAATACTCATTCCTCAATGACAGGCTTGGAGTGGGCCTGGGTGTCAACTATACATTCCTGAACAGTCAGTATGATGCTCTTGTAGACAGGACATATGAGGGCGATGTGGAACAGTCCATCCATTATATCGGTGTGCCGCTCAATTTCTATGTCAATATTCTTTCAGGCAAGCGGCTTACATTCTATGCCAATGCCGGATGTATGGTGGAGAGGGCTGTCAGGGTAGATTATGATATAACGGATCTGTATGGGATACGGTACCGCAAGAGTCTGGATCCGGTCGGAGTTCAGTGGTCGGCCAATGTGGGCATAGGCTTGGAATACCGTATCTGGGATTTCATGGGTATATACGTGGATCCGCGTCTGACTTATTTCTTTGACTGCGATCAGCCTTATTCGGTCAGGACGGAGCAGCCCCTGCAGTTCAATCTTGAGCTGGGCTTCCGTTTCCATATCTGAGCTTGAGCTCCTTGGCCATTCTGGATGCGAAGATGAACTCCTCCAGCTCCTTGTTGTCGGACAGGAGGATGTCCTTGTTGGAGCCCTCCCATAGTTTTCTGCCTTTGTAGATGAACAGCACCTTGTCTCCGATCTCCATTACGGAGTTCATGTCGTGGGTGTTGATGATAGTCGTGATGCCGTACTCCCTGGTGATTTCCTGTATCAGCCTGTCTATCATCACAGATGTCTGTGGATCCAGGCCTGAGTTGGGCTCGTCGCAGAAGAGATATTTGGGATTGAGTGCGATGGCCCTGGCGATGCCGACCCTTTTCTGCATTCCGCCCGAGAGTTCGGAGGGATATTTGTCATTGACGTTTTCCAGACCGACTCTTCTGAGGCAGAAATTGACTCTGTCCAGCTTCTCGGACCGGCTCATGTCGGAGAAGAAGTTCAGGGGGAACATTACATTTTCCTGGGCGGTGGCGAAGTCGAACAGGGCACTGCCCTGGAACAGCATTCCGATCTGGCTCCTTGTGGCTTTCTTCTCCTTCAGCGGCAGCTTGTTGAAGACTACGTCTCCGAACAGAACCTCTCCCTCGTCGGGCTCCAGCAGTCCGATTATGGACTTCAGAAGTACGGTCTTTCCCGAGCCGCTGGCTCCTATCACCAGGGAACATTCTCCCGGACGGTACTGAGTGGAGATGTCGCTTATGGCCGCTCTGCCGTCAAAGTATTTTGTCAGATGGTGTACGGTTATCATTACAGCATGATTCTGGTCAGGATGAGGTTGGAGATGAGGATCAGGGCACTGGCTGCCACTATTGCCGTGGTGGATGACTTTCCTACGCCAAGGGAGCCTCCTTTGGCGTAGTATCCGTAATACGCTGATATGGAGCTTATGATGAAACTGAACACAGCCGTCTTTATCAGACTGTATGTGATATAGTAGCCGTTGAACGCGAAACGGATGCCGGTGATGTAGTCCTGGACCTTGATCATGCCGGTCAGGTATATGGTCAGCCAGCCGCCCAGCAGCCCCATCGCTATGCTCATGAGCGTAAGCAGCGGGTTGAGGAGGGTGGTGGATGTGATCTTGGGCAGGACCAGGAAGTTGGCGGAGTTGATGCCCATCATCTCCATCGCGTCTATCTGCTCGGTAATCCGCATGGTCCCTATCTCGGAGGAGATGTTGGAGCCTATCTTGCCGGCCAGGATGAGACACACCATGGTGGAGCAGAACTCCAGGACAAGTGACTCACGGGTCATGTATCCGATGTACATCTTCGGCAGGAAGGGGGAAGTCATGTTGTTGGCGGTCTGGATGACCAGAACGGCACCGATAAATACGGATATCAGGGCGATGAGCGGTATGGAGTTGATGACCAGTTTCTCGGCCTCAATGAAGAACTGCCTGACGGACAACCGCCACTTTTCCGGTCGCTTGAACACCAGCCTGAGGAACATCAGATACCGTCCGGTCTCGTATAGGAAATGCCTTATCATGTCCTCAAAGGTACGGATAATATCGTTAAAGTGGCCGGAGAATTTTTAAAAACATAAAAAGTTTCTTTATTAATGCCTTGTCTGTAAAATATCTGCTGACTGTCTGTTGCCGGAAACAAATGCCCGGATTATCTTGCCACGGTAAATTGTTCAGATATGAGTGACAGCGGTTCTTTGTGCAGGACATTCAGCGCGACATGCATCGGTCTGGATGTCGTTAGAGTGACGGTGGAAGTGTCCATCAGTCCCGGTGTGGGTGTTTTTCTGGTCGGCTTGCCGGACAATGCGGTGCGGGAGTCCTTGCTTCGGGTCACGACGGCCATGCAGCGCAACGGGTTCTCCATACCGGGGCGGAAAACGGTGGTCAATATGGCTCCTGCCGATATCAAGAAAGAAGGCTCGGGCTATGACGCGGCGATAGCTGTGGCGATGCTGACGGCCTCAGGACAGATGTTCTTCCCGAATCCGGACAAGTTCCTGATAATGGGGGAACTGGCATTGGACGGCCGGCTTAGGAAGATACGCGGAGCCCTGCCGGTGGCGGTAAAGGCTGCGGAGATGGGTTTTCGCGCACTGGTGCTGCCGCGTGAGTCGGCGGCCGAAGCCTCCTGGGCCGAGAACATAAAGGTGTACGGGGTGTCAGACCTGCAGGAGATGGCCGTCGTGTTGGGAGAGCAGGAAGAAGCCTCGGTATTTGAAGTGCCTAAAGGACAGTACAGCCCTTCTGTGGAGGAACCGCTGTTTGATTTCTCGGAGGTTGCCGGGCAGTATTTTGCCAAACGCGGTCTGGAGATAGCGGCTTCGGGCGGACACAACGTACTGCTTTATGGTCCGCCCGGCTCCGGCAAGAGCATGTTGTCCAAGTGTATGGCATCTATCCTGCCTCCTATGAGCCTTGGAGAGGCTATTGAGACCAGTATGGTGTATTCGGTGGCGGGACTGCTGGATGAGAGTACGGGACTGCTTACCCGCCGGCCTTTCCGAGCCCCGCATCATACGGCCAGTATGGTGGCGATGGTCGGAGGCGGCAGCAGGGCTGTCCCTGGTGAGATTTCGCTGGCTCACAATGGTGTCCTGTATCTGGACGAGGTTGCCCAGTTTGCTCCGGGAACGTTGGAGGTGTTGCGTCAGCCTCTGGAGGACAGGCATATTACGGTGTCGAGGGCCAGGTACAAGGTGGATTTTCCGGCCTCGTTCATGCTGGTGGCCTCGATGAACCCATGTCCGTGCGGCTATGCCGGAGAGGATGACGGCAGGTGTACCTGTGCTCCGGCGATGATTCACCGTTACCGTTCCAGGCTCTCCGGCCCGTTTCTGGACAGAATGGACCTCAATATCAATGTGAAGGCAGTGGACAGCCGCTCCATGTCCATGGCTCCTTCGGAGGAGAGCAGCAGGGCGGTGGCCGAGAGGGTTGCAGCCGTCAGGGAAGTGCAGGCGCGTCGGTTTGCCGGTGAGGGCATATTCACCAACGCGCAGATGCTTCCGTCTCATCTCCAGCGTTTCTGTAAGGTCGGAGATGATGCGGCACGGCTTCTGCAACGGCTGATGGACAGTTACCGTCTCTCGGCCAGAGGCTATGTCCGTATCCTGAAAGTAGCGCGTACTATCGCAGATATGTCCGGCTCGGAAGAGATCAGGCCGGAGCACATCTCGGAAGCTGCCCAGTACCGCTTTCCCGATAATTAATGTAAGAGCAGATGTTAAATCAAAGCAGTAAAAGTGTTCATCCTTTTGTATTTCAAAATACAATCATTATTTTTGCATATAATCAAAGCATTGAGATTATGTGCAAAAATAATGATTGTATAAAAGAGACAGCAGCCTATATTTATTCTGTATTGAATGAAAGGGTTTCTCTTTCTCCGTTAGAGAAACGGCTATCGGATACGATGCCTATTGCAGTGGTCCGGAATTTCAAACTTTACAAAGGTGGATTATTCGATCGTACCGTTATATTTGCCTTAACTCATGACGGAAATGCTATGTCTCCGGCTTTGTTGAAACGGATATTTAATCTGATAGAAAGCAGATGCGGAAGCCCGGTTATACTTGTGGCAGACAACATAGCATCTTACAATATAGGAAGATTGACAGCGCAGAGATTGAATTTTATCATTCCGAGGAAGCAGATGTTCATCCCATCGCTTTTGATTGACCTTAAAAAAGCAAGAACCAAAGGGACGGATATAAAGGAAGTCATACCTCCCATAGCACAATGCCTGCTGCTTTACCATCTGGAGGTGGCTTCCATCGACGGGTGCGGGGCAAAGGCTCTGATGAAAATCTTTCAAGTTTCATATTCAACCGTCAATCGTTCTTTACGTTGGTTGAGCAAAAGCGGTCTGGTCTCGCTTGAAGGAGGAAAGACAAAAGAGGTAAGATTGTGTTACTTCGGAAAGGAACTTTGGGAGAAGGCTTCGCCCTTATTTGTCTCTCCGGTTGAAAAAACATTATTTTCCGACTCTATTCCCGATGAGAGTCTTAAATGCGGCATAAATGCCCTGTCGGAATATACAATGATCAATGAGGATGATATGGACATGTATGCTTTGTGCAAAACTGATATACAACGATCGGATATTCCCTTGGACAAGGAATATGGTACATTCAGTATTGAGGTCTGGAAATATGATCCGAGGCTATTGAGCCGTACTGGAACCGTTGACAGGCTGTCATTGTATTTGTCACTAAAAAACAACGAAGATGATCGCATTCAAATAGAATTGGATAATCTTATAAACGGCATGAAATGGTAAAAGGTATTGAGAAATTCAAGAAGTTCTTTGAAGGATTTGAGGATTGTTATGTCGTAATAGGCGGTACTGCATGTGAAATTCACGAGGAGTTGTATGCACAGATTCCGAGAGCAACTAAAGACATCGACATTATTCTGATTGTTGAAGCGCTTTCACATGAATTTGTCGCCCGGTTTTGGGAACTGGTGAAAGCCGCAGGATATGAGCGACGCAATATTGGAACGAGTCAAGGCAATCAGCGCCGGCATGAGTATTATCGGTTTATGAAACCGGCAAATATGGAGTTTCCATATCAGATAGAGCTTTTTTCGCGTAATATAGGACTGTTGGACTTTCCTGAAGATATACGCATAACCCCCATTCCGACAGGTTTGAGGATGTGCCGCAGACATTAAAAGAGGATGTGTCACAATTCTGTGATAAAATAATGGGGAAGCTTCCCGGCCAGGATTTTTTTAAATCGGCCGGTTTGCGGAACATTGACGGAAAGCAGATTATCGGGCAATTGAAAAGCAGTTTTCAAGTCCATACATCTGATTAAGAAAAAATCCATAACTTTGTACATTATTGATGCTGACGTTATGGGAAAGATAATAATCGATGGTGTTGATGATCTGGACAGGGCGGCCCGGGAGTTTCTGAAACAGACCGAAGGAGTCAGGATATATGCTTTTTACGGTTCGATGGGAGCCGGCAAGACGACTTTTATATCAGCAATCTGCCGTGTACTTGGAGTAGGGGACGAGGTGGCCAGTCCTACATTCACCATTGTAAACGAATACCGCTCTGCGGATGGGCAGGTTGTGTACCATTTTGATTTTTACAGGATAGAGAGGCTTCAGGAGGTACTGGACATCGGCTATGAGGAGTATATTGACAGTGACGGCATATGCCTTATGGAGTGGCCGGAGAAGATAGAGGACATCCTTCCCGAAGACACCCTTAAAGTGCATATCAAGGAGCAGCCCGGCGGCTCCCGCGCAGTAACATTTTGATTAATACGTAAATTCTTGTCAGATGTGGAAATATTTGGTCATAGGCAGCGGACTGGCCGGGCTGTATGTCGCTCATAAGGCATCGGCTTTGGGCCCGGTACTGGTGGTCACGAAGAAGGCTTTGCGGGACAGCAACTCGTACAATGCCCAGGGCGGCATAGCCGCAGTGACGGACATAGAGGACAATCCTGAGATACATTTTACCGATACGGTGATAGCCGGCCGCGGCCTGTGCGAGAACAAGGCGGTGGAGGTGCTGGTGCAGGAGGGCCCGCAGCGCATCAAGGAGATAATCGGCGAGGGCATGAAGTTCGACACCGAGAACGGCAAGCTCTCTCTCGGCCTGGAAGGAGGCCACCACCGGAAGCGCATACTCCATGCTGGCGGAGACTCCACGGGCCGGTATATCACGGAGTTCCTCATATCCAAGGTGCAGTCCGACCCGAATATCACTGTCCGTGAGAACATGTCCGTGATAGACTTTCTCATATCCGGCGGAGTGTGCTACGGAGTGCGCTGCTGGGACGAGGAGAAAGGCAGTGAGGAGCTTATCTATGCCGAGCATACGTTTCTGACTTCCGGCGGCACATCCGCCATATACACCCGCACGACCAATCCGGAAACCACCATCGGAGACGGTATCGCCATGGCGTACAAGGCAGGATGCCGTATCATCGACATGGAGTTCATCCAGTTCCACCCGACGTCTCTCTATATCGAGAACAGCCCCAAGGCATTTCTCATCAGCGAGGCGGTGCGCGGAGAGGGGGCGTATCTGCTGGACAAGGCCGGCAGGCGGTTCATGCTGCCGGTACACGAGCTGGCGGAGCTGGCCCCGAGGGATATCGTCGCCCGCTCTATTTTCAAGCAGATGGCCTTGGATGACAGACCATACGTGGTGCTGTCCCTGAAGCATCTCAATCCGGACAAGATCCGCAGCCGTTTCCCCAATATTCTGGCCAGATGCGCCGAATACGGCTATGACCTGACCGACTGGATTCCTATTGCGCCGGCCGCTCATTATACCGTGGGAGGAGTGGCCTCGGACCTGTACGGCCGTTCGGATATCCGGAGACTGTATGTGTGCGGGGAGATAGCCTCGACCGGTATCATGGGGGCCAACCGCTTGGCGTCAAATTCCTTGATTGAGTGTCTCGTCTTCGGCCGCAGGGCCATTGACGCTTCCGTGGAGTACGGCCCGTTGGAGTCCGTACCTCATTTTGAAAAACTGTACCGGAAGGATGAGTCTCAGGCGGAGCGGTACTATGCGCTGAAAAGGCAGATTGCCCACATGATGAACAACTGCTCCGGAATCATCCGTTCGGAGCTGCTGCTCTCCACGGGTCTCAATCTGGTGAAGAAGGAACTGCGTGAGCTGGGGGAGGAGAAGCACGAGTACTACGACGAGGCATCCCGCAAGCTGCTGACAGTGGCCCGGCTGATAATGACCGGGGCTCGCTTCCGCAGGGAGAGCCGCGGCGGCCACTACCGTGAGGACTATCCGCTCCTGAAGGAGGAGTTCGCAGTCCACACGGTGCAGCGCATCGGGGAAAAACTGACTACCAAAAAAGTCAACGAGGACTAGTCTGTTACTTTTCCTTTGTCAGTCCTTTCCATACCAAGGCGGACAGAGCGGCGCCGAGGAAAGGGGCGACAATAAAGAGCCAGAGCTGGGATAAAGCCGTGCCTCCGTCAAATACGGCCGGAGCGATGCTGCGGGCGGGATTGACGGATGTGCCGGTAATGGGGATGCATACGATGTGAATGAGGACAAGTGTCAGACCGATGGCCAGACCTGCCAGGTTGCCTGCTCCGCGTTTTTCATCGGTGGCTCCGAGAACGACCAGTACGAAGATGAAGGTGAATACGGTCTCGGCTATGAATGCCTGAAGCATCTCTCCGTCTCCGAATGAGTTGGATCCTGTGAATGTCGGACCGTCATGCGCGCCTGTAGACACAAGTGCGAAGAGAATGGCGGAACCGATAAATGCTCCGATAACCTGGAACAGCATGTACATCAGGGCTTCTTTGAACGGCATGCGTCCCGAGAGTGTTACTCCAAGTGTGATGGCCGGATTGATGTGGCATCCGGAGATACCTCCGATAGTGTAGGCCATGGCCACGACTGCAAGACCGAAGGCCAGAGCGACTCCTAATGTTCCGACACCGGCACCGACAGTGCCTGCGATACTGCCTGCGAAAACAGCGCTTCCGCAGCCCATAAGGACGAGAACCATTGTCCCGACCATTTCTGCTAGATACTTTTTCATAGTGAATGATATTTTAAAACGATGGTAAAGATAGCCTAAAATCTTTCTATATTTGTGACAATTTTAACAAATCTAAGGTAACAACAGGATATGACAGATGAGCAGAAACGCCGGGAAGAACTGGTGGACAGGATAATAGACCTTGCGATAGACGAGGATATCGCAACGGGGGACGTGACTACGGATTCAATCATCCCCGAATCGACATCGGCAGTGGCGACTATGACGGCCAAGGCGGACGGGGTGATATCAGGGCTTCCGGTGGTGGAGAAGGTCTTCCGCAAGTTCCAGAATGATATAGTCTTCAAGCCTGTGCTCCATGACGGAGACAGTGTGCGCAAGGGGGATGTGATTCTCCGTGTGGAGGGCAGTTATCCTGCGCTGCTGAAGGCGGAGAGGACGGCTCTTAATTTCTTCCAGAGGATGTCGGGTATTGCTACGGAGACCGCCAGGTATGTGGCTGAGCTGAAAGGAACTCATACCAGGCTTCTGGATACCCGCAAGACAGCTCCCGGTATGAGGGTGACTGACAAGATGGCCGTGCGCGACGGCGGCGGTACCAATCACCGCATGGGCCTGTACGACATGGTCATGATCAAGGACAACCACATCAAGATGGCCGGTTCGATAGCCCAGGCTGTGGCTCAGGTACGCTCTAAAGTGCCGTCGGATATCAGGGTTGAGGTGGAGACCACCAATATGGACGAGGTGAAGGAGGCTCTGGATGCCAGGGCGGACATCATCATGCTGGACAATATGTCCACCGAGGCCATGCGCGATGCAGTCAATCTTATCGGAGGCAGGGCGCAGACTGAGGCTTCCGGCAATATGACTTTGGCCCGATTGAAGGAAGTGGCACAGACTGGAGTGGACTTTATCAGCGTCGGTGCTTTGACTCATACGGTCAAGGCCTTGGATATCAGTATGAATATACAGCTGACTCCGGAATATCTGGTAAAGGCTGTAAATGAGCTTAAAAAGAAACACAATGCCATAGTGCTGGCTCATTACTATGTGCCGGCTGAGGTTCAGGACGTGGCGGACTTTGTGGGTGACTCTCTGGAACTGTCCCGTAAGGCCGCTGCGTCGGATGCGGACATGATAGTGTTCTGCGGCGTAAGGTTCATGGCTGAGACAGCGGCTGTGCTCGCGCCGGGCAAGAAGGTGCTGCTGCCGGTGCCCGATGCCGGGTGCTCGCTGGCTGACGGCATTACGGGAAAGGATCTTGAGGCGTGGAGAAGGCATCATAAGGACGGGGTGGTGATATCGTATGTCAACACCACCGCCGATACCAAGGCGCACACCGATATCTGCTGCACCTCGGCCAATGCGGTAAAAGTGGCCCGGACCGTGGCTGCCTCCGCTCAGGACAGGCCGGTGCTTTTTGCCCCTGACCGCAATCTGGGCGGCTATATCAATTCTACAGCCGGATTGAAGATGGAACTCTGGAAGGGCTGCTGCCATGTCCATGACCGCATTACCTCCAAGGTGGTGGAGGAGGCTCTGAGACTTTATCCGGAAGCGGAGATACTTATCCATCCGGAAGCCGCCTGCTCCTCGGACCCGAAGATTACGGGCAATCCACGTTGTTTCTTCTATTCGACTTCGGGTATCATCCGCCATGTAAAGGAGTCGGACTGCAGGCAGTTCGTCATTGCCACTGAACTGGGCGTCATGCACCGTCTGCGGCGGGAGGCACCTGGAAAGGAACTCATTCCGCTCTCGGACGGCCTTGTCTGTGAGGATATGAAAAAAGTCACTCTGCTGAGTCTCTTCGAGACACTTCTGCATCAGAGTGACCGTAAAGTGGTTACTGTGGAGTCCGGGACAGCTGGGAAGGCCGGAGTCCCGGTCAGGAAAATGCTTGAACTGTAATCAGATATTCTCCGCGATAAGGGTCCGGATATCTTTTTTCGCTGCTTTCCAGCGGGGAATGTCTATCTTTGGTCCTATGACCTCCACTACTTTGCCTGCCGTGATGGAGCCTACTTTGCCGCATACGTCCAGAGGCATTCCCAGGGCGTGGGCATAGAGGAATCCGGCGGCATAGAGATCCCCGGCTCCGGTGGCGTCCCTGACATCAGCCGGACATGCCTCTACATGATGGAACTCCTCTCCGCTCTTGATGTAGGAGCCTTTTGCGCCTATCTTTACGACAGCGATATCGCACATGCCGGCGATGATCTCCACCGCCTCGCGGGGGCAGTGACGGGTAAACGTCTCTGCCTCGGTCTCGTTGGCGAAGACTATGTCCACGTACTGCTCCACGATATCGTGCAGGAAGGTGTCGTTGGACTCCACAACATTGTAGGAGGCCATATCGATGGCGATGTAGCAGCCGGCATCCTTTGCCAGTTTCACGGCCTGTCTCAGAAGCTGCTGGTTCTGTACCAGATATCCTTCGATGAAGAAGTAGTCGTATCCTTGGAAATACTCCGGTTTCAGGTCTTCTGGACACAGCTCCAGAGCCGCTCCCAAGTAAGTCGCGAATGTCCTTTCGGCGTTTGGCGGGGTGATGAACACAGATGCTCTTCCCGAGTCCTCTTTCCCGATAAGCAGGTTGGACTTGATGCCGTTGCGCTCCTGATCCGAACGGTACAGGGCTCCTATCTCGTCATTGCCGACCTTGCCGATGAAGCCTGAGGGCATTCCGAACACGGCCGTACCTGTAATGGTGTTCCCGGCCGCGCCTCCGGCGACATACTGGGCACCTATTGTCTTCAACACCTGCCAGATCTTGTTGCCGGTCTCTTTGTCTACATGCTGCATACTGCCTACCGGCAGGTGGAACTCCCTGAGCAGGCTGTCGTCAGGGAGCACCGCCAGTATGTCGGTCAGGGCATTGCCTATTCCGAGGATGGATTTCATTCAGTGCGAATGTTAATTGTTGTTCATCTGCCTGATGTCCACACTGTCCTCACAGTCGCCTATGAGCCAGCGGCTGAAGAAGTCGGCCATCTTCCAGAAGAAGTATTCGTCCATGTTTCCGAAGCCGTGACGCTGCCCGGGCAGATAGAGCATCTCGAAGCGCTTGTTGGCCCGGATGAGGGCATCCACTACGCGGATGGTGTTGGCCGGGTGTACATTGTCGTCCATGTCGCCGTGAACCAGCAGCAGATGGCCCTTGAGGTTCTTGACGAAGTCCTGGTTGGCCTCGATGCTGTAATTGAATGTGGTGTCGCCCTTTTCGGATACGACTTCCTTGACACCGTGATGAGTCTCGCTCCACCAGCGGTTGTAGATGCTGTTGTCGTGGTTGCCGGCGCAGGATACAGCCGCCTTATAGAAGTCGGGGTAGGTGAGGATGGCTGCCGTGGACATGAATCCGCCGCCGGAGTGGCCGTGTATTCCGACCTTGTTGATGTCCATGTATCTGCGCTGTGCCGCCAGTTGCTGAAGGACGTATTTGTGGTCGGCCATGGGATAGTCGCGCATGTCACCGTAACCGAAGTTGTGATACCATTTCGAGCGGTCGGGATGCCCTCCCCTGTGGCCTACGGTCACGACTATGAAGCCCAGCTGGGCCAGACGGTCGATGCGGTTCATCCTCGATGTCCAGAAATATTCGGTGGACTCTACCTGCGGTCCGGGATAGACGTATTCTATGATGGGGTAGAGCTTGGTGGAGTCAAAGTCGAAAGGCTTGTAGATGACACCCCAGAGGTCGGTGATGCCGTCGGCGGCTTTGGCCTTGAATATCTCGGGGAACTTGTAACCGGCCATGAACAGCTGGCTGAGATCACAGGTCTCCAGATCCATGATTTTCTTGCCGGCTGCATTGTAGAGGGCGTTGGCAGGAGCGGTGTCCACTCTGGAGGCATTGTTGACGAAGTACCTGTAGTCGTCAGGCATGTGGCTGCGGTTGTCCATGTTGCCGGGGTTGAGCATCCTTACACCCTTGCCGTTCAGGTCTGCGCTGAAGAGGTGGTTGTAGTAGGGATTCTCCTCCCTGTCATATCCGGTGGCGGTGAAGAATACCTTGCCGGTCTTCTCATCCACGCCTTCGATGGTGGATACATGGTAGGCTCCGTCGGTCAGCGGGCGTATCAGCTTGCCGTCCTTGTCATGCAGGTAGAGCTGGGCCCAGCCGTTGCGCTCTGAGCGCATGACGATCTCGCCGGTGTTCTCCACCAGCTCGAAGTCACATACGTCGATGTAGGTGTTCAGACGCTCCTCTATCAGTACCTGCACGGAATCGGTGTCCAGCCAGTAACGGCAGATGTCCACTCTGTGCTCATCGCGGCTGACACGGGTGAAGTAGAACGAATTGTCATCTCCGAGCCATTCGGATACAAGGTAGTCGCCGTAGAAGTCCTTGTTGGTCCAGGGCTTGGTGCTGATCATGACTGTCTGGTCCTTGAAGGCCCATACGTCCAGAGTCCTGGAAGTCTTGCTCTTCATGTCGAACAGCATCAGGTAGCTCTTGGGACCGGGCTCTCCGGGCATCTGGTATTTGTAGGTCTGGAGTTCCGGACGGGGATCGGCGGTGGAGTTGATCACCCACATCTCGCCGATGCCGGACATGTCGTATTTCTGGTGCAGGAAACGTCTGGAGTCCGGAGACCACTGGAGCATGACATAGTATCTGCTGCATGTGTCCCTGTCCTCGACTCCTGAGTAATCGTTGCCGCCGTAGGCGACATCTTTCGTGCCGTCGGTGGTAAGGGCGTATTCAATCACGGTGGAGTCTTTCTCGTCCTCCATCAGTTTGCGGAGATTCTCCATGTCCGTCCAGTAGAGGTTGTATCCCTTGGCATATACTGCATAGCTGCTGTCGGGAGATATATTGGCCCATTCGGGGAATTCTTTTTCTTCCTCCATGTCCGTTACGTCAGTAAGTTCCCTGGAGTCTATGTCGTATTCGAAGCGGAAGACTTTTTTCTTCATCTGAGGCTTGCCGTCGGAGGTGGTGTCGGGCTCGTCTATCGTGGACTTGATGCTGAAAGTAAAGGTGTTGTCGTCTTTCAGTTTCAGGTCCATGAACGGTATATGCTGTGCGTCAAACGGGTCGTGTATAATTTCAGTGAGCTCCATGGCGAGCCTGTCAAGGTCAAATACGGCCTTCTTGCTCTTGGCAGCGGGGTCCACGATCCAGTAACCGGCTCCTTCGGGAGTCTCCCATTTGTACCAGAACTTGTCGGAGTTGGGAAACCATGACGGGTTGACGGTCTGCGAGAAGACCATGCGGTTGACCTTGTTCGGTGAGAAACGCTCGGCCATATCGTAGTTGGCCTCGGTCACCGGGGTCTGCTGTGCCCATGATGCCGCTGCGGACGCGCACATCAGGACGGATGCGATGAGAATAAAGTTACGTTTCATATTGTGTTGGTTGTATTATTGACAAATCTGGGCCATTCGCCGACTTCCATGTCGTGGATATTCCCGTCGTCGATGTGGAAGCGGATAGCAGTGCGGACCTGGTGGAATCCCTGGATACCGGCGGCTCCCGGGTTGACGGTGAGCATATTGTATTTCTTGTCGAAGATGACCTTGAGTATGTGAGAATGTCCGCAGACGAAGATGTCCGGCAGATGGGCGTTGATAAGCTGGAAGGCCTTGTAGTCGTACCGGCCGGGATAGCCTCCTATGTGCATCATCAGCACTTTCTTGTCCTCACATTCGAAAAACTGCGTGTACGGGACTCTGGAGCGTACCGGAGTCCCGTCGCAGTTGCCGTAGACGCCTTTCAGCGGTTTGAACGCCGCTATCTGCAGCAGGGTCTCCTCATTGCCGAAGTCCCCCGCGTGCCATATCTCGTCCACCGGTTCAAGAAACTTCCTGAGCGGGTCATCGAACCAGCAGTGTGTATCTGATATCACTCCTATGTGCATAATGCTACAAAGGTAATGAAGAATTTCCCTAAATTTGCATATTGTTATCGTTAAAGTAGAGATATGATCAGGATTCCATACAGGATAGGGCACGGATATGACGTGCATGCCCTCGGGGAGGGTCTGGATCTGTGGCTGGGCGGAGTGAGGATTCCGCATACGAAAGGCTGTATCGCCCATTCGGACGGGGATGTGGCCATTCATGCCCTCTGTGACGCCATGCTCGGAGCGTTGGCTCTCGGCGACATCGGAAAGCATTTCCCGGACACCTCGGACGAGTTCAGGGGCATCGACAGCAAGATACTGCTGCGCAGGGTCAATGACATGATAGCTGCACAGGGTTACTCGGTGGCCAATGCCGACATCACCATCGCGGCCCAGAAGCCCAAGCTGGCTCCGTATATCGCTCAGATGCGTCAGACTATGGCGGATGTCCTCGGCGTGGATGTGTCTCAGGTATCGGTCAAGGCCACAACTACTGAACACCTAGGCTTCACCGGCCGTGAGGAGGGCATCGCCGTCTGGGCCTCCGTCCTGCTGCAGGCCGTGCCAGCGTAAGACATATTCCCTGAAAAAGACTTGCCGCCCTCGGCACTAGAGGGAGGGGCCCGCCGCTTTGCGGTGGGAGGGCCTGGTCTTTTTCAGGGAATATGTCTTACGCTTATTTGCT
Organism: uncultured Bacteroidales bacterium; assembly: GCA_944323785.1. Classification (GTDB taxonomy): domain Bacteria; phylum Bacteroidota; class Bacteroidia; order Bacteroidales; family UBA932; genus Coprenecus. Next base: position 8,924 of record CALUTU010000014.1, on the reverse strand, counting down.
GACTGCGGATATGGCTTGCAGGATGCGGACGGTGCGGACTGCTTCGGCCACGTCGTGGACGCGGAGTATGGACGCACCTCGTTCCAGCGCGGCAAAGTGCAGTACTTGTGTCTGAGGCAGGGCCTCCTCGGGCGTGATGTCGAGCAGGCGGTAGATCATGCTTTTACGGGATACGCCTACGAGTACTGGCCGCCCCATGGCGACGAACCGGTCCAAGTTGGCGAGCAGACGGTAATTCTGCTCTACGGTCTTGGCAAAGCCGAAACCGGGATCAAGAATCCAGTTGCGGATGCCGTATTGTTCCGCTCTTTCCCCGAATTTTCTGAAATATTCCAGTACTTCTTCCACCACATCCTCATACTGGCAGAGAGACTGCATGGTCTGCGGATTGCCGCGCTTGTGCATCGCCACGTAGTCCAGGCCGAGTCTTCCGACGGTCGGCAGCATTGCCGGATCATCTTCTCCGGCCGAGATGTCATTGACCAGAAACGGACCGACGGTGTCAAATGTCTTTTCCACCACCGATGCCCAGTAGGTGTCGACGGATATGCGTATTTCCCCGAAATTTTTCCGGACTTCCTGTAGAAACGGGCCGAGTCTGCGCCACTCTTCCTCGGCTCCGACGGCCTGCGAGCCGGGGCGGGTGGAGCATGCGCCGATGTCCATGATGTCAGCTCCCTCCTCCAGCATCTGCCTTACCCTGTCGAGAGCCCTGTGCATGTCCACCTCTCCTGATGGTCCGAGGCAGCGGGATGATGCGAAATAAGAATTGTCCGTCAGATTGACGATGCCCATTACAGATACGGGACGGGTGTTGGATGGCGATGATGTCCGGTTCATGACTCTATGTCGTTAAGGCCGCCAAGTTAGGAAAAATAAAAGTATCTTTGCGCCTATGGAAGTATTTTATTCAAATGATATCAGCGACGGGCGCGTCCGCTTGTCTCCCGAGGAATCGGCGCATTGTGTCAAGGTGCTGAGGCACAGGGTGGGGGATGAGGTCTTCGTAAGCGGCGGAGACGGTAATCTGTACCGCTGTTCCCTTGTGGAGGCCGATCCTCGCGAGGCCGTCGCTCAGGTGCTGTCGGTGGAAGGAGGCTTCGGCATGCATCCGTATCGGCTGTGGATGGCTGTGGCGCCCACGAAGAATATTGACCGTTTCGAGTGGTTTACCGAGAAGGCAGTGGAGATGGGTGTGGACAGGATAACTCCTTTGTTGTGTGCTCATTCCGAACGCAGGGTGTTCAACCGCGACAGGGGGCAGAGGATTGTCGTGTCGGCCGCAAAGCAGTCGCTTAAAGGAGTTGTACCGCAACTGGACGGACTGACTTCATTCAAGGACATGATGGCGGAAATTCCAGATTTTGCCGGTCGGAAATTCATCGCTTACTGCGACAGCGACATCGCCTTCGGACTCAATACCCGTAAATCCCTCGCAGAGGCTCTTGACGCTGTCAGGTCGGATGCTTCGGGCGTTGACGGGCAGCCGCAGGCACTGTTCCTTATAGGTCCGGAGGGCGATTTCTCCTCGGAAGAGATTGCCGCCGCCCTGGATGCCGGATTCACGCCCTTGTCTCTCGGCCCTTCCCGTCTGCGTACCGAGACAGCGGCTGTGCTTTGCGCGGCTGCTGTGTACATGTCATTGTCATGCAGGTGATGCAGTAATAAGAAAAAAGCCCCGCGACACAGAACCGCAGGGCTTTTTCCTTATTAACCTAAACTTAACCTATGAAAAAACTATCACTATGAGAATATGCAAACAGCGTGCCACAATTTGTTTTTCCTATGGGATTACATACTTTGACTGCTGCACTGGAGGCGGGCCGGATGCATTGCCTCCTTTTTCAGAGGAGGTCCCATTCTTGCGTATGGAGGCTTTGTACGGCTGGCTCGGATCCTGCGGATCGTACTGCGGCACCGGCAGGGACGGCTGATATACCCTCGGGTCGAAATTGGGATCCAGAAAGATCATGTCATCGAACATAGGGCGTCCGCCTACACTGACCGGTGTCACCAGCATGTCCATATTGCCAAAGGGGCCTCCGATGTTGAGCAGACCGAGAAGATTCATCAGTATTGCCCCCCATAGGGGATGGTTGTCCTGAATGTCTTTCAGAAACTCGGGAGTCGGGTCCTCCTGTATCATCCGGGTGAGTATCAGCTGCCGGTCGCGCTCCAGTATCTCGTAGACGGTCAGCGGCCTGCTCACGCTCCACTCTCCTTTATCACCGATATCAGGTCTTGCCGGAAGAGTACGCGGCAGCATTGACGTCCAGTACTGTGCCGGCTCAGGGGCGGGCAAATCCATCAGAGATTCTGTCTGCTTGTTGATGACGCTCAGTCTGTCAACCCATTCCTTACGGATGTCTCCTAGCCATGCGGCCTGCTCCTGACTGCTTCCGCTTCGGGCCGAGTTGATAACAGCTATGACCGAGTCCCGTGCCCGAGCGCTGACAGCTCCTGCCTCCACCATCCTGTTGAGTACGGCTTCAATGTCCTCCGTGTACTGCTTGGCGGCCATTTGTGCAGAATCAGTCTGTGCACAGACCTTCCCGGCGGCTACAAGCAGCATTGTCAGGCTGATGACGACAGACATAAACTTGTTCATATATTAACCACAAGCTAATTTTACGCAAGTTATAAAATTTTCCGATACGTCCTTGTTGTATAACGCGGAGGAAACTGAATCTTATACCGGTGGTGTTCTCTTCCTTTAACAGCCGGATGCCACGTTCCCAGGCGGGTCCAGATACAAAAAAGCACCTGCGTCTTAACCGCAAGTGCGTTGTCCTCAGTGCTTTAGAGGAGGTCCAGGATTGAGCTGGGGACCTCATGATTATGAATCATGCGCTCTAACCAGCTGAGCGGGCTGTTACTCTATCAAAATCAGAGAGTTACAAAGCCTCGCCGTGACTATAAGTATGTTCTGCTTACACGGTTGCTTACACACTTTGCATAAGTAGATGTAGGGTTAAACATTAAATAATATGATTGTAAATCAACAAGTTGTATTAGTCTTAATCTCTCATTTCTATCCTCTCTCACCTACGTTATATTTTCACGATTTTTCTGTTTATACACCCCTCATGAAATTGTGTCGTAGGTGATGCAGTTATTTATAGCTCCTTAATCTTTACCTTCCACTTATTTCTCTCTATACAAGGTATTGCTTCATACATTGGAATGCCTTTATGTTTGGCGCAGTTTTTTAACATATGTTTATTATCCTCTGTCATATAGCAGCCCATTATGATTGATTTAATAGTATTGGGCAATAAATCAAGTAAATACCCATTGCTAATTTTATGTATATATGTGCTTTTATTAAGATTGCCGATTATCATTCTCCACTCCTTTTCGTTTTGCCAGATAGACTTGTCTTTATATAGATGCAAATAATGAAACAACCTGTCTCCAACTTTCTTAATGTCACCACTTACTGCATCTTGAATAGTAAATGTTTCCTCTTTAATTGCAAACGTATTTCTGTAATTATTTAGATTAAACGGTTTCTTTTCATAACGAACCTTTTGTAAATATATTGGAGTTTTATAAATGCGCGGAAGTTGTTCTTGCAATATGTCAAAATTAAACTCTAACGCATATCCTGCATAGTTTGCTGCGTATAGAGACCATAAATGCCTGTTATCTGCTTTTTCTCCCTCCGAAAAAGAGCAAATTCCATGTTCGTCAAGATTCTTTTCCCTTATATCGTTCCAATGTATGTCTTCACAAAATTTCTTGTATGAGTTTACAATCAATTTTGTCGTATCAAACGGGTCATTGAGATTTGATGGTCGGGAGAAGAATATCTGATTCTTGCAGAACGCCATGAAATTATAATCTTGCGGACTGTAATATTTGAATATGCCCATATCATCAATCGTTTAAAGTCCCTCCACCACCATAGCGGCAGAGGGACGGTTAAATACTATTCTAATTCATATATATTTGTATAAATGCCTTCCCAATCTGCCTGATAAGCGTCTATGCATCCCCTTGGAACATATAGATTGGTAATTAATTCTGGGTAAAAAGAGATATCGGGAGGTGTGCTAGTGCCTATTTTAAAATTGGTTATTGTGCAACCTGAAAATGCGTGGTAGGCAGCACCAGCACTGCTGCTTATCGTTTTTATATTATTGCAATTTGATGCGTCAAACGATTTTAAATTCTCACACTCGCTGAAAGCTTCGCCTGCAATTGTTTGCAGTTTGGAGTTTATAGAAAAACTTACGTAAGATAGAGTTTTAATTCCAGAAAAAGCCGAATTTTGTATTTTTGTGACACTTGCAGGAATCGTGATTGAACCGATTTGCGCCCCAATAAAGGCACTTCCCCCTATTGTAGTAACATTCTCATTCATATTCACCGTCGAGACAGGTGCTCCAGTAAAATGATTTTGGTAAAAGGCACTTTCAATGATATCAGAATTTATATTAAGTTCAGACAGTTTGGTGCAATTCCTGAAAGCATCCTGTCCCAATGAGGCAACTGAAGCCGGCAGCGTCAAGGATATCAATGATGTACAGTTCATGAATGCCTCCTGCTGTATCGCCACCAATGTCTCCGGGAAGACTACCCCCGCAAGATTATAGCAGTTCATGAATGCTTCCTGCTGTATCGCCACCAATGTCTCCGGGAAGACTACCCCCGCAAGATTATAGCAGTCCTTGCAAAATATCTCGGACAATGAAGTATTAGCGGTCAAATCAAGTGAGGTGATGTTGGTCGTTGAGCAATTTACACTTTCAACCGTTTTATTATTTGATACGTCAAGGTTGCTCAATGGATTCGCGGAGCAATCCAAAGTCACCAACTTCACATTGTTGGACAGATCCAAGGATTTAATTTCATTACTAGAGCAGTCAATGTAACTTAATTCGCTCAACGATGTCACATCTATAACCGACAAAGCATTCGCACTGCAGTCAATATGGTCAATCGACAGGCTGTTATTGACTGACAATGACGACAGGCTATTGTTGCTGCAGTCCAGACTCAGCAAGGCTACGTTGCTGCTCAGATCCAATGTCTGCAGATTATTATCAGAACAGTCCAGATTGGTCAAAGCCCTGCTTGTAGAGAGGTCAAGGGCAGAGAGTATATTTGCATTGCAGTTAAGCTCCTTTAAAGCATAGCAGTCCGCAAGCTGCATTTCAGCGAGCTGTGGATTTGACGTACAGGTCAATTTTGTCATGGTTGCAATCCCGTCGAGACTCAGCGATTTCAGACTCGGATTGCCAGATATGGCGACATTGATCCATCTTGCATTGCCCCCCATCAGAAGCGACTGCAGGGATGTCCCGAAAATATTTACGTTTTTCTGCGCTACGCAGTTTCCTGTTGCACTGTTCAGATACAGTGCCGTCAGATTGGCCAGATTCTCAATATTCAGAGTCGTAAGAAGTCTGCAGGAGTGGCAGTAGAGGCTTTCAAGCTTAGTGTTCTTGCTTACATCCAGTGCCTTAATGTTATTTGAGGAGCAGTTGTAATAGGACAACTCCGGATTGGAGGACGTATTTATATCAGTCAGGGAATTCGAGCGACAATCAAGATACGTAAGCTTTTCCAGGCCTCCTATATTCAAATCCACCAGACTGTTGGTGTAACATTTCACTGAGGTCAGTTCTGTGTTGGCAGTCAAATCAAGCTCGGTGATACTGTTATTGGAACAGTCTAGTGTCTGGAGATTTGTGAGTTTCTCAATCCCCTTTAATGAATAGATGGATTTGCCTGAGCATACGATATTCGTAATGGACGATGCTTCCCTTGAGTCTATCTCCGCATCTTCATTTGTGTCATATAGCTCTACCAGGACTTCTTTAAAAAGTTTGTCCTCAAAAGTGAGATAATCCGCCTGATACCCGGCCTGATTGATGGTAACAGCCTCTGAAACGGAGTTGTTCTCATCTGTCAGGGTCACCATCGCCGTGCGTTCCCCGGGAGAGTCATTCGCCATAACAAGCAACTCGACAGTACGTTCCGACATTGCCTTTGTTGGTGCAAAACTTATCCAGGACACATCATCAGGAATCTCCACATTCACATTTACATTAGCCGTAAAAACAAGAGAGACTGACTGTTCTTCCGCAGAAATATCAAATACTGATGAGGTCAGCAATATTGCATTTGTCTGTAACTGAGTTATGCTTATCTCTTTTTTTGTCTCTCCGTCATTGCCTACAAAAGTGATAGTCGCCGTTCTTTCATCATAAGAATCATTGGACTTTATAGAGAACCTTGTGGTCTCTCCGGCAAAGACAGTCTCAATCCATGACACCGCCTCGTCAGGAATGTTAACGGTAAATTCTATATTTGAGTTCACAGACACATCCAGCAGCCCACCTTTCTCATCAACAATATACGAATCTTTTACAATATCTATTATATTGCCTTTCCCTTTTATCTCCACAGTTTTAGCATAAAAGTTTCCCTTATCATCTGACAGGATGAAAAGTATTTTACCGTCCCTTATGGGTGATGGTGCCGTAATTGAGACAGTTCCAGAATCGCTGCTTTCCGGATTTGGATTTATCACAACTGACCACCCGTATTGTTCAAATGTCTCCAACGTAACATTGGCATCATCCTCAGAAGTGATGATCTCATACCCGATGTCCATTGTTTCTCCGGCAGACATCTCTATCAGGCCCTCGGTGTTCAATTGCAGATACAGCGCAGGACCTTCTTTGGACTTGGCTATCGTGATGGTCGTTCCGTCTTTCAGAATGAAGTACACATAATCCTCGTCCTCCTTTATTTCCTCAAAAAAACTGTCTCCTGTGGAATCTCCCAGTGGAGTCCAGCTTTGACCATTGTCATACGAGACATACCAGGTATCGTCCTCTATTTTCAACTCCGGCACTGAGGCTTCTGCCAATATCTTGTTCCCTTCGCTGTCAGTCAGCCATTCCCCGTCAACTGTCCAATAATATTTTCCCTCATACTCCTTTACTCCAATTTGAGGCACCGGTTGCTCAAACGATTTATCTATCTGTATCTTGCTGCCATCAGAAAAATGAATAACATAGCCATTTTCCGTTTCCTCAATATTCAGGACAGTGATACCGTCCTGCATTGCGTCCACAATTGACTGCAAAGACAAGATATTGGAATTAAGAGTGTTGCACAGTTCCTCTAACGCCTCCAGTCTCTGCTCCGCATTCTCCATTCTTTCCCTCAGTTCTGAGTCGTCGTAGCAGCTGACCGCGAAGAACAATGCCAAGGTCAGAGCCGACAGTAATGTTAAAATCTTTTTCATAGTTCTTATTTTTTATGGTTGTTTTCTGGTATTGCATACGTAATTACGACTTCGTCATTGTCTCTAAAGTCAGAAATTTTAGTCTTTCCAGATACACTTTTTACTGAATAAAGTGTATTGTTCGCTTTGGAGAAGGCGCTTATTCCTTGTTCATTATCTGAAAATGTTACAGGCATTTTACTGCCGTCATCTCCATAGAGGGTAGCAAAGTAAAACTCATCTCTGTTCTCTCCCAAACAGGCATACATTAAGTTCTTAATAGTGTAATTCATAAAACCCCTTATTCCACCCAACTCCCAAGCGTATTTTAGTTAATAAAAAGAAAGTGTGGAGTTGTTCCGCTTATCAATCTGAAGGTTGTGGAAGGACCTAAACGTGGATAAACGATGCAATACCCCACACTCGAATAGATATGGGGTACGGGTATAGAAACCCATTCCATAGTCTAAACAAGAATGAGTGCTGTTCGTTGTCCTCACGTTTTGAAAACTTCCACATTTTCAGATTCGGACAGTGCGAAAACACTTTCAACATGTCTTGTCCCACGGATTGCTCCGTAAGACAGGACAAAGATACGAAAGTTTTCTACAAACAGCACTCAAATTGTGGTGTATTGCACCTAAATATTAGTCAGTTGTGGGTCTGGAGGGTCTATAATGGGGTATATTTAAAGGATGCGTATCTCCAAAACAATTCCGGTCAATCTCAGAATCAAGTTGGAAGTCCATCTAAATAGGAATGACAACTTTTTCAAAATCTTCCTTAGATATACCCTCTAATAATATTGTCAGTCAGTTTATATATTGACATTTAATAGGATATAAAACAAAGAGACCTCCAAATCAATCCCAGCTCAAATCGGAATCAAGTTGGAAGTCCCTCTGAGTACTCAGCAAACATTCCTCTCCTCATCCCATCTGCTCGGCTATCTTCTGAATCACCCAGTCCATGTAAAGAGCCTGTCCCGATGTCTGTCTGCCCCACCAACAGCAACCGTATGCTACCAGTATCACCTCTCCGTTTTCTTTGAGTAGTTCCGCCATGTAGGGAGTCACAAGCCACCATTCAAGGACCTCGCTGTTCTCATCAAGGTTCTGGAGACTGTCCCAGATGTTTTCGTCATGTCTCATAAGTTCCTCCATTACAAGATTCTGTCCGCAGAGTATCATCTCATCTGCAATCTGCTGCGCTGTCATGTCTTTAAACGAAAAATGCCGCTCCTTGTGAGAACGGCTGGTTAAACATCTTTTATATGGACTATATTCTGTATTAGTTGTTTATTTGACAGGATGCAGAGGAATGGACTGACTGTCAACGTGTCTTAATCCAGACATATCTAAAGCAGTATCTGTTGAATGTACCCTACACTGGTCTTGCTTTGAGACTGATTCGGATTTTTCCGTAAGATGTACTGGGGGTGTTTTGGATAGATACTGTTTCTGTGTGCTTGACCTCCGTTGAATCTTAAATGGAAGCAGGTATAGATAAAGAATTATTCCAATTCTCTTTGCCTGCTTAAATGGAGTGAGAATCGGTATCGTTAATGCTCCTGTCTCCAACTCAGTTTTGGATGCGCCAGTACATAGGGACTGTCGTAAAATGTTGACATCTTTCTAACAAATTGTTTGTCAATGTGGTAGAGATTTTATTTCTTTGAAAT
>CALUTU010000013.1 GCA_944323785.1 uncultured Bacteroidales bacterium | reverse complement strand
AGCGATGTGTTTGCTGTGAGTGTCATTCGCAAGAGTTGAGGAGGTGTGTCAGGGTGGTGATGCGGTCAGAACAGCTGACCGTGAGTGAAGGCAATGAGGTCAGCCGGGGCTATCTTGAGCTGGAGGCCGCGCATACCGGCACTGACGTAGACGTAGGGGTGCTCTGCGATGGATGCCTGGTAGTAGGTGGGGAAGGGTTTCTTCATACCGATGGGGGAGCACCCGCCGCGGATGTAGCCGGTCAGGGGAAGGAGCTCCTTGACGTGAATCAGTTCGGCGCGTTTATTACCGGAGACGCGGGCGGCTTCCTTGAGGTCGATCTCGCTGTCGCCACGCACCACGCAGACGAAGTGGCCGTTGCGGTCACCGTGCAGGACGATGGTCTTGTAGACACAGGCGATATCCTCTCTCAGCTTTGCGGCAACTGCATCGGCAGAGAGGTGCTCCTCGTCCACCTCGTAGGGAATCAGTTCATAGGATATCCCGGCTCGGTCGAGCAGCCTGGCCGCATTGGTTTTCTTGGCATTATCATTCTTCTTCATAAATAAAAAAGCTGTGGTCAAAACTTCAACCACAGCGTATAATGCAGTTACTATAACATTGTTTCAATTACATCATCCCATTGCCTTTAAGACAAGACACCACAGCCACTGCCACGAACACCAGGCAGATGATGGTAGCCACGATGTAGGAGATAACTTTCAGACGGCCGATCCAGATATTGTTGTTCCAGCCAAGAGTGTGGAATGCGCTCCAAAAACCGTGGGTCAGGTGCATCCACAGAGCCACGAACCATACTACATAGATTGCAGTCACCCAGCCGCATTTGAATGTGTCAAGCAGCAACTGATAGGGATCTGCCAAATCCTCATGGGCAACTCCCTGGAACTGCTGCAGCTGCATATCAGCCCAGAAGTGAGTCAGGTGAAACGCAAGGATACCGAGAACGACGATACCGAGTACCAACATGTTCTTGGCTGCCCAGTTATCGGCCTGGCTCTTGTTGGCTACAGCGTAGCGGTTGTTGCCGCGGGCCTTATAGTTGGTCCAGGACAGATAGATGGCATAAATAATGTGGATAATGAATCCTGCTGCCAGAATGGGGACCATCACCGTAATAATCGGCAGAGCCATAAAATCACAGCCAGCCCTGAAGGCATCGGCACTGATCAAAGAGAGACCGTTGATGGTAGCATGCAGGAGAAGGAAGATTATCAAAAATAATCCCGTCACACTCATTATCAGTTTCTTCCCGATGGAAGAAGTAAAAATATTTGCCATTGCGTCGTGTTGTTTTTGGTTTTTCGGGGCAAAGATAAGAAACAGTTTTGAATTTTCAACATAAAAAAGGCCCGCCTTGATTACAGCGGGCTCCTTTTTTAAATATCCGGCCTGGACAGGCGGAAGATTCCTACTTGTTTGAGATGACCTTGAGCACCTTTGTATCTACAGCCTCCTTCTTTACCGAAACGACCTGAGATACCTCGCGCTCCACATAGTTCGCTCTCTTGCTGAAAGCAGGTGCGGATGCCTTAGGCGCATAACTGTAGCCGCCCATAAGCGCATTGTAGTACTCGTCGAACAGAGCATAGTCTGTAGACTTACCGCTCTCCGGGAATGTAACAACTTCGGTATACATATCACCATAGTTGCCATTAGCATCCACAGCGATTACACAAAGTGTCGTAGGATCACTGTCAAATGCCACATAGAACAGAGGCGCAGGATCTCCCTTGTACGCATTGTCTCCTTGATCCAAAGTTGCCGAATACAGTTCATCGTAATCGTAACTTGAAAGATCGCCTATCCACAGAATGTATACGCAGGAAGTAGCCTCCTCGTTGTACTCAAAGTCTACCGCTGCAAGAACGGGATTCGTAGGATCCTGCAGGAGACCTGCATAGTCCGGATTGTATGCGGAAAGATCATCGATGGACCAGTAATTGTCCATGCTGGCTGTAGCATATGCATCAGTAGGCTGTGACTCAAGAGTTGTAAATGGTTCTTTCGCCATTTCTGAGTTGAACACAAGCGCATCCATATCAAAGCCGAAAGCAACTGCATAATAATCTGTATTGGGAGACATACCTGTTACATTCAGACCCTCGGTATCGCCCATATAATACTGACCGTAGAACAGTATATAGAAATATGCATTGTCCAATATCTCAGTCATTATTTCCTCATCAGTATAACCGGCTTCATAGAATGAATTGTCGATAACTGTTGTCCAAAAATATGCACTCTTATCGGAAGGATATACATCCAAAATGGCACTTGTCACCTGAGGAGTTACATTGATGTCAAATGTCAGGTCTGACAACTGATATTCCAGAGTGGTGAACTCAGGGCCCCAGTAGAACTCAGTGGTATAGTTGGCCTCATAATCCATACCCACTGCATAAGTCAGGTGTTTCGTCTCGGCAGTCAGGCCTGACCACACATAATCATCGGTACCATATCCAGGCTCATACAGGAAACCTGCATACAACAGCTCCTCTACAGTATAACCATAGTAATCCGCTGTATTCTGTACCTGCTCAAGGAAATAATCTTCCATATTGGCCTTGTCGACTACATATAAATCGAACTCATCCTGAGGCATCAGGCCAGAGTACCATGATATGGTCATATCACTGCAGGTTGTTATCACTCTGGCACTGGTGGCCGTGATATCCTCAGCAGGAACCTCGATACTGAATACATCCTCCTGAACCGGAGGCTCACCTACCATAACTTCCTGCTCGGCCACGAGACTCTGACCGTTCTCTGCTGTAAGTATGACACTTATCATACCGGCTGTTTCAGCGAATGTGTTCTCGGTTACGGGCGCGGTGATAACGAAGCCCTCGCTCTCTATAGAGGCCTTCCAGCCGTCAGGCTTGGTAATAACTACTGTAGCCGCTCCGCTCATCTTATAATCCAGGGTCTTGCTCTCTCCGGCAGCGAAATACAGAATCTCCTCCTCGACACCGAAACTGAAGCTCAGCTCTGTAGTCTTAGGAAGGATTATCACTGTACCGCCGCGAAGCGTCAGATAAACATAGCTGTCATCCTGATCCACGCTCTCGAAGATAGAATCTCCTGAGCCGCCTGTCGAAGGCATACCGGTATCCTGCCATGTCTGACCGCCATCCGTGGAAATCTCCCAGTTACCGGTCTGAGGATTAATACGTACCTGAGGCACCACTGCGTCCCCGGTCACAGGTATACGCTCTCCGTCAGGACCCTCAATGAAATCGACAGAGCCGTCAGCATTCTCCAATGCCCAATAGTACACACCGTCTTCCTCTACTACCGTGATGGAGGGGGGGGTCATACCGTCCTCTCCGTCTACACCGTCTTTAATTGTAATGGATGTACCGTCTGAGAAATTGATCGTGTAGCCGTCACCGTCATCAACTACATTGTCAATTGTCACTGCAGACTGTATCTTCTCGATAATGTCCTGCAGCGAAGTTATGTCAGACTGAACCTGATCGCGGAACTCCTCCAGGGACTCCACGCGACCGGTAAGATCGTCTACTGAATTCCGCAAGTCTGTATCATCATAACATGAACTGACTGCCGCCAATGCGACACAAGCGCACATAATACAAATGCTGCGCGTAAGATAGTTAGTTTTTAACATATTTATTAGTGTTTTGGGTTATACGGAAGCAAGATACTGCATTTTTCTCAATAATACAAATTCCAACGACTAAATCTTGCTCTTGTTTTAAAAAATTTCGGGGCTGCCTACTATAAAGGCGGTCACCGCCGATGACAGTGACCGCCCATATACGTCCATATATTCAGTGTCTTATCTGTTTATATAGTCATAGGGATCAGACGCTCCTTCCAGAGACATGGTGAACGGCTCGCTCTTCCAGATGGGACCCCAGTCACCGTTGTCATCAACCGCGAATCCGACAAGGACAAACTCCATACCGTAGTCAGACAGGAAATAAGTCGGGGCATAATCCGTTCCGTAATCATAAAGCTGACTGTACAGCGTCTCATCATCCCAGCCATAAATGGCATCTACCGTGTACAACGCATAATAATACTCCTTGCCTGCCAGTTCCTCAGGCACATCCACAGGCAGCAGACAGTCATAATATCCAGCCGAATATTCCCAGCCTCCGTCAGGGTCAGCTTCTGCCAACTGCATCAAATCATACCAAGGTCCATATTCCAGACTGAACTCCAATGAGCCCACCTGGGTGGCATTGGTTTCAAATGATTCCAGGAAAAGTTCCGTAGTAATCTCTCCGTTATAATTTCCATATGCTATGGCATAGTACTCAGTTCCGGGAGTGAGTTTGCCATAAGTGTCTATATAGCGGCCGGTACGGACAGGTGCCCACAGACGGTTGGCACAATAATCAATAATCTCGTCTTCAGTCATACCTTCAAACTGCGCGGCCTCTGTCACAATATACGCAAACGGATCATCATTACTAGGCAGGAACTCTATGCTTGCCTCACGGGAAGTGACATCGGTGACATTGATAGTTATGACGTTGGAGCTTCCCGATGCGCTTCCGGTTGTAAAATCATACGTCACAGGCTCGGAGCACAGCCATGCCATGTCGTCCAGGGCGAACACTGCCAGACGGCACTCCTTCTCAGGCATAAGGTCATCAAGCACCCATGTCTCCTCTCCCTGTTTGGCATACGTCTGAAGAATCTGTTCAGGAGTCATCCCGTAATACGTCTCATAGTGCATTCTATCCGTATTCCACGTATTGGAGCACCATACGGCAAAATCCATACCCGTATCTATATTTTCCGTCTCCCAGGCATCCACGAGATAATATCCGTCATAATTTTCAGGAGCCACATCCGCTGTTACGACATGCCCGCTGACACTTACATTAAGAGTGAAATCCAATTGATCCAGAGGCTGAGTACGAACCCTGCACACAGCCACGTCAGTAAGCACCTCCAAAGTCAAGGTATCTATACCGTATGCATAGAGAACATATTCTGTGTCCGGTTCAGCGTTGCACAGATAATCAGGCATATCTCCTATAAGTACATCTTCAGCGACCGCCTGGGCCTCCGTCATGTCGTACATATATGCCATCCACTCATAGTAGCTCATGTCTGACCTCAGAAGAGAGTCCGTATCCGGAAACGAGTCGTACACCTCTGCCGTCTTGAAAAACACCAGGTAACTCATTTCCTTGTCTGAAGGGGTAATGGACGCGGAGAAATACCTCTGACCCTTCTCTGTCACGTCTATGACAATACTTTCATCATAGCCTGGCCCGGGGTCCTCCCCCGTCTTCCCCTCCTGCTCTACAACCACGGAGAATGACAGAGGCTCTCCTCCAGGCCAGTCATACAGCACGACCACCTCAGTGCTTCTAGCTGTCTCCCCCTCATTTGGGGAGACATCAAAGGACACCACACCTACAGCACTATAATCAAGATGAGAAATCCAGTCAGCCTCAGGCTCGCAGGAGGCAACTATATTTCCTCCTTCCACCGGATTATCCAGTTTATATACAATTTTGAAGCTGCCTCCTTCAGCGGGGACAGTGACAGCCGCTTCCGATTCCGGTGTAAGCACCGGTAATGCAGTCTCAGGTTCTTCAGGCTTGCAGCCTATAATAGTCAAAGCCATGATCATGGCAGTTGCGAATGTAGATAAGTTTTTTTTCATAAGAAGATAATTAGTAATTTTGAGACAAAAATATATTCTTAATTTTTCAAAAACGTTGTAGTAATACTATATTTCATCATGGATACTGACACAGACTTTAGAGACATTCTCAGGAACGAGGGGCGTTTTTCCCCTTCCGACACCCTCATCGACAGACTGCTGGAAAATTCCGATGAGATAAGCCTAAAGTCCGGCAAAGTACTTATCGGATACGGGCAGACCGATACAAATATTTACATAGTAAAGGACGGAATCATCCAGTTGCTCTACTTTAAAGGCGAGAAAGAGGTCACATTCGGGTTCGCGTTCCCGGGGACTTTCATGTGTTCGCCCCAGTCGGTCTACATGAACCAGCCTGCCGTAATGCAGATAGAGTCCTGCAGGATCGCATCATCCGTACTGAGAATCCGCAGAGATGTATTTTTCTCTCTTATGCGTGAATCCCATGAGTTCTCATTATGGATGTTCGACATCGCAATGGGGCAGTTCTACACATCCGAATGCAAAATGATTCAGATCAACGGCTCAGCCGAGGAACGGTATCGCAATCTGCTAAAGTTCAGGCCGGACATTGCCAACGTGATATCCGCCAACAGAATGGCCTCATACCTCAATGTCACACCGTCATGGCTGTGCAAAATCCGTAAGAAACTGCTGTATGAGTAAGTTTGTTCCAAGACCATTTATCATTGCGGGGCCGTGCGGCGTGGAGAGCCGGGAGCAGATAATGGCGGCTGCCGAAGGTATCAGCAGGACCGGGGTCAGGATGCTGCGCGGAGGTCTGTGGAAACCCAGGACACACCCAGGCAGCTTTGAAGGAGTCGGAGAAGCCGGCGCTCAGTGGTTACGCGACGCGGGGAAGGCCACCGGCATGGAAACCGCTACAGAAGTGGCAAATGCCAAGCACGTGGAAGTCGTCCTGAAATACGGAATAGACACCGTCTGGATCGGTGCCCGTACCACAGGCAATCCTTTTCTGGTACAGGAGATAGCCGATGCATTGAAAGGAACGGAGCTGCCTGTACTTGTCAAGAATCCGCTGGTTCCTGATCCGGAACTCTGGATAGGAGCCATAGAGCGTCTGGCCGCCGACGGAAGGCAGGTCTGCGCAGTGCACCGCGGCTTCTATTTCTACGGTGAGAGCCTGTACCGTAATGCCCCTTTCTGGCAGATCCCGGTGGAATTGAGAAGACGGATGCCGGAAATACCCATCCTCTGTGACCCCAGCCACATAGGAGGAGAACGCAGTCTGGTCAAAAGTCTGTCGCAGCAGGCCATGGCCCTGGGATTCGACGGCCTGATGATAGAGGTACACCCGGACCCGGACAAGGCCCTGAGCGATGCCGCGCAGCAGATAACTCCTGCTGAACTGGCACAGCTTCTGGGCTCGTTGAAGATGCGCGGCAACTCCGCTCCCGGAGCGGAAGCCGCAGCGGCCCTGGACAGCCTGCGCAGCGATATCGACAGGATAGACTCCTCGCTGATAGACCTGCTGGCCGAGCGGATGAAGATATCCGAAGCCATCGGCGAGGTCAAGGAGAAAAGCGGACTGACCGTCCTGCAGACCGGCCGCTGGAACTCAGTGCTGGCCAAAGTACGCGCCCTGGCACAAGAAAAAGACCTCGACGAGTCTTTCATCACCGAGGTCTTCAATCTGATTCACCGCGCCTCCATGGAGCGGCAGATCAATAAGTAACTATCTGGCCGAATAAGTCAGCACTATGTAAGCGCAGTTGCTGTCCGGAGCCGCCTCCGTGGTAAACACCACATCTGTAGTGGCCGAGCGCATAGTGGCCTCTATCCTGACCAGTCCCTTGACCATACCCTCGCCCAGACAAGCCAGTTCCTCATCTGTGAGCGTACCGGCTCCGGCAAACTTGTTGGCCGCATTGAGGTACTGCTGGTCATCCGTGCTGGCGATGACTTTCCTGCTGCTTGTCCCGACATATTCGGTCTCAAGCGTCTTGAGTGCAAACTCAAACAGAGAAGCCACATACTTATATCCGTCAGTACGGTCCGCTGACGCCGCGAAACTCTCGGATATCCTCATCAGGGAATCAGCCTGTGACTCGAAAGTATAGACCAGATTGACCGACGGCACGATGGACGACACCCCCAGTATCGAGCTGTAGCCCGTCCCGATATAGACTCCGTCTGTTCCGCTGGCGACCAGACCGGGCTCGCGGTGCATAGTCACGGCTACCGAATCCCCCCAGAAAGAGGTGCGGGCATCGCATTTGACCACCTCAAGCCTCCTTTCGGCCGACACGGTCTGCTCGGCCTTTCCTGCAGGAGCGTCATTGAATATCATATACACCTCCAGCCTGACATCCATACTGCCCACTGCCGAAGGGGTATAATAGCACATATACGAGCCGCGTCCGTTCACGAAATCGTAATGCGTGAAGTCCTCCAGCACTTGATTGCCGTTGACTGTCCATCTAGGCTGTATCAGATACAGACTGCCGTGCATCGCGACCGTATCCTCCACCGTAAAGACCACCTGCTGTCCGAGACCTATCTTATCCTGATTGACATGAATCGTACTGAGCTGAGGAGCCGAAGGGCCTGGATCGCCCTTTTCACAGCTCTGCACAGCCAGAAACGCCAGCACCGCACAGCCTGCAACTATCCACATTCTCCTCATAACCGTACCGTTTACACTGTCATTATCTCTTTCTCCTTGTTGGCCAGGATGGTGTCGATCTTCTTGTTGTAGTTGTCAACCTCCTTCTGCACGTCGTTCTCTGCGTCCTTGGCCATATCCTCCGCCAGACCGTCCTTCTGGGCCTTCTTCAACAGGTCGTTGGCCTCCTTGCGGGCGTTGCGGATGGAGATCTTGGCCGACTCGCCGGCTGCCTTGGACTTCTTCACCAACTCCTTGCGGCGGTCTTCAGTGAGGGGCGGGACGTTGATGCGGATGTGCTCGCCGTTGTTCTGAGGAGTGAATCCGAGATTGGCGTCCATGATGGCCTTCTCGATCTTCGGTATCATGTTCTTCTCCCAGGGCTGGATCAGCATCGTGCGGGCATCGGGCACAGTGATGCTGGCCACCTGGGGCACGGGTGTAGGATTGCCGTAATAGTCCACCATGACGCTGTTGAACACAGCCGGGTTGGCCTTGCCGGCCCTGTAGGTCTTGAGGTCCTCTTCCAGATAGTTGACGGCCTCGCTCATCTTTTTCACTGCTGAGGCAATGATGTCTTTTGCATTGTCTGCCATAATATTGTGATTTAGAAATTATTTCCTCCGTTCTGTCTACTTGTGCACCAGCGTGCCGACTTTTCCGCCGGCGAGCAGCTGCTGCAGATTGCCCTCGCGGTTCATGTCGAAGACCACGATGGGCATATCGTTGTCCTTGCACAGGGCAAATGCGGTGCTGTCCATGACCTTCAGCCCGTCCGTCAGGGCCTTGTCAAATGTCAGCTCGTCGTACCTTGTGGCCGTCGAGTCCTTCTCCGGGTCAGCGGTGTAGACCCCGTCCACGCGGGTGCCCTTCAGCAGGGCCCCGGCTCCTATCTCGCAGGCTCTCAGGGCCGCCGCGGAGTCAGTGGTGAAGAACGGATTGCCGGTGCCTCCGGCGATCAGGGCCACCGCGCCGCGCTCCATGGCCGCTACGGCATTGTCCCTGGTGTAATATTCGGCGATGGGCTTCATCGGGGTCGAGGTAAATACCTCCGCGTCCACTCCGGCACTGCGGATGGCCATTGCCAGGCCGAGGCTGTTGATCACCGTCGCAAGCATACCCATGCGGTCGCCGCCCACGCGGTCAAAACCCTTGCCCGCACCTGAAAGTCCTCTGAAAATGTTGCCGCCGCCCACTACGATGGCGACCTGCACTCCGCTCCTTACGGCCTGAGCCACCTCCGCGGCATAGCGGGCCAGCATCCCTTCATCGATGCCGCGTCCCTCATTGCCTCCGAGGCTCTCCCCGCTGAGCTTGAGCAATACCCTTTTATACTTCATATTTTCCGTAAATTCTGTTTCATCCTACAAATTTACGGAAAATTTCCTTTCAATCCAGCGTCCGCCCATATTTTCAACTCCCGCCGTGCCAGATTTCCAAACAAAGCCGCGCCATGCAAAATGGTAGCTGACTATTTTTCGTCGGCGAGGAGGGCATCGATGTCGGAATGGACGGGAGTGCCGGTGGCAAAATCCCAGAGGGTGACGGAGCGGATCTCGTAGTAGTAGTACCAGTAGTAAAAGAGCTGCTGGATATAGTCCTGGCGGGCCAGATCCTTGGCATCGCGGGCATCGTTGAGCTCGAGCACGCTCATGCGGCCGATGAGGAAGGACTCAACGGAGGCCTGGTAGCGGGCCGAGGCGACACGGTCGGACTCCCGGGCGAGGTCCAGCTGGCCGGCCTGGTTGTTGAACTGCTCGGTGAGCAGGAAGATGTCCTGGTTGAAATTCAGCTCCTCCTGCTGGAGCTGGGAATGTACCACGTCGCGGTTGCTCTCTGCCATGCGTACCTGCCCTTTGCGCTTGCCCCAGTCCAGAATCGGAATCGACAGTCCGACCGAGACCACTTCCTGATCCCTGGACTCATTGTAGGCTATGGCCAGCTCCCGGTTCACTCCGGAGTAGCCGACGGTCACGTTCAGGTCCACCTGATAACGCTGGCCCTTGGCTATGGCCACATTGTAATCAGCCTCCAGCTTGCGGCGCTGGATGTTCTGGGCAAATGAGCTGTTGGCCAACGCCTTGTCCAGCACGTCCTCATAACGGAGTGCCGGCAGGGGGACGGCCTCGGGCAGCACGGCCACTATGGTGTCCTGCTCGGAGAGTCCGAGGAATGCCCGGAGCGTAAACATAGTGGAATTGAAATTACTGCGGCAGGAGGTCACATTGGCCTTGGCCTGCAGGGCCGACAGCCGCAGCTGCATCAGCTCGGTCTCGGATATCTGGCCTATCTCCCGTCTGGCCTTCGCCACCTCATACAGCCGGTCAGCGTTCTCCAGGTTCTGTCCGGCAATCTTAAGGTTCTCAGTCGCAAGTATATAGTTGAAGAAATAGCTTATCGTATTCATCTTGACCGCCTCCATATTCTCGTCGTAGGCGGCCCGGGACTCAGCGTAGCGCACCGGCTCTATCTTCTTGTCCCAGCGGAAAGTATTGACGGAAAAGAGCGGCTGGTTGAATGTCAGGGCAATGGGGGCCGCCATGAACTCGTTGTACCCGTTGCTGCCCAGCTGCCGCGTCATATCCAGGCCGGTGCTCAGCGAGACCGTACCGCCGGTAAACGGTATATTCTGCGTTACTGACAGCTCCCCGCTGAGGCCCAGCCAGTTGCTCCGCACATAACCGTAAGAGCCGTCCGGATTCTGGTAGGCATTGTAGTTATTGTTGAATGTCGGCAGAGTACCGTTGAACACCAATTCCGGCAGCCGCTCCGCCTTGTAGGTACGGAACTGCCAGTACGCACTCTTGAGCTGGTTCAGCGCCACCGCCGCATCCACCGACTGACTGCATGCCAGGTCCATCGCCCCCTCGAGGGTCAGTTCCATCACACCGCCCTGCTTCCCGCCGGCCTGCTCCACACCCGGCACTTGTCCGCCGGCCTCCTGCGCCGCCAGCCTCTGATGTCCGGGCACTGCAACCATCATCAGCAGCAGAACTGCCGCCATCATCACCTTCATTCGAAAAATACGTCTTATTGTTATTGTCATTGTCTCAATTATTGTCACTATACATTTTCGTTATATTTCAAGTACCAATTCATCAAGCACTTAGCATTTCCCCAAAATGTTAGGTGCCCGATATTTTGCCCAGTAATGCTCATTTTCACTCGTCCTAACATTTTCTCAATTTCATATATCATTCATTCTCAACATATTGTCACACACCTAAAATGTATAGTGACAATATGGAAGCTTCCGGGGTTTCATAGTCATTCCTCCCGAAGGGCCTCCGACGGCCGCATCCCCGAAACCTTCCATACGGAGACGAGCGCAGCCAGAATATTCATCAGGAACACAGCAGCCGCCACGACAGCAGTAACCATCAGTACGGACAGCGGCCCTGAAGTCAGCACCGGCCAGGGCGTCAGGGTCTCGGCCGCCGGATAGACACCGAAATACTCCGCGCCTACGGTAGCCGACTCGCGTCCCAGCACTATATTGACATTGAGCACCAGGACGATTCCGATACCCACCGCTATAGCGGTAGACCTACAGGCCCGGGCCACTGCGCTGAGCCGCAGCCTCACCGGAGTGGCGCCCATCGCCTGACGGACACCGTATTCGTCCTGATTCTTCCGCGAGTTCAGCAGCCAGAACGAGAAGGCTCCGAGCACGAGATTGAGGACGAGATATATCAGACCGACATTGCGGAGGGAGACATCCATGCTGGCCTGCAGCTTGTTCTCCAAGGGGAAGACCGCAGTTGCCCTGAGATTGCCGAATGAGGCCTGCGACGAGAGCACCCGGTTGAGCTCGGGAAGGAAGGAGTCCAAGTCGGTACCGTCAGCCACACGGGCCACCCAATAGGCACCGCCGTTGGACAGCTCGTCGTAGTTCACGGCTGCGATATTGGCTATCAGCACCGGGGTCGGGACACCCGTGATCTCGCGCAGCTTCTGGCGGGGAATCACGCCGACGACGACGTTGTTGCCGCTCTCGGTGGACTCAAATGACCTGCCTATAGGATTCTCCCCGGGGAACAGGAACTCGGCCAGATCCTCGGAGACCACGACCCTGCCCACAGCATCCTCCGTCAGGAAGGGACTGCTTTCAGGCAGCACCCATTCGTAACCGAACACCTCCATGAAATCGGATCCGGTAACCCGGTACAGCATACTGCACTCCATGAAATGGGTAGAATCCCGGAAAACCCTGCCGTACATGTGGTTGTCAATGCCGGGGAAATACGGACGGCACGGTGCGGCATACTCCACCCCGCTGACCGAGGACAGGACCTCCCCCATACGCCGGAAATCCTCCGTCATCCGTTCCCGTTCCATCGCCTCCGGGCGATAATCCGGGTCGTAGTCCGGCAGCACCTCCACCGGCACCACCACGACATTCTCATAATCCCAGCCCATGGGGATGAACATACTCCGGTACAGCTTCATTATCTCAGGGTCGGCGAGGAACCAGCCCAGCACGAAGACCAGAACGGTCTCCACTATCAGCCACATTCCGCTATTTATCTTCTTATGCGCTTTCATAACCATGCTATTTTTTCTCGTTCAACGAATCCGTTACGCTGTATCTCAGCACCTTCCTTACCGGCAGATACGAGGACAGCAGATTGAGGGCCAGCACACAGACAAACACCAGAAGGTACAGTTCCGGACGGAAAAACACATCCGCAGGAAACACCAGGTCGGCCTGCATCTCCACGGCATCATACCCGGCCTTGCTCTGCTCCAGAGCATTGGACAGCAGGCCCAGAATCCCCCTGGCGAACACCACGCCGAAAAGCCCCCCGATAAGCGTCAGTAGGAAATTCTCCGAGAGCACCTGCCGCACTATGACACCGCCTGGTGCCCCGTATGCCTTGCGCACCCCGAACTCCACGATCCGTTCCTCCATGCTCGAAGCCACCATTCCGCTCAGATTGACAGCCGGGACAATCATCAGCATCAGCACCATCGCCGTTATGATCGAAAGAAGCGTTTCCGCTGACACACCGGAAGTTCTGATATAAGTCTCCGGCCGCACATCCGGTGAGATATAGAACTCCTCTGCCGCACCGAACGAGAGATTGTACCTCGCCGTCACATCGCTTACCCCTGCCCGTACCGCATCAAAGTCCCTGCGGCTTTGGGCCAGAATATACAGATGGCCCGAGCCTAACCAAGGCTGTCCGTCCGCACTGTAGAACCTCGTCCTGTACAGCTGGTACGGCAGCCACACCTCCGCATCTGTCATCATCGCCGTGAGTGGAACATCCCGCACCACCCCGCAGATTCTGAGCGGAGTACCGCCGTAGAGCACGCTCTGCCCCACCGCCGCGTCACCCGAGCCGAAGCACCTGCGGGCAAATGTCTCGGAGACCACCGCCTCCACCAGCACCGGATTCCATTCCCCCGGAGCCTGCCCGTCCCGGAACTCAAACTGGAACACGTCCCAGAAACCTCCGTCCACATACATCACCGGAGCATTGTGGACATTGCCGTCGGGCGCGGTCAGACTGAGCGAACCGCTTCGGAAAGGCGCAATGACATACGACATGCTCTCCACGCCGGGGATATCCGCCTCTTCTATCAGCTGCGCCAGACGCTCGCTCACCATGGTACCCATCCGCGGCTCGCCTTTCGCATCATCCAGGATAACATTGGAGAGAACCAGCATACGGCTGCGGTGCTTCTCCGGATAGATTCCCGAGACACTCATCAGCATGAACATCAGAAAGGCCATCACGAAGGCCATCGACAGTGCCACGCCGATGATGTAGATCAGGCTGTACTGCCGGTCCTTGAGCATTATCTGCCAGCTCTGGCGGAAGTATACAGGTAGTTTCATAATCATTCTTCTCTTAAAATTACTGACGGCCGCATCCCCGAGACCTTCCACACGGAGACGAGGGCCGCCAAGGCATTGACCGCAAACACTACCGCGGCCACGACAAGAGTCACCATCAGCGCGGAAAGGAAAGGGGAGGTCAGCACCGGCCACGGGGCCAGGGTAGCCTCGGGCAACGCAGGCATATTGACCTGACCTATAAATACTACGTCCCGTCCTCGGAAGAGGATGATATTCAGCACCACAAACAGTCCGATACCAACCGACAGCGCAGCCTGTCCGAGACCCGCTGCCACTACATCGCGGCGCAGACGTCCCGAAGTCGAGCCCATGGCTGTGCGGACACCGAACTCATCGGCCCTGCGGCGGGTCTGAAGGGCATAGTGCGAGAACGCCCCGAGTATCAGGTTCAGCAACAGGTACGAGAGCAGTATGGTCTCCAGTTCCCTGCCGCCGTAAGAGTCCATTACTTTCGTCACCGGATAGGATAGTCCTACCCGAAGATTGCCGAATGAAGTCCGGGAAGCCGTCCCGTAATTGATCTGCTCGATAAATTGGCGCATGTCTGTATCCTGCGACAGCCGCAGCACCCAGAAACACTGCCCTGAACGGATGTAACCGACCGGATAGGAGGCCATATTGACAATGACGACAGGACGGGGATTGTCAGTCATAGTCCGGACCTTCTGCCGCTGAATCACCCCGGCCACCGTCCTCGGAGCAGCAGGAGACGAGTTGTTGGCAAGGTACAATGTCTGTCCAACCGGATCACTGCCGGGGAAAAGAGCCTCAGCCAGGTCCTCCGAAATAATCACAGTACCAGTTCCCTCATCGGCAGGGCGTACGCCTCCCTCCGGCGCCAGCACGCGGAAACCGAAAACATCCATGAAATCACTGCCCAGCTCCTTAAGGAAACAGGCAGCCTGTATTTTGACAGAAGTATCCGCATAGACCGTCATGCGCGTCTCACTGTTGTTGCCGGGAATGAACGGTGACGTAGGTGTGAGTGCCTCCACCCCCTCCAAAGCAGCCAGCACCCGGCCAATTCTTCGGAAATCCTCCAGCAGTACTCCGTCCTCCGAAGCCTCCGGACTGTATGCAGCAGCCGAGGCGGAAAGAGAGGAGACCGGAACACAGACTACCCGGTCAGGATCCCAGCCGGCAGGTACGGCGTGACGGCGCACCCCGTTGAGCAGCATCGGGTCGGCAAGCAGCCAGCCGATGATGAATACCAAAGCGGCCTCTGTCACCAGCCAGGCATTCCGGACACGACGTGTCCTGTAATAGGAATTGTCCCTGAGCAGTTCCACCGCCCCCTTGCGCAGCACCTTCATCACCGGCTGCACCGAAGCGAAAACAGTCAGCAAGGCCACCGCCGCAAACCCCATCAGGAAAAGACCCGGACGGAAAAATGACTCTGTCGGAAAGAGCAGGTCCGCATCATTGGAAAAATCTCCCAATCCTGCAGTAACCTCCAGTAAATAGCCCGAGAGCATATTCAGCACTCCTATGGACAGGCCGAAGCCCAGGACACCCCCTATAAGCGTCAGCATCAGGTTCTCCGCAAATATCTGCGAGAACATCGCCCGGAACGGTGCCCCGTAGGACTTCCGCGCCCCGAACTCCGTCAGCCTCTCCTGCAGGCTGGAAGAGACCATCCCGCACAGATTGACCGCCGGTATCAGCAGTATCACGACAATGGTTCCGATCACCAGGGACAGGACAAGCCCCGGAACTCCGCCCAGCCATGACACCCTGAAAGACAAGGGTTCTGTCTCATACGACATACTGAACTCACTGTCCTCCGGCTGCACGGCATTGTAGCTGCCGACAGCTTTTTCCACCGCCTCCCGGATATCGGAGAAATGCCTGCGGCTCTGTGCCAGGAAGATTATATAGTTCCCGCCTTCCGGCATAGTGGCCCAATCCGGCAGAGTACGCCTGCGCTCCTCCATATCCCTTGTCAGCCATATCTCCGCATCGGCAATACCGGCTGCGAGCGACACGTCCCGGACTACTCCGCAGACAGTCACCGCACGGCCGTTTACCGTAAGCATACGGCCCACGGCATCTTCATCCCCGAAGCACCTCTGCGCCATAGTAGCGGAGACGACCGCTGCCGGACCGGCCTTCCCTCCCTGACCATCCTGTGTATCCTGACCGAAAGGTCTTCCCGCCAGAAAATCGAAATCGAAAACATCCCAGAATCCACCGTCCACATACCTCACATTTGCATAGAAAGCCGCCCTCTCCCCGGATGAGACCAGGACGTCCGCACAGATGGACGGAGGCCGGATTACCGACATAGCCTCCAGACCCTCCGGCTCCGTCTCCCGGATAAGGCGCACCAGGTCATCCGGCACACTCGTAGAACCGAAATACGTGCCGTCTGCGTCATTATAATGCACGCCTGTAAGCAGCATAGTCCGTCCACGGTGATTCTCAGGGTAGACATTCCCCAGCATCATCACCATGAATATCAGCACAGACGAGACAAGTGCCATCGACAGCGCCACACCGACGATGTAGATCAGGCTGTACTGCCGGTCCTTGAGCATTATCTGCCAGCTCTGGCGTAAGTATACAGGTAGTTTCATATGTGTATTCGATTATGTTTTTTATTCGGGTTCGTTTTAATTGCCTTCGCGGCAAGAGGGTGACCCAAAAGGAGGAATTTCAAGGCTTGCGAAGATGAGAAAACCGCAGTGTACTGGCGTACATGAGGATTTTCGAATCAAGCGTAACGCAGAAATTACCCTTTTGAGTCACCCTCTACCCGATGATGCGGCCGTCTAGCATACGGACGATGCGGTCGGTCTGCTTGGCCTGGGACTCGTTGTGGGTCACCATCAGGATGGTCTTGCCGCGCTGCTTGTTGACCTCGTGCAGGAGCTCCATGACCTCGGCTCCCATCTTGGAGTCCAGGTTACCGGTGGGCTCGTCCGCAAGGATGATCGAGGGGTCTCCGACAAGGGCACGGGCGATGGCAACTCTCTGGCACTGACCTCCGGAAAGCTGTGAGGGGAAATGCTTGATACGGTGATTGAGCCCCACTGCGTCAATCATCCTCAACGCCCGCTCCTTGCGCTCGGCAGAGCTCATCTTGCGGTAAAGCAGAGGCATCTGCACGTTGTCCAGAACGTTGAGCGAGGGGATGAGGTGGAAGCTCTGAAAGACAAATCCCAACTCCGTGTTGCGGAAGCGGGCGGCCTCGCGGGCATTGAGGCCCGAAACGGGCTTGCCGTGCAGCTCCACGGTACCGGAAGTAGGCTCGTCAAGCAGTCCGGCGATGTTGAGCAGGGTGGACTTTCCGCAGCCGGAAGGCCCCATGATACTTACAAACTCCCCGTCGCGCACTTCGAGGTTGATGTTGTCGAGAGCCATGGTCTCGATCTCGGAGGTTCTGTAGATTTTGGAAATTTCGATAAGCTTGATCATGATTTTAAATTTTTATGTGTTTTTAAATATTTTCAAAAATTCAACATTTTACTCGTCCTTCAGGACCTCCGCCGGCGATTCCCTCATGGCACCCGCAACGGGGACAATGGTCGAAAGGGTCACCACCGCAAGCATCACGGCCGCAGCAATACCGGAAACGGCAAAGAAGTGCCGTACGGGGTCAAAAAGCACGGACAGCCGCTCCCTGGTCAGATCCAGGATATATCCGTCATAAAGAGCGGACGCACAGAAGTTCACCTTGCCTATGAGCAGGATATTCAGGACTATCACCAGGCCCAGCAGCATAGCCAGTAACCAGAGCATCCATACCTCGGCGAGCTGCTGCATCACCAGGATGCCCCGGGATCCGCCCATGGCCCGCCGTACGCCTATCTCGCCGCGTCTCTCACGGGTACGCAGCCATGTAAAGGAAGCCACACCGATGAGGACGCACAGCAGCACGAAGACCAGAAGGGCCTGCCAGATAAAGGTATCGGCCATAGTATCCTTCAGCCGCCTCTCCATGGGGAAAACCGACCCGGTGCGGTAGTTGCCGAAGACCAGGTCCTCCCGCCATGTCATCTTGGCCTTGTGGATAAACTCCTCCTCATCCACCCCCGGAGCAAGACGGAAGCACCAGAGCGCATCGACATTGTCCTCCTCGCGGACAATGTCCGGGGTAGTGAAAAATATCATCGGCCTGTATTCCTTGTCCTTCTCTACCTTTACGGGAGCAATGACTCCGGCTATGGTCCATCCGTACTGACTCTGGTCGCTGTAGCGGCCCAGACGTCTGCCAACGGGATTCTCCCCGGGAAACAGGGTCTCAGCCACGTCCTCGGTAATGATGACCGTCCCGGGCACATCCTCTATAGGGGCACCCTCAGGCCATATCTGACGATAGCCCATCATCTTCAGATCCTCACCCCCGGCCTCACGCAGATGGTAGGCATACGGCAGATATTCGCCGGTAACACTGTCCAGTTCCATACCATGATTGTAATTGGAAAGAGACAGTCCCGGCATAGTACTGCCCACTGCCGCAGCATACTCTATCTCAGGCATATCCCTGAGAGTCTGGCCTATGCGGTGAAAATCCGCCGAACGCCGCTCCCGGGAATCCATCTCAGGACGGTAACCCGTCTGGCCGTCATGAAGCCGCCTTATCTCCACTGCGTACACCCCACGGGCATCGTAACCATCCGGCTGGGACTTCCTGTAGGCATTGGGCCATATAGCATTGACCAGAAACCAAGAGGCCGCGGCGATGAGAGTCATCTCGATGAACAGCCACGCATTGCCGCGGCGGTAGTACCATAGCTGTTTCAGTATCTGTTTAAACATATCGGATTCACTTTACAGAGTTCAACGATTCAGTGATAGGTCGACGCATCACCTTCATGGCCGGCAACAGAGCCGACACAAGATTGAGAACCAACACGATGGCCAATAGCAGAAGATAAAGTCTCAGTTTGAAGAAGTCCCTTACCGAGAATACAGCCGCATCGATTTCCTCCATTGAGAACACCATCCCCAGAACCTCAGTAGGCAGCATCCCGTTGAACTGCTCTGAGAACACGCCTAAAAGCACATACGAAAGGAGCAGTCCGAGCACGCCCCCGAGCAGAGTCAGCAACAGGTTCTCGCCCGTAATCTGCTGCAGCACGTCCCCGCGCCAGGCACCGAAGGACTTGCGCACCCCGAACTCGCCCATGCGGGCCTCCATGCGGGAGCTGACCATGCCGGAGAGATTGATCATCGGTATGAGCAGGATGAACAGCATCACCCCTATTCCTATCCATGTAAATGATGCGGAGGTCAGCCCGCTCCAGATGAAAGAATTCTCCCTTACGGTCGGGATACCCTTGTAGCAGGACAGCTTGTACTCGACATCGGCGCTGCTGTTGTATATCTCCAGCCGGTCCTCTATCGTCTGCCGTATAGAGGCGAAATCGCTCCGGTCCTCAGCCAGCAGCACAGCAAAATAGTCCCCCAGCATACTCTCGCGGCCCAGCCATTCGAACGATGAGGCAGCCCGCGCCTCCTTGTCCAAGTCCGGAATCCACAACTGGGCGAAAGCTATCGATGCCGTCTGAGGCACGTCCCGCACCACTCCGCACACCCGGAATTCCCTGTCCTTGAAGAAAAGCCTCTCCCGCGCGATGTCACTGCGGCCATAGAGAAGCCTGGCCAGGGACTCGCAGACCACTGCCTCGGGAGCCGCCTGATTGAGACTGAGCTCCGTCAGGGCATGTCCGTCTACAAAGTCCATTCTGAAAACCGTCCAAAAAGCCTCATCCACCACTCCGGCCACCGTTCCTAACGCCTCGCCCCTGTCATTGGCCACCGTCACATCCTCGTATGTAATGGCCGACACCGCCTGCACTCCCTCAATGGGATCCTGCAGGAGGAAACGGTCGATAAAATTCAAACTCAGCATAGCCGATGTACTGCCGCCCCCATCCTTGCTCTCCTCCAATGCCGGAATTATAAGCATCCGGTCTCTGTGTACCTCCGGATAGGAGTTGTCGAAGTGCATCGACTGCACCGTCAGGTAAGCCATCACCAGTGCCAGCGAGAAGCCCGTACCGATGATATAGACCGCACTGTACACCCTTGACTTGCGCAGGTCGTACCACGCCTCTTTTATATACATTCCAAGTTTCATATAACAACGATTTTATCTTTTCCTCTTGGCCGGCTTGATCCTGAGCTCCGGCTGCTTCGCATAGTCGGACATATCCGAGATGACCACCTGCTCGCCCGGCTCTATGCCGGAGACGACCTCCACATAGTCGTAGTTGGCCTCGCCGAGGGCCACACGGCGGCGAACCAGACGGTCGCCCTCACGTACAAAGAGATCGTAGTTGCCGGCCCCTTTATAGTACGTACCGGAAGGCAGGCGGAGCACATTCTCACGCCAGGCATAGACCACGTAGATATCGCATTTGAGCCCGGAGCGCAGAACCGGAGCCGACTCATCGTCAAGCTGCACCGAGAACGATATCAGGCCGTCTGTGGACAGAGGCGAGATGCCCGATACGACTCCGGCAAGCGTGTCCCGTCCGGCCAGCACGGTCGTCCGGTACCCCTCGGCTATCCTGCCGGCCTGCATGTCCCCCAGCTCGCCCTCCACCTTGAAGCGGGTCAGATCGGCCAGCATGGCTATCTTGCTGCCCTCGGAGACCTGGGCGCCTATCTCATCCGCGATATAAGTCAGGGTAGCCGCATACGGAGCCCTGACACCGGCGTCGTAAAGCCGGCGGCGGCTCTGTTCCATGTTCTTGCGGAAAATGGAAAGCTCCAGTTCTGCCACCGCCTCGTCGGCTGCTGACAACTCCCTCTGGTTTTCCAGTTTCTGCCGGTTCTCATCCAGTTCCATACTGGCCACCGTATAGGCCAGCTCCGCCTCCCTGACCTTATCGGGAGTGCCTGCTCCCAGAGAATCCAGATACCGCTCATTGCGTAAGGCGGCTTCTTTCCGGTCCAGTTCCATCTCCTGGATCTTTATCCTCATCTCCATCTCTGAAAGCTGATTGCGGTTAGAAATCCGCATCTGGTCAAGTCTCAGGATCTTCATCTGCTCCTCGTCCTCCAGTTTGTCGTATTCGGCCTGCGCTGCTGCAAGGTCCAGTTTCAGAAGCGGTTCTCCTGCCTGCACCACATCTCCCGCACGCTTGAAGACCTCCAGCACCCGGGACGATATCGGAGCGTTGATGGTCTCCTCATAGCCGGGCACGACCTTGCCCGTAGCCGATACGGCAAAATTTATCGAGCCTACGTCCGCCGCCGCCAATTTCAGGCTGCTTTCACGCACCGACGGCTGTATCAGCACAGCCAAAAGCACCACTGCCAGCACCGCGGCCGCCACTCCCGCGCTCCAGCGGATGATGACCTTGCGGCGGTCCTGCCATTTCTCCTTAACAGTCAGATTTCTGTCCATCGTATGTATTGTACTTTCCATTTCTATCAAATCCTCTAAAAAATCACTCGTCCCTAAGACCTTCGACTGGAGACTGTCGCATGGCCAGCAGCACCGGCACAGCAGCCGCCACCGTCACCACGACAAGGAGCAGCCCCAGGACAATGCCCTCCACCGCCAGAAAATGCAGTACAGGGTCAAATAACAGCGGATACAGATCTCTTGTCACCGGCAGCATGAACTGTTCTGTCTCCCCTACGATATCCATCTTCCCCAGCACAATGATATTGATCACCACCACACTGGCAATAAGGGCTGCCGCTGCGGTCACGACCCATATCTCTCCGATGTTCTGGGCGAGAATCCTCCACCCGGAGCCTCCCATCGCCCGGCGGACGCTGATCTCCCCGCACCGCTCCTCCATTCTCAGCCAGCTGATGGACACCACCGCCAGAAGCACATTGATGATAAGGAATATCCTGAGAGCCTTCCACAGGAACAGCCGGTCCATGCTGCCGGACAGAATCCTGTCCTCCACCATCTCCCTGTAAGACACTACCTCCCTCACTCTGTAATTGCCTAGGCCTCCGCCGCTCTCAAGTTTCCGGCCCAACTCTGCCGCAAACTCCTCCGCATCCACCCCCGGCACAGTCCGGAAAGCGTATTTATACTCTTCATTAAATACAATATCCTCAAAGTACTCCTGCCTGTGGATATTCTCTATCAGCATCGGAATATTCTCAGCATCCGGGCTCATACGGACATTGGCGATAACTCCTGTTATCTTTCTATTATCATAATCCGAAGCGTAATTCGGACTGGAGTCATCCAGTGCATCCCTGAGAGTCTTTCCTACCGGACTGACTCCAGGGAACAGCGTCATGGCCAGATCTTCGGAAATAAGTATCGTATTGGGTTCATCCACAAGTTCACCGTCCTCAGGCAGCAGTACCTTGTATCCTAGTAACCGAAAGTCCTCCGCCCCAGAAATTCTCTGAATCACAGCTGTATTCACCATCGTAACACTGTCCAGGAATATTGTCATCACACTTATGCTGCCCAAGCATGGAGTCATATTTATCGTGGCCTGACTCTGTATCTGCGGCATCTGACGCAGCATGTCGCCTACCCGGAAAAAGTTCTCCATACGGGCCTCGTCCGTATCGTAGGTGCTGTCATAGCCATATTGACCGGGATACAGCTCATCGAGAGAAAGCACATACACCCCGTCATAGTCTATGCCGTCGGGTATGGCGTGAATCCTGTACTGGACATTCCATATCCGGTTGACTACAAACCACGACACGACAGCGATCACAAGAAGCTCCGCAAACAGCCAGGCACTGCCCCGGCGGTAAAACCATATCTGCTTGAATATCTGCCTTATCATAGTACGCTATTTTTTATAGTTCAACGATTCGGTTATCGGATGCCGGATGACTCTGCGGGCAGGAAGTAGGGCCGACAGTACATTGAGCACCACTATGATAAGAAGCAGTGCAGTCCCCAGGTATATGTTGTAGAAATCTCTGAAATCAAAATACCCGGCCTCAGGAGTCCCGTAGCCCGGCATCCATCCGCCACCCGGTATCAACATGCTGACCTGACGGGAGAACACCTCCAGCAGCAGCCAGGACAGCACCAGCCCCAGCACTCCGCCGATAAGTGTCAGCAGCAGATTCTCCCAGGTTATCTGCGAGAGGATGGAACCACCACAGGCACCGAAGGCCTTACGGGTACCGAACTCGGTCAGACGTGCCTCCATCCTGGAAGTCACCATGCCGGAGAGATTGAAAAGCGGCACCAGCAGGATAAGCAGGAGCACTCCGACACTCATCCAGATATAGGGCGTAATAGGCTGACTGTTGCCATGAATATCAAACTGTGCGAACACACTTTCCACATACGACGGTACTCCCTGGGGCAGGCTCAGTTCCGTTCCACTGTCATCGGTATGGTTGAATATCTCCAGGCGGTCCTCAATCCCCGACCTGATTTTACGGAACGAGGCCCTGTCGTCAGCCAGAATATATATGAATCCGTCCCCCAGAAAACTGCTCTTGCCGGAGAACATCCGTCCGAGCCACGACATGTTGATGTCGTACTCGTCCAAAGGCATCCAAGCCTCGGCAAAAGCCGCAGACGCGCTTATGGGCACATCCCTGACCACTCCGCATATCCGGAACAACTGGCCGTCCCAGTACACCTCCTTACCCACCGCATCCGACTTTCCGGCAAGACGGCGTGCTATCGATTCGGAGACCACCAGCTCGGCTGCACTGCCGTGCATACCGCTTTCCGACAAGGGTCTGCCAGCGATAAACTGAAAATCGAAGACCCTCCAGAAGTTCCGGTCCACGAAACGGGTGTACGCCTTGCAGCTGATGCCGGCGGCATCCCTCAATGTGAGCGGACCTTCCATAAAATGTCCCGGAGCCATTGCTGTCCAGCACTCCACTCCGGGCAGACTGTCTAAAAAACGCTTTCCGAACTCAGCCGACACTCCGAAGCCCAGCGTTCCCATATCTCCCTTATATAACAGATGGCTGACACTCAGCATCCTGTCCCGGTGCGTCTCCGGCACGGTATTGACCACCCTGGAAGAAAGCACGGTCAGGAAAGCCATCACCAGTGCGACCGACACCGCCGTTCCGGCGATGAACACCGCGCTGTACACCCGGTTCACCCGGAGGTTGTACCACGCCTGTCTGAAGTATAATCCTAATTTCATATCGCTCTATATTATACCTTTTATATAATGGCCGGACAATCCCCGTGCCAGCATCATACTATGCTATCTATCAATATTTTACCCTCAATAGCATCCGTTCATTTCCGTACAGGTGTCCGATATCGGACACCCCTCTGCGGACACCTGACCGAACCTCCGGACACCCCGCGATTGAAAATCTTGGGAATTTTTCATTGAAAATTTTGGGAATTTTATACTGAAAATCATAGGAATTTCTATCTTTGCAATGGATTATAAAACATTCCCTATGTATTACAGCCGCCTTATCGAAAAGGAGATAGAACTTAAGCTGAGAACCTCCGGGGCAATCGTCGTGGCCGGCCCGAAGTTCTGCGGCAAGACCACCACATGTATGCTTTACCAGAAGAGTTTCATAAAGCTGAACACGAAACAGGCCATCGCTATGGCGCGGATGAATCCCAAAGCGGTGCTCAACGGAGAATGTCCCAGGCTGATAGACGAATGGCAGAAAGCCCCTGATATCTGGAATCAAGTCAAGGACGACCTGGATTTCAAATACGAATTCGGCAAATATATTCTGACCGGAAGCTCCACTCCTGCGGACAAGACCGAGGTACATCACAGCGGAGCCGGAAGAATCACTCCCGTGAGAATGCGCCCGATGAGTCTGTGGGAATCAAAAGAGTCAAAAGGAACGGTCTCACTGCAGGGGCTGTTCAACGGCGATGCCGCTTCCGTATGGGACTTGAATCAGGATGCGTCTCTGGAGAATATCGCTCATCTGATCTGCCGTGGCGGCTGGCCGGTGTCCGTGCTGGCTTCTAAAGATATCGCCATAGAGATAACCAAAAATTATTGGAACGGACTTTTTGTGTTCGAGGACTGTGAGAACGAGCGTTTCCGCAACAAGAAACCGGAAGTGCTGAGAATGATCGTAAGAAGCTACGCCCGTCATATCTCGACAGAAGCCGCAATATCGACCATCATCGCAGATGTACGCCAGAGCAACGAAAGGACAATGGATCCCAAGACCTTTGACGACTATCTGGAAGCCTTAAAGGACCTGTACATCATCGAGGACATGGCTGCGTGGAATCCCGACATCCGCTCCAAGACCTCCATACGCTCGACTCCCACACGGCATTTTGTAGACACATCCATCGCATGCAGGGCCTTGGGTGTCATGCCGGAAGACCTGCTCAGAGATCTTGAAAGCCTGGGGCTGTTCTTTGAGGATATGGCCGTGCGCGACCTCAGAATATATGCGGAGACCCTTGGCGGAGAGGTGCTGCACTACAGGGACAACACCGGACTGGAATGCGATGCCGTCATACATCTTGACGACGGACGCTGGGGAGCCGTGGAGATCAAACTGGGCGGAGACGAGCTGATCGAGGCCGGTGCCGATTCACTTAAGACGCTGAAAGCAAAACTTGAGGAAAAGAGCAATGAGAAAGCGCCCTCGTTCTTAATGGTACTGACTGCCGTCGGCAGCTCTTACCGAAGAGAGGACGGAGTGTATGTCGTTCCCATCAACCTACTGAAACCGTGACATTATGATACTGATTGTTGACGATGATGATGCGATAAGGGCATCGCTTAGATTCCTGCTGGGCAGGGCCGGACTGACGGCAGAGGCCGTACCGGGCCCGAAAGAGGCGGTAGAGACCGTGCGCCGTCAGGAGCCGGAGCTCATCCTGATGGACATGAACTACTCCCTGTCCACCACCGGCGAGGAGGGTCTGGAGCTTCTGCGGAAGGTGCGTATCCTCGCCCCGTCCACTCCGGTCATACTCATGACGGCCTGGGGCAGCATTTCCCTGGCCGTGGAGGGCATGAGGCTGGGAGCATTTGACTTCATCACCAAGCCCTGGGACAATACGGCTCTGCTGGAACGCATAGGCACTGCCCTGCACCTGAACTCGGCGCAGGCGGAGCAGACCCCGGACACGGGCAGGGGATTCGAGCGGATTATCGGCCGCAGCCCCATGATGCGGGAAGTGCTGGACGCAGTGCTGAGGGTGGCCCCCACCGGAGCGTCCGTGCTCATCACCGGGGAAAGCGGCACGGGCAAGGAGCTCATCGCCGAGGCCATCCACCTCAACTCTCCCAGGCAATCCGGACCGTTCGTCAAGGTCAATCTCGGAGGCCTGAGCTCCAGCCTCTTCGACAGCGAGATGTTCGGGCACAAGAAGGGGGCTTTCACCGATGCCTGGACAGACCGCAAGGGACGCTTTGAGCTGGCCGACAAGGGCACCATCTTCCTGGACGAGATCGGGGAGCTGGAGCCGGTGTGCCAAGTCAAGTTGCTGCGGGTGCTCCAGGACCGCACCTACGAGCCACTTGGAGAGAGCCTGCCACGCAGGACCGACGTGCGCGTGATCTCGGCCACCAACCGCAGCCTGCCTGACATGGTGAGCCAGGGACTTTTCCGCGAAGACCTCTACTACCGCCTCAATCTCATCCCCATCCATCTGCCCCCGCTAAGAGAGCGCAGGGAGGACATTCCCCTGCTGGTAAGGCATTTCGCCAAGGATGTGCCGTCCCGGGCGGAGTTCTCCTCCGAGGCGGTGGAATACCTGAGCCGTCTGCCGTGGCCGGGCAATATCCGGGAACTGAAGAATGTGGTGGAGCGGGCCCTCATCATGGCACCCGGCGGGACCATCGGCAAGGACGACATCGCCCGCAGCATGGGAAACGCGCCCGAGCCGCCGGTACGCACCTCCGGAAATCTCACGCTGGAGGAGATGGAGAAAGAGCGCATCCGCAGGGCCTTGTCCGACTGCAACGGCAACGTGACCCGTGCCGCCGCCTCCTTAGGCATCACACGGGCCTCACTCTACCGCCGCCTGGAGAAATACAGAATAGAACTTTAACACAGATATGGGCGCACGGGGATATTTCAGGCTGATAGCCGTATCCATACTCGTACTGACAGTCGGAACTGCCGTTCTCGTACTCGTGCTCGCACCTGAGAAGAAGGAATGGACCTGGCTTGTCATCCAGATCTGCACCGTAGCCGTCATAATACTGCTGGCCATACTCTACCGGAAAACAGTCCGGCCTATCGACACCCTGTCGAGAGGTATTGACCTGCTGAAAGAACAGGACTTCTCCACCCGGCTCCGTCCCGTAGGACAGACAGACGCGGACCGCATCATAGAGCTGTTCAACCGGATGAGCCACCAGCTTCATGAAGAGGAAGTGCGGGCCCAGGAGCAGAACCATTTTCTGGAGCTCCTCATCGCAGCCTCCCCGATGGGCGTGCTGATCATGGATATCGACGGGAAAATATCCTCCGCCAATCCGGCCATGTGCCGCTTCCTCAACCTTAGTGACATAGGAGAATACAAAGGTCTCGCATTGGATGGGAGCGGACTGCCCCTGCTGCAGCTCATGGCCTCAGTGGAACCGGACAGCGGCAGGATACTCCAGACAGACCCGCTGCACATCTACCGCTGCACATGTTCGTCATTCATGGACAGAGGATTTCCGCATCCGTTCTACATGGTGGAGCCGCTGACAGAAGAGCTGTACGAAGCTGAGAAAAGGGGCTACCGGAAAGTCATCCGCATCATCTCCCACGAAGTGAACAACACCATGGCAGGACTGACTTCTGCTCTCGGAGCCATGGAGCAGAGCAGTGCCGGCTCCGGAGACGAGGACACCGCCTCCATGCTGTCGATACTGCTGTCGCGCATAGACCGCATGAGCCGGTTCATCACCGAGTACGCCTCCATGGCACGCATTCCCGACCCGGTATGCCGTCCGGTGGAGGCAAACACATTCCTGCGCAGGACAGCCCCCTTCCTCGAGAGCCTGAAAGGCCGGCGGCAGATCGCACAGATACTGGACCTGGACGACAACGCCGGAGAAGTGAGCATCGACCCCGTACTGATGGAACAGGTCCTCACCAACATCGTCAAGAACGCCGTCGAGGCATTCCCGCCAGACTCCTCAGACTGCCGGATTACCATTACATCCAAACCTGGCTACTGGTGCATTGCAGACAACGGAACTCCCATACCGGAAGAGGTCGCCCGCAATCTCTTCACCCCGTTCTTCTCCACGAAGCCGGACGGCAAGGGCATCGGCCTGGCGGTCATCCACGAGATTCTCACCCGTTCAGGCATCCGTTTCAACCTTGCCACCGGTCCCGACCGCATCACCCGCTTCGAGCTCTTCTTCCGCTAATCCACCCCCAGCACACCGGCCAGTCACATCAGCAGGCCGCAACAAGTCAACCGCAGCCAGGCCCACCACCTACGATACTCTGCGCCGATGCATTTACGGGATGTACGCGCATCTTTTATACCTACCAATTGCTTAATAATCAGCACTTTCACCTCACAAACCGATGGATTTCGAGGGGTCGGAAGGCCTTGAAATCCATCTCACAAATTCGCGACACCTTGTCTATCAGGCTATTACGCAAAATACAGATGCCCGCACTTCCCGTTCGTTCCAAGATGAGAGTCAGAATAACCACGTCCCGGTGGATATTTTCAGAAATCTGCGACAAAAAATCCGAATAATTCCATAAAAATTTGCATCTACAGAAATTTTGCCTACTTTTGCAGTGTACTAGATGACTAATACACTATCTAAAGAAACGGCGGGACGGAAGCACAGAGGAGCTGAAGGATGGATGAAGGCGGGATGGAGACGCCAAGGGACGGATGAAGGCAGCACAGAGAAAGTGCCGACGGATGAGGGCGAAGCAGAAGCGGACAAGAGAAGCATATGGGAACTGGAGGCGGGAAAGGCGGAAAGAAAAGATTTGAAGTTAAACGATAAAGCATAAAAGTAAATGTTATGGAAAAGAATGAACCGACAGTAAGAATCGAGAATCTGAGATTCAGCTACAGGAAACACCTGGTGTTTGAGAACCTGTCCATGAGTCTCGAGGCCGGCAGGATCTACGGCCTGCTCGGAGAGAACGGCGTGGGAAAGACCACGCTGCTGCGCATCATCAGCGGACTGCTGCGGCCCAAGAGCGGAGACTGCTCCGTGCTGGGCATCAGATCATCCTCGCGCAATCCCGAAATGCTCAAGGACCTGTACTTCATCCCCGAGATCTTCATCGCCCCTCCCATCCCCGTCAGGCGGTTCGCGCAGAGCAATTCCCTGCTCTATCCGGGTTACGACAACGCCATGTTCGAGAGGCTGTGCCGGACTTTCGAGGTGGATGCCTCAAGCCGCTTCGACCGGCTCTCGCAGGGACAGCAGAAAAAGGCCCTGATCTCGTTTGCCCTGGCCCTCAATACCAGGGTGCTGCTGATGGACGAGCCTTCCAACGGCCTGGACATTCCCTCGAAGACCACCCTGCGCCGCGTCATCTCCGAATGTGCCACCGAAGACCGGGTCATCGTCATCTCCACCCATCAGGTACGCGACCTGGAGAACCTCATAGACCCGATAGTCATCCTGGACCGCGAAGGCATGATCCTCAACGCATCCGTAGAGGATATCAGCAAAAAGCTGCTGTTTACCACCGCCCCGACACTCAGCCCCGAGGCCTACTGGAGCGAGAGCGGCCTGAACGGATACTACCAGGTACTTCCCAACCGCGATGAGGCCGACTCGAGAGTCAACCTCGAAGCCCTTTTCAACGCGGCCCTCAAGAACAAGGAGACATTCAAGACTC
The DNA here is from genome assembly GCA_944323785.1 of uncultured Bacteroidales bacterium. GTDB lineage: Bacteria > Bacteroidota > Bacteroidia > Bacteroidales > UBA932 > Coprenecus. Next base: position 33,709 of record CALUTU010000013.1, on the reverse strand, counting down.
TTTTCAGCAAATAGACACATTCACACTTGACTAAATACGTACACACCATGAACGCAACATTCAACATACGCAGGCAGGGCCTGACCATCTACAAGGAACTTCAGGAGAAATACTCTATAATCCTGACCAGCACATGCATCATTCTCATGATCTACCTTGCCATATGGGCCCTTAATCTCATCGACGGTGAGCCAGTCTCCACCGTAGCCCGTGCAGTCACAGCCGCGACAATCCTCAGCATCATAGGCTGCCTGGCACCCTTCTTCCTCTACAAGAACGAAAACCGCCGCATGGAAGGTGTCTTCTACGCCGTCTCTCCTTCATCGACCCTCGAGAAGTGCATCAGTATGCTGGTCATCTGCTCGGTCATCTTCCCCTTGCTCTCCACAGTCCTGCTGATGAGCCTCGACTCCCTGCTCACCCTCATGCCGTTTGAAGCCAGCTACTCCGGCAGCATCTGGGGCTGCATGTTCTCCTCCAAGGTATATATGGACACAATCATGGGCTTCATGCCTTTCAGTTTCAACGCTGACGCAATGCACATTGACTTAGTCAACAAGATGTACGACACCGTAAATCCGCTGTCCATACCGCCAATCGTAGGCATTGCCATGACTCAGAGCGCATTTGTCCTGCTCAATATGCTGTTCCGCCGACACAAGATAGGCTATACCTTGCTTACTTTTCTGGGTATCTGGGTAATAGGGGCTGTCATCTCCGTCATCTCCGCCATCTGCTTCTTCGACAGTCTGCAGAGCAATCCCGACATAGCCCCCGAGCGCATGCTCCAGTGTATGATAACCCTGTCCAGAGCACTCTCACTCATTTACTGCATCCTCCCTATAGTTTTCTGGGCACTCACCTACTTCCGCATCCGCAGGCTTCAGTATTAAGGTCACATTAAAATGCAAGCAACTATGGAATTTGACCAGCATAAACCGATATACCTGCAGATAGCCGACTCGATATGCGAGCGGATTCTGACAGGACAGTGGCCCGAGGGCGACCGCATACCGTCGGTAAGGGAATGCGGCATAGCCCTTGAGGTCAATCCGAACACTGTCGCCCGCTCCTACGACGAGCTGTCCCAGGACGGCATCATCCACAACAAGCGCGGCATAGGCTACTTCGTCAGCCCTGGGGCAAGGAAGATCATCCGTGACAGACAGCGGGAGGCCTTCGTCTCCGAGGATCTGAAAGAAATCTTCCGGAAAATGGACATCCTCGGCATCACTATCGAGGAAATATCCTCCCTCTACAGGAAATATTCAACAGACAACAACATTTGGAAACAGCAATGAAACGCATACTTACGGTTATTACTATGGCAATACTTACCCTTACTGCCATCGGCACGGCAGAAGCCAGGCAACAGACAGACAGCAGAAACAGTCTGGCCGGCAAGGTGAGTGACGCGGCCACATCCGCTCCCATAGAATTCGCGACAGTGGCCCTGATACTGCCGGACAGCACATTCGTGGACGGCACCACCACCGATTCCACGGGAAAGTTCGCTTTCAGCGGCCTGACGGCAAGAGAATATATTCTCAAGATATCATTCATCGGATACAAAGACGCGGTCATCAGAGTCAATCCGGCCGACGGCACAGACATCGGGACAGTCAGCATCGAACCTGACGCTGAGATGCTGGACGCTGTAGTAGTATCTGCAAGAAGACCTGTCATCGAGCAGAAGCTGGACAAGATAGTAATGAATGTCTCGGACGCTGTATCCACCGAAGGCAGCAACGGCACGGACCTGCTGCGTAAGGCGCCGGGCGTCACCATTGACTTCGACGGCAATGTCAAGCTCAACGGCTCATCTGTAGCTGTGTGGATCGACGGCAGACCCTCGAATCTGTCCGGCAAGGAACTGGAAGTCCTGCTCAACTCCACCGACGGCACCACGATTGACCGGATAGAAATCATGGCCCATCCTTCCTCAAAATACGATGCAGCCGGCGGCGGAGGTATCATAAACATCGTCACCAAGAAGAATTTCACCCATGGACTCAACGGCTCCGTCAATCTCGGATACGGCGGCATGTACTTCGACAGGTACAACCAGGCCGCAGACGGGTCGGTCAATCTGAGCTACCGGGGAAAGAAAACCAACACATTCCTTACCTACAGCGCCCGCTATGACGACATGGACATAATCCTGGACTCCAGATCCCTTTACGGAGAGAACAACTCCATCGCCATGTCCAGCAGGTCCAATCTGCTCAATCAAAGCCTGGACCAGATGTTCCGCGTCGGCAACGACTGGTACATCAACGACAACAATATATTGGGGGCAATAGTCAACGGCACGTTCCGCAACAGCGGCACAGGAACATACGGCGACAACTTCACGGAACACCTGCTCGGTGACGAACTGCTGGGCCGGCTGGAAAGCAGTATAGACAACTCCGACCGTTTCAACGGCATCTCCGCCAACCTCAACTATACACACACATTTGACAAGGCAAAGGCCCAGGAGCTGACCGTCAACGCCGACTACTCATATTTCGACATCCTCAATACCAGCCGTCAAAGCGACATACCCGTCCCCGGCTTTCAGACACTGATCCAACTCGATTCCAACATATTCCGGCAGAACGCCGCCCAGAAACTACAGATCTGGTCCGCCAAAGCCGACTACCAGCAGGTATTCTGGCAGACCGGCCTGCTTGAGGCGGGACTCAAATGGTCCCGCACAGTCACCGACAACAACTCTGTCCGCGATGATTTCTTCAACAATGCATGGACTCACAGCGACAGCCTGTCCAACATCTTCCTCTACGACGAGCAGATAGCGGCAGCCTACATCTCCGCCGCCAAGAGCTTCGGGCAGAAATGGTCGGTCAAGATAGGCCTGCGCGGTGAATACACATACGCCAGAGGAGACTGGCGCAGTGCCGGTGAGAAAAGCGTCAAGAGCTATTTCAACCTCTTCCCCACTGCCTTTGTAAGCTATATGCCTACTCAGAAATGGCGGCTGGCCGCTTCATACACCCGCCGTATCAACAGACCCGGATACAGTCAGCTCAACCCCTTCCGCACCTATATGTCCGCAAATGCATATACGGAAGGAGACCCCAATCTTGATCCGCAGTTCTCCGACCAGGTATCCCTGACCGTAGGCTACGGCCAGCACCTCAACCTGAGCCTGATGTACCAGCACAACTCCAACCTCATCATGCAGCACCCGGAAGTCAATCCAGACAACGGCGAGCAGCGTCTGATCTGGGAGAACTTCGGCACCCAGGAGATAGCCGGAGCGGCCCTGTCCGTATCCGAGCTGCCCATCACCAAATGGCTGAACTTCTCGGCCAACTATTTCGCCGCCTACAACGGCAACACCAGCACGGAAGGGGACTATGACGAGGGATCGTTCCTGCAAAGCTTCTACGGCAACCTTACATTCCTGCTGCCCAAAGAATGGAAAATCGAAGTCGGAGGCTTCGGCTCCGGCAACATGACCATAGGATACATGAACATCCGTCCGATGTACATGCTTTTCGGAGGCATCAAGAAAAACCTGTGGGACGGCCGAGGCACCATCGCCCTCAACGTCCAGGACATCCTCCGGTCGTTCAGGAGCGACATCACATCGTACACGGGCGACGTGGAGACCTACAGCATCCACCAGCGCATGAACATACAGAAAGTCACACTGTCCTTCAGCTGGCGCTTCGGCACCGCGACCAACACACGCAGGCGCAATGTCGGCAGCTTCGAGGAGTCATCCCGCGTAGGCGGCTCCTCCGGCATAAGTACCGGACAGCAAGGTACGGGAGGAATGATGTAATGGGAGCGCCGTACTTCAGGTTCAAGCAGTTCACCGTATGGCACGACCGCTGCGCCATGAAAGTGGGCACGGACGGAGTCCTGTTAGGAGCATGGGCCGGTCAGGAACGTCTTGGGGAGACACAGGTAAATCATCCCAGGAACATTCTTGACATCGGCACCGGAAGCGGTCTGATAGCCCTGATGCTGGCCCAGAGGTTTCCCAAGGCCCGCATCACAGGCATTGACTGCGACAAAGACGCCGCCATGCAGGCAAAGGAGAACTTCACAGGCTCTCCATGGGCCGACCGGCTCAGAACAGTCCATATAGGGCTGCAGGGTTTCTGCCGTGACACTGTCACAGCCGCTGAACGCTTCGACCTGATAGTATCCAACCCGCCGTTTTACGACAATACACTGACCAATCCGGACAGCCGCCGCTCTACCGCCAGGCATACAGGCGGCCTTCCGCACGACGAATTGCTGCTGCTCTCCGCCGGCCTGCTCACCGACTCGGGGGTCTTTAGTCTGATCGTTCCCTCCGAGTCCGAGAAATCCATACTGCGGCTGGCGGACAGAAGCAGGCTTTACCTGCACCGGCTCACCCGGGTCTACTCAAAGCCGTCCACGCATCCCCGGCGCATCTTGGCATCATTCGGCAAGCAGCCCGTCCTGTCTCCCGCAGAGGACACCCTCACGCTGACCGGCCCGGACGGACACCGGAGTACGGAGCACGCGGCACTTACCAAAGACTTCTACCTTTATGAACAATAATCAACACACGCCTGTATGAAAAGAACAGCACTTATCACCGCAGCGACCCTGCTGCTCCTGGCCGTCACCGTCACAAATGCCACGGCACAGAACGACACCGCAACTGCCTTGAACGCGACTACTGCCACAGACTCCGTGTCCACCCAGCGGACAGATACCGGCACAGTAGTCGTAAAACCGAAAGCCTGGTTCTCATTTCTGACCGAAATAAGAATGGGTACCGATATGCTCGATTATCCTGAATTCATGACATTTGACTGGAATGTATCCCCTGGAGTCTCCTTCAGGAACGGTCTGTCCATAAGAGTTCCTGTCGAATACGTCATCGGCATGACAAAAGATGGCTACAATGGCTACGAAGGGTACTACGCCTCCAACGGCACTGTCGGCCTCAATCTTGGTTATGATTTCCTTAATAAAAGTGACCGATGGAGACTGGAACTCAACGCCTCCGGAGGCTCTACCTACCTCAAGACCTCCTATCGTTTCGCATACGCCGACCTGAACCTGAAATTCGGAACCAAGTATTTAGGAGCCTACAATGCCTACTTAAGTATCGGCCTACGCTACATAAGTCCCTACAACCCGGACATGACACAGAAGCTCATGTTCAACTTCTCTATCGGTTTCTTCGCTTTCTAAAACACTTTTTGCCCAACGGGAGTGTATCACTTTCGCACCTACCCGGCTGCAAACTCTTCCACCAAGATTCATCAAGGCGCATCAGTCACGGTGCGCCTTTTCATCAATCAGATGCAGCGTTTTAAGCATTTTATGCATCTAAACAATAAAGACACACTTACCATGAAAGAGCGACACACGGCCATATTGACAAATCCTAAAAACTTTCACGATGGCCATAGTCTTATCCTGTTCCAAGACCCTCAAGCCGGATATGGATACTTCTATTCAGGCATATTCAAAAGTCACGAGCCTGCTGTAATACCTACTACCAAAGGCGAGAGCGACGGATATTATAGATCTTATTACCGCATAATAACTTACGAAATACCACAATAGATAGATTATGAAGACTATAATAGCAACTGTCTGCTTACTTGCCGTCATCTACCTGCCCGCTGCGGCTGAAAGTGCGGAAGACAGAGTTGGACAAGACTCAGTGAAAACAAGAATATACGAGGGAAGTGTGTCCGTTGGCGTTACATACTTAATAAATCTCGGAATAAGGACAACTCACGGTGTCAGGTATCTTGACAAAAACCTGTTCCTCGGCGGAGAGCTGTGGGCTCGAAAGGGATTCATGGATCCATTTACTCTCAGGGCCGGATTCCTGCCCAGATGGTATTTCGTAGCCAACAGGCACATTGACACATATCTGGGATGCGCGGTTGGGCTTACTACAGGCAGTGATGCATACAACAATTCGCATGGGGAATGGCTTGATGTTTTTGAGGTCGGCGCCTACCTCACTCCCGAGATAGGTATCGGCATAAGGCTCAGGAACGGAGACTACATTGATTTTGCTCTTGACTTCCCGTTATGGCTGTGGTTCTTCAATAGGACTTTCACAGACGACGTCCTGACCCATAACGGCGGACAGTCTTACTTTGATTACCGCCCCTACCCCGGCATAATCATCGGATACAGATTCTGACGGACTAATAATGCATTGTGTTTACAGATAAACTTATGAGACACAAAATAGAGCTTATCCTGAAAGCTTTTATATCATCTGTCTGCTTTCTTGCCGTAATATGCCTGCCTGCTGCGGCAGAAAGTCCTGGGAACAGGACTGAGCAGGACACGTTGAAGACAAGAATATACGAGGGAAGCGTGTCCGTGGGATATACACACATGCTGAACTTCGGTGTAAGAACGACTCACGGTGTCAGGTATCTTGACAAGAACCTGTTCCTCGGCGGAGAGCTGTGGGCTCGAAAAGGTTTCCAAGACGGATTCAGCATAAGGGCAGGATTCTTGCCACGATGGTACTTCGTAGCCAACAGGCACATCGACACGTACCTGGGATGCGCTGTCGGCCTTACCACTTGCAGCGACAGCCCTCCAGACGTAAGTGCCGATATAATCAATACTTTTGATATAGGAGCCTACTTTTCTCCTGAGATAGGTATCGGCATAAGGCTCGGGAACGGAGACTATATTGACCTTGCATTTGATTTTCCGCTGATGCTGTGGTTCTTCAACAGAACTTCCGTCTCTACAATTTATGACAAAGAAGAGACAATAGTTAAAGGCGCAAAGTTCCTTTTTGAATACCGCCAATACCCAGGCATCAGCATCGGCTACCGATTCTGACGGAACCTTCTCTACAGAACTCATCGATGGCAAGGAACCCATAGCTGTTGTATACTGGGTCGGAGATCCGACAGCGAAGGACAGCGCACTACTGGCCGAGCACCCTGAATGTACGCACGGCCTCGCAGTAACCCTAACCGATGCCGCAAATGGAGAAAATATGATGTGGCAACCTGAATTTACAGCATTCCGACAGACAGTAACTGAATACAGCGGGATCGTCGGAAGATGGGTCAAAGACAATACAACCTATAAGAGTTCCGTAACACAGAACAACACTGAAAGTCTTATGAGGGCAATCGGCTACAACAATACGAAAGGCTTCGAAGCATTTAACGAGGCCATGCCTGACTATATCATCCAGGCCGTGGCAGAAGTAACCGCATACGGAGAGCAGGTCGCAGCTCCTGAAAAAAGCAGCGGCTGGTATCTTCCTTCCATCATAGAGCTGAGAGACCTGCTCTGCACCGAGTCCGATGAGATACGGGAGAACGGTATGTACGGGATGAACAACACGAATACAATCAATGCCGTTCTGGAAAAGATTGAATCAGCAGAACTGATAGACGGCAATTACTGGTCAAGTTCCGAGCATAATCAGTACACCAAGGCATGGTCTGTCAGCCTTACCTTGCAAGGCCGGGTGTGGAGCCAGAACAAAAACTACGCTCTAAAAGTGCGACCGATTATTGCTTTTTAACCCAAATCGACCATTAAGACTTTCTTTCTGGTGATAGTAACATAACCGACAATACTAAGCCTATTGGCTAACTGCTGCCGAGAATAGATTCTATCCAGATAGAATGGATAGGCTCATGAAGAATCCAGCGACGAGAAAAGACTAGCCGCCCTCGGCTCTAGAGGGAGGGGCCCGCCGCGAAGCGGTGGGAGGGCCTGGTCTTTTCGACTGCTGGATTCTTCATGAGCCCGATACGGCGGAAGTGAGCCGAAATTATAGAGAGACAGGTCACAGACCAGAACTTTTGTATTCGGAAACTCAATCTGAGCCTTGGAATGACTGCGCGTAGGCGGCCTCAAGGGCGGAGTAGAAGTCTTCACCGAAGGCATCCGTCAGGGGCTTCTGCAGGAAGCGGAAGACCGGGATGCCTTCCTTTTTGCCCTTGGCGAAAGCACAGGAGCAGATGTTCCAGCGGTGCAGGTTAAGCGCGGTCATGCCGTTGGAAAGTCTGGTGACTCTGATCGGGTAAAGACGGCAGGATATCGGCTTGACAAAGTCCGAGCCGCCCCTGCACCAGGACCTCTCTATCGTGCAGAACCAATTGCCTTCCTCATCGCAGGACGCATAGGCGCATTCCTCCCGGCCCGGCACCAGCGGAGTGACCATATCCCCGTCTGAGTCAATCTCGAAAAATCCTTTCTCGGCCACCACGGCCCTGCCCTCAGGCGACATCAGCGGAGAGAACTTGTCGTAATTGGCCTCAATGCGCTCCGGCTCGCTCTCCTCCATCGGAGCACCGCTGTCCCCGATGATGCAGCACGCACCGCCGCAAGTCCCATAATCGCAGGCAAAACACTCCGTGAAAATCTCCGAGGAGACTATCTTGTCATCTATTATCACCATTGTTTCCATATTCTTAATCATTATTCCGGAACCACCGACAGTGTTGACAGGCTTCCCTCTTCCAGTATCGTGTACAGATACTCATTGACCTGCTTGGCCGTGACTGCGTCCAATGCGGCGGACCGTCTGGTATAAAAGTCCTTCATGTCGACAAAACGGTTTCGCAGCACCGCCTCCCAATACTTGTAGTCCCGCGACTCCCGCAGCTTGTCCTTCAGGGCCATATTGCGCTTCACTCCTGCCACCTCACCATCGCTGACTCTATTCTCCGCAAGATTCACCAGAATATCGGCAAAGATATCCTCCACGTCCTCCACCGGTTCCGCTGTCGTAAAACTGAATTCCACTGTCATCACCTCCTCGGGATAACGGTAGAACCTCCGCTCCGCCTCGGCCAGAATCCCCCTGAGCGAGAGCTGCCGTATGACCTCCCTCTCTATCACCTTGCCGGCGACCTCCGAAAGCATCCTGTCCTCCACAGTGAGTTCCGAAGGCACGGTGAGCTTGCAGCTGTACAGGCGGCGCGGGAAACTCATCGGTACTCTCACCTCCTCCGCAGCATCATAGGACGCTATAAAGAAACTGCTGTTCTCGCTGCGGCCAAGTCCGGCCCTTCTGCCGGGCAGGCCGGAAAGACTGGCATATACGGCCCTGAGCAGGTCATTCTCCTCAAAGTCGCCCACGAAGATAAACGAGAACTCCGACACATTGGAGAAAAGCGCATTGACAAACTTCAGGGCGGCGTCATAGTCCAGACCGGCAATACCGGCCTCCTCCTCGGCCATCAATTCTCCGGACATGGTGCGGACATCCCTCTGACGTAAGGCCTGAAAGACCTTCTCGGGCGAATTGAGCGCATACGGCTCACAGCCTTCCTTCATCCGCCGGAACTTGCCGAAAGTCCCGTAATCCGGCTCCGCGCCCTCGAAATACATCGCCACGACATCCAGAAAGTCCTCCATCCGGTCCACGGGAAAACTGCCCGAAAGCCTGCGCTCCCCCACCGAGACTGTCCTTTCCAGCGATACTCCCAGAGAGTCCTGAAGCCGCTGCATTCCATACATGTTCATACCTCCGACCACCGATATCCGGGCCACATCATTGATGTACTTGCGCAGCACCGCCAGACTGTCCCCGGACAAGGACAGCCCGCCTCTGGCCACCGCCGTAAAATGCACCTTCCCCGGCTCCGAGTCCAGTCTGCGGAAAGCCACGGTCGCTCCGTTGGGCAGACGTCTGGACACTACCCCGGTGGACTGATTGACGAACCTGGTCCTGTCCGTAATACTGCCGGCGGCGTACTCCGGCTCAGAACGGCGCGGAATGTATTTTTCCTTATACGGTTCCGGTCTGACGGCGAAATATTCCAGTCCCCCGCTGTATTCGGGAGAAGAGCACACCACGGTCCGGTTGCTGTCCGCAGAGAAAACAGATGACAGGAAAGTGGCTACCGTCGAACTGTCCACTACAGTCCCGGCTGTCTCTATATAACTCTTGTACAGCTCTATGCCCGTCATCACATACCCGTCCGTAAAATTGGAGACACAGAGGTCCCTGTAATACCTGTTGTCCAGGGACGAGCGGCGGCTGTAGGTCTCTTCCAGCCCGTCCATAAAGTCCCCGCTGCTCCTTCTGAACTCCCTTTCCGAGATTCCATACCTGAGCACACGTTCCACCTCGTTCAGGATCAGCACATAAGCATCCGCATAATCCTCAGGAGCGCACTCCACCGAAAGACGGTAGGAGATACGGTTGAGATAAGGCACTATGCCGGTCTGAACGTCCAGGGCATAGAAAGGTGCGTCCTCCAGCGCGGACATCAGCCGCTTCCTCATGATATCCATTCCGACTTCGGACACATAGTTGTAGATGAACGGAATGGCCGTATTGCGCAGAGACGGGTCCAGAGGGTCCGCGATATAGTCAAATGTCACCCTGGCCCTGTCGGCCTCCCTGTCCTGAAAATAAAAATACCCTCCCCCGGCGGCATCCAGGACCGAATCCGGGAAATCGGGCAGAGGGGTACCGGGTCTGGAGATTATCTGGAACAGGGCCTGGATCTTGGACTCGACCGCAGCGGCGTCTATGTCCCCGGCTATGACTATCGCCTGCCGGTCAGGCCTGCACCTGTTCTTGTAGAAAGCCGCCACATCCGCCGCCGTATATCCGCCGACAGCCTCCATCAGATCCTCCGCAGCCGGAGGGGCCAGGGGCGTACCGGCGAAATAATACCGCGCCAGGCTGTCCTCTATGCGGCGGTCCAGGGTCATGGAAGAGGCGAACATATTACGGAAGAAATGCTTTCCCCGCTCCACCGATCGGTCGTCCACAATGAGGGCGGAGGACATATTGAACATCGCCAGCAGCATCGAGTCCACCACCGAGGCGTTCTTCCCTATGGGCACATTGTTGAATGAGTATGTGGTATAATAGTCTTCCGCCTCTATCTCAAGGCCGTCAGTACGGCTCAGCCCCATGTCGTCGATAAAGGAGAAAATGGCTCCGTCGGGGAAATTGTGCGTCTCGGTAAGGGCCATGCATTCCATCAAGTAGGTCATGCCCAGCGAGGAGGAGTCCTCCATGGCCAGTCCGTTTCTCTGGACAAATGCGAAATCCGCATACCCCTTGACCGAGGAATTGGGCACCAGATAATATGCCAGACCGTTCGGCATGGTGCCCCGGACTATCCTGGCATCGTCCTCCAGAATGCCCACCAGCTGTGCTGAGGCCAGGACTGCACTGGTCATCAATATTATGACGCATAAAAAAATACGTTTCATAAAACAAATGTATAAAAATATATCTTATATTTGTCGGCTGAATATAATCCAATCACATGAAAAAAGTTTTATCTATTCTTACAATCGCCACAATTTCAGCCATATCCCTCTTCGCTCAGGATATGGAGTCCGCGACATCAATGTACAATGAAGGAGTGACCGCACTCAACGCGGGAGACAAAGTAACAGCAATTGGATATTTCGAGGAAGCCCTCGGACAGGCAGCCATCATAGGCCCTGAGGCCGACGAGCTGGCCTACAACTGCCAGAGGAACATCCCCACCCTGCTCAACGCCATCGGCAAGGAGCTGGCAGCCGCCAACGACATAGACTCTGCGGTAGTCGTCCTCAACCAGGCCATTGCAAAAGCCGAGGAGTACGGACAGAACGACCTCGCAGCCGAGGCCATTACACTGATTCCCCAGCTGTATATGCAGCAGGGCAACCTCTTCCTCAATCAGAAAGACTATGCCGCAGCCGTCGAGAGCTACAAGAAAGTAATTGAAGCCAACCCCAACGACGCTGTAGGATATCTCCGTCTGGGTCAGGCCGCCCGCCGTGTGGACGATATCGAGACCGCACTGACAGCCCTTACAAAAGCTTCAGAACTCGGACAGAAGAGCGCGGCCGACAAGGAGATCGCCACTCTCTATCTCACAATGTCCAACACAGAGCTCAAGGCCAAGAACTTCGAGAGTGCTCTGGAGTATGCTCAGAAAGCCAATGAGATACTGCCCAATCCCACAGCCATGCAGATTGCCGGCACAGCGGCTCTCCAGCTGAAGAACTACGCCGCAGCCATCGAGAACTTCGAGGGATTCATCGCCGCCTCTCCCAACGCCAGGAACATCGACCAGATCAGATATCAGCTTGCTACGGCATACGAGGCCACAGGCGACAAGACCAACGCCTGCGTCAATTACAAGGCCATCCTGAACAACCCTCAGTTTGCCGAGTACGCAAAGCATAAAGTAGACAACGAACTCAAATGCCAGTAGCATTAGAGCTTCTTGCTCCGGCTAAGAATAAGGACATCGGCATCGCGGCCATAGACTGCGGTGCCGATGCCGTATATATCGCCGGTCCCTCGTTCGGTGCCAGGGAAGCTGCGGGCAACAGTTTCGATGACATCGCCGAACTGACCGGATATGCCCACAAGTTCGGCGCAAAGGTATTTCTGACCCTCAACACGCTCATCTACGAGCACGAGCTGGAAGCGGCCCGGCGGACAGTGTTCCAGGCTGCGGAAGCCGGCTGTGACGCTCTCATCGTCCAGGACCTGGGCCTGCTTAGGATGAGCATCCCCCCGATAGAGCTGCACGCCTCCACTCAATGCAATATCCGCACGGCGGAGCAGGCCCGCTGGCTGGCATCGTTAGGATTCAAAAGACTTGTCCTCGCCAGGGAACTGAGCCTGGAACAGATACGGGAGATAGCGGAAGCCGTGCCGGGCTGCGGCATAGAGTGCTTCGTTCACGGGGCATTATGCGTGTCCTACAGCGGCCAGTGTTACCTGAGCCAGTACCTGACTGGCCGCAGCGCCAACCGAGGCTGCTGCATCCAGGCCTGCCGTTCCCGCTACGATGTAAAAGACGCAGGCGGGAAAACCCTCCTGCGCGACAAAGCCATACTCTCCCTGAAAGATCTATGCCTGCTGGACCGCGTAGAGCAGCTCGCAGAAGCCGGAGCCACATCTTTCAAGATCGAAGGCAGGCTTAAGAACATCTCATATGTGAGCAATATAGTACGCACATACAGCGACACTCTCGACCGTATTGTCCGGGAAAGCAGCGGAAATTACGTCCGCAGTTCCTGGGGCTCGCCCACCGGAGGATTCACGCCGCACCCGGAGGCCACATTCAACCGGGGCTATACGCATTATTTCATCGACGGCAAAAGAGATAAGTGGTGCTCGGGGAACTATGCCAAAGGTATCGGAGAGCCTGTCGGCACCATCGTCTGGATAAAGCCACGTACTGCCGGCGCATATTTCGAAATAGCGCCACGTGAAGATATCAGCACACCTCTGACCAACGGAGACGGACTGTGCTTCATATCCAGATCCGGCACAGTCCACGGTCTGAGAGCCGACACAGTCCAGAATGGGGTCAGGATATTCTCATCTGTACCACAGGAAGTCTCTGCCATGCTCAGGATCGGAATGAAGATCTACCGCAGCTACAACCAGGAGTTTGAGCGCAGCATCAGCAGGGACAGGCCCATACGGCTGATTCCCGCATCCACAGCTCTTTCCAAGGACGGAGACGGCTGGACACTGAGCGTGTTGACCGTCAACGGCATCAGTGCAGAAAGACACTTCAGGGCAGAGACTGCCTCAAATAGAGAGAAGGCGGAGTCCGGGCTGAAAGCATCGCTGTCGCGCAAAAGCGGGCTGTTCGCATTTACCTTGACAGAACTGCCGGAAGAAGGCCCTCTCCCGTTTCTCCCGTCCTCAGCGGCCAATGCCCTGCGCCGGGAGCTTGCAGCCGAGTTGGAAAGCTTGCTGTACGACCGGATAGATGCCGTCTATGATGAGGCCGACATGACTGAGAGTGTTCCGTGGAAAAGGATAGACCACAGCCGGCTGGTGCCGCCGAAGCAGACTACCCAGCTCAACTGCGCCAACTCTCTTTCAAAAGAAGTCTACGCCGCTGTCGGTATAGATGCTGCACCGGCTTATGAGCTGGACGCATCACGCCACATAGAATTCATGCGCTGCAAATACTGCATACGATATGAGATGAGGCTGTGCCCCAGACAGCCGGGAAACGGTGTCAGGAAAGCCGCTCCGCTCTACCTAGTCAACAACGACCGTCACATCCTGGTCACATTCAACTGCTCCAGCTGTGAGATGGTTCTCAAATCAGCCAACCCGTAATTCATCAACCGGTGCCCGTTACAGACCTGGATAGTGATACCGCCCCTGATTCTGAGTAATACCGTCCCAATCAATCGCACGTACAGGGCATAGGAGCGAAGCGACATAGCCCTCTCCGGGGAGAGGGTTGGGTGTGGGTCATCATTCATCAACCGGTGCCCGTTACAGTGCCGGATGATGGTACCGGCCCTGGCCCTGAGTAATACTGTCCCAATCAATCGCACGTACAGGGCACCGGTTGATGCAGGCCGTACACTGCACGCAGCCGCGTCCCCACTCCGGCCTCCCGTCCTTCATGGTCACAGTGCCGGTCGGACAGACGCGCTCACACAGACCGCAGCCGATACAGGCCTCGCTGACATGAAACTTAGTCCGGCTGTCAGGTCCGGCCAGAAAACGGCGGAAAAGCGGACTGATCAGTCTACTTTTCAACCAGGGCTGAGTGCCCACGGTCAGATGGACACCCGTATCTCCGTTCCGTATAGCTGCAGCCACAGCGTCTACCGCAGCCGGAGCAGCTGACAGCTTGGCCTCACGCACATCGTCTGGATCCACTCCGAACCCCTTCATCAGTATATAGTTGTTCGGCATCCGCACCGACCAGCAGCCGGTAAGAGGCAGATGACGCTTTCTCAAAGCCTCCCCGAGTATCCGGTCCGTCCAGCCGCAGGTATCCCCGCACGTGCAGACGGCATAGACTTTCTGACCGGCATAATCCCGTACACTCAGACGGGACACGAAGCGCAGCATCATCTCCGCAGGCCCCCACGAATGTACCGGGAAGACCAGTATCAACGGTTCGTCCTGACGCAGGACATATTCACACGCCGCATCACCGGCATGTCTTCTGAGTTCATCCGCCACAGACACAGGCTTTGCCTGACCCAGAGCCTGGGAAAGCCGCCCGGCAACCCAAAGAGAATTGCCTGTTCCTGAAAAATATAGAATCATACCCGGAAATTATATAAGGCAAACAACACATTGACCAGATTACAGAATACCATCTTGGCATTGACATTGGACTCCACCGCCGTCCTGGCTCCCTCAAAAGCCGCGAAGGCCTTCTCATAGAAACTATCCGGCAAAGCTGACGAGAAACGCATGACAGCGTCTTTCTCAGAAGGAAGTACGTCGGCAATAGAGCCCAGTCCGCGGCGGTGCATCATAGCCTTGCGCAGAAACGCCTCCGAATACAGACAGAAGTCCTTCTGCCGCTCCCGGCCCAGAGCCAGCACGGCGTCATTGCCCTCCAGCAGAGCCGGAAGATCCTTCCCGACCACACTTTCCAGCATCGATGTCAGCAAAGGCAGATAGGCCTCCGATGCGGAACTGCCCTGTATCATGTTGAGAGCCAGTCCCGGACTGCCTCCGCTGGTCCTGGCATACAACACGGCCTCATCAGCCGGCACTCCTGTCCGGACGGACAGAAACGGAGCCAGTTCCCCTTGGGAGACAGGATAAAGCCGTATCATCTGGGAACGGGAACGTATCGTGGAGATTATCCGCTCAGGCGCATGAGTCACGAATATGAAATAGGTATCCGGGGACGGCTCCTCCACTATCTTCAGCAGTCTGTTCGCCGCCTCGGCGTTCATCCGCTCCGGCAGCCACACCAGCATGAACTTGCTGTAGCCCTCGTATGACTTAAGGCTCAGCGAGTCCAGTATCTCCTTGGCCTCCGCCACGCTTATCACGCCCACCTTGTCGGCTATGCCTATCCGCTCGTAAAGATCCGGTTCCGTAAAATAAGGATCGGTCTTGTAGAGTTCCCGCCAATCCTGCATGAACGCTCCGCTAAGAGGCTTGCCGGAGCCCGACTTGGAAGCTGAATTGACAGGAAAGGCAAAATGCAGGTCCGGATGCATCATTTCCGATATCCTGCGACATGACGGACAGATTCCGCATGAATCCTCCCCGGCTTTCCGGTTACGGCACATCATGTACTGAATCAAGGCCATGGCCAAAGGCAGGGCACCGTATCCGTCTTTCTCCACAAACATGAGGGAATGTCCGGTACGTCCGCTGTCCACCATATTGATCAGACGGGACTTAAGCTCTCCGTTTCCTAATACTTCTTTAAATTGCATATCCAGATTCAAAGATAAATAATTATCTTTGTAATTTATCTACAATATGGAAGAAAAAAGCACAACATACGACTGTTCCAGGGGATGTATCACAGAAAGAGCCGAAAACGGGGAACTTATCTGCAATTACAGCCGGGGCTGCTGCAAGCTGGCCGACTTCGACTGGCTGGAGGGCATCTCCGACCCGAAGTTCAACAACATATACGAAGTACGTTTCAAGAATACCCGAAAGGGTTTCTATGAGAACACTTCCCACCTGCTTCTGAAAGCCGGTGACCTTGTCGTGGTAGAGGCTGCCACCGGACATGACGTAGGCATCATAACCCTGAGCGGTCCTGTGGTCAGCAGACAGATGGCCCGGAACCATTTTGACATGGAGACCAAGGAACTCAAGAAGATATACCGGAAGGCCCGCCAGCTGGATCTGGAGAAATGGCAGGAAGCCATAGCCCGGGAGAACAGCACTATGATAAGGGCGAGACAGATCGCCGCCGACCTCGGACTGGACATGAAGATAGGCGACGTGGAGTTTCAGGGAGACGGGACGAAGGCTATCTTCTACTACATCGCTGACGAAAGAGTGGATTTCCGCCAACTGATCAAGGTATTTGCCGAGGAATTCCGCATCAGGATCGAGATGAAGCAAATCGGAGCCCGTCAGGAGGCCGGTCTCATAGGCGGTCTGGGCGTATGCGGCAGGGCTCTGTGCTGTGCCAAATTCATTACCAACTTCCAGTCCATATCCACTCAGGCGGCCCGCTGCCAAGACCTCTCGCTCAATCCTCAGAAACTGGCAGGCCAGTGCGGCAAACTCAAATGCTGCATCAACTACGAAGTTCCCGTATATTTGGATGCCCAGAGCCGCATACCGCAGGTCAACGCGCCGCTGGAATTCATGGACGGGCAGGCATGGCTGGTCAAGGTGGACGTACTCAAAGGCATCATGTGGTTCTCATACGAGCAGGGCAATGCATCCAAGGTCACCCCCCTGACAGTGGAGGAAGTCCGCAGAATCAAGGCCGCCAACCAGAAAGGCAACAAGCCGGCAACAATGCTGAAAGACCAGGATGACAGTGAGTCCATCGACTTCGTATCCTCCATAGGAGACGACAGCATCGACCGCTTTGACAAAAAGAAGAAAAAGAAAAAGAAGAAAAGACCGGCCCGCAACACTGGTGACAAGGAAAAGACCAACGGTAATAAAAAACCTGAGCGGAAATGAGCCTGCGTACCGTAACGGCACTTCTGACGGTCACGGCCTGCATGATAGTGGTCTCATGCTCCGGCAAGGGACGCAGCGCTGACCAGGATTTCTATTTCACAACCCTGAAGACCGGCGGGGAAGAGCGGGTCTCCTTTGACATCGACCTGAGCGACACCACATGCATATACGGCATCAGCCTGGTCTCCCGATTCAAGAAAGACGCAGAATGCAGCAATGTGACATTCACCGTCAGCCTGACATCTCCGTCAGGACAGTCAGGCTCGGAGAGAGTCACACTTTCCTCTGACTACCGCACTGTCAAGGAGTACATCAGGAACAATCCTGAGGACGGCAGGATACAAGCCGCCTCCGCACCGGGATATTACGACATAAGCTGGCTGTACCGCAGCAATATCCGGCCTCAGGAACACGGAGAATGGACAATGACTGTATCCGCTGTTCCGGAAGCCGGCACCGGAATCATCGGAATAGGAATCATAATCAATAAGATACCGCTGGCAGGACAATAAACTTATGGGTAAGGACAAAATACGCAAATTCAAGGAAAACGAGACTTTCAAATGCCTCATTCAGCCCCGGATGGACGAAGTGATAGGCAAGGAGCATCCGCTGAAAGGCAACTGGGACAAAGAGGTATTTCACAATGGCAACCCGATAGTGCTGGAGCTGGGCTGCGGAAAGGGGGAATACACCATCGCCCTGGCGGAACGGTTCCCGGACAAAAACTACATCGGCGTAGACATAAAGGGCGCCCGTCTCTGGAGAGGAGCCAAATACGCCCACGAGCACAACATGCCCAACGTGGCGTTTCTCCGTACACGGATAGACTTCATTGACTCGCTTTTCGGGCCGGACGAGGTATCGGAGATATGGCTGACCTTCTCTGACCCTCAGCCCAAGAAGTCCAACAAAAGGCTCTCCAGCCCCGTCTTCCTGGAGCGGTACTCTCACTTCCTTAAAAAGGACGGCACAATGCACCTGAAGACCGACAGCCAGCTTCTGCACGAATCCACCCTGGAAGTCATAAAGGAAGGCAATCACACTCTGCTGGAAGCCGACA
The DNA here is from genome assembly GCA_944323785.1 of uncultured Bacteroidales bacterium. Classification (GTDB taxonomy): domain Bacteria; phylum Bacteroidota; class Bacteroidia; order Bacteroidales; family UBA932; genus Coprenecus. The sequence goes on along the minus strand of CALUTU010000013.1, from coordinate 15,275 downwards.
ATGACATCTACGGCTCCGGTCTGGCCGAAAGAGAGCCGCTGCTGTCCATAAAGACATTCTACGAGTCGATGTTTCTTGCCGAGGGCAAGCCGATTACCTACGTAAGATGGAAACTATAGGCCGCCCACGTATGCGGCTATGGACATGAGACCGTCCCTGCACTGGGATGGCTGGAGTACTTTGAGATATTCCTGAGCCTTAATGGCATAGTTCCGCAGTATTCCACGAGCCGAGTCAAGTCCGCCGTGAGAGAGGACAAAACTGCGTATCTCCGCGGCGATTCCCCTGTCTTGCTCCACTTTGGACGGGTCACAGGTAATGTCACCCATACGGCGGCGGATACGCTCCTCCTCTTCAGGAGCATTACGCATGGCACAGAGCAGGGGCATCGTAATCTTGCGCTCCATAATGTCGCTGTCACTGTCCTTGCCTGTCTCTGACGTAGGACTGTAATCCAGTATGTCGTCCCTGATCTGGAAACTGCAGCCCAACCAGTAAGCGTACTGTTCCATGGCCGAAACCACCTCATCCGAGGCGCCTGAGACTATTGCCGGTCCCTTTACCGAGGCTATGAACAAAGACGCTGTCTTGCGCCGGATAACCTGAATATAGTCGTCCTCCGTCGTCCTCAGGCTGTCAGCCAGCTCCATCTGGATGATCTCTCCCTCTGCCAACTCTTCAAGTGACTTTGAATAAATGCCAAGGACTTCATAAGGACAGCCATACTTTATGAGCAGATGAATGGCCCTGGTCAGCCAGTAATCACCCATAAGCAACGACGCTCCGGAAGAAAATAGTTTCCTGACCGTCAGCCGTCCCCTGCGATGGTCACTGCCGTCCACCACATCGTCGTGCAGAAGAGTCGCCGTATGTATCAGCTCGGACACTGCCGCACATGCTATGGCTTTCTGATTAATACTACCGCTGCAGGCCTTCGCGGTAACGAGTGCCAGCAGCGGTCTGAGTTTCTTGCCCGAAGCCTCGAGCAGATAGCCGTTGATACGGTTCAAAAGGTCACTGCGGGAGATCAGTGAGTCGGCCATAAGCCTCTCAAATCCTTCCCACTCCGTAGCTACCGCACTTTTGAGTTCCTCGGTCAATGTCATCTGCTAAAAGAAGTAAGCTATGGACAGTTCCCCTCCGTTGAACTTCTTGTTATCGGCCTTTATAGCATCTCCGACAGCTCCGACAAACGAGCCGTTGTCCTTGAATGTGGGGTTAAGATCCCAGTTCCACTTGAATGACACCTGGAAGTTCCAGATATAGATACCGGCACCCACTCCTATACCGTACTGAAAACGGTTCAGATAGCTATTGACGCTCTCGCTGTCAAAATCCACGTTGAGGATGCTTCCATTTCCAAACAAAACGGCACCGACATAGGGCGACACTACTACATACGGCTTGATGAAATCATTGAACAGCCCTATACCCCACTGGACGTTTATCGGCACTCTTATCGAACCGGTCTTGAACGAACCGCCATTTATATCCGCTCCGGAAATACTATAGTCCTTTGTCCTCTGCCCTGACTGTACATACAGCACCTCGGGATTAAGCTCAAACCCCAGAGGCAAATTAAAATTGAACACCATTCCGGCATTGAATCCGGTATATGTCTTCAGGAAATCCTGCTGTCCGAAATCCTTAAGTCCAGACATATTGGTGAAGTTCAGGCCGGCTTTTATTCCGAAATTGAAGATACCGTCCCTCGCCTGACTGCTGACAGACGCAGTCATCATTAGTGCCGCAAAAGACACAATTGCAAAAATCTTTTTCATAACTTTACTTTTTCTGTGTGTTACATATTCTCAACCTCATTCATCTTGGCAACAATAGCTGCCTTTGTAGTAGAACCTACCAGCTTGGCCTTCATCTCACCGCCCTTGAAGAAAAGCAGTGTAGGGATATTGCGTATACCGAACTTCATGGGGACATCGGATGCCTCGTCCACATTGCACTTTGCTATGAGCCACTTGCCCTCATACTCATTTGCAAGTTCCTCCACGATGGGAGAGATCATACGGCAGGGTCCGCACCATGTCGCCCAGAAATCCAGAAGTACAGGAACCTGGGAGTTAACTACAAGCTCCTCAAAATTAGAATCATTAATTGCTAACATAATCGTAAAATTTTATTTGTTGTTTATTTTGTTTAAAAGAAAAATACCAGATTGACCTCAAGACCGCGGTAATTGCCCATACGTACCGCCCCACCGGCTTCAATGCGGTCTGTATTGCGCGCCAGCTGACCTATGTTCCAATTGTATTTGACCTGCAGTTGGAATTTCCAGAAATCCACACCTCCTCCGATGCCTATACCGTACTCAAAACGGTTGGTATTGTCCCAAGACACAATCCCAGGGTCCTTATATACTGCATAGCCTATATAGGGAGACACCATGAGATACGGACGCAGGAGGATCAAATCCAGACCGAACTGGAAATTGACCGGCAACTCTATATAATCCGTTCTGAAGCGGGCATCCTCCGAACCGCCGGCAGGATTCTCTCCCCTGTACATCGCCCCTTTTGAGACATAGTTGAGCTCCGGCTGTATCGTCATCCCCCTCAACGGCATGTCGAAACTGAACGCCACGCCTGCCGTGAAACCGGTATAGTTGCTTACCGATTCCGATATGTACCCAAGCTCGAAACGGCTCATGGATATGAAGTCTATACCGCCCTTAATGCCGACCTTGAAGAAAGACGAGGCATAGGACTTGTCCTTACTGCCGTCTTCCTTACCGTCCTGCGCCGATACCGGTACGACACATGCGACTGCCAGCATTAGAACTGCTGCGGATAATATTTCTGCAAAACGTTTCATTCTGCGAAGATACTAAATTTATCGTTTATTGTGTATCAAATTGGCCAGTCCGCCCTCTGAAGTCTCCTTGTACAGGCTTGGCAGGTCATGGCCGGTCTGCTTCATTGCCTCTATTACTGCATCAAACGGCACTATGTGACTTCCGTCTGACATCAATGCGTACTGAGCCGCATCCATAGCCCTTGCAGCTGCTATCGCATTGCGCTCTATACAAGGTATCTGCACCAATCCGCAAACTGGATCGCAGGTCAGTCCGAGGCAGTGCTCCATACCCATCGAGGCCGCGCACTCTATCTGGGGAGGAGTCCCGCCGAGAATCCTCGTCGCAGCAGCACAGGCCATGGCACAGGCCGTGCCGACCTCTCCCTGACAACCCACTTCCGCTCCTGAGATCGAGGCATTTTCCTTGATGAGTGCCCCTACCAGTCCTGCCGTTGCCATAGCATTGACTATCTTGTTCTCGGTCACACCGTATGAAGTATGGAAGAGATACAGCACCGCTGGCAGGACTCCGCATGAACCGCATGTAGGCGCAGTCACTATCGTACCGCCTGCGGCATTCTCCTCCGAAACAGCCAGCGCATATGCAAACAACAGACCGCGACGCTGCATGGAACTGTTGTAGCTCTTGGCATGCTGATAATAGGCATATGCCTTACGGCGCACGTTCAGGCCTCCCGGCAATACGCCCTCATGGTCCAGACCACGGGAGATGGAGGCTTTCATAACCTCCCAGCGCTCTGCCAGATAGTCCCAGATATCCGGATCCTCATACTTGGCCACATACTCCCAGAAATAGGAATTGTTTTCATTACACCAGCCAAGTATGTCCTTCATCCTGCTGAACGGATAGACATCCTTACGCTCATCCCGCTTGCCGGTCTCGCTGATATCTCCGCCTCCTATGCTGAAATACGTCTTCTCGCACAGCATTTCGCCCTGCCCATTGTAAGCCTTGAAATTCATACCGTTTGGATGCTGGGGCAGGAACTCCTTGGGCTTCCATACAATATCCACACCCGCTCCTGTGCCGTCTGTCAGGGCCTCCTTCAATGCCACGTCGGTCAAGTGCCCCTTGCCCGTGGCGGCCAGACTGCCGTACAAGGTAACAACAAACGAAGATGCCCCCGGGCACAGACCCTTGAACATCTCCGCTGCTTTCTTGGGGCCCATCGTATGACTGCTCGAGGGTCCCTTGCCTATCTTGTATATCTCCTTAATGCTCTCCATTGCAATACCTGCAGTAACTCAAATATGAGCACAAAGATATACAAAATCAAAAATTGTATTGAAAAAATCAGACTGTCTGCTCAATATTCCAGACGAATGCCCGCACGCCGACCTCACGGTTGCGGTTGTCAAGCTTGCGGACAGTCTGTAGCAGTTCCTCTACTTTATCGTCGTCCACGACGGTCATCATGCCTGAGTTCATCTCAGGCCAGGTATGAGTACCGCGTCTGGGCTCACCGTCCCTGCTGCCGCGTCCCTGCAACTGCTCGAAGAAAGTGAAGCCGCGGATGCCCAGCTCATCGAGCATGTACTCCACCCTCTCAGTATTGGCCTGATTGTATACGATAAACACACATTTCATACTTCGTTCCTCCTTTTTTACTGGTTAAGTTCCCTGCTCCGGCGCACCTCGGGATCCTCTCCCTCAGGATTAGGCGAGAGCTGCATGAATATAAACTGAGCCCGGTTCTTTTTCTCCTTGTCTCTTTCTCCATGGCGGGAAAGCAGGGCGTAGAATACAGGCACCACCACGAGGGTCACGACGGTGGACACCAGCAGACCTCCGATGACCACGATTCCCATGGGCTTCCACATCTCGGCACCCTCTCCGTTGCTCATGGCCATAGGCAGCATACCGAGGAAGGTAGTGATGGCAGTCATCAGCACGGGACGCAGACGGGAAGCTCCTGACAGCGCAATCGCCTCGTTGAGCTCATAGCCGCGGTCACGCATCAGGTTGGTATAGTCCACCAGCACGATGGCGTTCTTGGTGGCAATACCTACCAGCATGATGAATCCAAGCGAGCCTATCATGTCGAGGGTCGTGCCCGTAATCCAGAGGGCAAGCACCACTCCCGAGAGGGCGAAAGGTACCGCCGTCATGATCATCACCGGCTTGACGAAAGACTCGAACTGGGAGGCAAGCACTATGTATATCAGCAGAACTATCAATGCCAGCAGCAGGAGCAAGTCCTGGAATGTATCCTGCTGGTCCTCATAGTTACCGGCCAGTCTGACGGTAATGCCGCTCGGTACTCCCATCTGGTCTATGGTACGCTGAATGCCGGCAGCCAATTCTCCAAGAGAGGTCTCATATGGAGTCACGGATACGGTCACAACTCTCTGACGGCTCTTCCGCTCGATGGTAGGCGGGGCGAAATACTCCTCTATCTTACCCAGCTCCTTTATCTTTATCATCGCTCCGGTGGCGGTAGGTATCGTCATGTTCTCGATATCCGATATGGAGTTGCGGTCCTCCTCCTGAAGGCGGACTACTATGTCGTACTCGTCACCGTCTTCCTTAAGATAGCCGGAAGCCATGCCGTTAACGCGGTTGCGCACGTATGTGGAGACGGTCGAGGAGTTGAGGCCGTGGTAGGCCAGTTTCTCCTTGTCAAGATTGATCTTGATCTCGGGACGGTCCTTCTCGCGGCTTATGTCAATGTCGCGGGCCCCGTAGACGTTGTCGCGGATGGCAGCCCTCACCTCCTGGGCAAAGGCGTTGGTCTCATCGAAACTGTAGCCGTAGATCTCGACATCGACAGTGGACGAGGCTCCGCCCATGAAACTGGATACGCCGCACTGATAGTCGATAATCTCCGGATAGGAGGCCAGTTCCTGACGCAGCACCTCGGCTATCTCGAAGATGGAGCGGTCACGCTCGTTCTTCTTGTTGCAGACTACGGTCATGGACATGGTGTTGTTCATGGTGGTGGAGAACATGGCCGATACACCGTCGTCGTCCGTGGTACCGGCAGAGGTCGATATCAGCTCTATCTCGGGCACCAGCTCGTAGAAGCGGCTCTCTATATAGCGGGCCATCTTGGCGGTCTCCTCGATGCGGTAGCCGGTAGCCAGCTCTATATCCACTGTCAGACGGCCGTTGTCGGTCTCCTGGATGAAGTCCGTACCCACCTTGCCCATAATGAAAGGCGTTATGGATGCGAAGAAGAACAGGGTTATGGCCACCAGCGTCCACGCCTTATGCCTCAGACAGAAACGCAGCAACCTGGCATACGCCCTGTCCAGACGGTCCAGCAAGGGGATGACATATCTCTGATACCAGTTGCGCCTGGGGGGAATGTTCTCGATTACTCCACGCTCGTTGACACGCACGGGACGGGCCTTGAGCAGTCTGGAACAGAGCATAGGCGTCAGGGAGATAGCCACTACGGTAGAGGTACATACCATGATGGTCACCAGCCAGCCGAGTTCCTTGAACATGATGCCGGCCATACCGGTAAGCATGGTCAGAGGGACAAACACCACCACTATCACAAGGGTCGTGGCGATGACCGACACCCACACCTCGTTGGTCGCGTAGATGGCCGCCTCCCTCGGGCTTGAGCCCCTTTCTATATGCTTGGTGATGTTCTCCAGCACCACGATGGCATCGTCCACCACCATACCGATAGCCACGGTCAGGGAACTGAGAGAGATGATATTCAGCGAGCTGTCCGCCAGCATAAGGTAGATAAATGCCACAATCAGGGATATAGGTATCGTTATAGAGATAATCAGAGTAGAACGCCACTCTCCCAGGAAGAAAAGCACCACGAGCACCACGAAGAGCAGAGCGTACAGAATCGACTCCTCCAGGGAGTTGATGGAGTTGACGATGTCCTCCGACGAATCGTAGATTACCTCTATCTTGATATCGTTGGGCAGAGTCCGCTCGATACGGGCCATCTCCTCCTCCAGGTCCTCGCATATCTGCACGGTATTGGCTCCGGTCTGCTTGGTCACCATCAGGCGGACGCTCTCACGGCCGTTGGTCTTCTCATCCAGACTCAGGTCCTTGATCGTGTCGCGCACGACGGCCAGGTCCCGCACGAAGACCTGCCGGCCCTCGGGAGTCACCGTCACCACGATGTCGTTGATCTCGGAGCTCTCGACATACTCGCTGCGCACCTCCAGCTGATACTGTTCCTTGTTCATCTTGACGGTACCGGAGGAGAGGTTCAGGTTGTTGGCGGCTATCGCGCTGCCGACAGTCTCCAGCGGAAGACCGTAGGCATCCAGCTTCTGCTGGTCGATGTCCACGTACACATAACGCTCCGGGGAGCCGGAAAGGGTAAGGTTTCCGATACCGTTCACCATGCTCAGCTGAGGGATAATCTCATCGTTGAGCAGCTTGTCCAGACCGGGATAGCTCTCGTCCGCAGTAATCGAATACTGGAGGATAGGCATGGAGCTGGTGCTGAACTTGAAGATGAAAGGATTGGTGCAGCCGTCCGGCAGCTCGTCCTTTACCATGTCTATATATGACCGGACGTCGTTGATAATCTCATCCAGGTCCGTACCCCACTCCAACTCCAGAAGCACCACGGAAATATTGTCCTTGGTAGTGGAGGTTATCTCCTTCAGGTAGTCTACGGAGTTGAGGTTGTTCTCTATGATCTTGGTGACATTGGTCTCTATCTCGGACGCGCTGGCTCCCGGATAGACAGTAAGCACGGAGATGTAGGGCGGATCCATCTCCGGGAACTGGTCGATAGGCAGTCTCAGAAATGAGAATATGCCTATCACTATCACGGCGACGAACACCAGAAGGGTCGTCACCGGACGGTTGATCGCTGATTTGTAGATACTCATCGCGGACTGTCTTTATTTTACCACATTAAGTCTGACTCCGTCCACGAGCTTGGCCTGCCCGGTAGTCACTATGGGATCGCCCACCTTAAGGCTGTCGCTGGATATCTCTATCGTCTGGTCGTGACGCTCGCCTATCTTCACGAATACGCGCTTGGCCACACCGCCCTCGTCCACGAAGACGTAGCGGTTGTTGGAGCCGATGAGCCTGAGCACCGCCTGATAAGGCACCACCAGAGCTTCGGTCCGGCCCAGGTCAAGCACGGTGCTGACATACATGCCCGGACGAATCAGCTCGCTGCTGTTGGGGATCCTCAGCTTGAGGGTAAATGTATGCGAGGCAGGGTCAATGGTCGGATATACTATCTCTATCGCAGCCGGGAACACCTTGTCGGGATAGATATCGGAGTAGACATTGACCTTCATGCCTTTCTTGACCAGGGGAAAATAAGTCTCGGGGACATTGACATAGGCTTTCAGTTCATTAATCTGGGTCAGACGGAGAATGGGCTGCGCTCCGGCGTACAGCTCCCCGTCCTCGTAGCTCTTGGCCGAGATGACTCCGTCGTACTGGGCGAGCACAAATGTGTTCTCCTCCAGAAAGCGCAGGGACTCGGCGGTCTGGTCGAAGCTCAATTTGGTCTGGTCGTAGGTCTGCTGCGAGATGGCCTCGCTTTCCAGCAGCATCCGGACGCGGTTCATCTCTATCTGCAGATTGGCGTATGCCAGACGGGTGGTGTTGAGCTGGTTCTGGTCCATCCTCACCAAGGTGTCCCCCTTGCGCACCCTGTCTCCCACCTCCACGTATATTTTCTCTATGATACCCGTAAGCGACGGAGAGATATTCATCTCCTCATATCCCTGAAGAGTCGTGGAGAGCTCTATCTGCCTGGACACCTCCTGATACGCGAGCGGAGTGGTACGCACCTGCTCCACCCTCTCCTCCGAGGCATCTTCCGTGTTGGCTCCGCAGCCGCTCAGCAGAGCGACAGCCGTGATAATTGCGATTGCCTTTATTTTCATATCCTTAACTTATTTCTGTTCCTTTGTTGATTGTCCGTAAGTATTCTTGTTGAGGAGTTTCTCCAGCTCTATCTGGGCCGTCACGTAGTCCAGGGCCGCCTGCACGTATGTGCTCTGGGCCGTGATGAGGGTAGTGGCGGCGTTGGTGACATCCAGACTGGATGCGTGTCCGAACTCGTACTTCTTGCCTATGTTGTCAAATACGGCCTGGGAGACCTCCACGTTCTTCACCTGAGTCTGATAACGCTCATAGGCGGAGGAGAGGTTGTATTTGAGCTGACGGTGCTGGATGTTCAGCGCCATCTTGGTGTTCTCCAAGGTGTTGAGCTGCTTCTGATAATCCAGTTTGGCCTTCTGGAAAGAAGTATAGTTGCGGCCCGAGGAGAATATGGGGATAGACAGAGTCAGGCCTACCATGTTCGGAGGGGTCATGTTCATGGTCATCTCATCGGAGAAATACTTCCTGCCCGTGTACTGGTAGAATGCGCTCAGGGTAGGTCCGTAGGCCCATCCCGCAAGGTTTTTCTGCTTCTTGTACAGCTCGGTGCTCTGCAGGGCCAGCTGATAGGAGAAATTGTTCTCCAGGATAAAATCATCGTAGAGCAGGTCCAGCGAATGCTCCACGTCCATCAGCTCGTCCAGAGTCTGGGTCAGGACTATCTCCTTGTCGAAACCGACGTTCATCTGCAGGCGCATGGAGTTGTAGATCATCTCAAGTCCGCGCTCGGCCTCGTTGATGGAAGTTTCCAGAGTGGAGACCTGTACCAGAATCTGGTCTGCGTCCACCTGCTCGGCAACACCCGCGTCCACCGACTTCTGGGAAAATTCGTGCAGTTTGCGCACTGTGCCGAGGTTGCGCCGGAGCAGCTCCACCGTCTGCGTACTGACCAAAGCGGAAAAATACAGCAGACGCACCTGCTCGGCCACCTCCTGCTGTGACTGACGGTGCGAGACATCCGCCATTTCTATAGACAACTTGCCGATGAGTGCACTGATAATCTGCGCACCGCTCACCGACATGGCCGCATTGACTCCTATGGAGCCGTAAGGCGGCATGGCTATGGCCAGCCCGGTCTCACCGAACTCCATCTCATATCCCATGTAGTTGGAATAGTCCAATGTTCCATTAACTTGCGGAAGCATGGTCGCAATCGCTCCCCAGCGGTCAGCCTCCGCCTGACGCACGGCCAGCGAGGAGTTCTGCAGGTCCCAGTTATGCTCCAGCGCGTAGCCCATGGCCTCGTCCAGTGTGAAACACATCACAGAAGATGTATCCGCATCCTGAACTGACGGCTGTTGAGCGGCGGCCTTGAATGACCCTGCGCCGGCAATCATCCCGAAAACATAGACGCAGCACACAACTGCCGTTGTTTTCAATCGTGTTCTCATTATTGTAACAGTGATTTATTATTTTTCAGATATTCGTCAATATACTCCCGGCCCTTCTCCGTAGCAATACCTCTTATAAGGAAAAGCATCAGGCAGTCCGAGCCACGGTCATGCTTGATCTCCAGATAATTGCGCACCGCCCTGTCCGTAACCGCCACGGAAAGCTCGAAGAGCTGCAGGGACAACTGATGCGCGTCCAGGATATCCATTATGAACAGGCCTTCCTTCTGCCCCTGCCTGATTACTCTCTCCAGCAGTTCACAGTGCCATCTGTTCACATCCTGCACCACATTCATGAACACCTCCGGATAATACCGCTTGACCTCCGTAAAGAAGTCATAATAGAAACTCATGCGCTTCTCGTCCTTGTTCTCCAGCGAGTGCATGAACCACTCGAGAACATTGTCCGCCCCTGTGAGTTCCTCTTCCATCCGGACCATATTGCCCTTGTGCATCAGAAGTATACATTCCCTCAACAGCCCGGCCTTGTCGTGGAACATCTCGTACAGTGTACGCTTGGACATACCATTGGCCGAAGCCACATCATCCATTGTCAGCGACTTGCAGCCACGCTCCAGAAAAAGCGCGGAGGTATTTCTCAGTATTTGCTCCCTGTTCGTCATAATCAGGTTGCAAAACTAAAAAAACTTCCGCAGTTTCCAAATTTTTATCACAACTGAACGGCATATTTACTAACTTTGCGTCCAAACTAAATACGCAACATTATGTACAAAGATTTTCAAGCCTATCTTCAGAACGAGCTGAACAGTATCAAGGAAGCCGGTCTGTACAAGGAGGAGCGCGTAATCGTCACTCCCCAGGGTCCTGAGATCACACTCCAGGACGGCACCAAAGCTCTTAACTTCTGCGCCAACAACTACCTCGGCCTCGCCGACAGCAAGGAGCTTGTGAACGCAGCCAAAGAAGCCCTTGACACCCACGGCTACGGTATGGCCAGCGTGCGCTTCATCTGCGGTACAGGTGACCTGCAGAAGACCCTCGAGGCCAAGATCGCCGAGTTCTTCGGCACTGAGGACACCATCCTCTATGCCGCATGCTTCGATGCCAACGGCGGTGTGTTCGAGCCCCTTCTGAACGAGCAGGACGCCATCATATCCGACTCTCTCAACCACGCATCCATCATCGACGGCGTGCGTCTGTGCAAGGCCAAGAGATACCGCTACGCCAACGCCGACATGGCCGAGCTGGAGAAATGCCTCCAGGAGGCTCAGGCCCAGCGTCACCGCATCATCGTCACCGACGGTGTGTTCTCGATGGACGGCAACGTATGTCCTCTGGACAAGATCCACGCCCTCGCCGAGAAGTACAACGCCATGGTCATGGTGGATGAGTCACACTCGGCCGGAGTCGTAGGCAAGACCGGACGCGGCGTCACAGAGCGCTACAATCTCCGTGGCCAGATTGAGATCATCACAGGCACCCTCGGAAAGGCATTCGGCGGCTCCGTCGGCGGATTCACCACCGGTAAGAAGGAGATCATCGCCATGCTGCGCCAGAGGTCAAGGCCTTATCTGTTCTCCAACTCCATACCTCCCATGATTGCAGCCGCAGGTATCCGCATGTTCGATATGATGAAGGAGTCCAACGAACTTCAGGACCGTCTGCACGAGAACACCGAGTACTTCATCGGCAAGATGAAGACCGCCGGCTTCGACATCAAGCCCACCGAGTCAGCTATCTGCGCCGTCATGCTGTATGACGCCAAGCTGTCCCAGGAGATGGCAGCCCGCCTGCAGGACGAGGGCATCTTCGTAACCGGCTTCTACTACCCCGTAGTGCCCAAGGACCAGGCCCGTATCCGCGTTCAGGTATCCGCCGGCCACAAGAAGGAGCATCTCGACAGATGCGTTGCAGCCTTCACCAAGATCGGCAAGGAACTCGGTGTCCTGAAATAAGCCCGGCCCGCTCCACAACACACAAAACCACAAAAGACCGCGTCCTTTCCCGGACCCGGTCTTTTTCATTTACCCTACATTAGGTTTCCGTTCCCGTTTTCTTCCTATTTTCCGTCCCTCATCTGATTCCCGCCCAATTTCCTCCCTAGTCTTCACCCCTTCAAAGTTTCCATATTCTACCCTCTGCCATCGGAGAGTGTACCATTCCTCCACATTATCCGTACACCCTCACCCATAGATTCTATACGCACCGCACTCATAGGCACTTCTCAGCAGCATACCCTACTCCCCTCCCCACGAGAGTGTACCATTTTCCCATGCTTCACGTACACTCTCCATCTTGCCAGCCATCCACAAGCCACTACAAACGGCACAGCATCCATTTCCCAAATGAGAGTGTACCCTTTTCCCACCCTAGTGGTACACTCTCGTGGAAAGGGGAAATGTAAATGCCGACGAGAATGGGTTGCGGAGGCGACGAGACAGGATAGCCTCTACGAGGGTGTACCGATATCTCGGTGAAATGGTACACTCCCGCATCATCAGTCTCCACAAAACAAAACTAAGAATATGGCAAACACCTCTCCAACTGCCCCTGCGATACCCGTAACGCATCTGCAAGGCTCTGACGCACATCATCCACCTCGGAATGGAAAAGCTGTACATAACTGACTTTCCCATAACGCGGTACACACTGATGGTCTATAATATCGCACAACTCAATATCCGAAACACGTTTCTCGTTGACCCAATGCTGATTCTGCTTCAAAATCAGCTGCACCTCCCTATCCGGCAGAAAAGCCTCTACAGTTCCGAGCGTAACCGGCGGCAGACCATCGTCATCTTCCTCCTGCTCCCGCATCCATCGCTCATAGTCATTACGGTTAAGACCGAACAGAAAAGCGCGGTACGATCCGAAATAACCCTCTACCAAAACACTGTCTACCACATCGTCATATGAGATCATGCCGGTTGACCTCAAAACATCAACGTCATCGGGCAGATGATTTTTTATCCGGATAATATCCGACTTTTTCCTTCGAAACACAGCTTCCGTTACGGGAGAAAAAGATTGTATTTTATTCTTAAAATACTGATTGACGGAAGAGAACGGATAGGAGTAAAGGTTTGCGCACACTTCGTGATGGTAGGGATTGCGTATGACATAACTTATCGCGGCTGCGATATGACGCCGTCCCTCAAGCTTACTGCAGAAGAAAGCCTTGTCCCCCAATGCTCCCTTGCGCTTGTAACGGTGATTGAACATCTGTGTATACGAAGTTCTTATCCGCATTACCAGATTGGACGGATCAGCACATACAGCAATCATGTGTACGTGCGTAGACATTATGGCATGAGCCAACAGACTGCTGCCAGTCTTGAACACAGCCTGTGCAATGCAGTTGAACATCATGCAGTAATCCTTATAACTTCGGCAAAGTACCTCATTGTGAGAGGTAAAACAGATATGATACAATCTCCTGCCCATGTCTCTCTCCTCCTTGTAATCATTTAATGAAAGTCTTTGCAAATATACTAAGAAGCCGAGAGGAGAACAAATTTATTTGCTCTACGAAGTTTCAGTTCGGAGAGTGTACCTTCTTTTCTGAAAAATAGTACACACTCCTAGTAAAAACATTCCTATTTGGGGCAAATACCGCAAAATCCCTCGAAGAGTGTACTACTATCAAGCATCTGTGGTACACTCTCGCGATGTAGCGAAATGCAGGAAAGAAAGCATCTAGAATGCGGGGAAAATACAACTATTTTTTTTGGTTATATCGATTTTTTCATATCTTTGACAGCGCAAAACACTAACTTCAAGTACCATGAGAACAAAATCGCACTTACTGAAAGCCATTGCCGCAGGAGCGGCCGCCGTCATCGCAACCGCATGTGGACAGAAAAATGACGGAGAACTCATCAGCGTCAATTTCAACCGGGTCAGCCAGGCCCCGGCAATGAATATCTCCGAACTGGCAGGAGAGCCTGAGTTCATAGCCCTGGACAGCAGGGTCGAGGCATTCGCCACCGGCTACACTTACGCATTCAGCGACCACTACATCTGCATCGGCGCATCCATGCGCGGCCCGGCCAAGCTCTACGACCGCGCGACCGGCAAATTCCTCCGTGACGTAGGGGCCATCGGACGCGGCCCGGGCGAATACCTCAACACCTACGGTTCTCCCAGGATAGACGAGGAGGACGGCACGATATGGCTCCTGCCCTGGCAGACCAAGACTCTGCTGGGCTTCGACATCGCTACCGGCAAGTTCAAAAAGGAGGTTCCTCTGAAATACGGCGTGCCCAAAGGACAGTTCCAGGTAGACTCGAAGGCCGGCACAGTAACCGTCGCCGCCCTGCCGTTCAGGGATATGGTGCCGGTGATTGCATGGCAGCAGGACATGCAGGGCAATGTACTCTGGGAGATACCGGCCGGCCACCTGACCATGACACCCGAATTCAGTAATGAGATAGAGAGTAGCGGCAACGTGGAAGAAGTCTTTGACCTGTCGCTCATAACCTGGGGCGGCGGACAGGACTCACTGTACGTAATCAATGAGGGTGCCGTCAATCCGGTCTACACTATAAACTTCCACACCAAGGAGGTGGAATCCGAGGACTACAACCTCAACGTCAACGAGGATGCCCCCATCCACTCCTATATCATGCTGCCCGGACACTTCATCACCAGTGTAAGCTACCCCGTACAGACCGAATGGGGATTCAGCACCGGCAAGCCCGAATACGTCATCACCGACCGGCGCACGGGAGAGAGCATAAAAACCACATTCTACAACGACTACCTGGCCAAAGAAACCGACTACGTATCCTTCACCGGCGGCTACTGGTACACTGTCCTTGACCCGGAGACCTTTACCGAAGTTGCGGAGAACGCTCTTAAAGAAGGCAACCTCTCCGAGGAGAACAAGGCCCGAATCCAGGAAATCCTCGACGGCCTCACCCCCGAGAGCAACAACATCCTGATGCTCGCCCCCCTGAAGTAACACTGCGTGGATGCGGTTCACTTTCCCGGAGGGAAAGACTGTACGGTGGAGGGATAAACAAAAAGGCCGGAGGGGACGCAATGTCCTTCCGGCCTTTTCTATGTGATTGCCCTTTAAGGGCGGGGGATTAGTCTACGAGGGAGATGCGCTTGAAGACGGTCACCTTGGCATCCTTGTCAACGGCTGCGATAGCGGCCTTGACTGAGGTCTTACCGTCGCCCATCTGGTACTCCTGCTCCTCGAGGGTATTCTCCTTGAAGAACTTGTTCAGACGGCCGTTGGCGATGTT
>CALUTU010000012.1 GCA_944323785.1 uncultured Bacteroidales bacterium | reverse complement strand
ATCCTAAAAGGATGTGCGCAGATTCTCGCACCGATGAACAGCTTCCTGGTGCTGAATCTCTATTCCAACGGCTATTCTGCGATGCTGGCGGACACCCTCGTGGCCTGCGCCTTCGGACCGGCCGGCCGCCGTACTTCCGGAGAACTGGTACTGCGCGACGACTTCGGCCGCATCCTGCCCCTAAGCGTCTACACCCGCCTTGAACGCTGATGTGATGCGTATGCCCGTGGTATTTTGAAGAATGAACGAAATTTGTAAATTTGCGGAGATTATATTGTGAAATCCTGAAATTATTTGCTTAGATATGAAAAAAGTATTCGTAAGTATTGCCATAGCTGTGCTATTGGCGATGGCAGCACAAGCTGAGGAAGTGTCCCGGGAGCGTGCGGCGGAAGTTGCTTCGGCATTCTTTCAGTCAGCTCAGGCCAAGGGTATGAAACATGCACCGTCAGTCTCTCTGAAGATGGTGATGAGCAGCAGCTCTCTGACAGGCAATGGGTCTTCTGATGCTCCGGCATTCTATGTATTCAACAACTCGTCCGGTCCTGGTTTTGTAATTGTCTCCGGAGACGATGCTGTGACCCCGGTTCTGGGCTATTCGTTCGAGAACAATTTCCCGGAAGGAGAGGTTCTCCCTCCTAATCTAAGTGCCTGGCTGGAGGGAACAGCCAGGGGTATCATAGCTGTCAGAAAGAGCGGAATCCCTGTAAAGGAAACTCATGAGGCGTGGAAATCAGCGGGTCCCGGTACACCGGTGAAAAAACTGGAGACAGCTAAGTGGAATCAGGATGATCCTTATAACAGGCTATGCCCCAAAGTATACGGGGCACTAAGTATCACAGGCTGCACGGCTACGGCATTGGCAATAGTCATGCGTTACCATAAGTGGCCGGAAAGAGGAACGGGGACCTTGCCCGCTTATACCACATATTCTTATTATCAGAGGATAGACGCTCTGGAACTGGGTCATGCCTATGACTGGGACAATATGCTTTTACGCTATTACGATGACAATGGGTACCCGAGATTCAATGATGTTGAGGCAGAGGCTGTGGCTGTGCTTATGCGTGACTGCGGCATACTCATGAAGTCTGATTACTCGCCCTGGGGGACAGGAGCCATGACGGATGATATTCCAGGACCGCTGGTTGAGAACATGGGATATGATCCCGGGTTGCAGTATGTGTATAAGAAAGATTATGGGTCTGCCGAGTGGATAGCATTGATGAAGAATGAGATAGACAGCAATCGACCGATACTTTATGGAGGATATACAAGGGACTGGGCCGGCCACTCGTTTGTTTTTGACGGTTATGATTCGGAAGATTTTTTCAGTGTGAACTGGGGCTGGGGAGGTATGTCTGACGGGTATTTTGACATAGATATACTTGATCCATATGAGCAGGGTCTCGGAGGTGCTGATGAGGGATTCAGTGTGGAACAGGATGCTATTATCAACATAAAGCCTCCTGTAGTGCGTGAATCTCTGGATGAGAATACCTCAATGACATATAACAAGCCTGAAGACAGACTTACGGTAATGACTTTGGAGGGTGCTGCCGTGACTTTGACGGACAGGGACGGAACCGTGCTTGATACTGTGCGGGCAGAGTCCGGAGAGGCAGTCTTTGACATGTCCGAATATAAAGGGACGCATGTTTACACCCTGCGTGTGGAGAAAGACGGTGACTTTGTGGAAGTGAAACTGGAATTCTAATTAATAAAGCGATATATGATGAAAACAATATATAAAATAATATCTGTGGCTTTAATGGCAGTGCTGGTGACAGTATCATGCCGTAACAAGGAAGAAGACAAGTTGCAGCTTGAACCTGAGGTCTCTTTGACCGGAGATACTGTGCTGGATGCCGGAAGCTGTAACCTGGCGCTTAAGCTGGAGTCCAACTCGTCCTGGACAGCTGATGTCGATCAAGGCTGGTGCAGGATCTCTCCTTCCAGAGGCGATGCCGGTGAATTCAGCCTTTATGTGATGGCGGATGCCAATGAGAGAAATACTGAACGCAGTGCGTCCCTGACCGTCCGTTCCGGTTCTTTCAAGAAACGTGTGACGTTGATTCAGAAATACGAAGGCTCTCTCACTGTGTCATCCGGCCGTATAGAGGTGCCTTGTGAAGGAGATATTATCTCAGTCAGAGTACGGCACAATATAGATATAGAATGCGAAGTGGAAGGTGATGCCGTTGAATGGATTCTGCCGGTTGTAACCAAGTCCATGGAGACCAGTGTACTGCAGTTTGAAGTCGTGGAGAATGAGACTATGGAGAAACGGGAAGGCCGTATAATGATTCATGGAGGGGATCTTACAGAGACTGTGACTGTTTATCAGAGCGGAACAGCTCCGGAGATAGTGCTTTCCCAAAATGAGTATGTTGTATCTGCGGAAGGGGGTGATGTCGAAGTCCAGATCAGACATAATGTTCCTTACAGTATTGAGATAAGCGACAGCTGGCTGTCGGTTCCGCCCGCATCTTCGACCTACTCTCCTTTGATTAGAGTGGCTGCAAATACATCGGGCGAGTCCCGTACCGGAGCAGTGACTTTTGTCAGCGAGGAGTATGGACTTAAGGACTTTGTGATAATCAAGCAGCTGCAGAACGGAGCTATTGTGCTGGTGGAAGATACGTACACAGTCTCCAATGAAGGAGGTGTCCTTGAGTTCCCGGTTCTTGCAAATGTCGATTTTGATGTTGTGATACCTGATGACTGCAATTGGATTACTCTGTCGGAGACATCGCTGACACGTGCCATGGAGGTGGTTGGTATTGTGCTGAGAGTGGCTTCCTACGAGGGTGTGCAGCCTAGAGAATCCGAGATACTGTTTGTGGCTGATGATGTGGCCCAGAGCGTCAAAATAGTCCAGACCGGAGATACGGACCGGCAGTATGTCTATATTGTATTCAACGGCAATGTTTTTGCAGCGCCTTTATTGACAGGAGAGAATCTGTCAGGAGCTTATATAGACTGGGGAGACGGTACCAGAGAGGAATATGTGACAGATGCCGTGCATACTTATGGCAGCAGTGGGGAATATGAGATCATGGTAGAGTCCGAAGGAGCCGAGGAGATAACTATCAGTAGTCTCAAGGATGTTTCGGAAGTGTCGTTCACATATTTCTAATAAATACTTTCTGCCTCGGCAGTGCAAAATGAATAAATTCATTTGCATTGCTCTCGGCTTCTGCGTATATTCGCTGGATTATTTGAACATAATAAAGGGTTAAATAGTTTGTATGCTTGATATTCTTGCTATTACTTGGAATGTTGATCCGGATATCCTCTCTATAGGAAACTTCCATCTGAGGTGGTACAGCGTACTTTTCGTAGCCGGACTTTTCCCTATCGGTTATTATATCATGCGCTCTTTCTACAAACGGGAGGGACTGCCTGTGGAACTGCTGGACCCTCTGCTGTTTGCGCTTTTTATCGGAACGCTTGTCGGTGCCCGGCTGGGACACTGCATCGCTTACGATCCGGGCTATTATTTCTCTCATCCCTGGAAGATTCTCATGACCTGGGAGGGCGGTCTGGCCTCGCACGGCGGAGCGGTCGGTGTGCTGCTGGCCATGTGGTGGTACGTACACAAGTACGGCAGGAAATACGGCTTCGGATATATCCAGATAATTGACCGTCTGGTGATACCTATCTGCTTCGCAGGTATGATGATACGTCTGGGCAATCTGATGAACTCCGAGATCTACGGCATACAGACCGATCTGCCGTGGGGCTTTATCTTCGTCCGTGACGGTCAGACGCTTCCGCACCATCCGACCCAGATCTACGAGGCCCTGAGCTACTGTATTCTGGGAGTGGTGCTGCTCTGGCTCTATAGGACCAAGCTGGATAAGCTGCGTACCGGCACTATCTTCGGAATATTCCTGATAGTGCTTTTCGGCATGAGATTCCTGATTGAGTTCATCAAGGAGGATCAGTCGGATTTCGAGGCCGGTATGGTTCTCAATATGGGACAGTGGCTGAGCGTGCCGTTTATCATCGCAGGCATACTGATTCTGGTGTGGAGCTTCAGAAAAGCGGGTCCTGCGGCCATACATGTGCCTCAGGCGGCCTTGAAAGGTGGCGGACAGCCTGCTCAGGCGCCGAAAAAGCCCAAGGGCAAGACCCCGCTTACTCATGTTCATTCAAATTCGCAAAATCAATAAACACATTACAGATATGGCAAACGAGAGAATACAATTACTCATTATCGGCAGCGGCCCTGCCGGTTACACAGCAGCTATCTATGCCTGTAGGGCAAACCTGAAAGCTGTGGTGTATGAGGGCATACAGCCTGGTGGACAGCTTACGACCACGACAGAGATAGAGAACTTCCCCGGTTATCCCAACGGAGTCCAGGGACAGCAGATGATGGACGATTTCAGGGCTCAGGCCGAAAGGTTCGGAGCCGATGTCCGTTTCGGCATAGTGACTAAAGTGGATTTCTCGGAAAGACCGTTCAAGGTTCAGATAGACGATGAGAAATGGGTGGAGGCTGATGCTGTCATCATAGCCACCGGCGCTACGGCCCGTTATCTCGGTCTGGAGTCCGAGGAAAAATTCAGAGGACAGGGTGTATCGGCCTGCGCCACCTGTGACGGCTTCTTCTATCGTGGAAAGGATGTGGCCGTAGTGGGAGGCGGTGACACCGCATGTGAGGAGGCCACTTATCTGGCGTCGCTCTGCCGCAAGGTCTACATGATCGTGCGCCGCAATGTGTTCCGTGCTTCAAAGGCCATGCAGGAGAGGGTGTTCAATACCCCCAATATCGAAGTGCTCTGGGAACATCAGACCAAGGAAATCATCGGTAACGACATGGGTGTGACCGGAGCTGTGCTGCGTCGCAATGACGGCACTGAGACCACTATCTCCATCGACGGCTTCTTCCTGGCCATCGGACACCATCCCAACTCCGATGTGTTCAAGGAGTGGGTGGAGACCAATGAGGAAGGCTACATCATTACCGACGGCAAGAGCACCCGTACTTCCCGCCCCGGCATATTCGCAGCCGGAGACGTACAGGACCCGACCTACCGTCAGGCCATCAACGCCGCCGCCTCAGGATGCCGCGCCGCCATGGATGCCGAGAAATATTTAGCAGAGAACAAGTAGCATGGACGCACAGACATATTCCGATATTCTGGAGCTTCTGCACCGCGAGGTAAAGCCGGCCCTCGGCTGTACCGAGCCTATAGCAGTAGCTCTGGCAGTGGCTAAGGCGTGCTCGCTTTTCAGATCCGTGCAGCCTTCGCAGATCAATGTGCAGGTAAGTGCCAACATCCTCAAGAACGCCATGGGTGTCGGCATTCCCGGTACCGGTATGGTCGGTCTCAACATAGCCGTGGCCCTGGCCATGGAGTGCGGCAATCCCGACTACGGTCTGGAGGTGTTGAAGGACCTGAGCCCGGCAGATGTGGAGAATGCCAAGGCTTATGCGTCCGAGGGCCGTGTGAAGATATCTCTGGCCAAGACGCCCAGGAAGCTGTATATCGATGCCGAGTGCCTGTATGGTGTGCCGGCGTCTCCGGAGCACCGCTCAAGGGCTGTCATACAGGATGACCATGATGCCATAGTGTTCGTCTCCAAGGATGATGAAGTCCTTCTGAATAAGATGAATACGGAGAATCAGACCGATGCCGGCGACGGTCAGGATGTGGTCTCTCACAAGACGACTCTGGACTATCATCTGGACATGCGGAAGATCTTCGATTTCGCCACCAGTGATGCCCGTCTGGAGGATATATCCTTCCTGCTGGAGGCAGCCAGGATGAACCGCGCGCTGGCAGAGGAGGGACTTGCCCGTCCCTACGGCCTGCAGGTAGGACGTACTATCCAGAACAATATTCACCGTCAGGTCTTCGGCAAGGGGTTGCTTACCCACTGCATGGCCATGACGGCTGCGGCTTCCGATGCCCGTATGGCCGGATGCACCCTGCCCGCCATGAGTAATTCCGGCAGCGGCAATCAGGGTATCACCGTCACCATGCCGGTTGTGGCTGCGGCGGAGCAGTTCGGCTCTTCCGAGGAGCAGCTCATCCGTGCCCTTACCCTCAGCCATCTGACAGCAATTCATATCAAAGGATATCTCGGAAAACTCTCGGCCCTGTGCGGCTGCGTGGTGGCTTCCACCGGATCGGCCTGCGGTATAGTCTGGCTCAGCGGCGGCAGCTTCGAGCAGGTGTGCAGCGCGGTCAAGAATATGATCGGCAACATCACCGGTATGGTCTGCGACGGAGCCAAGGTAGGCTGCGCTCTCAAGGTGGCCTCCGGAGTGTCGTCAGCCGTGCAGTCGGCGGTTCTGGCTCTGGACAACCACTGCGTGACCGGCAACGACGGTATCATCGAGGACGATGTGGAGAAATCCATCCGCAATCTCGGTACCATCGGGTCGAAGGGTATGCAGGTGACTGATGAGATGATTCTCAATATTATGGTATGTAAATAGCTTTAATTTTTAAAGATATATGAAACGGATTTTCAGAATTTTTATGGGTGCGGCCATGCTGGCGGCAGTGTCAGCGGCGGCAGGAGCGCAGGAGTCCTCCGAAGGACCTCTGTGGATGCGCTACAGCGCGATCTCCCCTGACGGCAGTACCATCGCATTTGCCTATAAGGGCGATATATTTACAGTTCCGGTGACAGGAGGCGAGGCCCGGCAGATCACCTCCAACTCCGCATTTGACTCCCGTCCCGTGTGGAGTCCGGACGGCAGCAGGATAGCGTTCGCGTCCTACCGTATGGGCAGCGCGGACGTGTTCATAGTAGACCGCAACGGAGGCGAGCCGACAAGACTTACCACTCATTCGGCCAACGAGTTCCCCGTAGTGTTCAAGGATGATTCGACAGTGCTCTATACTGCATATTATCAGCCGGCTGCGGAGAGTATGCAGTTTCCTTCCTCGACATATTCCCAGATCTATGCGGTGAGCACGGAGGGTGGCAGACCCGTGATGTTCTCCACTCTTCCTCTTGAGGACATCAGCTTCAGTCCTGACGGGAGCACTATCCTGTATCACGACAAGAAAGGATATGAGGATACTTGGCGCAAGCACCACACCTCGTCCGTTACCCGAGACATATGGAGCTGTGAGTTTGAGGGCAATAACGTCAAGGGCGGTAAGTTCACCAAGATTACCGATTTCAAGGGAGAGGACCGTTCGCCTGTCTTTACTCCTGACGGACAGTCGTTCTATTATCTCAGCGAGCAGGACGGCACATTCAATGTCTGGAAACGTTCTCTGGCCGACGGCTCTCAGGAACAGCTGACCCATTTCACAGGCAATCCTGTCCGTTTCCTTACGGCAGCTGACAATGGAATGATGTGTTTCGGCTATGACGGTGAGATATATACATTGAAAGAGGGCGGCGAGCCTCAGAAAGTCAGCATCAGCATTGTATCTGACAAACAGGACCGCGACCTTATCAAGACTCCGGTGAGATATGCAACCGAGATAGCTGTGAGCAAGGACGGCAAGCAGGTGGCATTCATCTACCGTGGAGATGTGTACGTGACCATGACTGACTATGCCACGACCAGAAGGATTACCAACACTCCAGAGCAGGAGCGCGACCTGGATTTCGCCCCTGACGGACGTTCGCTTATCTACTCTTCCGAGCGTGATGGCCTTTGGCAGGTCTACATGGCGTCTATAGTCAATGAAGACGAGAAGATGTTTCCTTACAGCACGGAGGTAAAGGAGGAGTGCGTGACCAATTCGGACAAAGTATCATTCCAGCCCCTTTTCAGGCCGGACGGCAAGGAGATCGCTTTCCTGGAGAACAGGACCGCTATCCGCGTCATCAATCTGGACACCAAGGAGGTGCGGACTGTCATGGACGGCAAGTACCAGTACTCCTATCAGGACGGTGACCAGTGGTACCAGTGGTCGCCTGACGGCAAGTGGATACTATCCAACTGTATCTTCGTAGGCGGATGGAACAATATGGACGTGGCACTCATCAACGCTTCCGGCAACGGAGAGATGTTCAATCTGACCAAGAGCGGCTATACTGACGGCAATGCCAAATGGGTACTGGACGGCAAGGCCATGATATGGTTCAGCGACAGGGCCGGTTACCGCAGCCATGGCAGTTGGGGAGCCGAGCAGGATGTCTACATCATGTTCTTCGACCTGGAGGCATACGAGAAGTTCCGTATGGATGAGGAGGAGCTGGCTCTCTATGAGGAGGAGCAGAAGCTGAAAGAGGATGCCGATAAGGAGAAGGACGGGGACAAGAAAGAAAAGAAGAATAAGAAGGACAGGAAAGACGCGGACAAGGAGGATGCCGAGACCATCGTTCTGGATCTGGACAATGCCGAGTACAGGGTTATGCGCCTGACAGTCAACTCGTCCAATCTTGGTGACGCCGTTCTGAGCAAAGATGGCGACAAGCTTTATTATATCACCTCGTTCGAAGGCGGCATGGACCTTTGGGTGCATGACCTCAAGGAGGATGAGACCAAGATTCTGGCCAAGGGTGTCGGCTACGGTTCCCTGATTCTATCCGACGACGGCAGCAGTATCTTTATGAATACCGGTTCCATCAAGAAGATCGATGTGAACAGCGGCCAGATCACTCCTGTCGAGATGGAGGGAATCTTCGAGTACAGGCCGTATGCTGAGCGGGAGTACATATTTGACCACGCCTGGAGACAGGTCAAGGAGAAATTCTACGATCCTGATATCCACGGAATAGACTGGGACGGCTACAAGGCAGAGTATGAGAAGTTCCTGCCTTATGTTACCAACAATTTCGATTTCGCGGACGTGCTCGGTGAGATGCTCGGAGAGCTTAATGCCTCCCATACCGGTGCCAGATACTACGGCGGCGGAGCGGCCTATCCTACAGCCTATCTTGGAGTGTTCTATGATGATACCTATACCGGTGACGGCTTGAGGATTAAGGAGATAATCAAGAGAAGCCCTCTGACACTGGTGCCTTCGGATGTCAAGCCTGGCTGCATCATCGAGAAGATTGACGGTGAGGCCGTTCTTGCCGGCCAGGACTATTTCCCTCTGCTTGAGGGCAAGGCCGGCAAGAAGATACGTCTCAGCATCTATGACCCTGAGACCTCTAAGCGTTTTGACGTAGTGGTCAAGGGTCTGTCATCCGAGAGCGGCATACTGTATCAGCGCTGGGTGGAGCGCAACCGCGATATCGTGGACTCCATCTCAGGCGGAAAGATAGGTTACGTGCATATCGAGGGAATGGACAGTCCCAGTTTCAGAACTCTCTACAGTGAGTTGCTCGGACGTTTCCGTCATTGTGACGCTGTTGTAGTGGATACACGTCACAACGGCGGCGGATGGCTCCATGACGATGTGGTTACACTGCTCTCAGGCAAGGAGTACCAGCAGTTCAAGCCGCGTGGCCAGTATATAGGCAGCGATCCTTTTAACAAGTGGAACAAGCCCTCATGCATGCTGGTGTGCGAGGACAACTACAGCAACGCTCATGGAACTCCTTGGGTATATCAGCGTCTCGGTGTCGGCAAGCTCGTCGGTGCTCCTGTACCCGGTACTATGACAGCCGTATGGTGGGAGAGCCAGATAGACCCGACCATTATCTTCGGTATCCCTCAGGTAGGCTGCTGGGACATCCAGAAAGAGGAGTATATGGAGAATGTCGAGCTTGAGCCCGATATCCTCATCTACAACGAGCCTGCTGATGTCATCAACGGCTTCGACGCCCAGCTCAAGGCTGCTACCGAGTCCCTGATGACTCCCGCCGCTGAATAACTGCATACCTATTTATATTATAGACTTAATCCCGGTCATCCCATCCAGCGGACGGCCGGGATTTCTGCGTATATGTGTAACGGTAATGTAACGACAACTTAATGTTAATACATACTCAGTGTAACGCGGCTGAAATATAGTCGGAATACTTTTGCGCCCGAAAACAATGGGTATGAAAAAGGTATTTTTGCTGACGACAGCAGTTCTTCTGCAGATTACAGCCTTGCGCGCTGAGGTGCTGAGAGGCAGGGTAGTGGATGCCTCCAGCGGAGAAGAGATAATAGGGGCTACGGTGGTGATAAAAGGTATGCCGGACAGCTGGACGATTACCGGTCTGGACGGCAGTTTCGTCATAGACACGGATCTCAGTTCCGGAACTCTCCTGTGCAATCTTATCGGATACAAGGACGCGGAGATCTCATTCAGTTCTTCTTCAGGCGACATGACCATCTCAATGGAACAGGATGTAGTCATGCTGGACGCTGCGGTGATAACCGCGACAGGAGGAGGCCGGACTGAGGTGGCTGCCAGAAATATAGAAAGGAATTCGGTTAATGTTGTAAATGTGATGAGTGCGAAAGCCATGGAATTATCCCCTGACATCACGGTGGCTAATGTGATAAAGAGGATGTCGGGGGTGACCGTGGAGCGCAACAGCAGCGGAGAGGGGCAGTACGCCATCCTCCGCGGTATGGACAAACGCTACAACTACACTCTGGTCAACGGTATAAAGATTCCCAGTCCGGACAATAAGAATCGCTTTGTCCCGTTGGACATATTCCCGTCTGAGATGCTGGACCGCATAGAGGTGACCAAATCCCTGACGGCGGATATGGAGGGTGACGGCATCGGAGGCGCGGTCAACCTGGTGATGAAGGATGCTCCTGAAAAGATGGAGATATCCGCCAATCTTTCCACCGGATACAGCGCGCTGTTCATTGACCGGGATTTCCAGTCCTTCAATCACAGAGCCATTCAGCAGCTCTCCCCCAACGAGAGGATGGGACGTCCCGAGCTGCACAATCAGAACTACAGCGTATCGGCCGATGATTTTACGATGGAGAACCTGCATATGCGCTGGAGCCGTCCGCGTCCCGACATCGTGGGAGGCTTTTCATACGGAGACCGTTTCTTCGGAGGCAGGCTGGGAGTGATGGCTGCATTCAGCTACCAGAACCTGTTCCGGGGTAAGGACGCTTCCCTTTATTATATCCCCGGCTCAGCCGGCAAAGGCACAGAGAACAGGGCTTATTCCGATGAACAGAACCGTCTGGGGGCGCATGTGAAGTTGGATTACCGCTTTTCCAAGCGTCATAAGCTCATGCTGTATGCCGGTTATATGGATCTTCAGGAAAGCGAGGTCCGGGACGGGGCCAATGATCAGGAGCGCACTGTGAGGATGAAGTGGAACCATCAGTATATCTTCAATACCACCCTCAAGGGAGAACATTCGTTCCTTAGGGCGGACCGTCTCAAACTGGACTGGACAGGCGTGTTCTCCAAAGCCTACAGTACCACCCCGGACAACGTCCGTATCTATATCAACGGCGACCACCTGTATAACACTGACGCTGCGGACCGCCGCTGGGAGCACAACAGCGACAGGGATATCGCGGGCTACATCAATCTTTCCTACCGTTTTGACTTCACTGATAATTCCACCCTCAGTCTGAAGGCCGGAGGTATGTACAGGGACAAGGTCCGCAACAGTTTTTTCAATGAATATACATTCGACTCTCCAACAGGTATTTACGACCTGCAGATATATGGACAGGACTGGACCAACTTTGATGAACTTCTTCTTGAGCCCCGCCGTTACGGCAATGTGGGCGACCCTTTGAATTATGATGCTTTCGAGAGGATAGGTGCGGCATACCTGATGGGAACCTACAACCGGGACAAGTTGGAGGTGATAGCCGGTCTCCGCGTGGAGCATACGGATCAGGGCTATACTCTTGTCTTTCCCAGGCAGACAGACGGAGAGGGCCATCAGGTGTATACGGATATTCTGCCCAGCGTACATCTGAAATACAACGTCCATAGGAACGCTTATCTGCGCTTTTCCTACGGACGCTCCATCAACCGCCCCGGATTCTTCGAGATAGTGCCCTATACCATTCTCAATGAAGACTATGACGAGCAGGGTAATCCGGATCTTAAGCATACGGTGGCTGACAATCTGGACCTGCGGTACGAGTTCTTCCCCAAATCCTCGGAGCAGCTGATGGTCGGACTGTTCTGGAAGAAACTGCATGACCCCATAGAGTACGGACTGATATCCGAAGGACAGGCTACTTATCTGACCCCTATGAACTTCGGAGACGCGGTGAACGCCGGAGTGGAGGTGGATGTCATGAAGTATTTCAACTGGTTCGGTGTAAAGGCCAACTATACCTATACCCACTCCAGTATAACCACGACCAAGAGGACCATGGAAGGGACGGAGGTGATAGCCGTGCAGCAGACAAGGCCGCTGTACGGTCAGGCGGCCCATGTCGCCAATCTGTCGCTGCTTTTCAAGTTCGCCAAGGCCGGAGTGGAGGCTCAGGTGTCGGGAAGCTATACCGGCCGCCGTCTGAGCGAGATATCCAACTGGGTGGACAATGATATCTGGGAGGCCGGCTACGTGCAGCTGGACGCTTCTATAGAAAAGAGTTTCAAGTGCGGCATCACCATCTTCGCCAAGGCCAACAACCTTCTGGACATGCCGGTCCTGAGGTATATCGTCAACAACCCCCGTACCGAGAATCTCAAGGACTACGAGAGATACAAGGGCGGAGTGATAGAACGCAGGGAGTGGCACGGCCAGTCCGCCATGATAGGGCTTAGGTACAACTTCAAAGAGAAATAATCAACATTTAACATTTAAATTTATCATGAAAACAAAAAGTATTTTTGTCATTGCTGCGGCAATGGTATTTTGCATGGTGTCCTGTGAGAAGAACGGCCCCGTAACGCCGGAGAATCCTGATACTCCCGGAACGGGTGACACAACGGATGTAGTGACGGAAGGTGTCTCTGGTGAGGTATTCGGAGTATGGGAGGCCGGCAGTGTAATCAATGTGACAGGTCATATCACGGTGCCCGAGGGTCAGAGTCTGACTATCGAGGAGGGCGTGACAGTAATATTCAGCGATGCCGGAGTGGGCGTGAATCACACGGCCATAGAGTTCTCCGTGGACGGTAATCTCTACTGCCTCGGAACAGAGGATGCCCCTGTGCTGCTCACCGTGGCGGAGGAACTCAGAACACCGGCCAATACATTCAAGGGTCTCTGGGGCGGTATCGTGGCCGGAGCCACCTGCGGGGAGATGCTTATCGACCATGCGATTATAGAATACTGCGGAGGTCAGGTAATCGAGGGCTCTCCCGCTGCGGAGAACGGTTACTACACCGCCGGTGATGACGCTTATCCCCACATCACCACAAACAACGTGGACGGCCGCTATGTGATTACCAACTCCATTTTGCGCAACGGATGGTCGGACGGTATCTATATGATGGGCGGCAATGCCATCATCGCCGACAATATCTTCAGTGCCATCGGATATGACGGTGCCGAGGCTGTGAACGTGAAGTCCGGTTGCACCGTGGACGTGGCCCGCAACATTATGTTCAGCGCCAACACCAACGGCCTGAAGCTCTCCAGCTCCGACCAGAGTGAGGTGCGTCATCAGGCTAAGATACAGGCTTACAACAATACCATCATCGGCTCGGGCTGGAGGCGTGACGGTGAGAAAGGAGGCGGCATCTATGTGGAGGAGAACGCTGACGCGGGTGTATTCAACAATCTGCTGGTAAACTGCAAGTTCCGTGCTACTACTCCCGAGTATGATGCTGAGGGCTCCGAGGACTGCTACGACAGGGAGCACTCGATGATTGACTACAATTTCTACGCTTCGGGTACCGTTGAGAGTTCCATAGTTTTCAGCGGTGAGTATGAGGATGACGGCGAGACTCTGTTCTACTCCGGCGTGAAGTTCCCCTACGAGGGCTATGCCTTCAACCACGAGTGGTATGACACTGAGAAAGTGGACGCGAACAGTATTATCGCCAGGACAGCCGATGAGGCAGTGGCGCTGGATCCCAAGTTCGTGAACTTTGACCTCAATATGGATCCCGCAAGCTATACTTTCAACGACAGCTGGGATTTCCATCTTACCGCAGGTTCCCCTGCTCTGGACGGAACGAAGACCTATACTGCCGGTGACCGTCAGCCTTACTTCGCGACTTCCGGACTCGAGGTCAATGGTCAGACATACACATCTCCCGCCATTTCAGCGTGGTTCGGTGCGTACGGTGAATAATCGGTACAGGTTAAACTTTATAGTAAGACAGCTTTATGAGAAGAATCAACTTCCTTACCCTTACCGCCGCTGCGGTACTCTCCCTGTCAGCGGTGTCCTGCAACACTTCCGCGGGTGTGTCCTCCAGTGTGCCGGAGGACCGCTCCCAGGAGTGGAAGGCCCTGGAGCAGCCGCTCAATTTCTACATTGCCAACGACCTGGGCCGCAACGGCTATTATGACCAGAAGCCGATAGCGGAGACTATGGGCAGGATGGCCGAGGCCATTGACATCGAATTTGTGGTTGCGGCCGGAGACGTGCATCACTTCGAGGGCGTACAGAGTGTCAGTGACCCTCTGTGGATGACCAACTACGAGCTCATCTACTCCCATCCCGACCTGATGACCCCCTGGTATGCCATCTGCGGCAACCACGAGTACCGCAGCAATACCCAGGCCTGCATCGACTACAGCCAGGTTAGCGCCCGCTGGAACATGCCCTCGCGCTACTACACCTTCGTCAAGGAGGAGGACGGCGTGGAGATACGTATAGTGATGATCGACACCACCCCGCTCATAGACAAGTACCGCGAGGAGACCGACAAGTATGCCGACGCTTCCAGGTCCGACTACCGCGAGCAGCTGGCATGGCTGGACAGAACCCTGTCGGAGGCGGATGAGGACTGGGTAATCGTGGTGGGCCACCATCCGATCTATGCCTACACGGACAAGGACGAGAGCGAGCGCACCGACATGCAGGAGCGCGTGAACTCCATCCTGCTCAGGCATGACAACGTGGACATGTACGTGTGCGGCCACCTGCATACTTTCCAGCATATCCGCAAGGAAGGCAGTGACATCGACTACGTGGTCAATACTTCCGGTTCGCTGAGCCGTGACGTGGAGGCCATAGATGGAACTGTCTTCTGCAGCCCCGAGTCCGGCTGGTCCCTCGTGACCGTCTCCGCCGACTCCCTCTGCCTGCACATGCTCGACAAAGACGGCAAGGTGCTCCACACCGTCACGCGCACCAGATAATTCCCGGCGGATTATCCGCAACAGCATTCCCGGTCATCCCATCCTGCGGACGGCCGGGATTTCTTGTGTAAGTGAATGTACGGCACTGCTGCTTAATTGATGCAAACTGGCTGCGGTTTGAGATATTTTGCTACCTTTGTAGTTTAAATTTTAAATGCAATTTAAATTACAAAAGTATGATACAGTTTGATATAGATAAGCTGAACCACTCGCTGGACGAGGTCAGGGCTCTGCTTGATCCCCAGTGCAGGTTACATCTCGGAGAAGAATCCAAAAAGAGAATCGCAAAATGCCGCAACTATCTGGATGAGCGCATGAAGAACCAGAAAGCGCCCATCTACGGCGTGACCACCGGCTTCGGCTCGCTGTGCAATGTGTCCGTGGACAAGGACCAGCTCTCACAGCTCCAGAAGAACCTGGTGATGTCCCACTCCTGCGGCGTGGGCGAGGAGGTAAGGCCCGAGATCGTGCGTCTGATGATCGCCCTGAAAGTGAAATCGCTCTCATACGGCTACTCCGGAGTGAGAGTCGAGACGGTAGAGAGGCTGGTGGACTTCTTCAACGAGGGCATTACTCCCGTCGTATATCAGCAGGGCTCTCTCGGAGCATCCGGCGACCTGGCTCCTCTGGCCAATATGTGTCTGCCTCTGCTGGGCCTGGGTGAGTTCGACTACAAGGGCAAAAGGTATCCCGGCAGCGAACTGGAGAAGATGTTCGGCTGGGAGCCTCTGACCCTGGCGTCCAAGGAGGGTCTGGCTCTGCTGAACGGCACCCAGTTCATGCTGGCCCACGCCGTATGGTGCATCATCAGGGCAGAGCACATATCCGCAGCCGCCGACAAGATAGCCACTGTATCCCTTGAGGCCTTCAACGGCCGCAAGGAGCCCTTCACTCCCGGCGTACATGCAGTACGTCCCCACAAGGGTCAGATGGAGACGGCCCGCGTCATCCTCGGCTACCTGCAGGGCAGCCAGCTGATCGACGGTCCCGGCAAGGAAGTCCAGGATCCCTATTCGTTCCGCTGCGTGCCTCAGGTACACGGAGCGTCGAAGGATGCCATCGCATACGTGGAGAGCGTGTTCATGACCGAGGTCAACAGCGCGACCGACAACCCGACCGTCCTGCCCGACGAGGATCAGGTCATCTCCGCCGGCAACTTCCACGGTCAGCCTCTGTCCATAACACTGGATTTCCTGGCTATAGCCCTGGCCGAACTTGGCTCTATCTCAGAACGCCGTACCTATCAGCTTATATCAGGCAAGAGAGGCCTGCCTTCGTTCCTGGTGGCCAAGTCCGGTCTCAACTCCGGCTTCATGATTCCGCAGTATGCCGCCGCTTCCGTAGTAAGCCAGAACAAGCAGCTCTGCACTCCCTGCGTAGTGGATACCATTGACTCCTCGCAGGGTCAGGAGGACCATGTCAGCATGGGTGCCAACGCCGCCACCAAGTGTGTGCGCGTGGTCGAGAACGTGGAGAAGATCCTCGGTATCGAGATGTTCAACGCTGCCCAGGCCCTGGAGTTCCGTCACCGCGCAGGTGCCGGCAAGTCCTCGCCCGTGATCGAGAAGTTCTTCGAGGATTACCGCAAGGAGGTTCCTTTCATCGAGGAGGATACGGTGATGTACACCAGGATCAAGGACTCAATTGATTTTATCAGAAAGGCAGAATTTTAACGATGTCGCTTTTTGTTAAAAATATAAAGAAGCTCGTCGGCGTAAGGCAGGAAGCTCCGCAGTCTCCTCTGAAAGGCAAGGAGATGGAGACTCTGCCCTGCCTCGACAATGCCTGGCTGCTGACCGAAGGAGACCGGATAAAGGCTTTCGGAGAGATGAACGGCACTGCCCCGGAGACTATCGGGGCTATGGAGGACGGTGCGGACGGGGTAATCGACGCCGCAGGCCGGATGGTGTTCCCCTCTTACTGTGACTCGCACACGCATCTGGTATATGCCGGCAGCCGCGAGATGGAGTTCATGGACAAGCTCCGCGGTCTGTCGTACCAGGAGATAGCCCGCCGGGGAGGCGGTATCCTGAACTCGGTGGAGCTGCTGCACAATACCCCGGAGGACGACCTTCTGCGTCAGACGCTGGTCAGGGCATGGGAGATCATCTCCCTCGGTACCGGGGCCGTGGAGATCAAGAGCGGCTACGGCCTGACCGTGGAGGACGAGGTCAAGATGCTCCGCGTGGCCCGCAGGGTGGGCGAGGAGACCCCTCTCAGGGTGCGCACTACATTCCTGGGTGCCCACGCCGTGCCCGCCAGGTATAAGGGCAACCGCGAGGGCTATGTGGATGAGATTATCCGCGACATCATGCCCGCCGTGGCGGCCGAAGGACTGGCCGACTATGTGGACATCTTCGTGGAGGAGGGCTTTTTCACAGTGGAGGATGCCAGCCGTATATTCGAGGCGGCCGCCAGGTACGGTATGCAGCCGAAGGTACACGCCAACCAGATGAGTTTTTCCGGCGGAGTACAGGTCGGAGTCAAGTACGGCGCGGCCTCCGTGGACCATCTGGAGTTCACCGGCCCCGAGGAATTCAGGGCCCTGCAGGGCAGCGGCACCATAGCGACCCTCCTTCCGGGCGCGACATTCTTCCTGGATATGGATTATCCCAAGGCCAAGCAGATGCTGGAGTACGACCTTCCGCTCGCCATAGCCTCCAATTACAACCCGGGCTCATGCCCTTCCGGGGACATGAAGTTCATGATGGCCCTGGCCATGATCAAGATGCGCCTGACGCCCGAGACGGTGCTCAACGCCGCCACGGTCAACGGCTCGTTCGCCATGGGGGCAGCCGCCGAGTACGGTTCGATAACCCCCGGCAAGAAGGCCTCGTTCTTCATTACCAAGGAGATACCTTCCTATGAGTTCGTGCCGTATTCATTTACCTCGCAGCTTATAGAAGAGATAGTATTGAATGGAAAAATAATTAATAGATAAATCATGACAAGAAAATTGATCGAATGTGTCCCCAACTTCAGCGAGGGACGTGACATGCAGATTATCAAGCAGATTACAGACGCTGCCGAGAGCGTTGAGGGCGTAAGGCTTCTCGACGTGGATCCGGGTGCGGCCACCAACCGTACCGTAGTCACTTTCGTGGGTGAGCCAGAGAAGGTGATGGAGGCGGCATTCCGCGCAGTCAAGAAGGCTTCGGAAGTCATCGACATGAGGCATCATCACGGTGAGCATCCCCGTATGGGTGCCACCGACGTGTGCCCTCTCGTGCCTATCGCCGGCGTGACCATGGAGGAGTGCGTGGAGTATGCCCGCAGCCTGGCCAAGAGGATTGGCGAGGAACTCGGCATCCCGGTATTCTGCTATGAGAGCGCGGCCTATACTCCCGAGCGCAGGAACCTGGCTGTATGCCGCAGCGGAGAGTACGAGGGTCTGGCCAAGAGATTCGCCGACGGTGTAAAGCCGGATTTCGGTCCCGCAGTGATAGACGACTACACCGCCCGCACAGGTGCTACCGCAGTGGGTGCCAGGGATTTCCTCGTAGCCATCAACTACAACCTCAACACCACTTCTACCCGCAGGGCCAATTCCATCGCCTTTGACGTGCGCGAGAAGGGCCGTAAGAAGAGGGAGGGAGACCCGATTACGGGAAAGGTGGTGAAGGATGCGGACGGCAACGTGGTATGGATTCCCGGAACGCTCAAGGGCTGCAAGGCCATAGGCTGGTATATCGAGGAATACGGCATCGCACAGGTGTCCATGAACGTGACCAACATCAACGTCACTCCTGTACACGTGGCCTTTGACGAGGTCTGCGAGAAAGCCCATGCCCGCGGTATCAGGGTGACCGGCTCGGAGATAGTCGGCCTTATTCCCAAGAAGGTGCTCATTGATGCCGGCAAGCATTATCTGGCAAAGCAGAACCGCTCCTGCGGTATTCCCGAGGACGATATCGTGAAGATAGCCGTCAAGTCCATGGGACTGGACGACCTCAAGCCATTCAATCCCCGCGAGAAGGTCATCGAGTACATCCTCGAGGACAGCGACAAGACGCCCAAGCTGGTGGACCTGACTGTCCGCGGCTTCGCTGAGGAGACTTCCCGCGAGTCTCCGGCTCCCGGCGGCGGATCGATATCCGCATATATGGGCTCTCTCGGCGCCGCTCTCGGTGCTATGGTGGCCAACCTGTCCTCGCACAAGAGGGGCTGGGACGACCAGTGCCCCAAGTTCTCCCAGTGGGCAGAGAAGGGTCAGGACCTGATGTACGAGCTGCTGCACCTGGTGGACGAGGATACGGCCGCATTCAACCGTATCATGGACGCCATGTCGCTTCCCAAGAAAACCGACGAGGAGAAGGAGGCCCGTGCCGCAGCCATGCAGGAGGCTACTCTCTATGCCACCGAGGTACCTTTGAGGACGATGAAGGCCTCATTCAAGGTATTCGGGCTGGTGGAGGCCATGGCTTCCGAGGGTAATCCCAACTCAGTCTCCGATGCCGGTGTAGGTGCTCTGGCAGCCCGTTCGGCCGTGCTCGGTGCATTCCTCAACGTCAAGATCAACGCTTCCGGACTGAAGGACCGCGAAAAAGCCGACGCTCTGGTAGCAGAGGCCGCTGAGATAGCCGCCGAGGCTGAGAAGCAGGAGAAGAAAGTGCTGGAAATCGTCAATTCAAAGATAAACTGATATGAAGATCATTGGAACAGGAAGCGCCCGTCCCTCTCTGACAGTGACCAATGCCATGCTGGAGAACTTCCTGGATACGAGTGACGAGTGGATTGTCACCAGGACAGGTATCCACGAGAGGCGTGTGATATCGTCCGAGAATCTGGAGGATCTGGCTTCCACAGCCGCCACCAAGGCGATGGAGGATGCCGGAGTCACTTCCGAGCAGATAGACTTCATCATCTGCTCCAATGTGGTGAACGAATATGTCACTCCCGGTCTGGGCTGCATCATCCAGGGCAAGATAGGAGCCACGTGTCCCACGATGGACATCAACTGCGCCTGCACCGGATTTCTTTACGCTCTGGATATCGCCGAGGCTTATCTGGCTACCAAGGATAT
The DNA here is from genome assembly GCA_944323785.1 of uncultured Bacteroidales bacterium. Classification (GTDB taxonomy): domain Bacteria; phylum Bacteroidota; class Bacteroidia; order Bacteroidales; family UBA932; genus Coprenecus. The sequence goes on along the minus strand of CALUTU010000012.1, from coordinate 51,282 downwards.
GAAGAATATCCTGATAGTCTGCGCCGAGGAGCCGTCCAGGATGATGAACTGGAAGGACCGCTCCAGCTGCATTCTCTTCGGAGATGCGGCCGGGGCTGTGGTCGTGACCAAGGGCGATGACCTCAAGGCCATCCGTCTGTCCACTCACTGTAAGGTGGAGGCCCTGTACCAGAGGCGCAGGCTTCAGCCGACTCCCTTTGTCACCAAGGAGGAGACGGATACTGACGGAGTGTCGATGAACGGCCAGGATGTCTTCAAGCTGGCGGTCTCGTCTTCTATCAAGGACATAGACAAGGTGCTGACCATGGCCGGTATCACCGCCGATGACATAGACCTGTATGTGCTGCATCAGGCCAATGTACGTATCATCGAGTCGATCCGGCATTTCGTCAATCAGGACAAGAGCAAGTTCCCCTTCAACCTGGACAAGTACGGGAACACCTCTTCGGCCTCTATCCCGGCTTTGCTGGACGACCTCAGCAGAGGTAATCAATTAAGAACAGGAGAACTGCTGCTGCTCAGCGCGTTCGGAGCAGGATTCACCACAGGAGCGTGTGTTCTCCGCTGGTCAAAATAAAAACGAATAGAATATGGAAAAAAGAGTAGTAGTGACAGGAATGGGAGTTGTGACTCCTGTCGGAAATAATGTAGAGACTTTCTGGAAGAACATCGTGAACGGTGTCTGCGGTATAGACTATATCACCCAGTTCCCTACGGACGGTCTCTCAGTGAAGATCGCAGGCGAGGTCAAGGATTTCAAGCCGGCCGACTACGGCATCGAGCCCAAGGCGGCCAGGAAGTTCGACCGTTTCAGCCTCTTCGCTCTCGCCGCAGCCAACCAGGCCGTGGCCATGAGCGGACTCAAGTCTACCGATAACGAGGAGGACGATACTCCCGGAACTGTTCATTCGGACCGTTTCGGAGTCTATATCGGCTCAGGTATCGGAGGTATGCACTCCTTCGTCAACGAGACGGCCAAGCTGATAAAGGACGGCCCGCAGTGGATATCCCCTCTGTTCATCCCTACGATGATAGCCAACATCGCGGCCGGTAACGTGGCCATAGCCCATCATGCGAAGGGCCCCTGTCTGCCTATCGTGACGGCCTGTGCGACAGGTACACACTCGATAGGCGAGGCTTACAGGGCGATTAAGTTCGGCTATGCCGACGCCATCATCGCCGGCGGTACCGAGGCTGCCGTCACACCTCTGGCTATCGGAGGCTTCTCCAACAGCAAGGCCCTTTCTCCGGCGGAGGATCCCATGGCGGCTTCCCTGCCGTTTGACGCCCGCCGTCAGGGTTTCGTGATAGCCGAGGGCGCAGGAGTAGTGATACTGGAGGAGTATGAGCACGCCGTGGCCCGCGGGGCGAAGATATATGCCGAGATCTGCGGATACGGCAACACCTGCGACGCTTACCATTATACGGCACCCTGTCCGGACGGTTCGACCCCGGCCAAGGCTTTCAAGCAGGCCCTGACCGAGGCGCATTACAGTCCTTCCGACCTGCTGCACATCAATACCCACGGTACCGGAACTCCGCTGAACGACAAGTCGGAGACCGCGGCCATCAAGCTGGCTCTCGGTGAGACCGAGGCCCGCCGCGCCATCCTGTGCTCCACCAAGTCCATGACCGGACATGCTCTCGGAGCCGCCGGCGGTATCGAGGCCGTGGCCGCAGTCATGGCCCTGCACGACGGCATAGTGCCTCCTACCATTAATTATAAGGAGCCCGATCCCGAGTGCGACCTGGATGTCAATCCCAACACTGCCCGCAAGGCTGAGCTGACCATGGCCCTGTCCTCGTCTCTCGGATTCGGCGGACACAATGCAGTGCTGGCCTTCAGACGTCTGTAGTAAAGACAAACAACTAAAACCAAACTCAATATGGATAGAGAAGAGATTAAGAAATTTTTACGCCACCGCGAGCCCATGCTGCTCGTGGACGAGATGGAGCTTCAGGAAGACGGAACTGTCATCGGAAAGTATCATGTCAGAGGCGATGAGTTCTTCCTCCAGGGACACTTCCCCGGACAGCCCATAGTGCCCGGAGTCATCCTGTGTGAGATCATGGGGCAGTGCAGCTCGCTGCTCATCAAGGACTATCTGGTAGGGCACACCACGCTGTTCACCGGCATCGACAAGACCCGATTCAAACATCAGGTCGTGCCGGGCGACACCATAGAGGTTCATGCCCGTATCACCAATCACAGGGCCATGCTCTTCTGGATAGATGCCAAGGCATACGTAGATGGCAACCTCTGCGTGGAGGCCAGCCTCTCGTTTGCCGTTGTACCTAATGATAAAGTAAATGGATAATATTATGTTAGAAGGATTATTAAAGGGTAAGGTCGCCCTTATTACAGGTGCCGCACGCGGCATAGGCAAGGCCATCGCCATGAAACTGGCCTCGGCCGGAGCGGACATCGCATTTACCGACCTCAAGGAAGATGACAATTTCAAGAATACGGTAGAGGAGATCAAGGCTCTCGGAGTGGAGTGCCGGGGCTATGCCTCCAACGCCGCTGACTTCGAGCAGGCTCACGCCACGGTGGACCAGATAGTCAAGGACTTCGGTCACATCGACGTGCTGGTCAACAACGCCGGCATCACCCGTGACGGTCTGATGATGAGGATGTCGGAGCAGCAGTGGGACAGCGTCATCACGGTCAATCTCAAGAGCGCGTTCAACTTCACCCATGCCCTGACACCCATAATGGCCCGTCAGAGAGGAGGCAGCATCATCAACATCTCATCCGTAGTAGGAGTCAACGGCAATGCCGGACAGTGCAACTACTCCGCCTCGAAGGCAGGTCTGATCGGTCTGGCCAAGTCCATAGCCAAGGAGATGGGCTCCCGCGGCATCCGCGCCAACGCCATCGCTCCGGGCTTCATCATCACCGACATGACCAATGCCCTTCCCGAGGAGGTGCGTCAGGAGTGGAACAAGAAGATTCCCCTCCGCCGTGGCGGTACCCCCGAGGACATAGCCAACGTGGCCCTCTTCCTTGCCTCCGACCTTTCCTCATACGTGACTGGCCAGGTCATCATCTGCGACGGCGGTATGCTTTAGGCCCGTATCTAATTCCGGACAGAACATAAAAGTCGGCTGAATCATTGATTATCATTGATTATCAGCCGGCTTTTTTTGTTTTTTTAAAATGATTTTTTACTTTTGCAGTTTAGTGTGAGTTATAAACTGTAGTTTAGATATTAAATCGTTTATTATTAAGGAAATGAAAAAAAGGTTAATGTTGCTGCTCCTTCTGATGGGGGCATCAATAGTCTCAGTAGCCGCGCAGGAGACCCATGCGCAGTGGAGGACAGAGGTAAAGCAGTTGGAGAAGGATCTGTACCGCGTGTCAATGACGGCGGATATAGACTCCAGCTGGCATATCTATGACACTCTCCGGACGGAGTTCGGACCTACGGCTACGGTGGCGGAGTTCAATATCGCTGACGGCCGCCGGGCTGAGAAAGTAGGAGGCGTTACCATCTCCAAGGAACCTTATAAATACTACGACGACATCTATATGATGGAGATCGGGTATTTCGAGGAGAGCGTGACATTCTCACAGGACATCCGCCTGAAAAAGAAAAACGCAGAGGTGGAACTCTACGTGGAGTGGATGACCTGCGACGAGAACAACTGTACGACTCCTCAGGAACTGGCCTGGACGGTGAGCCTTCCCGATATGACCGTGACTGAGGTGGACCTGTATGCCGAGGATACAATATCCGCTCCTTCTGAGGCCGCCGGCACTGAGGGCAAGAGCCTGTGGGGCATCATCATAGAGGCTATTCTGTGGGGCTTTGCAGCCCTGCTCACACCGTGCGTGTTCCCTATGGTGCCTATGACTGTATCGTACTTCCTCAAAGGAGACGGCAGTGTTGCCAGAGGCCGTATGAGGGCCGCCATTTACGGTATCTTCATCGTGGCTCTCTATACCTTGCCGATTGCAATCATCATCCTGGTGACCAGGATTGTCGGAGGAGACGCAGTGACGGCCGACATCTTCAACTGGCTGGCTACGCACTGGCTGCCCAATATCATATTCTTCATAGTATTCATGATATTCGCGGCCTCGTTCTTCGGAGCATTCGAGATAACCATGCCCTCCAAGCTGGTCAACAAGTCCGACTCGAAAGCTGACACAAAGGGATTCGGAGGCATCTTCTTCCTCGCTCTTACCCTTGTGCTCGTATCGTTCTCCTGCACGGGCCCTATCGTAGGAGCGGTGCTCATCAAGGCCACTCAGGGTGAGTTCTGGGAGCCGATTATAGCCATGCTGGCGTTCTCTATAGCGTTCGCTCTGCCGTTTACGATATTCGCTCTCTTCCCCTCAATGCTCAAGAAGCTGCCTAAGAGCGGAGGATGGCTCAATACCGTCAAGGTCGTGATTGCCTTCATAGAGGTGGCCCTCGGCTTCAAGTTCCTCTCCACAGCCGACCAGACCTATCACTGGGGTCTTCTGGACAGGGAAGTCTACCTGGCTATCTGGATTGTGGTCTTCACCCTGCTGGGCCTCTACCTGCTGGGCAAGATCAAGTTCGCTCACGATGACGAGGTGAAGCACATAGGCGTGGGCCGTCTTACTCTGGTTATCATAGTGTTCTCGTTCGTGGTTTACCTTATCCCCGGTATGTGGGGTGCGCCTCTAAAGGCCCTTTCCGGCTATCTGCCTCCTCTTACGACTCAGGATTTCGTGCTGGGTCAGGAGCAGGCTCCGGTCGTGATTCAGTCTTCGGGCACTGAGGCATCCGCTCAGACCGAGGCACTGGATATGGGTACACCCAAGTACAGTGACTTCCTGCATCTTCCTCACGGACTGAAGGGCTTCTTCGAGATCAATGAGGCCAGGGAGTACGCTGAAAAAGTAGGCAAGCCTCTGTTCATAGACTTCACCGGCCATGGCTGTGTCAACTGCCGCGAGATGGAGACCCGCGTCTGGTCTGACCCTCAGGTGCTAGACATGCTCCGCAATGACTTCGTGGTGCTGGCCATGTACTGCGACGATAAGAAGAGAGCGGATGAGAGCGACTGGATCACAGTGGGCAACAGGACGCTGAAGGATATAGGAAAGATCAACTCGCATATAGCGACCACCCAGTACGGCGTCAACGCGCAGCCTTGCTACGTGCTTGAGGGCCGTAACGGCGAGCTGCTGGCCGAGCCCAGAAGTTACGATCTGGATGTAGACGCATTTGTGCAGTTCCTCAAGGGAGGACTGGAGAATTACAGAAAATAATAATTAATCAATACTTAAAGTTTTTATCATGAAAAGTTTAGCAAAAATGATTCTCTGCGGTGCCGCAGCTGTTGGCACTGCGGTATTTTTCACATCCTGCTCGGATAATAAAGACTCCGGCAGACCTGCTATCATAGGTCAGTCTATCTTTGTTCCCAATGAGATGAATGCCGCTGTGACTGTCGAGTTGGAGTTCGACGGTGAGGGAACAGTGTTCAATACCAACGAATGGTTCAGTGTAGAGCCTTTCGATGTAGTGCCCGGAACAAACAGCCTTACAGTGAAAGTTATGGAACTCAACACCGAGCTTACAGAAAGAGTGGCCGGCTTCATGGTCAACGACGGTACCAATACCCAGTTCTATGTTATCCAGGACCCCGTTCCGGGCTGGGATGTCTCAAAGAAGACTGCCAGTGTGAGCGGTGAGGAGCAGTCTTATACATTCTCAATAAAGGGCAATACCGATTTTGATGCCGTTGTGGCAGAAGGTGTAGACTGGCTGACAATCGACAGCGTGACAGAGTCCGATTCCACTCTTCTGGCGGACAACGCCACATATTCCGCATACCGTACCTACAACATCAACATGTCGGTAGCTGCCAATGACGGAGAGGTCCGTACAGCCGAGATAACCCTCAACGGCGTTGACGGAGTCACCACCGCGACTATCGAGGTTTCCCAGATGGGCGAGCTGGTAGCAGACTTCAGCCGCGATTTCTACAGAAGAACATTGGGAATACGTTTCACGGCAACCACTTGCGGATACTGCCCTATGATGTCTGAAGCAATGACATTGGCATATGAAGAGACAGGTGGCCGTTTCCTTCCATTTACAATCTATGGAATAATGGCGGGCAGTGACTGGTGGGTTTACGATTATTGGCTTGAATGGATGAATGCATTCGCTACTAGATATTTCCCACGTGGTATAGTTAATGGGTATGCAGTAGTAGAAAACAATAATCCGAGCACTAATGCTGCAATATTCACGCAACTTACAGAAGAGGCTAGAACTAATATCCCTGCCAATACCGTGATAGGTGGTACAGTATCTGTCAGCGGTTCCAACGTAGATGCCAATATCTCAGTAGCATCTAAGGAGGCAGGTGTGTACACTATTGGAGTATTCTTGATGGAAAGCCACATTGTTGGTCAACAGAGTGGAGCTGGTGCAAGCTATGAACACAATTTTGTAGTAAAAGACGAATTTACCCATTATATGGGTGATGACCTGTCACTTTCTACAGAGTCTGTTCAGGAACTTACTTACACTATGCCAATCCCTTCTACGGTAGAGGATATAAACAACTGTTATGTCTGTGTATGGATTGCTAAAGACGATACTTTCTCAGGACAGGTTTCTGGTGTCTTATACGCGGATTATAATATGTTAATTGATAACGTAGTAAATATTCCAGTTAACGGATTTGCTCTGTTTGAGTACGAGAATTAAATAATAATGTAACAAATGAAGCGTTTATTTATTATATCAGCTCTTTGTCTGATGTCCGTAGTTACATGGGCACAGAAAGGTCTTCCCAGTGTGGAGGTCAAGGACATTGACGGTAATGTAGTTAATGTACAGTCAATTTTAGATGACGGTGTCCCCGTAATCCTCTCTTTCTGGTACACCACCTGCAAGCCCTGTCTGCAGGAACTCGGGGCTATCAATGATGCCTATGTTGACTGGATTGAAGAGGCGGACTTCAAGGTAGTAGCCGTATCCACCGATGATTCCCGCTCCAGTGCCAAGGTTAAGCCCATGGTGGGCGGCCGCGGCTGGACGGACTTCACTATCCTGCTGGACGAGAACAGCGACCTGAAGCGGGCCATGAACGTGCAGACCCAGCCTACGGTCTTCGTTCTGGACAAGGACGGCAATGTGGTGTACACCCACACCGGCTATACCCCCGGCAGCGAGGAGGAGCTTTTTGATCAAATCTTAAAACTTCAGTAGATTTATGGCTTTCAAAAGATTTACTTTTGCAGTAGGTCTTTTGACTCTGACAGCAGTTGCCTTTGCCCAGGAGGACAGAGGCAACTTTTCTGCGGGGTTGGAGACCAATACCACGTATTATTTTAACGATGACAAGACCGGAGCACTGGCTCCAGATGGACGCATGGGTTCCAACAACTACCTGAAGATGGATTATTCCTGGAATGGATTCTCGGCCGGTATTCAGTTGGAAGGATACCTGCCTCCATTGTTGGGTTATTTTTCTTCTGGAAATGTGCAGTACGATATGTTCAGCAGATATGACATCTATGCCGGCTACAGCGGTCACGGCTGGGATATCCGCTTGGGAAGTCTGTACGAGCAGTTCGGCAGCGGTCTGCTCTTCCGTACATACGAGGACCGCACCCTGGGTATCAACAATGCCCTTCAGGGTATCCGCGTAGGATATACATTCGGAGACTTTTTGACCATCAAGGCTTTGTATGGCCGGGTGAGAGATATACAGGACTATACAGGGGTGTTTGTCTCCGGAGCTGATCTTTCTTTGTCGATTTCCCGTGCGGCCAAGTGGGATGCCTTTGACTGGACTGTGGAAGGCAGTGTCCTGGACAAATATGAGGCTGTCGGAGAGAATCCAATGCCAGGAGTTAATCCTCATACGCTTGGTTATTCCGCCCGGATGGCTTTGGGCTATGCCGGTTTCCGACTGAGCGGAGAGTATATGAATCGACAGAGTGATCCTGGTTCGTATAATATCTTTTCAACATCGCGGAGTGAGGCTGTTCAGGTGGACTTAGGTTATACCGGATATGGTTTCGGTGGTTTGGTGACATTCAGAAAGTTACATAATCCATTCCTTCAGGGTTCCCGCTCGTTTAACAATATGTACACCTATATCAACTATGTACCTGCTCTGACTCAGCAACATACATATTCCCTGGCTACGCTTAATCCTTATACTTCGCAGCAGGATGAGATAGGAGGCCAGGCTGACTTGTACTACAATTTCCGTAGAGGTACAGTGATGGGTGGAAAGAAAGGAATGAAAGTCCATGCCAATTTTTCCACGTATTATGGTGATATGTCAGCTTGGTGGGGAGGGGAAAGTAAGAAAAATGAGTTACTGTTCAGGGATCTGACGGTAGATGTGGAGCGTTGGTTCGGCAGTAATTTCAAGATGATACTCTTCTACAGTTGGCAGACTTATAATCACGCGCCAGGTATGGGTGATGAGGCATCAATGTGGATATCTCATACTGTAGTAGCTGACCTTACCTATAAGTTTGACCGCAAGAACTCCCTTAGGTTAGAGCTCCAGCATCTTACTACCAAGCAGGATCACAAGAACTGGGCGGCTGCTCTTTTGGAGTACAATTTTGCTCCGCGCTGGAGTGTATCCGTGCAGGATATGTGGAACTACGGTGACACCAAGACCCACTACATCAACGGAAGTGTAAGTTATTCTTATTCCAAGGTACGTGCTCAGCTCAATTTCGGCCGTTTCAAGGAGGGATATCAGTGCTCGGGCGGAGTATGCCGTATGACTCCCGCCTACACCGGCGTCAACCTCTCTCTCATCGTCGCTTTGTAACAGTTCGGAGAATACCAATATCAGGGGGCTGGCAAATAATAAAAGTCAGCCCCTTATTTTTGCCATGACTGCAAGTAAAATTTGGCGGATACTGAAATTATTATTTATTTTGCGCCCGATTTTAAACAATTAATTAATTTAAGTTAATGATTATGAAGAAGTTTTATTTGATGGCAGTCTGCTTGTTGACTGCGACCGTATTCTTCGCCTCCTGCAATAAGAATAATCCAACCATAACTGAGGCAGCATTCGAAATGCAGCTCGGCAATAATGAGACCAATACCATCAGGGTATCGGTGATACCTTCTGATGAGAATGCAAGTTACTGCGTAGGTCTTATTATGGAGGATGAGTATCCCGGAGAGGATGGACTTGTTTCGTATATTGAGAAGTATGTCAGCGAAGGTGCTGAGTTGTGGAAAGGCACTTACAACGAGGTTTATGAAGACTTGTTCTGGAATACCGATTATTATGCTTTCGCAGCTCAGATAGACGGTGGAGTTGTAGTAGGTGTTCCCCACGTGGAGAAAGTAAAGACCTATAGGCCCTATGTGGAGTTCGCTCCCGAGGGAGTACTCATTGCACCTTACGCCGTATCCGACAACGGTATGTGGGTTGTCGGCAACTACGATGACGGTGTGGCACCCAGCTCCTACATCTACGATGTGCGCCGCGACAGTCTCACAATCGTTTCCGGCACTGTTCTCTACGACGTTACCGATGACGGAGTGGCATACGGTCGCGATAATTTCGTACCAGTCATTGTCAAGGACGGGCAGGTCAACACCCTCCCCGTACCTGAGGGAACCATGCAGGCCGGCTTCTACGGTGTGTCACCTGACGGAAACACTGCTGTAGGCTCTACCAAAGACGAGAATTGGAACGAAAAAGCTATAATCTACGAGAACGGAATGATGGAAACTATGGCCGGAACTGACCTCGGAGGCAATACTCCTGTAAGTATCGTCGCAAAGGGTATAGGCTCCAACGGCAATATCGCCGGTTATATAGTAGACTTCGATTACTATATTGAGCTGGGCTGCCTCTGGCTCGGTGCCTCGCACGAATTCGATCTCTTTCCCAAGGAATTTATGACCGAGTTCAACGAGGAGATGAACGCATGGACAAAGAGATACGGTGATCTGGAGATGCACATCTCACCCAACGGGAAATTCCTCTCGGCATGGGTATATGTCACCGAATCATATGAATCGATGCCGCAGTACGCATATGTGTATGACATAGAGAGCGAGAAGATGTATGAGTTGTCTGACAACACATACGACTACTGGAGACCCTGCGTTGTTACATCCGACGGTCTGCTGTTCCTGGCCGACGCCCCCACCGGAATATCCTCACAGCCTTACGTCTACGACTTCAACACGGGCAAGGTGGAGACTTTCAAAGATTACGCTTCTGCAACTTGGGGATATTCTTCTGAAGAGGCCGTATTCGAGGGTACGGTACTGGCAGTGTCCGATGATGCCAGCGTGATTGTCGGCAACTACACCGATGAATCCAACTTCTACACCACCATCTATTTCATGCCTGAGAAATAATCATTCTCTCTGTCAGGATAATATCAGGCCGGCTCTCTTTTCGGGGGCCGGCCTTGTTGTGTTTATGCTTTGTGGAGTTTCTGAAAGATGCGGTCGATGATGAGGCTGTCCACGTTCTCGTCGAACTTGCGGGCCCAGAAATGGGGTACACTCATCAGCAGGTCCCAGTCTTCGGCCCGGAAGGTCCATGGATGACGGATGCTCTCACCTCGGGTCCAGTCGATGAAACGCATGTTGCTGAGGTTTACTACGTGCTCATCGACCGGCTCTTTGACGAACAGCTTCTCCCGGAACGGTGAGTCCCATACGAGTGTGGCCAGAAATATCTCGTCACAGGTGTTTGTGTGGCGGAAGACTTTTTCCAGCCAGTCTTCTTTAGATATAACATAGCGGGCCAGTCCGTCTGTGATGCTGAACCACTGGGAGGCGAAGCGGAAGTCCACGTTCCGGTTGATCTTGTAGCCGACGGCCATCTGAAGGCCCTTGAAGATGTTGTTGGCCAGGTTGGTCCAGAACTGTCCGGCACCTTCCGGAAAGATAGTGTAGTAGTGGAACCGGGACTGGGTGGTCTTCTTGAAGTTCCAGTAGTTGATGAACTCGGCTCCGCTGTGCTCATCGAAGAAGGCGTGTATGGTGTCCTGATCCTTTATGGGCAGGTCCATGCCGGAGAGCAGGTGGTAGTAGCTGTATTCTCCGGTGGATGTGGCGGCTTTCAGCAGGGCCAGCTCGCTGCGCATGATGCTGACTCCTCCCCAGTTGACGTGGAGCCTGTTGTCAAGGAAGACAAGTCTGGAGTGACGGCATACGTCTGTCCATTCCGAGGGATCGAATGCAGCTTTTTTATCCACATGGACGAAGATGTCGTTCCTGGGGTCGTCCAGCAGCATGACCAGCTTGCGCAGCTGTCCGAAGTTCTTGTGAGCCAGTATCAGGTATGCGTGACGGTTGTTCATAGAGTGTGTCTATTTTATTTTCTTATAAAGGTATTTGAGATAGCGTCCTGCCATATCGGGTGCGGAACCGTTCAGCAGATGTTCCGTGTATTCCTTTCCGAAGATACGGCAGGCATCTGCCTTTACTGCATCGGCCCGTGACGGCTCGGCGTGCTGCAGTACATATCTTATCTGACGGCCCAGTGAGCCTCCATGGCGGGTGAATGAACTTTTCTTGATAAATGGTATGCCTTTTTGCCACATGGCCTTGACCTTGTTGTACACGGCCTTGCCTCTGAGTCTGTACAGGGCTCCGTATCTTATTCCGTGACCGGCCAGCAGGGCTGTCAGTCCGGTCTCGTATCTGACGCAGACCTCTTCTTTGCTTTCCAGCGGCATTACATTCATGAGGAAGGCCGTGAACCATTCGGATAAAAAGACCTCAGGTCTCAGTCCTATCAGCCAGGACTGCAGGTGAGGTGTGCCGCGGTGGGGGTTGAGCACCATCGCGGAGGCTCCGCAGTCCAGAGCCTCCATCCGCTCCAGATACTCTCTCAGCGGGAGCAGGGGGCCGTATACGGAGTCGTTGACCAGATACAGTGTGTCATAACTGTTCAGGTCCAGGTGCTCACGTGCCCATTGGAAAGCCCGTTTGTAGGAACCGAAGTCATACTCTCCGTGACGTACTGCCTCACGGTACAGTGTGTAGGGGCTGAGTTTCTCCAGTTCTGAGGTGTCTGCATGAGAGTCCATTACGACGACTGTGTCTCCGTATTCGGAGAGTTCGCGGACATATCCGGCGAGGGCAGGGCCTACCTGCCCCAGGGTGTCATATCCTGCAATTAGAAACAGTCTCCTGACACTTTCATGGGAAAGATGTCCGTATATCCTGTCTATGATGCCGCTGTCAATACTTTCGTCGAACTTGCGGGCCCAGAATTGAGGAGAGCTCATCAGGCTGTCCCAGTCTTCCATGCGGAAGGTCCGGGGATGCCGGCCGTTGCCGCTCCAGTCGATGAAGCGCATGTCACCCGGGTATACTTTTTCTCTGAAAGGGGAGTTCCACACAAGTGTGGCCAGAAATATCTCGTCACACAGGCATGTATGGCGGAAGACCTTCTCCAGCCAGTCTTTCTTGGAGATAACGTAGCGGGCCAGCTCGTCAGTGATGCTGAACCACTGGGATGCGGAGCGGAAATCCACATCCTTGTTGATGCTGTGTCCTACGGCTTTCTGCAGATTTTTGAAAGTGTCGTTCAGAAAGTGGGTCAGAAAGTTACGCGCACCTTCCGGGAAAAGGGTATAATAATGGAATCTGTCTCCCGTGTCATCTTTCATCTCCCAGAAGTTGATGAATTCGGCTCCGCTGTGCTCATCGAAGAAGGCGTGTATGGTGTCCTGATCCTTTATCGGCAGGTCCATGCCGGAAAGCAGATGATAGTAGTCATACCTGCCCCGGGCGGCAGCGGCTTCGAGCAGGGCCAGCTCGCATCTCATGATACTTACGCCTCCCCAGTTGATCCTGAGCCTGCGGTCCAGGAAGTACAGGCCGGAGTGTCTGCACATACATGTCCAGTCCTCGGGACGGAAAGGGGTTTTCCGGTCTACGTGAACGAAGATGTCGTTGCGCGGGTCGTCCAGCAGCGCAATCAGCTTACGGAGCTGACCGGGGTTCTTATGAGCCAGTATCAGATATGCGTGACGTTTCATAAGACAAATATATCAGTTATTTTTCAAGGTTTTGAAGGCATTCCTGATTTTCAGCATCAGCATTGCAGAAGATGCCATGTCATGGCTGCACAGCCAGGTGACTGTCTTGCTGTAGGAAGATATTGTGGGATGGCTGTACAGAACAGCGTTTGCCTCCGGATAATGCAGCATGGCCTCTTTCAACTGTGAGGAGTTGGTGCAACACTGGAGCAGCGCAGTACGGATTTTTAATTTGAGGTATAGAAGGTCCTCCGACAGCCTGGGATCCCCTCTGAAGGCATCCTGAAGGATTCCGACAGCTTTTTCACGTGTCAGACAGTTGCCGAATGTGATGTCTTTGGTTATGGCATTCGGATTGATGTCCCTGGTGTAGTGATACAGGGCTTTGGGGACGTATGTGACAGTACCGGCATGAGCGAAAAGCCTCGGGATGGTCGCCATGTCTTCCCACATGCTCATATCCTGTGGGAATCTGATATTGTAGTCTGTATAGAGTCTTCTTCTTATCAGTTTGTTCCAGCACGCACTATGCAGGGTCTCATCGAGAAGCATTCTGATGCAGCTGTCCGGATTGTCCGGCACATGCAGTTTCCGGTACCGGCTCTTTCCGTGATAGTCTTCAAAATAATCGCAGACGGCGATGTCGGCATTCTTTGCTACTGCGGCCGAGTAAAGTGCTTCCAGCATGTCCGGCTCTGTCCAGTCATCCGGATCGACATGGATCGTGTACTCACCCACGGCATGGTCAATACCGCACTGCCGGGCGGATGAGACTCCTCCGTTTTTCTTGTGGATTACTTTTATACGGTTGTCTGCCGCGGCATAGCTGTCGCATATCTCTCCACTTTTGTCGGGACTTCCGTCATCTATGAGTATAATCTCGAAATCCTTGAATGTCTGGGCCAGCATGGAGTCCAGACAATGATGTATATATTGTTCTGCTTTGTAGACAGGTATTATTACTGAAACTGATGTGGTGTCTTTCATTACATTTTCTGTATTACGTCAGAGAATGTTCCCGGTGAGGGGAATGCAGCCGCTTTCGATTTGTATTCTGTTTTCTGGAAAAATGCCCCTGAAGTTACATTGTCAAAAGTCTCCTGGCTGAAAGGCTTGTCTCTGTAATTCCACCAAAGGGCATGTGTGGCGTCCTGTGCCGATGCGGGCATTCTGGAGAAGAGCCCGGCCGCTTTTGGATTATTCTCTACCACCAGTCTGAACAGAAGCTGGTGAACGAAATAGTCCACTGTGCTCTCCTCGTATTTCCAGTAGGTCTGTATGGCGTGGTTCCAGGCTTTTATCAGGTAGTTTCCCTTCCTGGCCCTGAAAAAGCAGTTCTGGATAAAAGCGTATGCGCCGGACATCCTGTCTCCACTCATGAAGATGAAGAAGTCCTCGTTCATAATCCAGTCCGGAACAGGGGCCGTGACAAAGTCCGTAGCATCCATCCAGATGCCGCCATGCCTATAAATCAGCTCTGTGCGGCATATGTCAGTAAAATGTGCAGGCCGGATCCGGCCTGCTTTCCATTTCTCCATGATGTAGTCCGGAAGTGTTATCCAGTCCCATATGGTGTTTTCATCCAGGACGACGAGTTCCTGTCCGCAGAGCCGGCGGATACTTCTGTAGCAGGCCTTGACGATCCCGGGAGCATTGTCCTCACCCTGAAGCCAGATTGAGAAGATGCGCTCATCCTCCGGCAGGGCGGGTTCATCTGCCGGGACGTCCTTGATGTACGGAACATACTGCTGCAGGTAGTCCAGAACGGCCTTTGCGGTCACATAGCCTCTGCGTCGGCGTCTGACATCCTTGGGCTGCCACATCCAGTTGAAGATGTGACCGAAGAGGGCCACTCTGAGTGCGACAGTAAATCTTTTGATATTCATTTCAAAGATGTAGGGTTTGCAGTTAAAAGAATTCCGGCAGATACGGATATCAACCTGCCGGAATCTCATGTTACAATACGGAACTACGTTACTGAGCCAGACGCTTGTAGGACTCGTAGCGGATCTTGGCGTACTGCTCGGTCTTGTCGAAGAGTTCCTGAGCTGTATCAGGGAAGCTCTTCATCAGCGAGCTGTAGCGTACCTCGCCCTTGATGAACTCCTGGAACTTGCTCCAGTCAGGTTCCTTGCTGTCGAGGGTGAAGGGGTTCTTGCCTTCCTCGGCGAGAGCGGGGTTGAAGCGGTACAGATGCCAGTAACCGCACTCGACTGCGAGTTTCTCCTCATGCTGGCTCCTGCCCATGCCGTTGCGCAGGCCGTGGTTGATGCAGGGCGCGTATGCGATGATGAGTGAGGGACCGTTGTAGGCCTCTGCCTCCTTGAGTACGTTGAAGTACTGAACGGGGTTGGCTCCCATGGCCACCTGTGCCACGTAGACGTAGCCGTAGCTCATGGCCATCATGCCCAGGTCTTTCTTGCGCACCTTCTTTCCGGATGTCGCGAACTTGGCGACGGCTCCGGCAGGGGTGGACTTGGATGACTGTCCGCCTGTGTTGGAGTACACCTCGGTGTCGAGCACGAGGACGTTGACATTCTCGCCGGAAGCCAGGACGTGGTCCAGTCCGCCGTATCCGATGTCGTATGCCCAGCCGTCACCGCCGAAGATCCACTGGCTGCGTGCGGGGATCCAGTCGCGGTAGCCGTACAGTTTCCTGCAGGCCTCGCAGTCGCTTTCCTCGAGCATCGGGACGAGCTTGTCGCAGATCTCGCGTGTGGCTGCGGCGTTGCCCCTGTCGGCAAGCCACTGCTCGAAGAGGGCCTTGATGTCTGCGGAGCACTTGTTGCACTCCAGTCCCTGCTTCATCAGTTCAGCTACGGTGTTGCGTACTCTCTCCGTGCCGAGTCGCATACCGAGACCGAATTCGGCATTGTCCTCGAACAGGGAGTTGTCCCATGCGGGTCCGCGTCCGTTCTTGTCGGTGCAGTAAGGTGAGGACGGGAATGACGCGCTGTAGATGGACGAGCATCCGGTAGCGTTGGCCACCATCATGCGGTCACCGAAGAGCTGTGTGATGGCCTTGATGTAAGGTGTCTCACCGCAGCCGGCACATGCGCCCGAGAACTCGAACAGAGGCTGTGAGAACTGGGAGTTCTTGAAGTTCTGTGTCTTGGGAGCGACAGTGTCCTTGTAGCCCACGTTGGCATGCATGTAGTCGAATACTGCCTGCTGGTTCATCTGGGTGTCGAGAGGTTTCATCTCGAGGGCTTTCTCCTTGGCGGGGCATACGTCTACGCAGTTGCCGCAGCCGGTGCAGTCCAGAGGGGATACCTGCATGGTGAAGCGGTAAGCCTTGAAGGCTGCCTTGCCTTCCGCGCTCCTGACTCCCTCGGGAGCCTTTGCCAGCTCCTCCTCGGTGGAGAGGAAAGGACGGATGGCTGCGTGAGGGCAGACATATGCGCACTGGTTGCACTGGATACATTTCTCGGGATTCCACTCGGGAACATTGACTGCGATACCGCGTTTCTCAAATGCAGCCGTACCTGCGGGTATGGTGCCGTCGGCATGTTCGCCGGTGAAGGCGCTGACGGGAATCTCGTATCCGTTCTGGGCGTTGACCACGTCGGCCACGCTGCGTACCCACTCGGGTGCGAGGCGGTCGAAGTTGGCCGGACGGAAGCGGGCCACTACGTTGCTCCACTCAGCGGGAACGGTGAGTTCCTCGTACTCGGCTCCGCGGTCCACTGCGGCGTAGTTCATGCTGACCACTTTCTCGCCCTTCTTGCCGTAGCTCTTGTCGATGGCTTTCTTCATGAAGGCCACGGCTTGCCCGTAGGGGATGATGCCGGTGATCTTGAAGAATGCGGACTGGAGGATGGTGTTGGTGCGGTTGCCCAGACCGATCTCCTCGGCTATCTTGGTGGCGTTGATGATGTAGACTTTCAGACCTTTCTCGGCGATGATCTGCTTTACGTGGTCGGGTATCCTCTTGAGAGTCTCTTCCATCGACCAGAGACTGTTGAGCAGGAATGTACCGCCTCTCTTGATGCCTTTGAGCACATCGTATTTATAAAGGTATGAGGGTACGTGGCAGGCCACGAAGTCGGGGGTGGACACCAGGTAGGGAGATGTGATGGGGCTGTCTCCGAAACGCAGGTGAGAGCAAGTGTATCCGCCGGACTTCTTGGAATCGTAGTCGAAGTAGCCCTGGCAGTATTTGGATGTATGGTCGCCGATGATCTTGATGGTGTTCTTGTTGGCACCCACCGTACCGTCAGAGCCGAGGCCGTAGAACTTGCACTCGTATGTTCCTTTCTTGGCCAGGGAGACTTCCTCGCCTACAGGGAGGGACTTGAAGGTCACGTCATCGGTGATGCCGATGGTGAAGTCGGCCTTGGGCTGTTTCTGCTTGAGGTTCTTGAAGACGGCGAATATCTGGGCGGGGCTGGTGTCCTTGGAGGACAGGCCGTAGCGTCCGCCGATGATGTAGGGAGCGTCACCGCCCATCTCGGCAAGTGTGGACTTGACGTCGAGGTAAAGGGGCTCACCTACGCTGCCGGGTTCCTTGCAGCGGTCGAGTACTGCGATGCGCTTGACGCTCTTGGGCAGGACTCTGAGGAAATATTTGGCTGAGAAAGGCCTGTAGAGGCGGACAGTGATGATACCGACTTTCTCGCCTTTCTCCATGAGGGCGTCAACGACCTCACGGGCTGTCTCGCATACGGAGCCCATGGCGATGATGATGTCCTTGGCATTGGGATCACCGTAGTAGTCGAACGGCAGGTAATGGCGTCCTGTCAGTTCGCCTATCTCGCCCATGTAGCGGGCTACGATGTCGGGAACGGCGTCGTAGTAGGTGTTGCTTGCCTCGCGGGCCTGGAAATATACGTCGGGGTTCTGGGCGGTGCCTCTGGTCACCGGCTTGTTGGGGTTGAGGGCTCTCTTGCGGAATGCCTCCAGGGCCTTGTCGCTGATCATGCTCTTGAGGGCATCGGGGTCGAGCACCTCTATCTTCTGGATCTCGTGTGATGTGCGGAATCCGTCGAAGAAGTGGATGAAGGGCACGCTGGACTTGATGGTGGAGAGATGAGCCACGGCTCCGAGGTCCATGGCTTCCTGTACGCTGGATGAAGCCAGCATGGCGAAACCGGTCTGGCGGCAGGCCATCACGTCCTGATGGTCTCCGAAGATGGACAAGGCCTGGGTGGCGAGGGCGCGGGCCGATACGTGGAATACCGTAGGCAGCAGCTCGCCGGCGATCTTGTACATATTGGGAATCATCAGCAGCAATCCCTGTGACGCAGTGAATGTGGTGGTCAGGGCTCCGGCCTGAAGTGAGCCGTGAACAGCACCTGCCGCTCCTCCCTCACTCTGCATTTCCGTTACTTTTACTGTCTCCCCGAACAGATTCTTCTTACCGAAGGCGGCCCATTCGTCTACGTATTCGGCCATGGTCGAAGAAGGTGTGATAGGGTAGATGGCGGCATGTTCACTGAACATATACGCTACATGCGCGGCGGCGTAGTTGCCGTCACATGTGATAAATGTTTTCTCTTTTGCCATTATTAGGACGATTTTAGTAGTTATTGTTATTTGTTGTAGTTTTATTTATTCGGAAGGCATTTTTTGATAAGCCCCTGCAGTACGGCTCCGGGACCGAGCTCCACGAACTCGGACGCTCCGTCGCGGTGCATGTTGAGCACCGTCTGGGTCCATCTTACGGGGGAGGTGAGCTGGCGCAGCAGCTTGTCCTTTATCTCTGCCGGGTCTGTGGAGGGCTGTGCGTCCACGTTCTGGTATACGGGGCAGACGGGAGCCTTTATCTCCGTCCTGCTTATGGCCTCGGCCAGCTCCAGTCTGGCAGGCTCCATCAGCGGTGAGTGGAACGCTCCTCCTACGGCCAGCCTGAGAGCTCTTTTGGCACCGGCCTCCTTCAGCGTCTCGCAGGCCTTGTCCACGGCTTCGATCTCGCCCGAGATGACGAGCTGGCCGGGGCAGTTGTAGTTGGCCGGGACGACGATGCCTTCTGTCTCGGCGCATACTTTCTCCACCAGGTCATCGGGCAGTCCGATGATGGCCGCCATGGTCGAGGGTCTGGCCTCGCAGGCTTTCTGCATGGCCATCGCCCTGGCATACACCAGGCGGAGTCCGTCCTCGAAGGACATGGCTCCGGCGGCGACCAGGGCCGAGAACTCTCCGAGGGAGTGTCCGGCTGTCATGTCCGGTCTGAAGTTATCTATGGTGGCTGCAGCGGCGACAGAGTGGATGAACACTGCCGGCTGGGTTACTCTGGTCTGTTTGAGGTCATCGGCCGAGCCGGTGAACATTATGCTGCGGATGTCGAATCCGAGGATGTCGCATGCGCTGTCGATGAGCTCCTTGGCTCTGGGGCTTGCATCGTACAGATCCTTGCCCATCCCTGTAAATTGTGCTCCCTGTCCGGGAAAAACATAAGCAGTCATATTCTTTTTCAAATTTTATTTGTACATTTGCATTCCTTTTCGCCTCCGTAGTTTAATGGATAGAATGAGAGATTCCGGTTCTCTTGGTTGGGGTTCGATTCCCCACGGAGGTACTATTCTTCTATTATGATTTCCTTCATTCTTTTTCTTACGATGTAAGTCGATGCGAATTCCGACAGTGAGTAAAGCAGCAGTCCGGCACCGAACAGTATGAACAGCCAGTTGCCTGCCTGATTCGGGAAGAAGAACATGATCACTCCTATGATGACAGTGAATGCCGGTCCCAGAAAGACAGTCCACGGTATCTGTATTGCTCTGCTCGCTCTTACCAGATTCACGATGTCCCCCAGACCGAAGATCAGCAGTACCAGCCCGAATACGAACATGATGAAGTTGATGAAGAACGACGGGAAGATCAGCAGCACCAGTCCGAAGGCGATGTCCACTATGGAATTGAGCATCAGAAGTGATATCTTCTCCTTTTTCCACTTTCCGGTATAGTACAGTATGATGTTCACAATCCCGATAAGCAGGATCAGCGCACCCAGAATGTACATGCAGTAGTTCTTGACCTGCTCGGGCCAAATAACCAGTACCAGGCCTCCTATCAGGGCTACGATGGCCCTGGCGTATCCGTAAGATCTGTCAAAAAAGACATTTGTCTGCTTCTCTCCGTTCATGTCTACTACGGTATTTCAATTAATTTACAAAGATACAAAACGATTTTGAAAACTCCGCAAAACAAAATATCTTTGTAAGCAAATAAGGCAAAACTATGAGGAAAATATCCCTTTTTTTGATTTTCAGCGCATTTTCACTGTTGCTCGCATCGTGCGGAAGTGCGTCTAAGCTGAGCAAGGCCGGTCAGGAGTGGAACTATGAGATTGAAAGTGTCGGAGTGGGGGTCGAAGGTACCTATGCGGTCAGGGTGTGGAGCTATTACCGCAATCCAGACATGCCGGTGGAGATTCCGAAGAAAAATGCAGTGCATGCCGTTATCTTTAAAGGAGTGCCGGCAGGAGGAGGCGCATCCGCACAGCCACCGCTTAAAACAGACGCCGTCACTGCCTCGGATTCAGTTTTCTTCGACAATTTCTTTCAGGGCGAATATAAGAACTATATCAATTCCATGGCTTCCGGAAGCCGTCAGGTGCTTAAGGTCAAGAGCAGGAACTATAAGTACAAGATCGGCTACGTGCTGTCAGTGGCCAAGGACAGGCTCAGGAAGAGGCTTGAGGAGCAGGGCGTGATAAAGGCGCTGTCTGACGGATTCTAACGGTCAATCACACTTTATTAACCAAATATTGTTTAAACAATGAAAAAATCAGTCGTTACCGTAATCTCGCTGCTGTGCGTGACGGCTTCGCTTTGCGCGCAGAACCTGATTCCCTATGAACGTTCCGGGAAGTGGGGATACAAGAGCCCGTCCGGGGAGGTGGTGGTCAATGCAAAATATGCCGCCGTGAGCCGTTTCGCCGACGGGTACGGAGTGGTATATGATGACAAAACCGGACTGGCCGGTCTGGTAGACGCTTCCGGAAGGATGGTGCTGGAACCCAAGTGGTCATATCTTGACTTGTGCAATGAGGGCTTTGTCGCTGCGTATGTCTGCGGCAAGGGAAAGAAGATGTGGGTGGATGGAACGTGGACTTTTATAGATCTGTCCAGACCGGACTCTCTGTTCTTTGGTGACAGGGGGGTGGATATGGTAGGGCCCTTTATCGACGGGGTCGCATGGGTCAACTGCGCTGAGACAAAGACAATGCGCAAGCAGAGATACATGCCCGTCATGGACAAGAGGGGTAAGAAGGAGATAGGCCGGGATTATCTTCTCGGAGTATCGGAGTCGTTTATGATGTCGGATCTCTGGGCCAGGGATGATGACGGCAATTATATAGTATATGACGGTCAGTGGATTCTGGTGGACAAGGACAGGAACGTGAGGACCGATATGGAGAAGCCGTATCAGATGGTCGGAGAGTTCAGGGACGGTCTTGCCTGGGTCAAGAGGGACGGACTGTACGGATATGTGAATATCCTGGGCGAAGAGGTGATACCGGTGATATACAAGTCCGTGCAGGGTGCTCCCGGTTCGGAGACCACCTCTCTGCTCCTGCGTCCTGAAAGCGGTGCTGTCAGGTGGGTGATGAACGGCAAGGGAGAGATGGCCTGGCTCAATGAAAAGGGCGAGGTTGTCATAGACTTTGTGAAATTCAACGGAAAGATACCCGTCGGCTCCGTGGTGCGTGAATCTATGTGGGACTATTAAAAAACAGAACTATGAGAACAATAAATACAATAATACTGTTATCGGTGTTGCTGATAACCGCTCCTGCTGTGTCTCTGGCAGCGCAGGAACAGGAAAACGATGTGTTCAGCTATAGGCGCAGCTCGCTTTACTCTATTTTGGTAAGTCACCCCAATCAGAATATGGACGATGAGATCGTGGATGCCTTTATGGCTCTCGAGACCCCTGACAAATACAACGACCATGACTTGAGTGTAAAGGTGATAACCACCAATATTAAGAACAGAAATCAGGTAAGGTCACTGGTGGACGGCTTCCTCAGGCGTAATCAGGTGGCAAAGAGGATGGTCTCCAAGTGGTTCTCTCGCAGTAAGGAGACCGGAGGCTTTGATCCCTGGCTGGTTCTGAACAGGGGTATGTATGATGCGACTGCCGCCGACGTGTCGATGGCCGAGCAGAGCGTAAGGGGTATAAGTTCGTTGGCGGACAAGGGATACGAGCTCATCGACAACTCCTTTGTGGTCGTCAACGATATTCAGTACATCGACCATAAGGCCAATGCCAATACCGCTGCGGGCATACTGCTGTTCTTGGGCGCGATGGCGGATGCGGTAGCTGGCAATGACAGTGATGACAGCGGTAGTTTCACTCAGCTGGCGACACTGGGGGCCACTATCTCGCTGATGATAGCCGGTTTTCAGGTGAACATCACCTCGCATCTGTATCAGCTGGAGTGGAATGATGCAATAGCGGACAAGTTCTATACGGAGTACTATTACGATAAGCCGCTCTCAGACTCTCTCTCCATGGCGCAGTTCGCTGCGGACGGGACTCTGGCGGCCAAGAAGACTGCATACGAGAATGACTGCACTACCTTCAACCTGAAGTATGTCGGAAGCTATAAGGCAAAGAGCAACAAGCCTGTGCTTCGCGGTCTGTACAATGATGTGGATGTCTTCCGCAAGGTATTGGCCCGTGCCATTGACAAGAATATAGTTATGCTTCAGAAGAAATACGACCAGTTCAAGGTCAAGGTGCCTCTGAACAGCGTGGAGCCTTTGACCGCTCAGATCGGTATGAAGGAAGGCGTTACCGCCAAATCCAAGTACGAGGTCCTGATGCCGGTATTCGACGAGGCTACCGGAAAGTTCAAGTACACCAGGCGGGGAGTCATAGCCCCCGTGCCGGGAAAGATATGGGACAACCGCTATATGGCCGTAGAGGAACAGGCTGCAGGCTCTACTCTTCAGGCTACGGAGTTCAGGATTGTCAGCGGTTCAAAGGCGGCTTTCTCTGAGGGAATGCTTATCCGTGAAATAAAGTAAAACTTATGAAAAAAGCCGGGAAAGTCGCCCTGGTGCTTGCCAGCGGCGGGTCGAGAGGCCTGGCCCATATAGGTGCGATAGAGGTTCTGGAGGAACGGGGGTTTGAGATAACCTCCGTCTCCGGAGCATCTATGGGTGCTTTGGTGGGCGGTGTCTATGCGGCCGGAGGCCTGGATGCCTTCAAGGAATGGATGAAGACAGTTGACAGGATGAAGGTCTTCAATCTGATGGACTTTACCATAGGCAACGGAGGATTCGTCAAGGGTGAGCGTGTGATAGACGAGCTTAAGTCCATCATACCTGACCGGAAGATAGAGGAGCTGCCGATAAGGTTTACGGCGGTTGCGACGGATATCCTGCACCGCAGGGAGGTAGTCTTTGACAGCGGCAGTCTTTACGATGCCATCCGTTCCTCCATATCCCTGCCGTCAGTGTTCACACCGAACAGGATAGGGGACATGATCCTGATAGACGGAGGCGTGGTCAATCCGGTGCCGGTCAATAGAGTGCCGAGAACTCCCGGGGATATTCTGGTCGCCGTCGATTTGAACGGACCTTTTGAGGAAAAGGAGGAGGACGAGGAGCCGGAGCGCAGGAAAGGCCGTATGCGTCAGAAGCTGGAGCAGATAGTGGATACGGTCATGGACAAGGTCCGGAAAGAGGAGGTGGACAGGGAACTGAAGGCCGGTAAGGACGAAGAAAAGGAGGAGGATGACAGTGATATGGGCATCGTGTCTATCCTGAACCAGTCCTCCAGCATGATGATACAGACAAATGCGGACCTGACTCTTCAGCTGTATCCGCCGGACGTGCTGGTGCGCATAGCCAAGAACGCCTACGGCACCATGGAATTCTACAAATATGACGAGATAGTCGCCCTGGGCCGGCAGAAGATGGAGGCAGCCCTTGATGCCGCCTCCATCGGATAATCCGGCTTGTATATCAGATCAGGACTTTAGTCGTCGTAGTGGTAGCGGATGTCCTTGATGATGTCGGGATGGAGGCTGTTGGAGACGGGACAGGTGCGGGCTGCGGACTCGATGAGTCTCTTGGCCTTGTCATCGTACCGCTGTCCTTTGGGGAATGTGATGTCCACGACGATGCGGGCTACGCGGCGCGGGTTGGCGGCCATCTCCTTCTCTATCTCGACTGTCGTTCCGTCAATGTTGAATCCGTAGGACTGGGCCGAGATGCCCATGATGGTCAACATGCAGGAAGCCAGAGAGGAAGCGAATATGTCGGTGGGGGAGAAATACTCGCCTTTCCCGTGGTTGTCCAGGGGTGCGTCGGTGATAATCTTGTTGCCTGACTGCTCGTGCAGGATCTCGGTACGCAGATTGCCGAGATAAGTGGTTCTCATCTTTGTCATAACTTATCTGTTTAAAAAAGTTGTTATTCAACTATATTGCCCAGCAGGGTGGCTGACGTGCAGCTCTCTACTGCTACGCGGACGTATTCTCCCGGCTTGTGTCCGAGAGCCGGGAACACGCACACCTTGTTGGAGGAGGTGCGTCCGAAGAGCGAGCCGCTGTCCCGTTTGGAGGCACCTTCTATCAGGACCTCGTATGTGCTGCCTATGCACTCCCGGTTGCGTTCCAGGGAGATGGCACTCTGCAGCTCTATGATCTCGTTGAGACGGCGCGTCTTGACCTCCGTCGGCACATCATCGGGGAAATGTCTTGCGGCCTTTGTCCCCGGCCTCTGGGAGTACTGGAACATGAACGCGCTGTCGTATCTGACCCGGCGCATGAGCTCCAGGGTGGCCTGATGGTCCTCCTCGGTTTCTGAACAGAAGCCGGCGATGATGTCGGTGGTTATGGCCGCGTCGGGGACTATCTCATGAATCTTCGCGATTCTCTCCAGATAACTTTCAACGGTATATTTGCGGTTCATCTTCTCCAGCATACGGTCGCTTCCGGACTGGACCGGAAGATGGATGTGGGTGCAGATGTTGGGATACATGGCCATGGAGTACAGTACGGCGTTGCCCATGTCCTTGGGATGCGAGGTGGAGAAACGCACTCTCAGATCAGGGGCGATGAGGGCCACCAGCTCTATGAGCTGCGCGAAAGTGACGGTCTCGGTGGGATTCTCCGGATTCTTCCAGAGGTAGGAGTCCACATTCTGCCCGAGCAGGTTGACTTCCTTGTAGCCGGCTTTGTACAGGTTCCCGGCCTCGCGCACTATCGATTGTGGATCGCGGCTGCGCTCGGCACCGCGCACGTAAGGCACGATACAGTAGGTACACATATTGTTGCAGCCCCTCATGATGGAGATGAAGGAGGTGACTCCGTTCCTGTCGGTGCGCACCGGCTCGATGTCGGCGTAGGTCTCTTTCATGGACAGTGCTGTGTCTATCTGCTTGTCTCCGCTCTCTTCCAGCCTGTGCAGCATAGCCGGCAGTTCCCGGTATGTATCCGGACCGGCCACGATGTCCACGGCAGGGTGTGTCAGCAGCTCCTGTTTCAGCCTCTCCGCCATGCAGCCAAGGACTCCGATCCTTACAATCCTCTTTTTCTTCTCCTGGAGGAACCGGTCGAGCCGGCCCCATACCCTCTGCTCCGCATTGTCCCTTATCGAGCATGTGTTGACCAGAATCAGGTCCGCCTCTTCCAGACTTCCGCAGGGGGAGTATCCGTGTGCCCCCAGAATGGAAAGCACCACTTCGCTGTCGTAGACATTCATCTGACAGCCGTAAGTCTCTATGAACAGTCTTTTATTATTTCCCATACGTCCGCAAAGATAACTTTTTATATCTTTGTCGGTGCAAACAGCAGAGAATTATGAGAAGAATTGTGCTTTTACTGGTCTCGGCCCTTATGGCCGCAGGGTGCGCTGAGTACAGGCAGATATCCGTGGAAAATGTCGCCCTGGCCGGATTCCGGTTCAACGGTACCTCGTCGGCAACGATAGAGCTGGAGGCCGATGTCTACAATCCTACTCCGCACGTAATATTCCTGGACGAGGTGGATGCTGTCCTTTTCAGGGAGGGAAAGGAGTTTGCGAGGTTTGCTCTGGAGGATAAGCCTTCGGTAGCGGCGGATACCAACAGCAAGGTGCGGATTCCGGTGCGGGCCTCGGTGTCGGATCCGATATCCATCATCTCCGCCGGCCTGAACCTGAGCAGTTGGAATCTGGACGATCTGGTGGTGGACGGCAGGATAGTGGTAAAGTCGGATGCCGGCTACAAGAAGACTTTCAGGATGAAGAAGACTCCGGTAAAGGATATATTGAGGATGATAAAATGAAGGTTATGAGAAAATATTTGATACTTGCGGCCGTGCTTCTGGCATCTGCGGCTGTTATGCGGGCGGAGGAGTTTCCGGCTGATTCGGTACTGACTGTCACAGATACCCTGTCTCTTCAGGATTCGGTGGCCGAGAGGATATATATGTCGTATGACAGTCTGATGACTTATCTGGGAGAGGCGGTCATGATGAGCGATTCCGTGGAGAAGGCGATGACCGCGCAGGTAGAGAGGAACAAGGCGCGTAAGACTCAGATATACAGGGTGCGGATATACTTTGACAACAGTAAGGATGCCAGAACGGTATCGCAGCAGATAGTGGATACCTTCTCGGTATATCATCCGGGAGTGCCCGTGTTCAGGAGCTATGACAATCCGTATTTTAAGGTGACGGTCGGAGAGTTCCGCGCCAGATCTGACGCCATGAGGTTCCTGGAGGCGATCAGAAAGGAGTACCCTACGGTGTTTCTCGTCAGAGAATCTTTCTCCACCATTTAGGTCTGAACCTGGCCGCTACAGCCCGCAGGGCCGCCTGCATGGGGGCCAGGTGCCGCTCTTTCTTCTCCGGATATATATCCTCCATATTGACGAGGATGCCGGTCTCCTCCACGTTGCCGAAGCCAGGATTGACGGCCGTCCCGAAGACCTTCATCGAGGGAGACAGGTTCATGTATGAGTTTATCAAGGGCGGGATGAACTCGCCGTTCTGCTTTATCTCTTTCTGGAGTACCTTGTAGGCATCGTGATAGTCAAGACCGTTGAACAGTTCCTGATAGTATCTGTTGCTGCTGTCGTAGTCTATCGGCACTACGGGTGTCACCAGCCTGTCCGGGTCTCCGAAATACTTGTGCAGGAAGTTCAGCAGAGTGTTGCGGGCCCGCAGGTTGTAGGATGTGTACATGGTAACCTTCCCGAAGAAGTATTTGTAGTGACTGTACTTGAGCATCAGCGCACCAAGTCCGTCCCACAGATTGTCCAAAGCGTAGATGCCCTTTCTCTTCATGTTGACATTCTGATAGTTGGGCTGGATGAAAGAACGTCCCAGCTCAATGGTGAACGGCATATAGTCGTGTATGAACTTCTCGGAGAAGCGGAATATCTCGCTCGTGGCCATCTTCTCGGGAGAGATGCCGCCGCAGAGGATGTACCTGTAGCCTCCAAGTATCTCATTGTCGTGCGGATCCCAGACAATCAGCTGGCGGTAGTAGTCCACGGGGTCCGTGTCGAACCGGTCCAGGTCGCAGTCCTTGCCCGAGCCTCCTCCGGCCAGGCGGAAAGATATCTCCCTGAGCCTGCCTATCTCCTGCATGATGTTGGGCGAGTCCTTGTAGGTCACCTCATAGAGTTCATTGTCGCCCTTGCGTGTGGTACGGATGTACTTGGCGGCTGTAAGCTCACGGCGTATGAGCTTGCGGTCAACGGGTTTGATTACAGGTTGCATAGCTGGTCTGTCTTATGATGTCGCACCACTCCTTGTGGGTGTGTTCCCCGGTCAGGGCGGTGTACGGTATCGGTTCTCCTATATACAGGTCAAAAGCCGAGCCTTTCTTGCGGAA
Source organism: uncultured Bacteroidales bacterium (assembly GCA_944323785.1). GTDB lineage: Bacteria > Bacteroidota > Bacteroidia > Bacteroidales > UBA932 > Coprenecus. Next base: position 23,505 of record CALUTU010000012.1, on the reverse strand, counting down.
CATCTCGTCGGGCAGCAGGAACGTCTCGATATTGACCTTTATGCCAAGTCTTTTCCGCAGATTGGCGAGGCGGTAGAAACGTCTGGAGTTCTCTCCGGAGAAGAACATCGGAACGATGTCCCTGCGGCTCTCTATGGCTTTCGAGACAAAGGTCTTCTTCCAGTCCAGATCGGTCACTTTCCCCTTTATGAGTCTGGAGCACAGTCCGGCAGGGAAGTAGAGTATCTGCGAGTCCGAGCCGAATGTCTCCTGGAACATCAGGGTATTGTCGTGCCTCATCCTGCCGTACTTGTTGACGGGTACGAAGACGGGGGCCAGCGGCTTGATGTACATAAGCAGGTCGTTCACTATGAACTTCACGTTCCCGAAGCTGCTGCCTATGTAGGAGATGAGTATCATGCCGTCCAGACCTCCCAGAGGATGATTGGACACGAATATGTACCGTCCGTCAGGGGCCGGCCGTTTCCCGGAGAAATGAACCCGGTAGCTGACATCCAGGTCCTTGAGGATGTGAGTGGCGAACTCTACGCCGGTGTATTCCCGGTTCTCCAGGAGCAGCCGGTTGATCTCGTCCTGATGGATGATCTTCTTGATATAATTGATCACGCAGCGCGGCAGGCGGTCCGCCAGTTTCTGACTTTTGCCGCGTATGACTTTTTCTATATCGACAGACAAGATGTTGCTTTCTGAGTCCATATCTGAGAAACTTGGTACAAATATAAAATTTTTATTCTTATCTTTGAAGTCAGTTATGTTAAAACAGGGATTACAACAAAAATTGCAGCAGGGGCTCTCCCCGCTTCAGATACAGACCATAAAACTTCTGGAACTTCCCACTCTTGAGCTTGAGCAGAGAATCAAGAAAGAGCTGGAGGAGAATCCGGTGCTTGACGAGGCGGCTCCTTCGGAAGAATCCGAGGACGGAGAACCCAAGAACGTATCTCTGAGCGACTACAATCAGGACGATTCTACTCCGTCCTACCGTCTGTATGTCAACAATCAGGGCAAGGACCTGAAGCCTCAGTACAATACATTCTCGGTGAAGGAGAGTTTTCATCAGAACCTGGAGATGCAGCTGGGTTACAGCGATCTGAAAGGGGATGACAGGAAGATAGCCATGTTCGTTATCGGCAGTATAGACGATGACGGCTATCTGCGCAGGGACATAGAGTCCCTTACGGACGATATTGCATTCCGCCTCAATATAGAGACCACCCCGGAGCATGTGGAGAGGATATTGAAGGTGATACAGGAGTTTGAGCCGGTAGGAGTGGGTGCCCGGGATCTGAGGGAATGTCTGCTGCTGCAGCTCCGTGTCAAGGAGCAGACTCCGGAGAGGAAGCGGGCGGAGGAGATACTGGAAAATTATTTCGAGGAGTTCTCGCGCAAGCATTACGATAAGATAATGGCCAGGACAGGGATGAGCAAGGACGAGCTGAAGGATGCCGTGGACGAGATAGTCCATCTCAATCCCCGCCCTGGAGGTCAGATAGATGACTCGTATGTAGAGCAGGCCCAGCAGATAGTGCCGGACTTCATATTGGAGAACAAGGACGGAGAGCTGATACTCACCATGCCCAAGTTCTCGGTTCCGGAACTGAGGGTCAACAAGAGATACGCCGACCTGCTGATGAACTCGGCCGCGTCTTCCGGCAAGAGAGGAAAGGAAGCGGTGTCGTTCGTGAAGCAGAAGCTGGATTCGGCAAAGTGGTTTGTGGAAGCCATTAAGCAGCGTCAGAACACCTTGCAGAATACCATGAAGGCTATCCTGGACTTTCAGCACGACTTCTTCCTGGACGGGGACGAGGCCAAGCTGAAGCCGATGGTGCTCAAGAATATCGCAGAGAAGACAGGCCTGGACATCTCCACTATCTCCAGAGTGGTCAACTGCAAGTACATACAGACCAATTTCGGAGTCTATCCCTTGAAGTATTTCTTCTCGGAGGGAATGAAGACCGAAAGCGGAGACGAAGTCTCCACCCGTGAGATCAAGAAAGTGCTGTCGGAAAGCATAGCCGCTGAGGATAAGAAAAAGCCCCTCACGGATGAGGAGCTTGTAAATGTTCTCTCGCAGAAAGGCTATAAGGTGGCCCGGCGGACTGTCGCCAAATACCGCGAGCAGCTCAATATTCCTATAGCCAGGATGCGCAAGGAGATCTAGAGCTTGTCTCCGAATGCCAGGTCTCCGGCGTCTCCTAGGCCTGGAACAATATATGACTTGTTGGTGAGTTCCTCGTCGATGGCTCCGACCCAAAGGGTGATGTTCTTGTGCGGCATGTTCTTGGAGAGGTATTCCACTCCGTAGCAGCTGGCTATGGGACATACCAGATGGGTCGTGGATGGAGTGCCTTTGTCCAGAAGCTTCTGATAGGCCAGGAGGACGGATGCGCCCGTGGCCAGCATGGTGTCGGCCAGGATGAGCACCTTTCCTTCGATTGACGGAGACGTGCTGTATTCCAGGTCGATGTCGAACTTGTTGTCCTTGCCGTACTTGCGGTAGGCGGCGATGAATGCGTTCTGAGCCTTGTCGAAGTAGTTGAGCAGGCCGTTGTGCAGAGGAAGACCGGCACGGAGAATGGTCGCGAGGACTATGTCGTCCCCGGGAACGCTGCACTGGGCTATGCCCAGGGGAGTCGTCACATCTTTAATGCTGTAGTTCAAGGTCTTGCTTATCTCATAGGCGAAGATCTCACCGATACGTTCCAGATTCCTGCGGAATCTCATGTGGTTCTTCTGGACATCCTTGTCCCGTATCTCTGCGATAAACTGGTTCAGAACGGAGTTGCCGTCACTCAGGTTGATGATAGTCATAGATGATTTTTATTACAAATATAGTGAATTTTACAGTCCTTCGTCGCAGAAACTGTAATATCTGTCACCGGCGATGATGATGTGGTCCACCAGGCTTACATCCAGCAGGGCGGCTGCCTCCTTCAGCAGTTGGGTCTGCTTGCGGTCCAGGTCGCTTGGCAGGGGATTGCCGGAGGGGTGGTTGTGGACCAGGATAATGGCGCTGGCCAGTTTGTCCACCGCCTTGCGGATGATAACCCGCGCGTCCATTACTGTCGCACTGACACCTCCGATGCTGACCCTCTCCTTGCCTATGACCCTGTTGGCCCGGTTGAGGAACAGCACCCAGCATTCCTCGTGCTGGAGGTTGCGGAGCATGGGCATGAATATCCGCGCGGCCGCTCTGGAGGAGGTGACCGCATTTCCTTTATTTGACGGCTCGCGCTGCAGTCTTACAGCCAGCTCGAACATGGCCTTCAGCCGTGCGGCCTTGGCCTCGCCTATGCCCGGAACAGAGCACAGCCGGTCAAATGACATGTGCGACAGGGTATTCAGCGAGTTGTCAGACTGAGCCAGCAGGTCTCTGGACAGCTCTATCGCGCTTTTGTTTCTGGTGCCGGAGTTGATAAGTATTGCAAGCAATTCGGAATCGCTCAGAGAGGCCGCCCCCGACACATACATCTTCTCTCTCGGCCTGTCGTCTATTTTCCAATCGTTGATACTCATAAAACAAAAAAACTTCCCGTCAAAGTTCGGGAAGTTTTTTCGATATCTGTTACCAGAAACGTAAAAACTTACAATTTGTTTACGTAAACTGTGATTCCGCTCTTGAGGTTGGCTGCCTTGTTCTTGTGGATTACGTTGATCTTGGCGAGCTTGTCGATCATAGAGGAAACTTTGGGAAGAAGCGCTGCGGCTGCTTCCTTGTCTGTAGTGTTTCTGAGCGCCCTGATGGCGTTGCGTGTTGTTCTTGCATAATAGCGGTTATGCAATCTGCGTGTCTCGTTCTGACGATTACGCTTGTCTGCTGATGCGTGATTTGCCATTTTAAATCTTTTTTTTATTTTTGTAGTGGATAGGGGAATCGAACCCCTATTGCAAGAATGAAAATCTTGAGTCCTAACCGTTAGACGAATCCACCATTTTGGGAGTGCAAAGATAGAGATTATTTTCCATCTACCAAATTTTTCTTTTCTATCACTCTGATGCCGTTTTCCAGCCTTTCAAGTGATTCCTCGCGTCCCAGAAGGTACAGAATGTCAATGGCTCCGCCCGGTGTCGCAAGCAGTCCTGACAGGGACAGGCGCACGGGCCAGGTCAGCGGTCCCAGCTTCAGACCCAGGCTGCCGGCCAGTTCCGTAAGCGTGGCCAGGAGTGTCTCTTCCGACCAGTCCTGTACTGCGCTAAGGCAGTCTATGGCCTGTCTGAGTATGGCGGCGGAGGTCTCCAGGGTGGACTTGTTCTTCTTGTTGATGAAGAGTTCAGCGTCATAGTCCGGGAGCCGGAAGAGGAAGGCGATCTTCTCCGGGATATCGGACAGCTTGCTGATGCGGGACTGGAGCAGCGAGGCCAGTTTCCTCCATTTGGGCTCGAGGAACGTGCCTTCTATCCTGGCGTAGGGCAGGGCCATGCGGATGAACTCTTCCGGGTCCATCATGCTTATGTGCTGGCCATTGACCCAGTCCAGCTTCTGATAGTCGAAGACTGCGGGGCTCTTGTGTACGCCGGCGATGGAGAACTGGGCGATAAGGCCGTCCATGGAGAATATCTCCTGCTCTGTCTTGGGAGACCAGCCCAGCAGAGCGATATAGTTGATGATGCCCTCAGGCAGGTAGCCCTGCTCCACCAGGGCCTGGAAACTCACCGCACCGTGCCGTTTGGAGAGCTTGCTGATAGAGCCGTCCGGATTCTTGCCGTTGATGATAGGCAGGTGGATGTACTCGGGCCTCTCCCAGCCGAAAGCGTCGTAGAGCAGCAGATACTTGGGGTTGGAGGACAGGTACTCGGAGCCTCGGATGATGTGGGTGATGTGCATCAGGTGGTCGTCCACGACATTGGCGAAATTGTATGTGGGCATTCCGTCGCTCTTGAGCAGTACCTGATCGTCAAGGGTAGAGTTCTCGACGGATATCTCTCCGTAGACCATGTCGTTCCATGAGGTGCTGCCTTCCAGCGGTATTCTCTGGCGGATGACGTAGGGCTTTCCTGCAGCCAGCTGCGCCTCCACTTCCTCCTTGCTCAGGTTGCGGCAGTGACGGTCATAGCCTTCCATGGATTCAGACTCTTTCTCACCTTTCTGGCAGAAGCAGTAGTAGGCCGCGCCTTTTTCCACCAGCTCCATCGCGAACTCCCGGTACATGCCCTTGCGCTCGCTCTGGACGTAGGGGCCGTATTCGCCTCCGATGTCAGGACCCTCGTCGTGGTAGAGCCTGGCTGTTTTCAGAGTGTCGTAGATGACATCCACGGCGCCTTCTACATAGCGGCCCTGGTCGGTGTCCTCGATTCTGAGTATGAATTTTCCGTTCTGGGATTTTGCAAAGAGATATGCAAACAGCGCCGTACGCAGATTCCCGATATGCATGTAGCCTGTGGGACTGGGCGCAAATCGTGTTCTGACTGTTTCACTCATTATGTTAAGGGGAAAAAAGAAGAAGTAGTGGATAGGGGAATCGAACCCCTATTACAAGATTGAGAATCTTGTGTCCTAACCGTTAGACGAATCCACCGTTTTGGGAGTGCAAAAATAGATATTATTTTTCAACTTCCAAATTTTCTTTCCAATTAAATGAATAAATTATCGACTCAACCTGCCTCAGATATTTCCTCTTGTCGTACTTAGGCGCATATACAAAGGCATTTAGGATGATGATGTTCTTCCGCTCAGGGTCTGGGAAAATATGACATACGAACGGACCGCCCATATAGTCGTTCTCCACTTCCCAGAGTCCGCGCATCTCCACCATGGTCATTCCTTTATATGTAATGTTCCTGAATCCGGGATCTATGACCTTGTTGAAAGTCATATAGCTGTTGTCCCTCATTCCGGGTACATTGACTTTCCACAGGTCACCCAGCTTCGCCTTGAGGGAGTCGGCAGACAGCTGCGAGGGGTCTGTGTAGGGGTATTTGAATATGAGAATGCCCTGATTGACATAGGTGGTCTCCTGGGATATCCACATGAAGTCCGGGGTGTCTTTTTTCATAGTGAAGCCTTTGGGGAAATAGGGCGAGCCTCCGATGTTTTCGGTCACGGCCAGCCGCACGTCCCTGTCCTCGTACTTGATGGAGTTGGCTATCAGGCGGTCTCTTTCAGTCTGCTCGATGGCGTTGATGATCATCTCGCTGTTGGTCCTGATGAGCTCGGTGGCCTCTTCCGGTGTTGTGGAGGAGACTGTGACTACGACCTGCGGTTTGGCCCATGCGTCGCGGGATATGCGTATGCCGGTGGTGTCAACTTCGGGAGACACGTTCACTATGATGATGTTGCGGTGAAGCATAAGGCTGCCGGTAAATCCGCCGGGGGTGGCGTTGAAGAGCTTGAACACAGGCTCTCTCTGCGGCAGGTACGGATATTCGCCAGCGAGAATCTCCCTGAGGGTGGAGCCGAGCTCGCCTTCCCAGTAGTTTTTATTGATGGTGATGAGTACCTCTCCGGCATTGCCGGTGATGTTGGGCAGATATTGGGTGCGGTCTTTGGGTGTCTTGTTGCCGCAGGAAGTAAGTATGGCCGTGAGTGCCACGGTAAGCAGAGCCAGTCTCAAAATATGCTTTTTCATAATCGTTGGGTTTAATTATCTGAATAATCGCAGTATATCGTTGCCGAAAGCCAGTATCATAATCATCAGCAGCAGGAACATGCCTATCATCTGTGCCACTTCCATGAAGCGGTCCGACGGCTTGCGGCCGGTGATCATCTCGTAGAGCGTGAAGAGTATGTGACCTCCGTCCAGGGCTGGTATGGGCAGCAGGTTCATGACTGCCAGCATGATGGACAGCAGGGCGGTGATGTTCCAGAATATCTGCCAGTTCCACGAGGACGGGAAGATGCTGCCTATGGCTATGAAGCTTCCGACGGACTTGTAGGCTTCAGTCTGAGGGGAGAAGATCAGCCCCAGTTCCTTGACGTAGTGTCCGATGTTGGTGAAGGTCATCATGAATCCGGCCGGAATGGCTTCCAGCAGGCTGTATTCTTTATCGGTGATCGTGATGTCCGATATGTCGCGCTGGAGCAGGACCTCTATCTTGCCGTCCCCGCTGACCCTTACGGGAACAGTCACGGTGTCCTCTCCGCGCAGCAGACGGAGCTCCACCGTGCTGCCGGCATTGTCCGCCAGAACGGCCTGCAGGTCCTGATGCCAGCACACCGGTCTGCCGGCGGCTGTAAGGAACCGGTCACCCTGGCGCAGGTCGGCCCCGGCGTTGATGGAAGTGTCCGGCAGACTCCCTACGGCGATGGGCAGGCGGATGCCGAACATTCCCGGGGTGTTGAGCATGGCCGGCATGTATACGGGGTCAATGTGGATGTCCACAGTGTCTCCGTCCCGGAGTACAGTCACCCGGCTTACCTGGTCCCGCAGCATGTCCATGTGTATCTCGTTGAAGTTGTCAGGAGCCGGATTCCCGTCAAGAGCCAGTATGCGGTCTCCGTTCTCGAATCCTATCTCTTTTGCAAGCGGGCTTACCTCGATACCGTATATGACGTCGTCATTCTTTATATACTGTTCTCCCCACGTGAAGAGTATGGCGATATACAGGACTATGGCCAGCACCACGTTCATCAGCACTCCTCCGGCAAGGACTATGATGCGCTGCCATGCCGGCCTGGAGCGGAACTCCCAGGACTGAGGCGGCTTGGCCATAGCCTCTTTGTCCATGGACTCGTCTATCATTCCGGATATCTTGCAGAAGCCTCCCAGGGGGATGCATCCGATGCCGAACTCCGTATCGCTCTTTTTTGGCTTGAATTTCAGTATCGCGGGCGGGAAGAAGAGGTAGAATTTCTCCACCCTTATCCTGAATATCCTGGCGGTGATGTAATGCCCGAACTCATGCACCAGCACGAGCAGGGACAGCGACAGGATGACTTGTATTATCTTGAGCAGTATGTCCATTACTTGTTCTTGGCTATCAGGTTTGAGGCGAACTCCCGGGTCAGCCTGTCGGTCTCGAGTATTCCGTCCAGGTCGGGATCCTTTACAAATGAGCATTTCTCCATACAGCGGGAGATGACGGCCGGGATGTCGGTGAAGCGGATCCGCTCATTCAGGAAAGCGTCTACGGCCACCTCATTGGCGGCGTTCATGATGCAGGGCATGTTGCCGCCCTTGCGCATGGCTTCCACTGCGAATCCAAGGCAGGGAAACTTGGCGGTATCCGGCTCTGAGAAAGTGAATCCGCCCAGCTTGTAGAAGTCCAGGCGCGGAATATCCAGCGGCATACGGGCCGGATAGGTCAGAGCGTACTGTATCGGCAGCCGCATGTCCGGTGTGCTCATCTGGGCCATCACTGCTCCGTCCTGGAATGACACCATACTGTGGATTATAGACTGGGGGTGAATCACCACCGTGATCTGCGAGATGTCCACTCCGAACAGCCAGCAGGCTTCTATCATCTCGAAGCCCTTGTTCATGAGGGTGGAGGAGTCTACGGTAATCTTGTGGCCCATCTTCCACCGGGGATGGTTGGTCGCCTCGGCCACTGTCACCTGCGCCAGCTCGGATGCCGGAGTCCTCAGGAAGGGGCCTCCGGATGCGGTCAGGAAGATCCTCTCTATCGGACTGTGCTCTCCCTGAAGGGCCTGGAATATGGCCGAGTGCTCTGAGTCCACGGGCAGAACGGGGGCGTTGTGCTCCCTGGCCGTCTGCATGACTATCTTTCCGGCGGCCACCAGCGGCTCCTTGTTGGCAATGGCCACAGCCTTGCCCGAGCGCAGGGCCGCGAGAGTAGGCTCCAGACCTCGGAAACCGACCATCGCGGACAGCACCATGTCGATGTTGTCACTGGTGGACATGGCGTCGATGATGGAGCTCATGCCTGCGAATACGTTTATGCCGTGCGGGTTCAGGGCCTCGTATACTTCGTCGTAAAGGCTATCGTCGGCGATGATGGCGCAGGCTGCGTCAAACTCTATGGCCTGCCGGATGAGCAGGCTGCTGTTGCTGCCTGCCGTCAGGAGCTGTACGTCAAAGAGGTCGCGGTGTTCCCTGACCACGTCCAGGGCCTGAATTCCGATTGAGCCGGTTGAGCCCAGTATTGCTATTTTTCTCTTTTCCATTGCGGTTGTCTGAGTTAAAAATTGATGTAGAGCGAGGGGTCTATCGGCTCTCCGCTGTGCCACAGCTCAAAATGCAGATGAGGCCCCGTGCTCAGGTCTCCGGCGTTGCCGGCCAGGGAGATGGTCGCTCCCGCGCTCACTCTGTCCCCCACTTTCTTCAGCAGCTTGGTGTTGTGCTTGTATATGGACACCAGATCGTTGCTGTGCTGTATGTGTATGTTGTATCCGGTGTCGTCATTCCAGTAGGCAGCAATAACCGTACCGTCCAGCACGGCGCATACCGCGCTGTTGTTCTGCACCGCTATGTCTACAAAAGGATGGCCCTTGCCGGGGTTGTAGGACTCGGTGACCACGCCCTTTACAGGGGGGAAGAACAGCATTCCTTCCAGCTGCGTTTCGTTTCCGGAGGGCCTGAGATTGTATTTCTCAATTGAGTCGATCTTCTCCCTGAGTATGGAGTCGGCGTCATGCTCCATTGCCGCTGCGGTTCTTTCAGCATTTTCCACGCTGCCTGTAGCAAGCAGGCTGTCCAGCGGGATGGGGGCCTCGCCGGCGATGATCCTGCGGATGTTGGTGAGCTGGATGGTCATCACGCGCATCCGGCTTTCCAGCGAGTCCACCATGGCTGCGTTCTCTACCATCTCTCTCTGGGTGGAGTAGGACGGGTAGCCGGGGATGATCCTTCTGACGGGGGTGAATGCAGTGATGCAGAATGTCAGGATGCACAGCAGTGCGGCTATGCCTATTACTGCGGATATCGCGGCATGTTTGGTGCCCCTTATGGCGAACTGGAAGTCATGGGTCTCGTTGTCAAGAACCGCGAAGAGGTATTTTCTGGCAGGACGCTTTCTGTCCCGTTTATTTTTTTCAGACATAGTGCTATCAGACAGTTTATTTGACTACATTTGCGGAATGAATCGGATAATCGGGATAGACTACGGCAAAAAACGGATAGGACTTGCGGTCTCTGATCCGCTGCGGATGTTCGCATCCCCTCTCGATACAGTTCCGCCTGCAAAGATAATTGAATATCTCAAACAATATGCCGCCAAGGAGGGTATCTCGCTGTTCGTCGTGGGATATCCCATGAATCTGGACAATACTCCGGCGGAAGCGGCACGGTATGTGGATGAGTTCCTCCGCAGGCTTCACAACAGCTTTCCGGATATCCCGGTGGAACGTGAGGACGAGCGGTTCACCTCCGTGCTGGCGCACAGGGCCATGATCGACGGAGGCATGAAGAAGATGGACCGCAGGGACAAGGCTGTGGTGGACAAGATAAGCGCGGCCATCATCCTCCAGACGTATCTGGACAGGCAGAAGTGAGGATTTTAAATTTTTGAGAAAATATAAAAACGTAAAACGAGATGATATTACCTATTTATGTATACGGCTCCGAGGTGCTCCGTGAGACGGCTGCCGATGTGGACGTGGCCGGCCTGGACAAGGAGCAGCTCCGCAAATATATAGACGACATGTTCGAGACCATGTACCATGCCGACGGTGTGGGGCTGGCGGCTCCCCAGGTGGGAGACGGCCGCAGAATCCTCGTGGTGGACGGCAGGGACGTGGCTGACGTATATCCTGAGCTCAAGGATTTCAAGAGGGCGATGGTCAATCCGGTCGTGATAGAAGAGAGCGAGGAGACCGCCGAGTACAGCGAGGGCTGTCTGAGCGTGCCGGATATCCACTGCAATGTAGTGCGGCCCAAGAAGATGACCGTGCGTTATCTGGACGCGGATCTCAAGGAAGTGGAGGAGACTCTGGACGGTTTCGCGTGCCGTATGGTGCAGCATGAAATGGACCATCTGGAAGGGCATCTCTTCGTGGACAGGGTGGCGCCCATCCGCCGCAAGATGATTGCCGCCAAGCTGCACAACATAGCCAAGGGCAAGGCACGGACGGCGTATAAGACAAAGTTGGAAAGATAGATTCACTGTAATAAAGGACATTATGGGAGCGTTTCATGCATACGACATCAGGGGCCGCTGGGGAGTGGACTTTGACCGGGATACTGTATATAAGGTGGGATTTTTCCTGCCGGAACTGCTGGGCTGCCGCGAGGTGGCGGTGGGACGGGACATGCGTCTGTCTTCTCCGGTGATTCACGAGGCCCTGCTCAGGGGGCTTACAGATGCAGGTGCCGATGTATTTGACTTAGGTCTGGCCACTACGCCGTATGTCTACTATGCCACTGCGGCCAAGGGGTTCAAGGCTTCGGTACAGATTACGGCCTCGCACAATCCCAAGGACGACAACGGTCTGAAAGTCTCGCGGGAGAATGCCCTGCCTGTCGGCTATGACACCGGCCTGGGTACGATTGAGAAATGGATTCTCGATGGGCGTGAGTGTGTCCCCGTGCCCGAGGCAGACCGCGGCAGGGTCACACCCCTCGATCTTCGGGACGAGTACCTGGCCTTTCAGCGACGCTATGTAGGCGACCTGTCCAATCTGCATATCTGCGCGGATCTGTCCAATGGTGTATCGTCGCTGTTCGTAAAGCAGTTGCTGCCCCAGTCCGTGGAGTATATCTGCGATACGCTGGACGGAAGTTTCCCGTGTCATGAGCCCAATCCTCTGGTGCCTGAGAATACGGCCATGCTGCGCGAGTATGTCAAGTCGCACGGCTGCGATATCGGGGTCATCTACGACGGGGACGCGGACCGGGTGATGTTCGTGGACGAGCGGGGAGAGTTCATCTCGCCGGACCTGATGATAGCCCTGATGGGGCACTTTTTCATGGAGGGTATAGGCACCAGTCCTGCTGCCCGGGAGCGTCAGGCTCTGAAGGCTGCCGGACATACAGCCGGAGTGAAGGCCCTGCAGGATATCCGCAGCTCCAAGGCGGTAGGGGAGTACCTTTCGCCGATGGGCGTTCAGATGCACACCTGGCGGGTAGGCCGGGCATACGCCGCTCCCAGGCTCCGCGAGATAGACGGCCTCTTCGGAGGTGAATTGGCCGGACACTATTACTTCAAGGATTTCTTTTACTCTGACAGCGGCATCATGGCCTCGCTCATAGTCCTGGATATCGTCGCCGAGTTCAAACGCCGGGGCAGGAGTCTGTCGCAGCTCATAGCCGGCATATCCAAGTACTGCAATTCCGGGGAGATCAATTTCCGCGTGGCCGACAAGCCGGCGGCGATGGAGGCAGTACGGGAGCATTTCACCTCAATGGAGACACCTGCGGCTGTGATGGACTTCGACGGTTACCGGGTGGAGTTCCCCGACTGGTGGTTCAACATCCGTCCCTCCAACACCGAGCCTTACCTGCGCTTTATCTGCGAGGCCTCCTCACCCGGGCTCCTTGCCGACAAAGTCGCCCAGGCCCGCTCCGTCATCTCCCGCTTCGAATAGCATCTGCATTATGCTGTAACAGTGCCGGGTCAGAGCAGGCCGTCGGAGATGCGGAGGGTGATGGTGCGGCGGTCGGGGTTGATGTCCAGAAGCAGGTCATCGTGATACGGAACCATGGTATCCGTTCCCTCCAGTTCCAGACAGATATTGCCGGAGAAGTCCTGGACGTCCGAGATGACTCCGGCTGTGCGGCCGCCCTGGTCTAAAAGTGTGAATCCTATAAGATCCTCGAGAGTCAGGCCGTCTTCTGTAAGCGGATGACCGTCAGCCGCGCTCAGCCCGGGATAGTCCGCCGGGTCGATGTAGAGTTCTTTGCCGGCGGCCTCCTCCGCGTCAGCGAGGGTGTCTATGTCTTCCAGGCGGACGATGGCCTTGCGAGGGCCCTTGAACTGTATGGTCTGGATAAAAAAAGGAACCGGCAGGCCGTCATAGAACAGCCATACCGGTTCTTCTGTCTTTAAGATGTCTGATATTCCGTCCTGAAAAGACACCATGACATCGCCTTCGGTACCGTAGGACTTCACAATCCTGGCTATCGGCTGCAATGTGTCTTCTCCGGGAAACATCGCGCTACTCTGCTGCGGGAGCCTCTGTGTTCTCAGCGTTTGCTGCTGCCTCAGCAGCTTCAGCCTCGGCTTTTGCCTTGGCCTCAGCCTCTGCCTTTGCGGCTGCTTCCTCAGCTTTGCGCTTGCTGATGGCCTCGGCTCTCTCCTGGTTGACCTTGGCCTCTGCATTGAGACTCTCTCTGCGGGCCTCGTTGTCGGACTTCTTCAGGTTCTGCTTCTTGGCCTCTACCTTTGCGTCTCTCTCAGCCTTCCATGCGTTCCATCTCTGGTCTGCAACTTCCTGGCTGATGGCACCCTTGGCAACTCCGCCGTTGAGGTGCTTCCTCAGAAGGATACCCTCATAGGAAAGGATGCGGCGGCAGGTGTCACTGGGCTGTGCACCGGTGTTGAGCCAGTAAAGGGCTCTCTCTGCGTCGATCTTGATGGTTGCGGGGTTGGTGTTGGGGTTGTAGATACCGAGCTGCTCGATGTAACGTCCGTCACGGGGAGCGCGGATGTCAGCCACTACTATGTGGAAGAATGCATGATTCTTCTTACCGTGGCGTGATAAACGAATTTTAACTGCCATTACGTACAGGTTATTAAGTGATTAATAATTAAAACCTCCTTATCTTCTCGAGAAAAGGCGTGCAAATATACGTATTTTTCCTGAACTGTCAAGCATTTTTTACTTCGAGCGGAGGAAGCGCAGGGCGCGGGTCATGTAGCGGGGCAGCTGCTTGTGCGGATCGCGCTTTTCCAGATGGAGGTAGATGCCCCATTTCTTCAGGATGGGAACCTTGAAGGTCTCCACGAATTCTATCAGGGTGCCGTCCGGGTCCTCGACATAGGTGAAATGGCCGTCGGCCTCTCCCATCTTGAAGTCCCGTCCGCCGTCGCAGACGAAGCTGTGGCCTAAGGACTCGGCTGTCTCGCGGATGGCCTCCATGTTGCGGATGTCGAAGCACAGGTGGATGAAGCCGGGGTCTCCCCAGTAGCGGCCTTCGTAGATTTTCTTAGGAGCAGGTACGTCGAAGCCCTCGGGGATGCGCTGCACCAGTTCGATATGGGAGGTGCCCATCACCTCGCTCAGCGGGCCTTCGATGGGCTTGCTGCGGGACAGCAGCACACGGCGCAGGGGATACTGGCCGCCCGGAACGCCGTTCAGGTCGGCCTGGACTCCGGTCACGTCGTATTCGACCTTGTCGTAGTCCATCAGGGTGGAATAGAATTTGACGGACTTGTCCATATCGGTGACTCCGAGCACGGCTCCGTTGCCGCCGCCGGTGTTTTTGTCCTCATCCATGAACACATAGCTATCGGTCTCGACCTCGAAGAGATTGTTCCAGGGGTCGTAGAGGAAGAAATGCTCGCGTCCGTCGGGGGTCTTGGTGACTTCGGTCAGCAGCTTGGCTCCTTCGGCCTTGCTCAGCTGTGCGTATGCGGCCCTCACATTGCGGGACTTGATCTTGCAGGCGTAGATGCCCAGGTCTCCCAGGGCAGGCTCGAAACTTACATAATTGAGCTCGCGGCCTCTCGGCTCCCATACCTCGAAGCCGGCTCCGCCGCGCAGATTGTACACTAAGATGGCGTATCTCGGCTGGGGCTTGCCGCCGGTGTAGGGCAGCATCCTCTCGGCCACGCCCTCGGCTCCGAATATCTTGGTGTCGAAGCCGAAATTGTCCTTATACCATTTCCACGACTCGGCGACGTTCCTTACACCGATGCCGACCTGCTGTATGCCACAGATGATTTTATCCATATTGTCCTTGATTTTATCCGTAAATGATTAATGTGCCGATACCTTTCTGGCCAGGATGTAGAACAGCCAGGGGGTGTATTTGTAGAAGTAAGCCATCAACAGCTCCTTGCCGCCGATGAGTTTCTTGTGCTTCTCCTTGGCTATGGCCTTCAGAGCCACCTTGGCGCACTTGGTCACGTCCATTCCGTTGGCCTGGCCGGGGTCCATCTTGGCGAACTTCTCACCGGAGGCGAGCAGGGCGCTCTTGGATATCTCGGTGCGGATGCGGCCTGGGATGAGGAAGGTGACTTTTATGTTGGGGTACTCCAGTTCCATGGACTCGTAGAAGCCGAACAAGGCGTGCTTCGAGGCACAGTAGGCCGAGCGGAGCGGGAAGCCGAACAGGCCGGAGATGGAAGTGGTCACGGCGATGTGTATCTCCTTGGCGGCCTTCAGGTGCTCTTTGAATTTCTTAATCAGGTACACGCCGCCGAAATAGTTTATCTCCATCAGCTTGCGGTCCATCG
The DNA here is from genome assembly GCA_944323785.1 of uncultured Bacteroidales bacterium. Classification (GTDB taxonomy): domain Bacteria; phylum Bacteroidota; class Bacteroidia; order Bacteroidales; family UBA932; genus Coprenecus. The sequence goes on along the minus strand of CALUTU010000012.1, from coordinate 8,271 downwards.
AGATGTCGCAGTCCAGGGTCAGTGCCCGCTGGGAGATGCCGGCGTTGAGCACGAAGAAGTCCGGCCTGAGACCGAGGCTGTCCACATACTCGACCAGTGCGTCGATGGAAGCCGGCTCCTCAAGATTCACTTCCTTGTGCCAGGCCTTCACCCCGTACTGGCGGCAGCGTTCCTCCACCTTCTTAAGCTGTTCCTCGCCGAGACCGGTCAGGATGACATTTGTCCCTCTCTGTGCGAACTGATAGGCGATGGCCTCGCCTATGCCCGTGCCCCCGCCCGTAATCAGCAGGGTCCTGTCCTTGAACTGTACCATATCCGTTTACTTATTTCAACCTACAAACTTACGGAAAATCTTTGAGAGATGTTCCCGACGGCTGTTAAAAGAGTCTGAAGTCTGTTCATATATCGATTCCGGCAGCGATTATGATTGTGAGTATGAGGAGGGCTATTGATATCACTATCAGAAAGATGAACCACATAAGCAGCGACTTGACCGCACTTTTTACCCAGCCTGTGCCTGGGTAGACTCTGTGTGAGGCGACCGTGGTGTAGAATAGCATGTACAGCACGAACAGCCAGGACCATATCCGGCCTTGGTCCGGCAGGTATGTACACAGGAGGATGAAAGCGGTAAGGACGATGAATGAGAGACTGGTCAGATGCAGTACGAATACGAAGTTGCCCATGTAACTGATCCGGCGTCTGTGATAAAATATCCTGCACAGTAGGGCCATAAAAGGAGTCAGAAGCAGTACCAGGATAGGAGTCCATTTACTGGCCTCTCCTAGGAAGGTGCTGAAAATTATGTCCTTTTGATTGTTCAGTGCCTTGATGTCCGTAAACGAGGTATCGTTTATGTTGTCCATTGCCACCTTGAGGGTGTCCAGTTCCTTTCCTACCATGATGAAAAAGAACAGAAAGAACAGCAGGGAGATAAACATCAGGAGCTTCATCGGATGGACGTACGAGACTATCTTGCCGGCGTTGAATTCCGTGGTGAGAAACCCAGGCCGGCGGAACAGCATCCACAGCGTGATCCATATCTTATTGTCAAATGAGTATGCGTTTTCAAAATACTGCGTGATGTATTTCCAGAAAGGCTGCTCCACATCCAGCGCATACTGTCCGCAGCGGTGGCAGTACATTCCTTTCAGTTCCGTCCCGCAGTATCCGCCGCAGCGTGGCTTGACGGCGTGGACAGCCGCTCAGGCCTGATTACGACACCTATCCTGCGCTGCTGGAAGTTAATACGTTGAATGATAGTTAATTGGGTAAATAGGCTGGAGGATAGGGGTGGGCAAAATCGGCTAAAAAAGCCAAAAACCGCCACCCCTATCCTCTCTCTATTTTGGCTTGTGTACTGAGTTTCAGGATGTTGACTGATTTGTACCGAGGATAGGTCAGAAGTTCTTGTAAACGTAATGCTCCTGAAAAGACTTGCCGCCCTCGGCACTAGAGGGACGGGGCCCGCCGCGCAGCGGTGGGAGGGCCTGGTCTTTTCAGGAGCATTACGTTTACGATGCCTTCGGACGGGAAAGTGCAGTGGATGGGTCAGTCGGTGGAGAGCCGGAAGATGATGGTGCGGCGGTAGGTCTGGCCGGGGCGGAGTTCCGTGGAGGGGAAGGCCGGGTGGTTGGGCGCATCGGGTAGGTCTTGGCACTCGATGGCCACGCCGTCGTAGTCGTGATAGCTGTGGTCGGACTTGCTGACGGGTGAGCCGTCCAGCCAGTTGCCGGTGTAGACCTGCACTCCGGGCTGGTCAGTCCAGACCTCCAGACGGCGGCCCGATACGGCGGAGCTGAGTTCCGCTCCCAGTTTCAGTCCGGACATTTTTCGGCCAGGCTCTTTGCCCGGTTCATCTGTGTCGGGATTGCCCATATCCTGTTCTTCGTCGAGTACCCAGCAGTTGTCGTAGCCCTTGCCGTATTTCAGGGCCGGGAAGTCGGCCTTGATGTCGCGGCCGATGGGCTTGGCTGTGCGGAAGTCCATCGGCGTGCCATCCACGGGAGCGAACTCACCGGTGGGGATAAGGGCCTCCGAGGTGGCCAGCCAGCGGGAAGCGTTGAGTTTCAGTACGTGGTCGAAAATGCAGCCGCAGTCCTCGCCGTCGAGGTTCCAGTAAGTATGATTGGTCAGGTTGATAACCGTAGGAGCGTCGGTAGTGGCCGTAATCTCCAGGCGGAGCGAGTTGTCGTCCTTCCAGGAGTACAGAGCCTCCACATGCAGGGCGCCGGGATAGCCCTGGTCGCCGTCCGGACTGTCTAATGCGAACAGCACCTGGGTATCCGATGACCGCAGCACTTTCCACATCCGGTTGGCGAAACCGTCCGGTCCTCCGTGCAGTTGGTATTCAGGGTGATTCTTCACCAGGTTAAACCATTTGCCGTCCAGGCAGAACCGGCCTCCGGCGATGCGGTTGGCATACCTGCCGGGAATCTTCCCCATGCACGGGCCGTCGCCGAGATAGCTCGCCTCGTCCCTATAGCCCAGCACCACGTCGCCCATGACTCCGTTCCTGTCGGGGACGACCACCGACACTATGCCGGCGCCCCTTTCGGTGAGCATCACCGACGCTCCGGATTTATTGATAAGGTGTATCATGGCTTATTCGAGTTTACGGGCACCGTCACTGATGACCACAGGATATACTTTTGGATCATGACCGAATCGGGCGGCGTACTCTCTGACGGCCTTTGCTATGAACTCGTCGTAAAGGCTGTCCTTGACCAGGTTGATGGTGCAGCCGCCGAAACCTCCGCCCATGACTCTCGAGCCGGTCACTCCGCACTCACGGGCCAGGTCGTTGAGGAAGTCCAGTTCCGGACAGCTTACCTCATAGAGTCTGCTCATGCCGTGATGGGTCTCGTACATCTTCGCGCCCACAGTCTCATAGTCGTCCCGCTCCAAGGCATCGCACACATCCAGGACTCTCTGAATCTCCTCTATCACATATTCGGCCCTCATATAGTCCTCGTCGGACACTTTGCCTTTAACTTCAGCAAGCATGGCCATATCCACATCGCGCAGGTACTCTACCGAAGGATGTCCGGCGGCCTTTACAGCAGCCACTACAGTCTCGCAGGAGGCGCGGCGCCTGTTGTAGGCCGACGATGCCAGCTCATGTTTGACCACCGAGTCAAGCAGCACGAGACGGTATCCCTTTGGATGGAAAGGGAAGTATTTGTATTCCATTGAGCGGCAGTCCAGACGGATGAGGCTGCCGGCCTTGCCGAAAATGGATGCGAACTGGTCCATGATGCCGCAGTTGACTCCGCAGTAGTTGTGCTCGGTGCTCTGGCCGATGCGGGCCAGTTCGAACTTGTCGATGCCCAGTTCCAGCATATCGTTCAAGGCAAACGCAAATGTGCTTTCCAGAGCCGCAGAAGAAGACATTCCCGCTCCGAGCGGAACATCTCCGGCGAACACCGCGTCAAATCCTTTCAGCAGCGGCCCGCGGTATTTGATGGTCTCCATGCAGACTCCGAATATGTACCTGGCCCAGGATGCAGAGGGCGCGTCCTCTTCTCTGAAGCCGAACTCCGCCGAATCTTCCAAGTCTACGGAATATACCCGTACCCGGTCAGTGCCGTTGAGGCGTATTTCGGCCATCATGCCCTTGTCAATGGCTCCCGGGAACACGAATCCGCCGTTGTAGTCGGTGTGCTCACCTATCAGGTTGATTCTTCCGGCAGAGGCGTAAAACTCACCAGAGCCTCCGAAATGCTTCTGAAACTGTTCGTGAATCTTTTCTCTCATCATATCTCAGTGTTTTTGTCAATTATCTGGAAATAGTCTCAAGTACGGCCTTCTTCAGACCTTTGGCCTTGGCAGTCAAGGTTATCGGACCGGGAGTCCTGTCGCTCTGGATGATGACGGTGAGCTGTCCGCTGAATGCGCTCATCTCAGGAACGTGGAAAGGCTCCAGGCAGGTAGGGTCTCCGTTGGCCACGGCCCTGAACTGTCCCGCTCCGGACACCTCAAAATGTACTTTCCGGGTGTCCAGCGGGCAGAGGTTGCCGTCGCGGTCCACGATGCGTACAGTTACGTACAGCAGATCCTTGCCGTCAGCGGTAAGGCTGTCCCTGGACGGTACGAGCTCTATCCTGTACGGCTTGCCGGCGGTGCGTATGGTCTTCCGTTCGGTTTCAAAATTGTTCTCATCGTAGGCGATGACCGTAATCTCACCGGGTTCATAGCGCACGTCATCCCATATCAGACGGTAGCGCGACAGCAGGTCTTCATCGCCTTTCTCCCTGAACCCCATGCTTTTACCATTGATAAATAATTCGGCTTTAGGGTAGGATGTGTATACGAATACCGGAGTTGTGACGCCTTCGCGTCCCTCCCAGTTCCAATGGGGCAGAATGTGCAGGGTGGGACTGTCCTCATTCCATATGCTGCGGTAGAGCCAGTAGCGGTCCTTGGGTATGGAGGCCAGGTCGATAATCCCGAACATCGAACTGTGGTTGGGCCATGCGTCGGTGTCGTAGGGGGTGGGTTCGCCCAGATAGTCGAATCCGGTCCAGACGAACTGTCCCATGGTCCAGGGATAATCCTCTGCCAGAGCCAGGTCCTCGTCCGGAATATTGGACCATGAGCAGTATTCGAGGTCGTAGGAGGAACTCTGGTGGTCTTCGTAGAGGGCGGTGTGCTTTTTCTCTACGGGAAAATGATAAATGCCCCTGGAACTGACGGTCGAGGAGGTCTCGCTGCCTAAAATCATTTTCTGCGGCAATGTGTTGTATCCTTCCAGATATTTGAAAGTGCGGTAGTTGAATCCGGGAACGTCCAGTACGGCGGCAAATCCGTTGGACAGCACTGCGTCTATCTGGTCCATGCCGCATGTGACTGGTCTGGTGGGGTCTTCCCTATGGCAGATGTCCTGCAGGAAACGGGCTACTTCAACTCCTTCCGGTGACCATTGGGAGGGTACCTCGTTGCCGATGCTCCACATCACCACGGAAGGATTGTTGCGGTAATGGCGTATCATATTGACCATGTCTTTTTCGGCCCATTCGTCGAAGAACCGGTGATAGCCGTTCAGGCATTTAGCCTCGTTCCACTCGTCGAAATTCTCCACGACAACCATGAAGCCCATCTCGTCGCAGAGCTGTATAAGCTCGGGTGCCGGCATGTTGTGTGTGGTGCGGATGGCATCGCAGCCCATGTCCTTGAGCATGGTGAGCTGGTGCCGCAGGGCGGAGCGGTTGACGGCGGCTCCGAGCGGGCCGAGGTCGTGGTGCAGGCAGACTCCCTTGAACTTGCGGTTCTGTCCGTTGAGGTAGAACCCGGTTTCGGGACGGACTTCTATCGTCCTGATACCGAATGTGGTGGTGTAAGTGTCGCAAAGTTCTTTCCTGGCTTGGACGTATCTTTGCTCCCCCGGCTTGAACTCCGGCGGAGTAGGGTATATGATTACCCTTGTCTCGGCTTTGTACAGGCTGGGTGTTTCGGGTGACCACAGTTCCGGGTCGGTTATGCGGAATGTCTGCTCGGCTTTTACCAGCCCGTCCCCGTCATCTGATATGAGGGTGCAGTCTCCGGAACCGGCTACGACTTTGCTGTCGCGGTCGTATATCGTAGTGGACAGCTGCATGTCGAATCCGTCAGGTATGCCTTCCACTTCTGTTGCCAGTCTAACAGTCGCTGTGTCTCCGGCCCCGTTGAGCTCCGTGGTGACGGTCGTGCCCCATACGGGTATGTGGGCCTCATTGGTCTCGATGAGCCAGACGTTTCTGTAAAGACCGGCTCCGGGATACCACCGCGATGACTGAGGCTTGTTCTCCAGTCTGACTTTCAGTTCGTTGTTTTTTCCGTCCTCAGTCAGATACGGAGTGATGTCGCAGTAGAAGGAGTTGTAGCCGTAGGGCCAGAAGATGGCCTCATGGCCGTTGACGTAGACCCTGGCCTCGCTCATGGCTCCGTCAAATACCAGCGTAGCCCGTCTCTTGCAGTAATAGGAGGATGCGCTTTGCTCCATATCGACATCCAGATTGCGGACATACCAGCCGACCCCCACGTAAGGGAGCCCTCCTGTGCGTCCTGTCTTGACGGAGGCTGTCTCCTCTCCGTTCTGAACTACGGCGATGGTCTGAATGTCGTTTTCCCGGTCAAACGGGCCGTAGATGGCCCAGTCGTGCGGAATGGTGACGTCCTCCCATTGTGCGGGATTCTCGCCCTTACCGAATTTCCATCCTTCGTCCAGAAGGATAACTCTTCTCACATCCCCGTCTGTGTCGGCGTAGACTGAGGTCACGGCGCCTGCTGTCATCACTGACAGAGCCAGCGCAGTCTTGATGATAATGTTGGCTGTATTCATTTTCAAATAGTTTATTCTTGATCTTTGAAAGCATCCAGGGCCTTGGTCGGCCGGAAATTGTCGTCAAAAGCTCCCTGGTCGTATGAGTTCCATCCCAACTGTTGATAGATCTGTGATGTCCAGGCCGGGTTGGTCTGCGGCTCCCAGTAGAATACTCCGGCGCAGGCCCCCAGATTGAGCCCGCTTGTCCGTTCTATCAGGTAGGACAGGAAAGCGTAGGATTCGTCAGGCCTGTTCCAGGACATACCGGCCTCGCAGATCATGCACGGCGTCCCGTATTTCAGATACAGGGAGGTGATGTTCGATATGACCGCGTCAACGACAGCCTTGTAGTCTCCGTCGTCATAATGTCCGTCGGCCACATAATATTCGGGGTATACGGACATGCCGATCATATCCCATTTTCCGCCGTTGGCCTTAAGACCGCCGAATATCCATTCATACAGATCCGGATTGTCTCCATGGTCCAGATGTACGATCACTTTCGCTTCGGGAAAGACGGACTTGACCGCATCGTATCCGGCATTGGTCAGTCTCGTATAAGATTCCATGCTGACATCGGCCTTGCCGGTGTCCCAGAGCATCCCGTTGGAAGTCTCGTTGCCTACCTGCACCCATTCGGGGGTGATGCCTTCATCCTTTAATGCTGTGAGTACATCTGACGTGTGGCTGCTTACGGCTTCGCAAAGAGCATCAAGATCGTAGTCTGCCCATGCGGCAGGCTTGTTCTGCTGCTGCGGATCGGCCCACCAGTCACTGTAGTGGAAATCTATCATAAGTCGCATTCCCAGTTCCTGGGCTCTCCTGGCCTTGACCAGCACGTCTTCCTTTCCGCACCAGCCTTCCTGCGGATCAACCCACACTCTCAGCCTTATGGCATCCAGCCCAAGTTCTTTCATTAGGGCTGTACACTCCATTTCAACACCGTCAGCGGTCTTGAATCTTATTCCGTCCCGTTCCATCTCGGTAGTCCAGCTTATATCCGCTCCTTTGGCGAATGCCGACGTAGTATCCGGCTCAGTCGGTGTCTGCGGGCTTTTGTTGTTGCAGGATGCAGCCAGAATGGCAGCGGCAGCTGTCAATATGCAGTAATAGGAAAATCGTTTCATGTCTGCCCTTTATTTTTGAATGAACATTCAAAGTTAAGGACAATTATTGAAAAGTCCTACAGGAGGGTGACGCAAAAGGGTACTTTTTGCGTCATCCTCAGCCGTATATGAGGTATCCGGCTCCTCCTGCCGCAATGATGATCCAGATGGGGTTGGCTTTCAGCAGCAGGGCGATGAAGGCCGCTGCGAACAGGGCCCAGCTCCACCAGTCTATGAAATTGTATGGGGTGATAAGAATGATGGCCGCCGCGGCGATCATGCCTATCGTGACCGGTCGCATTATTTTCAGGATGGACGCAAACCAGGGATTGTTCTTGAATCTCTCGAAGAGGATGCAGATCCACAGTACCAGCAGGTATGAGGGCAGGACTACCGCTATGGTCGCCGTCAGCGAGCCAAGTACGCTTATGGCTGGACTGAATCCCATGGCATGGGGCACGGAGTAGCCGATGTAGGTCGCGCTGTTGATGCCTATCGGACCCGGGGACATCTGGGATATGGCCACGATGTCGGTGAACTCCTCCGGGGTGAGCCACTGATGTACGGTCACTACCTGGTTCTGAATCAGGGACAGCATCGCATACCCTCCCCCGAATGTGAACGCGCCTATTATAAAAAAAGTGCAGAAGAGCTGAAGGAATATCATTTCTCCGCCTCCTTTTTATGATTGTGCCTGTCCTGCCGGCTGAAGGCCATCATCAGGCCGCCGAAGATGGCTGTTATTATGATCCAGATGGGGGATATCTTTAGGAATGCGATGAGAACTGTGGCGGCAACGGCTACCGTACCGGTTATCCAGTTGAGCCGGTTCTTTACCGCCATGCGGATGACCGGGGCTGCTAT